>JBGSIM010000068.1:0-238985 GCA_041742535.1 Cyclobacteriaceae bacterium | reverse complement strand
AATAATCTTGCTCATTGTGTTCATTCAATCTTCGCAGATAGTCATTTGAATATCCAACGTAATAAATGGCTGAAGATGGTGAGTAAATGATGTAGATATAATACATCTCAACAAAAAAGGCCCGCTTTGAGCGGACCTTTTAGCTCTCCCTCTTGGACTTGAACCAAGGACCCTCTGATTAACAGTCAGATGCTCTAACCAGCTGAGCTAAGGGAGAATATTTCAAATAAAATTCCTTTTTCCTCTGATTAATCCCGCAAGTGCGGGACTCAACCAGCTGAGCTAAGGGAGAATGCTGATTCCAAACTGAATTGGGAGTGCAATATTAAGGCTTTGAGCCCGAAATATCCAAATCACACTAAAAATAATCTGAGACAACAGCAAAACCCTTGCGCATATCGTTCCGTTCACTAACTTTGAATTACAAAGTACTTTTTTATGAATCAAAATTCAGATTATCAAAAAGACATTGAATCGATTCGTCAGTTGATGGAGCGGTCAGTGAAGTTCGTCTCCCTCAGCGGACTTTCAGGGATTTTAGCCGGATGCTATGCTTTGATAGGAGCGGCAGTTGCCTACTCAATGGTTCAATTTCCGTTGTTGCCCATCGCTTATAGGCAAGAGTCTCTTCAAGATGACTCTATAATTCTGCGATTGTTAGTGATTGCCCTTATCGTGTTGATTGCTTCGTTAAGCACAGGTTATTTTTTAGCATCAGGCAAAGCCAAAAAACTAGGAGCTAAAATTTGGGACTCGGCCAGTAAAAAATTGTTTATTAATCTAATTGTACCCTTAGCTACGGGTGGCATCTTCATTCTCTTTCTGTTGTATTATCGTCATTATGGTGTGGCCGCTCCGGCTTGTTTAATTTTTTATGGATTGGCTTTAATAAATGCCAGCCCAAATTTGTTTGATGAATTCAGATACCTTGGGTATTCAGAAATTGTACTTGGACTTATCTCAGTTGCATTACCCGGATATGGATTGGTTTTTTGGGCGATCGGTTTTGGCGTACTTCACATTATTTACGGAACGCTAATGTTTAAGAAGTACGATCGATGAAAAATCCATTTGAAAATTTGGATAAGGTGATGGAGCATAGGGTGCGCCTGCAGATTATTTCTGTGCTGGTGGCAAACGATTCGTTTGACTTCAATGCATTAAAAGAATTACTAGATATAACAGATGGTAACCTGGCCACGCACCTGAAAGCGCTAGAGCGCGAAAAATACATTTCGATCAGCAAATCGTTTATAGAACGAAAACCAAACACGCGCTATAAAGTAACGGAGCGTGGGCGCACAGCTTTTAAAAAGCACCTCGATGCCTTAGAAGAATTAATCAAGCAACAACGGAAGTAAAAAAATTTACTCATTAACTTTTAAATACAAAGTACTTTTAATAAAACTAAATTAAACACGCATGGAAACAACTCCCAACCTCTTCGAACGATTTAACCAATGGATAACCGAATCCATTATGGTAAAACTATTTTCAATCGGTTTCTTAATTCTCATTTTACTGATCCCAGCCTCCTGGATTGAGAGCTTAATTCGAGAGCGCCAAGGACGCGCACAGGAAGTGATTAACGAAGTCTCTGAAAAATGGTCGGGCGACCAAACCTTATCAGGACCTGTCCTTATGATTCCATTCACCAAAATTGAAAAGACAAAAAAATGGAATGATGGAAAGCAAATTGAGGAACTGAAGGAGACTACTCACAAGGCGTATTTTTTACCTGAGACGTACACTGTAAAAAGTAATGTGAAACCAGAAGTGTTGCATCGTGGCATTTTTGATGTAGCAGTGTATGAAAGTGATATTGCCATGGATGCTTCTTTCAGCACACCCGATTTTTCAACGTGGAATATTCCCGATGAGCAAGTACATTGGAAAGACGCTATGCTGATTAATGGCATCACTGACCTTCGGGGAATTAGTGAGAATCCCATAATCCAAAATGGAAGTAAAAAATTGTTGTCGGAACCTGCGAGCGACATCGGGCTAAATATCAGTCAACAACATTATGTACCCACTGAGTACGATGGTGAAATTGCTGCTCGCCCCCGCACAAATCTGGTAAGTGGTATTGTAACTCCACTAGGCTGGTCGTCCCGCGCTGATATTGTGGCGGACTATTCGATCAAGCTAAGTTTGAAGGGAAGTGAAAGTCTTTATTTTGTACCTACCGGAAAATCAACTGAAGTATCATCATCAGGGGCGTGGCCTTCCCCAAGTTTTGAAGGCAAACTATTACCATCAGATCGCACCGTCAATGAAGAAGGTTTTTCAGCAACCTGGAAAGTTCTTTCTTTTAATCGTCCCTTCTCACAGAAATGGGTTAACGAAGAGCAATCATTAAGTGGATCAGAGTTTGGGTTGCGGCTCTTAATACCTGCCGATCAATATCAAAAGAGTACGCGCACAGCAAAGTATGGAGTGCTTATTATCATCCTGGCGTTCACAGCTTTATTTTTAGTTGAGATCACTACTAAAATCAGGATTCATCCTTTTCAATATATATTAGTAGGTGTGGCGTTGATTATTTATTACACCTTACTTCTGTCTCTTTCCGAGCAAGTTGGTTATAATGCAGCATACGCAATCTCGTCAATCGCAACAATCTTGCTTGTGAGTGTTTATGCAGCTAGTTTCCTCAAGAAGAAATCCATAATCTTTTTATTCACTTTTTTGATGACGTGTTTTTATGCGTTCATCTTTGTGATTATTCAGGCACAGGATTTCTCATTGCTGATTGGTAGTATTGGGCTGTTCTTGATTGTAGGATTGCTGATGTACTTCTCGCGCAACATTAAATGGTATAAGGAACGAGTTGTTGACAATAGCATAAATTGACAGTTGACAAGGTGAAAATTGACAATGATTTTGAATCGATTCGGGAGAACGTTGTCAACTCTAGTTTGTCAATTAATAACCTTTAACTCAATAATCAGGCGTCTTGATCACGTTGTGTTGGTCAGGACGCCTTGTCAATTAAAGAGCCTTTTTATTATCTTTCTATCATGATGCGAATACTCCTGCTGCTTTGTTTACCGCTTGTTGGCTTTGGTCAACATTTGGTTACTCCATCTCCACATATTGTTAATGATCGATGGCAGGCGCGTTGGATTGGGCCAACAGAAGGAGGGCATAACTATGGAGTTTATCATTTCCGAAAATCGTTTGATCTTAAATCGAAACCTCATCAGTTTGTTGTTCATCTCTCGGCTGATAACCGGTATCGCTTTTATGTAAATGGAACATATGTTACCGATGGCCCACAGATTAGTGATGCAAGGCATTGGCGATTTGAGTCATTGGACATTGCGCCTTTGTTGAAGGAAGGAAAAAATGTGCTTGCGGTGCAGGTTGTCAATTTTGCAGAAGCAGCACCGGTTTACTTGATGGGAAAAAGAACCGCCCTGATTATGCAAGGCGATGATTCACTTTCGTCAGTTGTAAATACAGATAAGAGCTGGAAGTATTTGACTGACGAATCAATCTCGCCCTTAATTTTTAAACCAGGCAGTCCTGATCTCTTTTATCAATACTACGCAGCCGGGCCATTAGAAAAAGTAGAGGCTTCAAAATTTCCGTGGGGATGGGAGACTCCCAACTTTAATGACTCAAACTGGAAAGCAGTAAGCCTAACTGAGACAGGCGCTCCATTTGGAGTAGTAGGCTATGGCGATCCTACCTGGGAACTTGTACCAAGATCGATTCCTTTAATGGAACGCACCTACCAAAAGAATGGATCAATCCGAAGAAGTGCTGGCCTGACTAAGCAACCAACAAGTTTTCCGATTACGATTCCTGTCAACACGACTGCTTCAATTTTAATTGATCAGCAAATTCTTACCTCAGCATTTCCCGAATTGATTGTCTCAGGTGGAAAGCAAAGTCAAATTAAAGTGACCTACGCAGAAGCTGTTTATGAAGACATTAAGAAAAAAGGGAATCGAGATTCGATTCAGGGTAAATCGATTCATGGGGTGTATGATCTTTTTTTACCGGATGGAAACAAAAGCAGAAATTTCACTACGCTAACCTATCGCAGCTTTCGGTATGTGCAATTGGATATCACAACAGGAAGCGATCCACTGACTATTGAAAAATTTGGAAGTTGGTTTACTGCGTATCCATTTGAAAAGAAAGCTTCGTTTTCATCGAATGATCCTGCGCTATCAAAAGTGTTTGACATTGGTTGGCACACTGCCCGGCTTTGTGCTTACGAAACCTATATGGATTGTCCTTACTGGGAGCGCTTGCAATATGTAGGTGACACGCGCATTCAGGCATTGGTTTCTTATTATGTTTCGGGCGATGATCGGTTAGCAAAAAATGCGCTGGAACAATTTCATGGATCACTTACCTATGATGGACTTACCTATAGTCGCTATCCGTCATCATTGCCGCAATACATCCCGAATTATTCATTGGTATGGGTAACCATGGTGCATGATTATTTTATGTATCGCAACGATCCTGAATTCGTAAAATCATTCCTACCAGGAATGCAACGGGTGCTCGATCATTTTGAACAATATATGACTCCTGACAATATGATGACTGAGCAACCGTATTGGGATTTTTTTGATCATTCATTTCCTACTCATAAGATAATAGAAGAAAGTTTTTTCAAACGATTAACTACCAATTCTCTTTTCTATGCTTATACATTGAGCCTTGCGGCAGAAATGTATGGTTATTACAATCAGCCTGAGCTTGCGCAGAAATATTCGTTGCGCAGTCAGCAATTAAAAGCGGGAGTGAAGAAGCAATGTTGGGATGCTACTCGTCAGTTGTATGCCGACACACCGGACAAAAAACATTTTAGCATGCACAGTAATATTATGGCGGTGCTTTGTGGCATAGTTCCAAAAGAAGAACAACATGACTTTGTGAAACGAATCGTGGAGACAAAAAACTTAACACCTACTACCTTGTACTTCGATTTTTATTTAGGTCGTGCGATGAACCTCGCGCAGTCAGGTGATTTGTATATGACGTTGTTAGATAAATGGAAAGACTTACTAGCCCTAGGCCTCTCCACCTTCCCGGAAGGAGGAGATCGCAGTGAATGTCACGCATGGAGTGCGAGTCCTGATTTTGAAATGCTGGCTACCTTTGCAGGAATACAACCTCAAACGCCAGGATTCAAAAAAGTGCTAATCCGTCCGCAACTTCAAAAACTTGAAAGTGTAAAAGGAAACATTCCGCATTGGGCTGGAGACCTAAGCGTTGATTTTAAAAAGACTGGAACTCAGTTGAGTGGAACTGTTATGTTACCAACCTCCATCACCGGAAGGTTAGAATGGAATGGAAAAGTGATTGAACTTAAATCAGGTGAGAATAAGATTCTGATTAACTAACTCTAAATATTCTCCCGCGGATTACGCGGATCAACGCTGAGAACATCTGCGTCAATCAGCGAAATCTGCGGGAAGCTTTGAGAAACATTCTTGATATTACTCCTTCTCCAAAAAAGGATATCTATAATCAACAGGTGTAACAAAGGTCTCTTTAATTGTTCTCATAGAAACCCAACGCATTAAATTTACTTTGGCTCCAGCCTTATCATTTGTGCCAGACCCACGGGCACCACCAAATGGTTGTTGCCCAACTACGGCTCCGGTCGGTTTATCATTGATGTAAAAATTACCGGCAGCGTTTACTAATTTTTTTGTTGCCAACTCAACTGCATACCGATCTTTTGCAATGATAGATCCCGTAAGGGCATACGGTGACGTGCTATCAACCAATTCTAAAGTTTGTTCAAAGTTTTCGGAAGGATACACATACACCGTAAGCACAGGTCCAAAAATTTCTTCACACATAGTGATGGAAGATGCATCTTTAGTAAGGATAACGGTGGGTTCAACAAAATACCCTTTCGATTTATCATACTTGCCACCGGCAATAATCTCATTCATTGGATTTGCCTTTGCCTTATCGATGTAACTTGTAATCGAGTCAAACGCTTTTTCATCAATCACCGCATTAATAAAGTTTCCTAAATCTTCAGTCGGCCCCATTTTAAAACTTTTCAAATCTTCAACAAGGTATTTTTTTACATCGCCCCACAGATTAGAAGGAATGTAGCATCGAGATGCAGCCGAACATTTTTGACCCTGATATTCAAAGGCACCACGCGCCATCGCGGTAGAAACTTCTTTTGCATTGGCACTCTTATGCACCATGATAAAATCTTTTCCACCGGTTTCGCCCACAATGCGTGGATAGGTTCTGAACTTATGAATATTGTTTCCGATGGTCTTCCAGATATTTTGAAACACGCCTGTGCTTCCTGTAAAGTGAATGCCTGCAAAATCACGGTGATTAAAAATAACCTCACCGGCATCGGGTCCATTTGCATAGACTAAATTGATTACACCATCGGGTAAGCCCGCCTCCTTCAACACCTGCATAATTACATTTGCAGCGTATATCTGTGTATTAGCTGGTTTCCAAACTACGGTGTTGCCCATCATTGCCACACTGGTTGGCAAGTTGCCTGCAATAGCTGTAAAGTTGAACGGTGTTAACGCGAATACAAATCCTTCCAAGGGTCTGTACTCAAGTCGGTTCCAAACACCCGGTGATGAAACAGGTTGTTCACTATAAATCTCACCCATGAAGTGAACATTGAAACGAATAAAGTCAATCAACTCACAAGCTGAATCAATCTCTGCTTGAAAAGCATTTTTAGATTGCCCCAACATAGTGGCAGCATTTATTTTACTTCTATACGGGCCTGCTAACAAATCCGCAGCCTTTAAAAAAATACTGGCTCTATTTTCCCAACTTAGATTTGCCCACAATTCTTTTGCAGCTAACGCAGCAGTGATTGCCTGCTCAACATGACTTTTGTCGCCCATATGATAATGAGCCAAAACATGTTTATGATCGTGTGGTGGGGACAGCGTTTTTTTATTTTCTGTGCGGACTTCTTCGGCACCGATGTACATGGGGATATCCAACACTGTTGCGCGTGCCTCTGCCAATGCTTTTTTTATAGCTGCCCGTTCTTTACTTCCGGGTGCGTATGAAAGAATGGGTTCGTTAACTGGGGTTGGAATTTTGAAGAAGCCGGTTGACATAGTGCTGAAGTTAATGTTAAGTGAAATTATAATTGCAGTTTCAAAATGATGCCGTTCCTAGTAATCAATTACATTTTATTCTTTGTGAAACTTAGTGTCTTAGTGCCTTTGTGGTTCAATTTTAATTATTTCTAAAACCACTAAGACGCAAAGTCACAAAGAAAGCACCAAGTAGTGACATCACCTGCAAAAATACTTTATTCAGGCGGGGATTTAAAGAATATCCAACAACTCTTTCAAGTCGTGAATTTCATATTCTGTTTTTTCCTGATGGGCAATTTTATGCGGATTGTAATATACCGTATCCAACGAAGCATTACGCGCTCCGCCAATATCAGTTAATAAATTATCCCCAATCATCAATGTGTCGTGCGAATTAAAACCACTTTCTGCCAACGCAAAATCAAAAATTTCCCTCGATGGTTTTTTATGACCCGCTCGTGCGGAGGTGACAACACTTTTGAAATAGGGTGTGATACCTGCCGATTCCATTTTTACGGATTGGATTTCGTCAAACCCATTAGTAACAATCACCATAGGATATTTTGGATGCAGATACTCTAAAATTTCTTTTGCATTTGGCATCAAGGCGCCTTTCTTTGGTGATTGATCGATATACTCGTTCGAAAAATTTAGTGAGAAGTCGTAATTATCAATTCCAAACTCAAGCATGATTTTATGAAACCGATCATTTCTAATCACATCCCGATGAATCTGCCCCAAATCATATTGAGTCCATAAATTGGTATTCACGGTTACAAATGTTTTCATGAAATCCGGAAAGGAAGAAACTCCTAATTCATCCAATTTGTGATGATGAAAAAGCTCTTGCAGTGTTTCAGATGAATTTTTTTCGTAGTCCCAAAGTGTATGGTCGAGATCAAAAAGAATATGTCGATAAGATTTCATTCTTGCTGATTGATGGGCTTAATTTTTAATTTATTGAGCGACAATTCGCGATTGTTGTACATAGTTTGAAAAATTTGCTGATCTTTTTGAAGGATCGCATCGCGGCTAAGAAATTGAAATATTTGCCTCGTGATGTCAAATACCTCTTCTTTAAGTTGGTAGAACACCCATTGATTTATTTTTCGAGAAGTTAGGATGCCAGAATTTTTTAGGTATAACAAATGACGTGAGGTTTTTGTTTGTGTAAACTCCAATATATGTTCCAGGTCGCTGATACACATTTCACCGTTAGTCAAAATAAGGTTTAATATCCTTAGTCGGGATGTATCCGAACATGCTAGAAAAATTTGAGCCCCTAAATCAATATTAAAATGTTTTAATCGCATAAAACAAAGTCTCTATCGTGATCATCGTACAGTTGCGAAGATAACAAAAACCATTGGTGGAGGAAGTACGTGTACATTAGGGTAAAATCCCTTGAATCTCTATCTTTGAAAACTTAATGATTGTAGCGTGAGATCAATTGGCTTTGTTCTGTGTTTTTTCGTTGCTTTCCTTGGCTCTGTTTCTATGAGTCAGGCGCAAAGTACGCGAAGGATTATTCAGCTCTCGGGTTTTGTGAGCGACAGTGTAAATGTGCTGCCCGGAGTTCACGTATATGTGCCTAAAGCGGGGCGAGGAACAAGTACCAGTCCAGCTGGTTTTTTTTCGATGCCGGTACTGGAGGGAGATAGTATTGTAATCAGTTCGATTGGGTATAATCGTCAACACTATATTGTGCCAAAAGGCGCCAACGATAATCTAACCATCATTGTGGAGATGGTTACGGATGTTACGTATTTGCGCGAAGTGCAGATTATGCCATTCCCAACCGAAGAGGTTTTCAAAGAAGCTGTACTGGCACTCAATATTCCGTTTGACAATGGAATCGATCAAAAAAATCTGAATGCTGAATTAATGGCCTTGATGCTGAAGACCACCCCTATGGATGGCGCAGCCAATTACAGATACTACATGGATCAGTGGTCGACCTCAGCGGCCGATAAATTTCAACCCCGTACCAATCCATTCTTGAATCCATTTAATTGGGCACGATTTGTTCGCGATTTGAAGCAGAATAAAAAGTAGATTCTAAAAATTTATTATTATTGCACCCTCGAAAATATTTCGAGATGTAGCGCAGCCCGGTTAGCGCATCACGTTAGGGACGTGGAGGCCGGAGGTTCGAATCCTCTCATCTCGACCTGAGCGGACGAGAGTAAAAATTTTTTACTTCGTCCGCTTTTTTTTTGAGGTAAGTCGCTGTGATTCACGCACATTAATACAACTGCTTCGTTCATTCTATTGGTTCGAAACTTATTTTTTTCAAAAATCAATTTTTCAGGAAACACCGAACCAATGATTAGCTGTTTTTCTGATAGAGATGCATTTTGATAGAATAGATCAATGTTTCTCAGGATGGTGGCTCCATACTTCAAATGCTCTTTGAAGTTCTCATGGCCAGTTGAAAGATTGGCTTTCTTACGGATTAATTCATCATTGGCTTTGTCAAGCTTTGCTTTAATCTCTTTGTAATCTTTTGAGTTGATCTCGGCATCCAGCATGAGATGTTGTGCATTTTGTAGCCGTTGGTTATTGCGCTTTACCTCTTCATCAATCTTACTAAGATCTCCTTTGTTATTTTTGATTTTGGAATCAAACTCGTCCAATAATACTTCATAGTTCATATCCAGTACCATTGGGTTTGGTTTGATCGTTTCAAGGAATTCAATGAAGAGTTTATTTGCGACCCCTGCTTTGAATCGTTCATTACATCCGCATGTACAATGATAATAGTAATAGCGCCCACCATTTCCGCGAGAAGCACTCCCTGTAATATTTTTACCGCACTGGCCACACTCTAAAAAACCTCTTAGCAATAGTTCTTCATTAACAGTGTTTTTGGTTGGCCGGTTTGGTGCCCTACCTTCCAAAACATCTTGCACCTGAAAAAATAGTTCTTCACTAATGAGTGGTTCGTGAATTGCCTTTGTATAGTAGCCTTCTTCTTCCTTGTAGGCTGGCACAAATACCTTTCCTATATATGCTCGGTTACGCAACAGTTCTGGAAAACGTGAACGTTCACACTTCAATCCTTTATCCACCATCTTCTTTCTTAACTCCTCCATGCCATAAGCACGTTTCGAAAACTCCTTGAATGTTTCCCGAATTAAGTCAGCATCTTTGCTAGGAATGATCATGGCTCTGCCATCCTCTGTCCGTATGTTTCGATAACCAATTGGAGCAAGCGTAGTCCACCGACCTTCTTTCTTTGCACGGTAGATACCGGATCGAACATTGATAGATCGCCTGTCGTTTTCTACTTCAGGTGAGGCAAGATAAAATGCCAGCATCATTTTATTTTCAGGCACCTTCAAATCTAAAGGTTGCTCAATAGCTTGTGGCTCGATGTTTAGTTTGTTAAGCTGCTTAATAATACCATAAGAGTCTCCAGCATTTCTGCCAAATCGACTCCAATTAATGAACAACAATAAATCAACATCACCAGGATTCTTTTTACAGAAATTCATAAGCTTATTGAACTCGGGACGATCAAAAGTCTTTGCCGAATAATCTTCTCTGTAGTGTACAACAATCGTTATACTACAATTGGAACAGTATTTACGAAGCTGCTCCTCCTGATATTGCAGACTGTATCCTTTCTCAGCCTGCTCGTCCGATGATACTCGTGTGTAAATGATTGCTCTTTTCATCTTCCAGTTCCTTTCGTTGATATACTTTGAATTCTATGGCCGCCAGTGAGTAAAGAAAATCACGAATTTTCAGCAACTCTTCATCGCTATATTGATAACCATGCTTTTCCATGATTGCTCTGCATCTTTCCAACGTCACCATTCTCTTCACAAGTTGCAAGGAGCCATGAAACGGAATGGGTAATCATTCTATTTATCATAATATGTGCCAACTTTAATGGCAATACCCCACCCCAATCTTTTGCTCCTTAAATATATACTTCTAATTCAAATCACGATTATTTCCTGCTTTTTCGTACATTTTGAAGCACAGGCCCAAGATTTTCGCTGATCTTTTCTAGGGATCGCCCGGCCACATACCCTGTTACACCCATTTCCATTAGTGTCCAGATGTGATCGTCCAGGATTGCGGTGGGTATACCGAAATACGGTACCAGCACATAGTTGTTCAGGATGATGAACATACAGATGACCATTAGAAAGGGTCGCCAGTTTCGTTGCAGCCAGCTATCACCTTTTGCTTCGGCTTCTATGATCTTTGTGCGTCCTTCAAGCAATTTATTTTCATAGTCCAGGAAGGAGCTTTCAAGGTCAACAATTAATTGTTTGTAGCGTAACTGTAGCTCCAACTTTTCGTCCGACCTATCAATCTTATCAATGGCATTGCCAATTGCATCCACCGTATCTTTTGCACCTGCTCCCAGAATCTTTGCAATGAAATTTGGCATAGCTCTATTCTTTTAGTTTGTGATTTAGTTATTGAAGAAATCAAACGATCCCTTTACACCGTACCTGTTTTTGTAAATGGTGACCAGACCATTTTCAATCTCTCCGGCAATCTCAGTTTCATGTTCCCATTCTTTACCACCCTTGAACTGACCACTTTTAGTATGTTGTAAGAGCAAGATGAAGGCAGCGTTAGGATAATCAAGTTTGAGTTGTTTGAAATCGGCAATAGTAAGACCAAGGTCGTTCACGGAATCCAGGACGATGAAATCGTACTCCGATAGATCGTACTGTTTTACATTTTCAGTGAAATGAAGATTGGGTGGAAATTCATTGAAGAGTTCTTTCACCTTTGTTGTTAACGTAGTGGCAGCAAATTCTTCGGACGAAATGAATATTACCTTACCAAAATCCTCTGCCAGGTATTGGGCGAACTTTAGCAGCAGGGTTGTCTTACCGCCACCAGGCTCACCATGAATCATCATGGTAAAATTCTTGGCTGGTTTACCAAGCAATGCACTCCAACGATAATTGAAATTGAGCACTTCAAACTCTCGGTTAGCTATTTCTTCGGCTGTAAGGATTCCACTTAAACCACTGTTATGAGAACACGCTCCCTTCCTTGCATCGGAATAGGTTTTTTTTTTGCATCGCCTGAGTGGCTTGCCTTGTGTGTTATAAATCTTTCCCAGATCAGGTTTACATCCACAGCTTTTCAGGATTCCTTCAAATCCATTGAGTTCTGCTTTGGATACTGAAATTGTCCTGCTCGTTCTTTGTTTTAATAACTTATGAATGCGACTAACTTTATCAGCATAAGGATCATCTTTCAAAATCTTTCCATTCTTGACTGCGTTTTCCATTTGCCTGATGAATGCTTCTACTTTTTTGTCTTCCAGTTCCCTTCCTTGCATCCCAACAAAGCGTTTAATGAAATTAATAGAAGGGTAAACCGACTCGCCTCCGGCAATGACTACTAAATGTGACAGGTCTTTGGAGTTGATCTCAATGAGCTTCTCGTTCTTCATACTGTTATAAAGTGATACGAGCTTATCCTGGATGGTCTGGATTTCTTTTGCCAGTGGAGATTCCTTTCGGATAAGTTTTTGAACGATGGATCGCTGAAGGGCTTTGATGAAATTGAGAACGACACTGGGTGATTTCACCTTATTATGCAGCCCGACATAACGTTTTATAAATTTTACCTCTTCGCGGATGTGTGCTACCAATTTGCCTGTAGGCTTTTGACTTTTCGGCTTCGGTTCTTTTTTTCTGACAGTTGCCTTTACTGATTTCCTGGCTCGGCTTGTTTCTTTTTTGGGTTGATTTGTTGCTGGATTTAGGTTGGTCTTTTTATGCTGGTCGTTTTTAGCTACATGTGAACCTATAAACTCGTTGAGTTTTGAAAGGTAAAGGTCAATGACCTTCTTAATGGTATCATTGGTTTTATATATGTCCCATGAAGTTCCCCTATTGGTGCTCTTTGCTATAAACTCATGGCTCTTACGTAGGGTATCGGGTAGGTTTGGTATACCTACCTTTTCTATCTCTGTGAAGTAATTGCTGACCGTGATCATTTTTGAATGTTTGCGTCATCAAGGTAAATTAGCACGATATCTTAGATTAGGTAATCTGATGGACTAAGTGAAGAATTGACTGATAATGATTAATTTGAAAGCCATCTAATTAATTTACCCTCGCTTTGCTTTGATCCACACCTTAGAGTGTAGATTCTGAGTTCCCAACATTTTGGAATTGAAAATTAATCCTATGAATAATTGTTACCTGTGTAGAAGGCGGCTAGAAGATTTTATTGACGAAACTACATCTAATCACGAAGAGCACATTATTCCTCAGGCACTCGGTGGACAACTAACGGCAAAAGGTATCTTATGCAAAGAGTGTGGCGGTGAAAAGTATTTGGGGGGACAGATAGATAAGCCGTTTAGCAATATGTTCTTGCTTATTACTGAACGACTGGATATGAAGCGAGACAGGAAAACACGATCTGTAGCCCTAACAGGAAAACTTAAGCTTCTTAAGGATGATCGCGTGTTTGATGTAAATTTAAAAGAGAGCATTCTTACTCACCGAAGGCCGGAATATACTATTGATCACGACAAGAAAATCGTCAAGATTTTCGCAAACGAAACTGTAGCTAAAGATTATATAAAGAAGGTGGAGCGTGAATTAGAAAAGAACTTTGTGAACAGTGCTGACTATACAATCGCGGTTGTTTCAGATTTGTACGCCCACGAGGAGTTTGCCGGTGTTCTCGAATTGCCATTCAATATTGACAACAAAGTTTTTGAAGCAGGCTTTGCAAAAATTGCGATTGAGTTTGCGCTAAGACAAGGAATTGATCGATCTGTAGTAGATCATCTTATTGACACTGGCAATCGAGCCCTATTGAGCGAAGATACTCTATTACCCTACTATCCAATATTCAAAGTTGAGGAGATTATCGAATATTTGAGAACGTCTATAGATGACAGTTTTATGTCTCATTCGTTAGTTCTATTTTCTCAAAGACAAATTCAAGAAGATGGCAGTGAAGTGAAACAACTATATTGTTTTGTTGAATTGTTTGGGACATTTCAGTATTTCATTCGACTTAATGATAATTAAATTGGAGATAATATTGATCCAATAGCCTACTCGCAGAGAATCATTAAAGATCCAGGAATACGTGTTGAAATAGGTAGTCTGTCACCCAAGGATGTCCGCATCTATATGAGGGAATTAGGGATGTTGTACGATGATATTGCCGATAAGAGCGATGGGGAGGCTAGGAAACTGGTTGAAAACGTCTATAATAGTAGGAACAGGTATGTGTTTGACTATGCCGACAATATTAAACGAATCGTTGACACCATTCTTCGCGATTCAATGATTAATTCCAATGAGAGCATTACAAAAGTGATTCCTGATATTGTATATCATTTTTATCGAAATCCCCACGAGGATGATTTCCATGTCAACTTATTCCGATCCCGCTATCAGAAAGACAATAGCGTTTACTCCATAATTCCTGAAATTACTGGACTATACGATACAGATCGAGAAAAATTCAGAGAGTATACTCACTTTAAATTCAAGGAACTCGAAGAATTCATTAATGAAAATGTGACGCGTTTGAAAGCTGAACGATAAGTGAAATTGAAACTATTTTCAGAAAGAGATTTTCGGCCAGCGTATTTCCTAATATTATAAACCTAATAGATGCAAGTTATTTCTTCCAATCGTAGTTAAGTTTGCCGCACTTGCAGCGTACCTTGTTATTGACATTATCATAGTATCTTATAGACACCAGGGCATGGCAATCACTGCAAAATAATAAGTGCTCAAGGCTTTCAATATCACTCCAAAAGGCCTTTAAGTCGCCCATTTTAGGAGTAAATAGATTATCGTGAGATAATAGATTCCCAAGTACGTTCGAATTTGCTACCCTATCAATAATCGCCATTTGAGCCTTCAGGTCGTTACTTTTTCTATTAATCAATGACCTCAGTTCATTCAATAATTCATCGGACATGCGCTTTTCATTTTGATCGTTGAAACGAAAACTAGTCTTAGTTTCAAGCTGGAAACAAATATTTTTCAAAGTCTGCTCAAGATAGCGCCTGATGGAGTTTCCCAATTGAGCTTCTTGATTATTTATAATCTGATGAATGATCAGTTCTTTCAGATCATTAGCTCCAGGTTCTAAATGTGTCCCTTGCCCTTCACTCCATTTTATTTCGTGAATATGCCAGTTTTTCTTCTTGGCCAGTTCTCTCACATAAGTGAACCATTCTATTTCGTGTGTTAATAAAATTATTTGGTAATCAGAAAATCTTTCAAGCAATAGATCAGCAAACCTTTTCCGGTGGTTGCTATCAAAACTTGAAATCACATCATCCAAAACGATAAACTTGTTATAAACATTGAACGCCTTAACAGAAGCGAGGAAAAACGCAATCCCGTAGCAATTTAGATGCGACTCACTAAAGTATTTCTGAGGTGGCGAAACCTCTGTACCATTGAACTTAAATTGAACGGTTATTCCCCTCAACTCATCCTCTTCCTGCATTGGAACGATTTTAAGGTCCTCGAAAGCTTCGTCAGGATTCATGAATTGATAGTATTCATTGATCTCGGAGGAAAATGTATTTAAAAAACTCTCTAGTCCTTCTTTTTGTTTTCTAACAAACTCATTGTAAACAATCTCAATAGAATCTTTTTGTTTCTGTAATACTTCGCGCTCAGCAAGTAATTTTTGAATATTAAGAAATGAAGCCCTGGCGAATTCGATTTTAACACGAATATCTGCATTAGAGTCTTTGGGTAGCTGACTTTTCAAAAACACACTCCTTTCCTCAATATCCTTAGGATAAGAAAAATCTTCACCAACAAATTTTAAATCTTCAATAGGTCTGACCATTTTTCCTGCCAAAATTTTGAGCGCGATCTCAGCCTGGTATAAACCTAACTTCGTTCTCATCTCGCTAACGCCTGACTTAATTGAAGTATACTCTGCGCTGTTCATCAACGGCTCCGTTGACAATAATTCAAGTCTTTTAATGCGCTGCTCTACCGTTTGTCTCATAGACTCCTTGGCCTTTTCATAGGTTTTCAGTTTTTCGGATGATGTGGAGATTTCACCAATCCTATTTTCCAAACTTGTCAACAAGTCCGCCTGACTTTTGGGTTGCAGACACAACGGGCAATTATCTTGAATAAAGATTTTTTTTGTAATGACACTTTTCCCTGCATTTAATAATTCAAGAAGTAATATTTGCTTAATATTCTCCACGTCATCGAAAAGTCTCTTAAACTCGACATAAAATTTTACATAGTCACTATGAACAATCTCGACTTCACTTCTCAAAACACTCAGAGTATCTTTACAGCGTTGAAGAAATGCCAGTTCATTTATTACTTTGTTGTCGGCTGGCCTTTTTATCTTTTCAATTAGAGTATCAATATCCTTGAATGAATTAATCTCCACGCCAGCATCAAGCGACTTGATAATTTGATTAAGTTGTTTAAATAGTTGGTGATCGTCATATATAACTGCGCCCAATTGATCAAGCAGGACTTTTTGCTGGTTTGCTATTTGATTCTCAAAACCCTTGCCCTTTATCTCACTTTTTAAACTGTTGAATGTTTTTCTGACTGCGTCTTTGATCTTAGTAACTTCACCGTAACCAATAATCTCTGACAAGTATTTTAGTTTATCTCCCTTTGTGCCATTTATAAACTCCACCAGATTTCTGTATCGCAATAAGAGATTTTCCTTACCTGATTTGCTTAGGTACTGTTGGGACTCCAGTGATTGATTAGAAAATTCTGTAGTAATCTTTTCCCTCTTAAGAGAAAGAGTTTTCTCTGTTCCCAGGTTTGAAGTTGTAAAATCTAACTGGACTGAAGCTGATTCTTGTTCCGATAAACTAAAATTCCTTAAAGCGCTCTTGTCAATTTCTTTGCTGGCAAGATGCTCAACATCATCCTTGTAGAACCACTCAATGGCATCAGCTATACTGCTCTTACCAGTACCATTATCGCCATAAAACAATCCGGACTTCTCAGACAATGGAAGTACGATTTGATTCCTTATTCCACGAAATCCCTTTATTGATATGCTTTTAATTTTTTGCCCTGACATCAGTGTCTCTTAACGTTTGAAGTTCATTTTTAAGATTTATGTCTGTTAATTTTCCTTGCTGATAAAGTCTCATAAGTATTTCGGCAATGTTTTTGTCTACTTTATCCAATTGTTGAACTGTGCTGAAAAAATCATCCAGTATTTCTTTCCCAGACTTAATTTTATTGCTCATACGATCATATTAATCAAAATAGTCCCAATCAATCTTCAGCTTAATGGTTAACTCATTTTTCAATACCTCAGAACCTGTTCTATTATTGCAAATAGGGTAGACTCCGAAATGCTTTACAAAATCAAGCAAAAAATAGCTCTCCAAATCTTCAATGCGAAGCTTCCAGGTATCCTTAAGTACTTCGTAATTGAAATAACAGAAATACAAAGGAGAAACTTTTCGATAATTTATTAGACCAATGTTCTTTGACTTTCCATCAAAATGACCCGTCAGGCGGCTGCTAATACTATTGGTCATTTTCTCACTCATCCCGATGTAAAGTAGTCGAGAAGATTTAAATGGGTATTGGATATAAGTCTTTTCAGTGAAGATGAAATATAATCCTACAATACCACCAAGCCCTCTGAGATTCTCTATCTCAAAGCCCTTTGCGGTATCGAAATTGATGCTAAAACTTTTCATATTTTTCTCTCTCCCCAAATGACTATTGTTCAATAGCCACGACTCATATATTCACTTGGCCTCTTAAACTTTGGAGTACCTATAATGACCTTTGATATGCTGGGCAAGATATTCTCCATGAGAACTCGCTCCCATAATTCCTTGATAGACATTTTGTGGTACACCAAAATATTGATACACCCCGCCATTCAAGAATTCTACTTCTAGTGTTTGAGAAGTTTCATCATATCCAATTGAAGCAATGTTAGATGACTTTACTGGTTGTCGTTTCATAATTATGCAGGTTTATTCTTTATAACTCGTTTAATAATAGGATTTTGCGCTCTCCAGGCTTCCACAAATTCTTCGTAGTTTGGATCTTCTTCTTTTTTTATCCCCCATCCGCCAGGGAGTAACGAATCATTGGTACTCTTCTCATCATAGATAATAGGGTCTTGGCTGTCAGGGCGCTTGTCAATAGCTGGTGGGTCTATTATAGCTCTCATTGGTAGCTTAACTGCTTCCCCCAGAATGATTGCCTCTCCCGTCCTCAAAATGGGTAGCATGCTTGTAAGACCATCAAGATTATCTGTGACTGCGCTGGTAACATGGGCTCTATCAGAAGAATTCGCAAGACGTAACGCAAAAAAAGTTCCGCATTGCGAGAGTATGGTTGAGTTTATCTCTGATGGCCTCTGACTGACAATCATTGCACCAATCCCATACTTACGCCCCTCTTTCACTATTTTCTGAACAATAGTCAAGGCTTTCCCTTCCGCGTTCAGATAATTATGAGCTTCCTCCATAAGTAGAAGCAATGGCCTCTCCCTACCTCCCTGTGAAAGGTATCGAGCCCAAAAAAGTCCTTCGTACACAATTCTTAGAAGCACTCCAATAATTGTATTTAATATTGTTATAGGAACACCAGATAAATCCAGTATTGTTATCGATTTGTCACTACCAATCCATGACTTTAATAGTGTATCTAAATCTTTATCCGTTTTACCGTCCAGTTGCGGAGTCCACTCTCCGGGCTTAAAAAGAAAATCAAACCTCGGAACTCTTAGTTTAGCTCCAAGTGATAAAAGTTGCTGACCAATGTTGAGGGAACCTGGCAAGTAGTTAATTTTTTCGAGATCATCTTTGTCATTCTTAGGTTTTCTAAAAACTGGTGGTATGGCATTACTCATATCTCCCTTAAGTTCTTTCCCTTTAGCATCTTTCTCGTACGCTAAATTGTCCATAGGGGATCCCTCATTCTTGGAGTAATAGGTCGCGAAACATTCGATGTACATCTCATACCAAAGTTTTTTTAGGCTAAACGCAACAGGCGAATCAATATTTAGACTATCTGGGTTTATGCCTTCTTTAGGATATTTCTGGATGCTGCTGATCTTTTCAAGCAGTATTCTTTCGAGCACAATATTTTGATCCTTTTCATTGCTGAATGATCCGAAGCTAATGTCGCATAATTCTTCAAAATTAAGAGCCCAAAATGGTAGGAGTAGTTCGTTATCAATACTCCCTTCAGTTTTGTCAGGATTCACTTTAAAGATATTCGCTTTATCCTTAAAGGCGTTCGCATATTCGCCATGAATGTCAAATACCAAAATTCTTGAAGCAGGGTACTTTGATGAGTCTGATAGTGCATTTAAAAGACTAGCCACAGTAGTAGATTTTCCTGATCCAGTAGTGCCGAGGATTGCCGAGTGTCTGGTTATTAATTTATTCACATCAATTAAAGCCGGGATAGATTCGGCTCCAGCGATGTGGCCAATTTTTACAAAATAGGGTTTGTCAGGCTGTCCATATATTCTCTTTAAATCGGACTCTGAAACTAAATGCACCTCATCGCTAACCGTAGGATACTGCGATATGCCTCTTTGAAAAGCTCCATTTCTTTGCCCTTCTCCGAGTAGTTGAATTGTCATCCATTTATTTCCATACGGCTGATAAGCAACTTGATTCTCTGGTACAGCGCTAGCACCTACTTGTGTTACAATTCCAAATAGATCAATGTATCCAATAGGTATTTTTATAAAGCTCCCTATTTGTCCAATTCTAAATCCTTCTCCATCTACATAAGTCATTCCAGAAAGAGAATCATTTGACAAAGTGACCCTTACTGTTGTCCCACTTACATCTTGAACAGTACCTAAATAAGTAGAATTATTTTTCATCACCTTTGGTTTGGTTATAACCAATTAGAGCTTGAAGAAAATCACCGAACTTTGCAAAATCACCAAGTTTCAGTTGATGACTTATTAACACATCTGTCTTTTCTTCTCCCTTATCGTTCTTTTTCTTCTGTTCAATCGTCACTATGCAATCACCTAAATTTTCCTGTGGCTCCATCTCCTTGCTCAACTTCCAAGAGCCCCTAACGGTACCAATAATCGCTTCATCATAGCCCCAAATAGCAAGATTAGGCCTTCTTGCTGCTAACTCTATGGCATAAGGATACCTATCCTTAATTTTCTTATCAGAATCCTCATACGTAAGGGTTTCGAACAACAGAGCTATTACCATTGTATTAGGATTTGCTTTTAGAGCATTCACGATTGCATCGTTAAGATGGTAATCACTAAAAGAATACCCAGAAATAATAAGAAGTGAAGAGGGCTGCCTGAGAAATCTGTTAAGTTGGTCAATCAAAGCCAGGTAGGGCATCTTTCGACTTTGCTCATATTTTAAGTGTGATGGGTAAATCAAATGAGATGCATCTATCTCATTGGTTCTACTGGAGCGAAAAACTTCTTTATTCTCCTTTTGAAACCAATTTATCGAACCATGTATTTTCCAAAGCCTTGTCCAATGTTTAGGGATTAAATTATCTTCTAATGCTCTTAAGTCAAAAAAGGATTGTCTTGAACCTACGAAGCCGTCAAAATATGGGATCGAAAGTTCTTCAAATGCTTGCTCAACAAGCAAGTCGTAATTGGTGGTAAAAATCTCAATTGGCTTTTCGCGATCGATAGATACCCAAGAAGCAAGTTTATGATAAGGAGATTTTTGATCGGGCAAAGAGACATCAAGTCTGCTTACAATTTTGTTACAAATATTTTTTTCAAGTTTAATAAGATCGTCTTCTGAAAATCCGCGAACACTGCTTCCAGACGATACCTCTTTTAGGCTCCTGACGAAACTCAAGATATCTTCGACATTATTGATATTCTTACCTGTCTTTTGCAATTCCGCCAGCAGTGTATCATAAGTGTTTTTTTTCTCACCTTCTTTTGACTTCAATTCACTATGAACAAATTTCGTTAAGCGATCAACATCTGGGATTAGCGGCCACATTTTTGGCTCAGGCATTTGAACGGCCAATGGGCAGCCAGCAGAAATAAAAATTCCCATAGGTTTCTTATCCTGTGATAAGGATTGCCTTAGAAATTTAACGTGTTTTATTGGGTCATGGTAATGATTCATAATTCATGGTCTTTAATTTAAGCCAATAAGAATAGCAGGCAATTTTTTCTACTAATAAATATAAAAGCCCATCACTAATGCGTTTGCATTTGTTGTGATGGGCTTGACTATAAATATACTGAAATTCTGAGCTTTTTTAAGTAAAAGTGCTTCAATAAGGACAAAAAGTGAGGAATTCCGCGAAAGTACTTTCCAAAATCCAGCAACTATCTTCCAAAGGTGCTGTAATCCTTTCCGAAAAGTTAGCATCAAATTATATGGTCACCCATTATCTTATCTATGAATTCCTGCGGAATTCTCTCTTGCTCAAGCCTGATATTATTCACTGATAAATGCTTAAATAGTTTTAGCTCATCCCCTGTTAAGTGGGACAACTTTGTAACTTTAGTCACGCTACCCTTAACCCAATAACCCTTGAATCGATTCAAAGTTTCCAAGTCCATCAAAATGGATTGGGTTTGAGGAAAATAAGAGCGCAGTTGAGATAACATTTGCATTCCGTGTGCATCAAGATCGCTCCAGTAGAAAATCCTTTTGGCCTCAAGCCATCTTATGCTCTTCATGTTTTCCAGACCAAAACCTTGTCCCCAGATAGCTACAGTATTTTCAGATTTCGGCAGCGTCAGGAAATTCATCAGGTTTTCGACAATGATGATAACATTGCAGCCAAGATTAATTTTTGAAAAAGACTCCAGTGTTATAGTAATGTCTTCTATTCCCTGAAAGGTTTCTTCTCCATTTCCTAAAATCCGAAGTCGTATCAGCGGTTGAGCATAACGAAGCCTGAATCGCTTTTCGAATTCCTTCTCACTAGCAAGAAGTCTATCTGGAATAAGCTCATCTAAAAGAAGCCTCAATATCCCCTTTGCCTCTTCGATAAATTTGGTGTGAACAGAAACGGGCAACTCTCTTATATAATACCTATCCTCCTCAAAATTGTCAGTGAACCATCGACATACCTTTAATAGGTCAGGCCACATACCAGCATATTGAGTTATGCGAGTAGGATGTGAGCCAATCCAATTTTCCATCTGAGGATATTCGCCAAGTACTAAGCTGGAATCTTCTTGAAATTGCTGATACTCTTTTTTCTTTCCTGTAAACTTGAGGTAATCATCAAGGGAGTCGAACGTAATGGCTGATGGTATATCCTGTTGTTTATGATTGCGGGTGTTTACCGATTCGTATTTTATCGAGTACCCAAACCCTTTGCGCTCCTTTGACGCCTCAATGATAGAAGCAAGTTCCTTACTCATTAATGCAAAGTCTTTCGATAGCTGTTTATTTGATCGGATAATCCAGGGAAAGAATTCTGATCGGGTTAAACTACTTTTAAGCACTTCAGGGTAAACGGTTGCCGCCTTTCTTTGTATTTCATCTACCGTTATCATAGCAACATTAGGTGTTCAAATATGACTCACGTTTCTCTTGCAATTGCTTGATCGGCATATCATAGACAACCGAATTACGATTGTCTTTTCTCTGCACAAAATGAACCCGTGCAATATAAGGCTCCACAATTGCTACCTCTTCTGCCTTAGCAGGGGAAACAACCATGAGTTGAAGATGAAGCTGCTTACACAATTCCATGAGGAACTGAGCTTTTTCGTCATCCTGTTTGCTAAATGCCTCATCCACGCAAATGAAACGGAATGAATTGGTATTCATGCCTTCGCTGTGGATGCCGAACTGGTAGGCTATTGCCGATCCTAAAATCGTATACGTTAATTGGGCTCCTTCTCCTCCGGAGAGTTTTGCAGTACCTGTATAACTTCGGAATATTTTGCTTGGATCCTCACGATGGTGCTCGACCGCTTTAAACTTCAACCAATTGCGAACATCGAGAACCTCCTTCCTTATATGTTCATCATCCGTCAATTGATCTAACAGATTTTTGATTTTAACAAAACTTGCTTCCATTATACTGTCATCCTGCGTTCTTTGAAATTCTGCCAGGTTGGGCTTCCAATCATTAAGCTTAATCTTGAACTCCTTTACCTTCGGAGAATAATCTTTTTCAGTATGAAGTTTAATAAACGTTGGTGGATTGTTCTTAAAATTGATTTTTTCAAGCGAGAAGTTTAGGATTTCAATATTATCCTCAATGTCTTGTTCCTGTTGTTGTAACCAACTCTGGAAGTCAGACATCTTTGTAATCATTTCTTCATTAAGGTATTTTTTGAATTGCTGTTTAAATTCCGCTAACTCCTGGCTCTGTATCCGGTCAAGTAAAATCACGTATTCACTAATAAAGTCTGCACTTTCCGATAGCCGGTGGGTGTCTGATTTCCAGTCCTCAAATTTATTTGCAATGGATGCATCGGGATTCTTGAACTCCCGCATCAATTTTTCCGCTTTACTCTTCTCATCGCGAATCTTATCTTTTATTTTATCAAGTTTTTCGGATATGTCAGTCGAAATCTGACGTTGAAATTTTAAAACATTCTGAATATCAATACTCTTATCAGCGATCCATTGAACTTCAAATTCTGAAAGTTTTGTCTCAAGTCCGGATATGTCAAATTTTGCTAGCAAATCTTCTGCTTCGCGAAGTGCTTGGCGCCTTTGATTTATGTCCGTGTTGATATTGATCAAAGAGGTTTTGACTTCATTAACCTCATTACTCTTAAGCTTCAAGGATTCAATAATTGAGTCTCTCTGATTTTTTAAAGTCTTGACACGATCATTTGTTTTTTGTAATTCCTCAATTTTATTTTGGTTTGTTTTAATGGTGGTGACAAGACTCCACCAATCTATTTTTTTGAAAGCATTGAACTCAATGAACTGTGTAAGGGTCTCTTCCTCCTTCTTTATTCTTGTTTGACTATTTTGAAGGGATCGGAGGCAAAGATCAGCCTGCCTTATTGACTTGTCAAGCGATTCCGATTTCTCGCGCAATGCAGCTATTTTCTCCTTCGTGTCCCAGCCGAGAACATATTGTTGGCGGCTCCTGATCTCTGGACGATCGTCCTTTTCATGCCTTGATTTATTTTTTAGCAACCCGCGACTTGTTATTGCTTTATCACATAACTTAAACTCGTCCAGGGCGTCCGTACAGATATAATTGTACTTTGTCTTAACCTCACTTTCAATCCATTCCTTATAAGGCGAAGTTTTGAATTCTAATTTAGCGGAAAGTTCTTTTTCATTCGACTCGTGAAAAATTAAGGGCGCTAGATCTTTTTTATTAAAGCGGTGATAAACAATGCGTCCTTTTAAATCATTTTCGTTTACGTAACGGCTAACGTTTTGGTAGTATTCATCAGGTACTATTAGCCGTAATGCCAAGCTATAGAGTAGTAACTCAATGGCGGGCTCCCAATACTTAGAGCCTTCCTTCACTTTGATCAATTCTCCAATGAAAGGAATTTCTTTTTCCGTTGCGCCCGTGTGGTCCAGTATTTCTTTTCTGATTTCTGCTACTCTGCCGGTAATATTGTTTTTCTGAGAGCGGAGAGCTGACAGTTGATTTGTGAGTAATGTGAAATTTTTATCAAGGCCTTGCTTTAAAGCATAGGCATCAAGCCTTTCAGCATCATTTTTATTATAAAGTTCAAGGGCTTTTTTCTTCTTATCAATAGCTTCTACACGTTGATTTTCAAAAATTGAGGGAGACGAAGGATTTTCGAGAACTTCAAGTTCACGTGCTAGTTCATTGTAGTGCTTTAGTTCTGTTTCTCTATCATTTGTTTCACGGTCTAATCTTTTTATTTCCTTTTCAAGATCACCAATCTGCCTTCCGACCTCGTCTGTCTCGATTTGAACTTCTAGTTTGATTCTCTTGCCATCCAGATCAGATACTTCTTGTTCAAGATTGAAGGATGTAGCCTCTATTTTTTCTCTCTCACTCTCCTTGTTTTCAAGATAGTCACTGATCAATTGCTTTTGCCTGTCCGCAAACCAGATTGGAGCTGCGGATTGATTGGACTCAAGTGACAATAAATCAGAAGTATACTCAGTTATTTTTACGGACTTATCCCTGATTGGATTGAGCATCTCAATTTGCTGGTGCGCTTTTTCTATTGCTTTATGAGCATCATTTAGTGTTTTGAAATGATCTTTAATCTTTTGGAATTCAGACTCAGAGTCCTTTTCTTCTAACATTTGTAATCTAACAAACTCATCCAGGTTTCCCAGCACTTTAAGTCCGATAGTCTGGCTAAAAAGGGTGTGGGCTTTCTCCGTTTTCATTCCGAGCTGCTTTCGCATAAGCCTGCCATATTCCCCAGGACTGTCAATAAAAAAGACTACTTCCTTTGCTCCCTGCTTTGGATACTTTTGCTTGAGTTTCTTTCTCCAATCACCTCCTGAGTCAAAAGGCGAAAAATCATCAGAGATTGATAGCTTCTTATGTGAAAGAATGAATATTCGTTTGAGTTCACTTCCAGAAAACCACCGTGCCTGAGCGAGTGTAATGAATTGAGATTCATTTTGGAAAACTGCCAAGAGTACAGATTGGGCTGTTGCCTTATCCGAACGCAATTTTTTTACTTCTCTGGTTTGAGTTTCCTGGTTTTCTGTTTCGCCATATTCCCCAAGCAAGTAACTCTCCTCTGTTCGCTCGCCCTTTGCACCAGCGGTTTGATTGTAGAATCGCATACGTTTCTCTGGGACAAGAAGTGTAAGCAAGCCGTCAATCAATGTAGTCTTCCCTGAAGCATTTGCTCCAGTGAGCAGAGATGTCTCGCCTCCAGGCTCAATTTTCCATACATCCCGATCAAAGGTACCCCAATTCCAAACTTCATAAGTTTGGAGTCTAAATCCAGATTCATTTGGCTTGGTGCTAAATAGACTGTACATCTTCTTCTAACATAGCTTTAAATTGGGCAAGTTCATCGTTCTTAAATCTTGCCTTTAAAATTCTCTTTACTTCGTAGCGGTTTTCATCTTCATTAATCGAATCTTTGTGAACTAATTTCAAGAAACCATACTTTTCACATTCCCCTAAGTAACGATTTAGCTCTTTGACGAATTTAAGTTCATTGGCCTTTTCTTTAAAGAACATCTCCAACCGCTCTCGAAATTGTTTAGGTGTGATGTATAAGTTTTCTGATTCAAGATCGTCTGACTCAAATTCCAATAACCACTCAAGTAGTAGCGTACACACCAAAGTAAGCTCATACGTTAATGAAGTTCTTCTGATTAGCCCAATAGTAGCTCCGGAATCATCAAGCTCAACTTGTCTGAGATAGGCGTAACGATCTCTCTTGTCAATAACTAAATCGAGGGCAATTTTTTCGAAATACATTGTTAACTCTACTTCATACTTATTCAAATCATTCCAAAGGTCAGATGGATCATCGAAAACTGGTCCTTGCAGAAGCTTGACGGCTATCTTCGCGTAAGGAGCAATACTTGGTTTGTTATACTGCATAAATCAAACTATCGGTTAAAAATAATCTGCGGCATTTCGAGGTATTTTTCAGTCTCATTATCAAAACAAATGACTTCTCTTTCTTTTTCGTTTACGAAGAATTTTGAAGATGAATTGACTAATGTTATATAGGCAAGTAGTTCTGCCAGTCCCTTTGATATACCCTTGATTTCAATTACTTGTTTTAAGGAAACTGGCGATCTGTCCATTAATAATTCATGAATGTTCTCTAGCAATATTTTCTTATCAATAATATCAGAACTGTAAATTTTTGAAAGATCACTCAAGTCTTCAAATTTCAAGCTTGCTTGCCCAGGACGCGATGAGTATCTATTCTCCTGAGTTCTGTCACCATGCCTCCTTTCAAGCGGCAAAAACACATTGGGGCTATCTTCGATGACCAGATAGTGCTCTCGTTCAAACTGAACTCCGATCCTCTTCATTGCCAACTGCTTAATTGAAGCCATAAGCTCACGCGTCTTTCGATGTTCGATCTGATCCTTGGCTACAATTTCCCTGCTCAATTTGTCAGCCAGCAATCCATTTTTATCCAATACCTTGCGAGCAGCCTGATGCAATAGAGTTTTAAGTTTCTTGAGTGATCGCGAGGATACCCCAATACCACGATCTTCTAAAACTTTGTAAACCTCTCTTGTTAATTGCTGAAATTCCTGCTGACTCAAGTCATCAATCATGAATTGCCAAAACGCATAGAAGCTTTTTCCCTGATTTGTCTTCTTTAATTCATAAAGGGAGTCAAATGTCTCCGCTAGGAGTTTGCCCTTTGTAAGGTCATTATCTTGCTGTTTCTCGTAAATTTTCCTTGTAATTTCCTTGAAATTATCTTCCACCTCCTTGAAATCACCAATTAATTCATTTGCCAATCGATTCACTTCCTCGAAACGTGACTGTATTTGAAAATCCTCATAAGTATCTACCTGACCATCAATTTTAATTCGTCTTATTTCTTCCTCAATGGCTGATCTCCTCTTTTCCAATTCAAGAAGCCTCTTCTCTTTATCCGGATTTGCATTTTCAACAATATCACGTAGTTTGTTGAATATGTCCTTGAACTTCGATTCAGTTCCCACAAAATCCTTTTCACTTAACAATTCAAAGACTTGAAAGACTTTTTCAGTGTGCTTTGATAGCAAGACATAAGCTTCTTTTGAACCCTCGTCAATGACATTTCTCAAATAATTGACATCAATCCACTTATCAATATAAAGCTTGGCCTTCTCATCATAGTCTAGTATTATTCTTCCTGTCCGAACCTCCTCATCTTCTTCAGCATAGTTAATCTCCTCTAAGAAGTCACCTAGGCGATGGATTAATTGCTGATATAGAATAGTGCTTTGTGGATTGGCTTTATACTCGCGATACAAAAAAGTTATGATAAGCGAAAGATTTCTTGCTCTCAACAATTTTAATGAGGCAGTGCCCTCAACAAAAGTATTTGACTTGATGATGTTGGTCAAGGGAATTTCCATTGTATAAAGCTTATCAATGATTTGATTTTTTAGAGCAGCAAGCGGTTGTCTATTCGTTTCATTAACTTTTCACATACAGAGAACAGGGTTTCTTCCATGCCTTGCAATCCTTTCCTGTGATTCCCAGACTTTTTTAGCAGAAAAAATTACTGACTTTTGACGGTGCGTGTTGTACTATATGTGATACTGAAATATTGCCAATTTAGGCAAAAAACGTAATAATTTGAAGGAGGTAGCCGGCTCAGAGACAAACAATTGTGGAATAAGCTAGTCACCTTCTCAACTAGGAAGGTGAACCCAAGTCCGCAGCAAAAACTGCTTGAATTGGCAGAGAAACTGGGTTGTTTACAAGCCATTTAACGCGGTAAAGAGACTCATGGAAAAAAAATTTGTTATTTGATGTAGGTAAAATTACTCTTTTTGAAAGTATATGTTGGAGAGGTACTACTATGAAACAATCCAACTTTAGCCGATTAATCAAACGATACGTAACTCAAAAAACCTCGAAAAGAGAAACCGGCAAAATTGAGGCGATGCTGGAAACCGTTGGAAAGAGAAATATCCATTTTATTTCGAAGGAAACGGAGGAATTGATGTTTTCCAAAATTAAAAGCAAAAGTATCTCTCAAGATGAAATAACTAGATTTGTCAGAAGCCTATGTAAAGTCAGAGTTCGAGAGGTAAAATGGCTTAGGTTAGAGCCTTTTGAAGTTTATTTCTCTAAAGAAACTATTTGAAATCCGCTTATGCCGCAAACTCCATCAACTCCAACTCAATCTCCAGCGCCATAGCCTCCAGTTCCAGGTTGTCATTTTGAGCTTTTGGTTTAGGTTGAATTTTTAAAATAGGTTTTACTCTCACAGTCCGTTTCGGCAGTTCATTCTTAATCAAATTAAACTGCTCCGGTTTTAGCGAGACACTCACATTGAATTTATCCTGAAGGATGGAAATGAAATCTCCGATGCTGTCCTGGTCAATGGTAGCCACCATTTTATCCGATATTTTTTCAAAGTTGTTCTTGTCCACTATTTCAAGAATATCAGGATCAAGGAAAATATCACCGGCACGCTGGCGGGAGGATGAAACGATGATCTTGTATGCACCCGATTGTTTAAAAATAGAGATACTATTATTAGTTGTGATTTGCTGACCTGTGGTTAACGAACGAATGATCTTCAATGCTCGTGAAATCGGAACCTCCACCTTTTGCTGCGTTTCATTTCCAGGATTCCAATGCTCCGGCATAAGAATACCTTTCTTCGTTGTTCCTTCAATAGTGGTATAACTAACCAGCTTTCCTTTGTAAGAACTGAAAGCCTGCAATAAATTTCCGGTAATGATATGCCGGAGTTTCCTATCAACGGTGCTTTCTTTAATAGCGGCTTCCCAACGATTCAAAGTATCCTCTTTTCCTTTGTCAGCAAGTCCTACGCTGGCTCCCTTGATGGCATTAACATCAGTCATGTAACTTGCTGGAATGGCGATGTATTTGTTACTGCTGGCTATGGCAAATCGCAAGCGCATGGCACTTGGAGCGTACGGATTCGTTTTTTTCTTGTCAATAATAAAGCCAAGGAATACAGAAGGAACTAGTTCTTGTCCCTGATCAAAGCTGTTGATCGGATAGTTGAGATTTCTTCCAACATAGAAGAAACTAAATACACCTTCTAAATACTGCTGACGATTGTTAAAGGTTCGTTTGATCTTTTCGACTGACATGGTTTCCGCCTTCTTGAGTTCTTCGGTTCGCTCTTTAATGGCATTCTGATAGGCCACACTTCCAGATTTCTCTAATATCTTTTTCAGTTTCTTTTCATTGGGAATGTCTTGTATCAACTCTTCATATCGCTTAAGATCATCTGATAATTCTTCTTCTAATTTTTTGGCGATAAACTCCTGGTATTCTTTGATGATTTCCTGCTGTTGCACTTCTGCATTTTTTCCTTGCAATCCTTCTGTGATCAAATTGTCAAGTTCCGTTTTCGTAAATGGTTTTTTCAGTACGTTAGCCATTACTGTTTCCAAGATGCTGTCATCACTGAATTCACTCTGACCACCTTTACCCACTTTCACAACACGGGAGGCAGTTGTTTCCGCTTGAAGGTTGAGGGCTTCTACTTCCAGATCGTATTCATCAATCTGTTTCAGGTATTCAACATACTCACTGTAGCGAAGGGCAATTTCATTGTAGAATTCTTGTTGCATGGCGGTGGACAGTACTGCTACTCTGCCTGAGACTTTATGTGCTGCATCTTCCAATACTGCGGCTTCCACTTCACGTTTTTCGATTCCCAATGGATCGTCCAACAACTTATTTACTTCCGGATTTTCTTTCAGGTATTCAGCTACAATCTTATCTCCGTATTTATTTAGGAAGTCTGGAACGTCCAGAATTTTTGTAGATGACTTTTGATTTGAGGTAGTATTGGCATCCAGCGACTTTAACTTCTTTTGAAGCATCATCATTAAACGCTTCTCTGCTGGAATAGCTGAATTCACATAATCATAAATCGGCTTCATGATCTGTCCCGTGCGGTTGATGCGGCCTCGCTTCTGCACTTCGGTGTTTATATCCAACTCCGGTTGCAAGACGATCATCACCCGTTGCTTTACCTGGTTCTTTGGAACTTTGGGCGTTACTATCGCGTGAGCCGAAGCTCCGGTGCTACCAGATTGGTTAATCAATAAAACATCTACTTCATTGTTGTTGAATTGCCGGAACGCATCGTTGGTGTTGATGCGTTTTCGTGTAGCCACTACCGCCTTATTCGTTTTAGGATTGATCTGCAATTCATACTTTCTGCCTGTAACTTCGGCTACGGTATATCCAGCTTCTTTAATCTTCCTGACGATCACATCTATGGGTGAGATCGTTATTCCGGTCGAAGCATTCTTAATCTCATCCGTTACACGTTGATATTCTGCCTGGGCTTCGGGTGAGAAATCTGTTAACTCAAAATTTTTGTAAATCTTATTTCCATCTACATCCGTTTCTGTATAACGCAGAATGCCATCCAATCCGCGTTGTAATACTTCCGAGAAGTCGGCATTGATCGTATCGCCATCACTTACAGCAAGTCCCTGATCATTCTCCATCTGCTCGATGAAACTTCCCATTGTGCTGGCAAAAGCAATCACAGGTTTCTTTCCTTCTTTCAATCGAGCTATTGCCCTTTCCGCAACCGACTCGGCTTTGATGCTAAATAGCATTTGATTGATCACATTAAAAACTTTGGAGAAGTATGGCAGGCTATCTACTCCGGCCTGCGAGGTTCCTTCCCTGATTTCAACTTGTTTCCCTTCGGCAACAGCCAGGTCATCCAGTTCTTCAACAACTTCATCGACATGGGATAATTGAAATCCGATAATATCACGAAGAATAGATGTGATGTTGTCGGCAATGGCTTTATGCTCCTGTTCCTTTTCATCAAGGGTTATATAGTTCACTTCCACACCTTCAAAGGATCGTTCGCGCCTGATCATCTGACCTTCGGCCACAAGCTGACTGGCCAGTATCTCTTGTAAAGCAACACCACCTTTGGTGATAGCATCTACCAATTCATCACGTGTCATGCTGGCTTCGCTAATAGAAGTCTTCATGGCATAGATGGGCATGTTATCCGGTCGCTTGGCAAATGTTGCGGAGAGAAACACAACACCGTGCGTTTTGGCCAATACACCTTGCATAAAATTTCCGGTGTTGCTGGAGCCGGAGGAATTGTGCGCTTCATCCATGATGATGATGTTGTCTTCGGCTATGACATTCAGAAATTGTGGCTTCTCTGGTTTCTTATCAGGGGAATTAAATTGTGAATAGGTACCAAGAACGAAATTGAACTTAGCTGGTATTTTCTGGTCTTTGAAAATCCGGTTCTGATCTTCAACAGGAAGAGCCTGGTAAACAATGTTACCGTCTTCATCTTTAATGTCGGTTTTGCTTTCCCTGCCATTGATGATAAAAGGAACAAGGTCAGCCGAATCAATAGCAGCCAGGTCGCGGTAAATGTCGGAGAACAAATTGGCTTTCTCGGTAATGAAAATAGGGCGAATCCCGACTTCAACTCCGTAGCGGATCATGGAGGCAGCGACCCTTCCTTTGCCAATTCCCGTCTGGTCGCCAATGATCATTCCTTGACCACGTTGCTCAATGTTATAAATTGCCATTGCTACGGCATCAATCTGTTCGGCAGATAAAGCTTTGCAGAGTTCAGTCTTGGATGTATAGTTGAGTTTCTCCCGAACGTATTCATCAATATTGCCACCAACTTCTGATTTGATTTTCTCCAACGCTGCATGGATTTCGTATCCCATTGAGTCTGGCACAACCGTATCTAATACAACGCAGCTATCCGAGGCGGGTGTGTAAGGCATCCCTAACTCTTCATTGTTTAGTAATTCGAGTTCCAAAGCCAAAGCCTCACCTTCCAGTTCTAGTGTACTCACTGTTCTTGCATCTTTCATAGTCTCATTATTTACATTCATCATCACACGCTCAAAGAGTTCTTCAAACGTATCCACTATTTTATCTCGCTCTTCATGATAGATTGGAGCTGCACCCAATGGTTTCATTTTTCGGCCATCAATCAAAATCAAACGCACGTCAAACGAAGTGCCTTGCCGGGAATAGAGTTTACCCCCGTCAATGCTGATCATATCTACAACCTGGTAGCGACTGTAGAGGTAATTGAAAAATACCCGGTGTCGGCCTTCCTGTATTCTTCCTTTCTTGTCGTAGCGTGTATGTCCACCAATGATGATGCTGGCTTTTCCGTTATCTTTCATGCAGTCCAACGCACGTAGTGCCATCAAGTGATCGAGTGTTTTGATTCCGAAGGTTTCGTACTTTACTTCTTTCGATATAATGCCAAATGGTGGATTGGTTAAGATTGCATCAAACTTTTTTTCAAAGCCTTTGAACGGTTGAGTCGCATCTTGCTTAAGGATTTCTTTATATCCCTGATCTGTTAGGTTTGATCTTCGTAATGAATCAATTTCATTGACGATTACATTTCGGGGATTAGCTGCAATGGTGAGCAGACCGTTTCCGGCAGAAGGCTCGAAAACAGAAATATTCTGATCTATAGCTGCAAATATTCCGGCAAGAAAAGCAATGGGTGCCGGAGTGCTGTATTGTTGCAGCAACATGCTCTGGCTGGTACGGTGAGAAAGCGTTACCTGATCTTTGTATAGTTGGACGATTCGGAAGTAACGATCTGGAATACTTTCGTTCAGATGTGCTAAGACCCGTGCTTTGAGAACAATGGCCATCTCCGTAAACTCTTTAACTTGTGTTTTGTCAATAATCCCGAACGAGGCAGCAAGGTTCTCAATAGATTTCTTATTGTGCTGTATGCCTGAATCAAGATCACGGATAACCTTCTGAATATATTGCGCTTTGGAAATGATCGGGTTCATAACATTCCTTCATCGGCAAAGGAGAAGTGACTTGTTTTAGTTACGATAACATGATCCAGTAACTTGATCTCGAAGAGTTTTGAGGCTTCATTGATCTTTTTGGTAAGCTGTATATCTGGCTCACTCGGATTTGTGTTACCAGATGGATGATTGTGTGAAATTACCATTGCTACGCTGGCACTTGTTAAAGCTGTGGCCATTATCAAACGTACATCGGCTATGGTGGCGTTGATAGCGCCAATAGTATGTTTATAATATCCAATGATCTTGTGCGCCTGATTCAGATAAAGTACAATGAAACTTTCTTGAAGTTCGAGATTGTCAAAAATACCTCTTATGAAACCAGCAACATCTGATGATTTCGAAATTTGGCCAAGGAAATCTTTGCTGGTTTTCTTGTAACTGATTTTTATTTCAGGAACGCCTTCTTGTGGAATCTGGCCTAATGCAAAGACGATGGTTTCTTTGCCTTTGCGGTACTTCCTGGCGTGGCCATATTTTTTAAGGTGTCGATGCATACTTCAACTTTGCGTGAAGTTGCAACGTCTGACTTGTTCAGGTTATGGATTTTGATGGATTGGAATTGATATTGACATACTGTGTAAATGACAGTAACATGAAGGGTTGATGATTATTGATGAAGTGGAATTAATTGGGGTTGAATTAGAATCAGCAATAAAAATTAAATTCAGTTATTGTCTCCATTAAATTACTAACCTAAGTGTTTGATAGAATCCTTCCTGTCCTTTGGCAGTAATAATGACTGCCCTCGAATTTTTGGTTTTGCGCACCCAACCCAACTGCAACATCTTGTCTAATAGAGCAGCTCCTAAAGCACCTGCTAGGTGATGCCGCCTTTCGCTCCAATCCAGGCATTGTCTCGCAAACACACGCCTCTCGCTTTTTAGATTAGTAACAGAAATCCCCAACCCTTCGAACCACGTAGCTCCTTTAAAAGTAACATCGTATTGCTTTTCCTTAACTATAATAAATTTTTGCTTTAGTAACTGCTCCGTTATAGCAACACCTGCCCTGCCCGCAAGATGGTCATAACATGTTCGGCAATATTTTATTCCTGTATCGGAAGTAGTCATTTCCGTATTTCGACTTTTTAGTTTTTCCAACGGAAGAAGGTTGGCCATTGCCTCAATAACGTAGGCGACCTCCGGTTTTGAAAATCGGTAGTAACGGTGCCTGCCCTGACTCTCCACGGTCAACAAATCGGCTTGCACTAATTTGTTCAGGTGCATACTTGCGCTTTGGGGCGATACATCTGCGGTTATTGCAAGTTCCGTTGCAGTGAAAGCCTTCCCGTCTAGTAAATTCCAAAGCATAATTGCACGTGCAGGTTCGCCAATCAAGGCTGCAATTGATTTAAACTGTTCGGATACATCCATACTTCATTTTAAAGTGAACTGTTCTATCACAAAGGTATTTACTTTTGCATTAAACAAACGAAGTTTATCATGTTTCATAGTATGAATTGGAATTGTAGGAGGAAACGATTGATGATCCTACTGGCTATTATCTGTAATTGGAATCTGCTGGCTGCGCAGGTCAATTCAATGCCTGCTAACATCGAGAAAGATTCTCTATCTCAATCTATAAATGTAAAAACAATGATCGCTGTAATTTTTGAAGTCATGCCTGCTGAAGGGCATAAACAAGAGTACCTGGATATTGCAAAAAGCCTACGACCGCACCTTGATTCAATCGATGGCTTTATCTCCATCGAACGATTTGAAAGCATATATACGCCAGGCAAAATTTTATCACTTTCATTTTGGAGAGACGAGGAGTCTGTTAAGCAATGGAGAAATATAGAGGATCACAGACTGGCACAGGATCAGGGGAGAAATGGTGTATTCAAGGATTATCGATTGAGGGTGGCCGCAATCATCCGCGATTACGGAATGTTTGACCGGGCAGAGGTACCCACAGACAGCAAAGACAGACACGACAAAATTAAGAACTAAGAAAATCCGATAATGCCTAATCATAATGTGTTGTTCCTGCAATCGGAAATAAAAGATCCATTTGCGTTTTATTCGATGATGCTGAAAGATCATCCCCTATATTTTGATCAACCAAATGCAATCTGGGCGGTATATTCTTTTGCTGATTGCCTTTCTGTTCTAAAAAATAGTACGGCTTATATTCCAAAAAATGGTGAGGCGTTCACTACGGAAAGTATGGTGACAAAAACAATCGTTCAAAACCTTGCAAGGCTTCGTAATCCACCGCACCATGATTCACCAAGAACAGCATCTATTGATTTGATGTCACGTTGGAAAGGTGTGGATACTCCGGCTCTTATCCACTACCTACTTGGTGAACCGAAGAAACCAGCAAGTATTGACTGGGTGAACGAAGTGAGTAAAAGGCTACCCGCACTGGCCTTGCTGAAAGGGTTCAATTTTTCTTCCGGGGAGATTGAGTTAATCCTCGCTGAAATGGAGAACCTTGTAAAAATTATGCTTCCCATCCGATCAGAGTCACAAAATCAATCAGTTAACAGATCGGTTGAAAAGATTTTCAATTCGGTCAATTCCTGCATTTCACGAATTTATGGCTTAACCAATGAAACTGATATAGCTCTTTATTCTTCAAACCTCATTGGTCTATTGATTCAAAGCTATGATGCGGGCAGAGGGTTGTTAAGCAATTCTTTGCTTCAGTTGTTGAAAGCAGAACAAAACAGTAGAAAGGACATTGATTATTTCTTAAAATCCGTAAAGGAAACATTACGCTTCGATCCGCCCGTGCACAATACACGAAGGGTGTTAACCAAAAGTCTGGTAATACAAAATCAGACGGTTCCCGCTGGAGAAAACATTCTACTCGTCTTAGCAGCAGCGAACCGTGATCCGAGGCAATTTAAAAACCCAGATTCGTATACTATTCTTAGAAATGAAACTCCACAATATCTAACGTATGGAGCAGGGGCGCACCAATGTATTGCCGAACACTTTTCAATACAACTTGCTGCATCGACATTGCATTACATCTATTCCAAATACGAAAACATAAAGCTCCAAGAAATTGAAGTTGATTACGAACCTCGTGTAAATGTACGTTTACCTATTAAAATGAACCTTATCGTATCCTAAACCACAGACTTAACAATGGAAAAACAACATCACTATGTAGCCACTATTCAGTGGACTGGCAATCAAGGAAGTGGCACCAAGGATTACAAATCTTACAGTCGGGATCATATCATTTTAGTGAATAACAAAGTGGAGATTAAGGCGTCTTCTGATCCAGCGTTTCGTGGAGATCCATCAAGGCATAATCCAGAAGAGCTCTTGGTAGCTTCTATTTCTGCGTGTCACATGCTTTGGTATTTACATCTATGTACAGAAGCTGGTGTAATCGTTACAACGTATGCAGATAAGGCTGAAGGAATAATGAATGAAACGACAACTGGAAAGGGATACTTTTCAGAAGTAGTCCTTAATCCAATCGTGACTGTAACCGATCAAAAAATGATTGCTACAGCGAATGCTCTGCACAAGGAAGCAAATGCGTTTTGTTTTATAGCCAATTCAGTGAACTTCCAGGTGCATCATAAACCAACATGTTTTGTGAAAAACGTGCAAGCAAAAGGCTTTGCTTAACAGAAACTACCATTCCGTGAACTACTTCAAATTATGTCATAACACTATCTTTTTTTTAAAATTATTTGTGTAAGTCATTACTTACGCTTTTATTTGTAAGCAATTACTTACACGTTTAACCAGGAATTATGAGAAGAGACGTATTTCAGGCAATATCTGATCCCACCAGACGGGACATACTCAATATGATTACGCATCAATCGCTTAATCTGAATTCCATCGCAGAGAATTTTGATATGAGTAGACCGGCCATCTCACAGCATATTAAACTGTTGGAAGAATGTGGACTGATTATGATCCGACAGCAAGGCAGGGAACGGTTCTGCGAACTTCAACCTAAGAAATTAATTGAGGTTCAGGATTGGCTGGAACCTTTCAGAGAAATGTGGGAAGGAAGGTTTAATCAACTGGACAGTTTGTTAAAGAAAATGAAAAAAGAAAAGAATAGAAACTCAAAATGATACATAAAATGAAAACAGAAATTATAGCTGAACCAGGCAAACAAGAACTCTTCATCCATCGTGTGTTTGACTCGCCTATTGATTTAGTGTTCAAGGCATTCTCAGACACTGACATTCTTGTGAAATTCTTTGCTCCCAAGGGAATAAACATGCAATTCTTACTCAATGAATATGAAGAAGGCAAGGCTTACCGTTACCGCCATACAGATGCAAAAGGAAATGTCCTCTGCACGTTCAAAGGAGTGGTGCATGAAATGACAACACCCCAACGAATCGTCATTACGTCCGAAATGGAAGAATTGCCTGAGGCAGGTCATGCCGTACTCGAAATCTATGAATTCGAAACGCTGGGAGAAGACAAAACCAAACTGATCATTCAGGATGTGTGCCGTTCGGTTGAGGATAGAGATGCCATGATCAAAAGTGGTATGGAAGGTGGATTGGTTAGTATTTTCAACAACCTGGACGAGCTACTAATAGCAGGGTTATGAGCAGTAAACCAGCCACCATAGATGAATACATTTTAGGCTTTCCAAAAGATATTCAGTTGCTCTTGAAACAGATTCGGGAAACTGTAATGAATGCCGCTCCCACTGCGAAAGAAACTATTCGCTATGGAATGCCTGCATTCAGAATAAACAAGGAGCACATATATATGGCAGCTTACAAGAAACACATTGGCATGTATCCCATGTATGGACTGGATGAACTGGAGGCAGAAATAAATATCTGGAGAGGAAAGAACACTAAGGATGCTATCCATTTTCCGTATGGTCAACCGATACCTTTTAATCTAATTAAAAAAATTATAAAACATAAAATCAGCAGCATATGAAAGTCGCAACAATTATCATTCGCATACTACTCGGAGCATTATTTGTCTTCGGAGCGGTCGCCTACTTCTTTAATCTGATTCCTCAACCGGAGTTGACAGGTGACATGAAAACTTTTACCGATGGCCTGAATGCATCTGGATACCTGGTACCTCTGATTAAAACCGTTGAACTAATTTGCGGAATAGCCTTTATCGCAGGTCGTTTTGTGCCTATCGCTACAGTGGTCATTTTCCCGATAGTAGTCAACATCATAAGCGTACATGTTCTACTTGCACCCGAGGGACTGCCCATTGCAATCTTTGTGTTGCTGGCAACACTGTTTTTGGCTTATACAAGTAGAAACCACTATAGAGAATTGATGTTAAGCAAATAGAAAGATCATTGAATTCAAATGAATTTAGTGCTAAAATCTGCCAAGACTTGTCAAACTAAACATTTTAATAAATGGGCCTTAAGAAAATTATTATTAAACAATTTGGAAAGCCTACCGGTACATTAGGACGATTAGTAGGATGGTTATTGTCAATCAAGAACAACGACAGGGTTCAATGGACTTTTGAAAAGTTACGATTACAACCTAACGACAAGTTGCTTGAAATTGGATATGGGTCTGGTGTAACGTTAAAGAAAGTTGCGGACAATTTAACTTCAGGTTTTATTGCAGGTATCGACCATTCAGAAATAATGATGGAGCAAGCATCAAGAAGGAATAAGAAGCACATCGTAAATGGTAAAGCTAAACTTGAATGCGGAACGGTATTGGATTTAAAGTATCCCGAGAATCATTTTGATATTATATACGGAAGCAACGTACATTTCTTTTGGAAAAATCCTGTTAAAGAATTTAAACAGCTTGTTTTATTTCTAAAACCGGGTGGACGGCTTGTAATGGTTTTTCAGCCACGATTGGCCAAAACAGAAATTAAAGAAATTGCGGATGAGGCCAAAACACAATATGAAGAAGCAGGGCTTACAAACATTGAAATTGATTTTAAAAAAATGAGCCCGGTGACTTGTATTTATATAAGTGGACAGAAAGAGTTAGCTTATTAGAATATGATTCAAAACAAGGATGAATTATAACATTGACAACTAAATCATAAATTCATGACAACATTAATTCAATTAAACATTTTGTTGCAAGTACAAGGAATTACATCTGGAAGAGCAGCATCTTTATTGCCTCTTTTATTAGGGCTTTTAAGTATAATAATCGTAGTAATGGATAAGAAAGATGCAATGAATGCAATGCTCTCCAGACAAATAAAATCAATATCGGCTATTATACTTGGCTTTATTGCTGTCATATTAAGTGTTCGGCATTTAGCAAATTCTTTTTCTGCCGAATTGGGAACAGGTTCGGGTAAAGCAGGGGCGGTTGTATCATTGGAATTGGGGTTGATAGGTATTTTACTTGGTATTCTATCATTAAAAAAAGTAAATAATTAGAAGTAAAATATGAAATCAAAATTTTTAACAGTCTGTATTGTATTAACAGCAATATCGTGTAAACAGTCAACACCATTAACCGAAAATGAAAAAGCGAACATTATCAAAGATGTGCGAACCTCATTAGACAGTTATTACAGCGACATCAAAAAATCGGGACTATCAGCAGAATATAAATACTTTGATAGTTCTTCTGCCTTCTTTTGGGTTCCGCCCGGATATGCCAACGCTATTTCATACGATGATTTTACAACCATTCTGAAGGAAAACGCCCCTACTTCAAAGTCTATCGACAACGCTATTGTTTCATTAAAAATTATTCCTTTAAGTAAGGAGCTGGCATCCTATTATGTACGAATAAACTCTACAATGATAGACACAACAGGTAAAGCAGAAACTTACAACCTTATAGAATCAGGTATTTGGATTAAGCATAATGATGGATGGAAATTATTAAGCGGACAAACTTCAGTTTTAAACCAATAGAAAAATGACATCTATGGAAATATCAACGAAGCAACTTAATTTAAAAATGGAAAGTAAATTATCAAAACCCCTTGCTGACATCGTAGATGCTCTTCCATTGAAGAATGGTATAAGAGTATTGGAAATTGGTTGTGGGCCAGGAGCAATTGGCAAGAGAAATTTCAGGTTCACAGTCTGAAATCGAATCAGGAATACTTTCATTTAAACAAGTTTCCATTGAAAAATTTGAACTTGAACCTGGCGAGAAGCCTTTTGACATTGCTATTGCCGTGAGAGTTGGAGCATTAGACGGACGACACCCCGAAATTGAAGAAAACTCCTTGAATAATATCGTAAAAGCACTAACCAAAAAAGGGAAACTATTTATTGACGGTGGAAATCCTTTGAAAACAATTTCACTCACTGAATATAGATAGAGAAACAAAACGAAAATATAAATCATGACAAAAAGTAAATTAATGGAAATGCATAATGTTGGTATCGTTGTAGAATCCCTCGATAACGCTGTTGCTTTTTTTACAGAAATTGGGTTGACCCTTGAGGGACGGATGATGGTAGAAGGTGAATGGGCAGGACGTGTAACGGGGCTTGGCAATCAGTATGCAGAGATTGCGATGATGGTTACTCCTGATGGACACTCCCGAATTGAACTTTCACAATTTCTTACTCCTCAAACAATTTCAGACCACAGAACTGCTCCGGTAAACTCACTTGGTTATCTCCGTGTCATGTTCAGAGTTGACAACCTTGATGAATTGCTTGTTAGACTTGAGAAACATGGTGCTAAAGTAGTTGGAGAAGTAGTTCAATTTGGTGACATGTATAGGCTTTGTTACATACGTGGAACGGAAGGACTACTTATCGGATTAGCGGAACAGCTCGGTAGTGAAACTGCAACAGATATTTTAGAAAACAAATAAGAAAATGAATTTCGCTTAAATAATTGTTAGCAATCATTGTAAAACGACAGTAACAGAAAATCTATTCGACATTTAAATAAATAGAAAACTTGAAAAATTTGGAACAGTTAAATTTCTAAAAAATATAATACTATGAAACTCCTTCTCACTTCGGATGGCATCAGCAATACAAGCATCCGTAATGCATTGGTTGAGCTTTTGGGCAAACCTATTGCTGAAGCAAATGCCCTTTTCGTTCCCACTGGCGTATATCCGTTTCAGTACGGACAACGCTTTGCCTGGAGTCCTATCAGTGGAGAAGCTGCATCACGTATGTGTCAATTGGGGTGGAAGTCAATGGGTATATTGGAGTTAAGTGTATTGCCGAGCATAGATAAAAACAACTGGCTGCCATCCCTCGAAGAGGCAGATGCTTTGCTCGTCTGGGGTGGCGACCCTCTTTTTATCAGTTATTGGATGCAGCAATCGGGGCTTTCTAAACTCCTACCCTCATTGATTGACAACTTGGTGTATGTTGGTGTAAGTGCAGGTAGTATGGCTGCTGCCTCTGTTTACGCTGAAACATATAGTGAAGATCGCTCTTGTGCAGGCAGCCCTTTAACAACTGAGAAGATTTTTTTTTCGTCACCTGAAGGGGAAACTCACCGAACTCTTGTTACTGCCGAAGGTATAGGTCTAATTAATTTCGCTATAATTCCTCACTATGAAAATAAAGATAATATGGACGCTTGCTCATCCAACGCAGAAAAATGGGCATCTAAACTTTCCGTTCCTGTTTATGCTATTGACGACAATACCGCCATCAAAGTAATCAACGGTAGTGTAGAAATTATCTCCGAAGGAAAGTGGAAGTTGTTTAACTCATAGCTATTGTATTTAATTGTTAATAATCGAACAATCATTCTGACAATATTATTGAATAATCGTTCTTCGATTAAACATCTTATGATTTAATAAAACACAAAAATGAAAAATTTAGCAGTCAATAAATTAAAATATATTTTACTGTTTTTTCTGCTCTTAAGTAACATATTTCTCTTTGGACAAGAGAATCAACAAATAAAAAAAGTAGATTATAAGGAAGTATTCACCGAAATTAAAGTTGCCATAAAAAATGGAAAATCGGTTTGGAATAAAAATTTGTACGCCCCAATATTATTTGTTGATCCAACAACGAGAGAAATTATATCAAATGAATCTTCGGAAGGATTAAAATCAGAAAACGGACTTTATGTGGGTAAACTTCCTGAAAATATTAATGTTGCCAATACTGCCGTAGAATGGAATGACAAAAAATGGGCAATGATTATGCTTCCATTGCCTGATGGTAAATTTGATAGAATTAATTTGATAGCTCACGAATTATTTCACAAGGCTCAACCAGAGTTAGGGTTTAGCTACAATGACCCTGTCAATGAACATCTAGACAAATTAGCAGGCAGGATTTATCTTACATTAGAATTAGAAGCATTGAAAAAAGCATTACTAACCACTGATAAAAAGGAGCGACATAAACATATTATAAATGCCTTGACCTTTAGAAAACATAGACAAAATTTATTTACGGATTCAGAAAACACAGAGAATAAAATAGAGTTAAACGAAGGCATAACAGAATATACAGGCTTTATGATTGCTGATAGACCTGGCGAAAATGCTGTAAGCCATTTTATTGTAGCTATAAATAGTTTTTTAGAAACCGAAACTTTTGTCCGCTCATTTACTTTTCATACTATTCCAATTTATGGTTTTTTATTAAGCAAAACAGATAAAAATTGGAATAAAAAAGTTAATAACAATACCAATTTAACTACACTTTTCACTAATAAATTTAATTATCAAAAACCAAAAGAAGAAATTGACATACTTTCTAAAAATTATGGATACACTGCAATTTTTGAAAAGGAAAAGAAAAGAGAAGAAGAAATTAATAAAAAAATAGCCTACTACAAAAATCTTTTCTTGAATACGCCTTGCCTCAAATTAGTTTTTGAAAAAATGAATGTTTCTTTTAATACAAGTAATATTATTCCCTTGGATAGTTTAGGGACTGTATATCCTACCATAAGAGTAACAGATAAATGGGGCATATTGGAAGTTACTGAAGGAGCATTAATGGAACCCAAATGGAAATATATAACGGTTTCAAATTTGATAATAACTGACGATAAAACTGTAATGGGTAAAGGATGGACACTTAAATTGAACGAAAATTATAAGATAGTGAAAGACGGTAATACGGGAAATTTCATTATTGAGAAATAGAATTATTGAATTTTAGCAATTACTATTCCATAGCGACCTCTTGCTATGCATTTGATCAATACAAATCAGAACATAAAATGTGAATAATCGTTCTTCGATTAAGCATTTGAGGTGCTGTAACCTTTTGATGTAGTTGTGCGTCCAACGACAAACTCAAATTATAACTTTTAGATATGAAAATACGTTTCGCTAGGCTTCTTTCACGAAAAATATACTACCCATTGATTGTAGCTTTATTGTGCTTTTACTTTCCGTTATGTGCGCAAGATGTTTCCAATAATTATAAGGAGGCAGATTTGAATTTCGTCCACGATGGAGATTCAATATTTGGAAAGCTTATTATTCCAAAGCAAAAAGATAGAGACAAACTACCCATAATCGTATTTGTGCATGGATCGGGGCCAGAAGATTACAGTTCCTCGGGTAACTATAATTATTTATGGGAGGAGTTTACTAAAATTGGTTTTGCGTGTTTCTCTTGGGATCGACCAGGTGTTGGACAATCACAAGGGAAGTGGTATGCATTATCAGTAGAAGATAGAGCTAACGAAGTGATAAGTGCAATAAACAAACTCAAAACAGTAGATATAATTGATAATTCAAAAATAGGTTTTTGGGGTATTAGTCAAGCAGGCTGGGTTATACCAAAGGTAGCTGAAAAAATTAAACCTGCTTTTGTGATAGCTGTTTCGTCTCCAGTAACAACAGCTTTTAACCAAGAGTTATATAGGGTAGAATCTGAAATGAGAGCAGATGGTTTCTCTAAAAAAGATGTGCAAAAAGCGATTACATACAACCGAAAACTTTTGAAGCTGATAAAAGAAAATAGACCTTACGAATCGTTTTTATCATTGCAAAAAGCAGTTAAGGGAGAAAAATGGACTGATAATGTCATTATGGGAGAAGAAATGGTATATAATTATTTGAGTATTGTCCTTACAAAGGACAGTATACCAAATTTAACTCATCTTAATTCTCCAATATTGGCGATTTGGGGAGAAAATGATTTAGTAGTACCACCAAAAAAAGGATTTGAAACTTATAAAAAAGAACTGAAGGGCAATCCTAATTCTGTATTAAAAATTATTCCAAATGCAGACCACACACTCACCTTGAATCTAACGGGTAAACGCTCTGAAACCATTGCACGAAGAGAACAATATAAAAATAACCCTAAAGAAATTTTTGCGCTTGGTTACATTTCAATAATGACAGATTGGCTAAAAAAAAATAAATAGCCGCAATAGTTGCAGTTAGCGGTCATTGTAGCAAGACGACTGTGCAATGACCAACTGATAAGCAAAAGAGAAAGCATAGATTAGAAAGTAAATGAAGCAGCAAAAGACATGAAAACAGTAGAATACAAACAGCTAAGCAAATTTATCGGTTACTGGAATACAGAAGGTAAAATTCCGGCTACAGATACCGAATCTGAAGTGAAAATTTTGGGAACAGACACTTATGAATGGTTGCCTGGAGAGTTCTTTTTACTGCATAAGGTTGACGTCTTTGTGGGTGATAATAAAAACCAAACCTTTGAAATAATTGGTTTTGATAAACTGCTTGAAAAATATACAATGCGACACTATGACAACAAAGGCAATTCAGGGTTTATGACAGCTACTTGTGACGATGGGTTTTGGACTTTTATTGGAGAGAATTTAAAATTTACTGGTGGATTTAAAAAAGAAGATAAAGAATTTTCAGGAATTTGGGAGCAGTCAACAGACGGTAAAAACTGGACTCATTTTATGAATATTAAATTAACTAAAGCTGTTTGAAAAACAACGAACCGCTAACATTGCATCAAATTACCTCTTGTTATACATTTGATCAATACAAACCAGAAAATGACTAACAAAATAGAAAATATGAGAAAGGTAAATTCATTTCCGGTTGGTGACTATACTATTAGCCCCAAACTTATCACGATATGCTATCGGGCTGATGCCTGCATACTTTTTAAAAATGTCTCGAAATGCTTTGCCATCATTATAACCAACATGATACATTACCTCATTCACCGTTTTCCTCCCCTGTTCCAGTTGTTTTTTGGCCGCCTCAATCCGTACGCGCTGAACATATTCATTGATCGAGTTGCCCGTAGCTTTTTTAAACCGCCTCTCCAATGTTCGCCTGATCGTTGCATAGTCTGTGGCTAAATCGTCTACAGTAAATTTGTCGTTAAAGCGAGCTTCTATAAAGTTCTGAACCTTCAGTACTACTTCATCTCTATGATCTTTTTGACCATTGAATATCCTGAATGTAGATTGAGAACCCTTGTCAGGATCAATCATAAAGGCTTTGGCAATCTGAACCGACAGCTCCCTTCCACCAAATTTTTCTATCAGGTAAAGGATTAGGTTAGTGAAAGCGTAAGCCCCACCACTGGTATAAACACCGTTGTCTTCGGTAATGAAATTCTCATCTCGAACATCCAGGTGAGGGAACATGTCTTTGAATTTTTGAACATGCGCCCAATGCGTAGAGCACACTTTCCCATCCAAAATACCCGCTTCGGCCAGTAAATAAACACCAATACAAAAGGATGCCACTTCCGTCCCGTTTTTATAATGATCCTTAATCCATTGAATGGTATCTCTATTTGCCTCTAATACACTATCAATATCCGCATGTACGGCAGGCACAATGATCAAATCGGTTTTCCTGATTTCATTGATGGTCTTGGATGCATTTATCAAATACAAACCATTCTGATCCCTGGCAGGGTTTTGGGCGGCTACCAATTCGATTTCAAAAATGTTTTTACCCGATTGCTGCAATGCCATTTCATTGGCGGCCTCCATGATCTGAAGTGTGCCGGCAATATTCACGATGCTGTATTGGCCAATGGGAATTAGAATAGAGACATGCTTCATATTCAATTTTTGGGCAAAGTTAACACCTGATATTGTCGCAATCAACCCTCTACAATGTCGCATTACCAATGCAAAACAATGGTAACTAAGACATAATTTTGTGAAAAGGTCAACTTTCGATATGAAAAAGCAAGTGTTATTTATACAAGGTGGTGGAGGTAAAGAAGATTACCAGGCAGATGCTAAGCTAGTCACCTCCTTGCGAGACGCACTAGGGCAAGCTTATACAGTGCACTATCCTTACTTAGCCAATGAATCCTCACCAGATTTCGGGAGACAAAAGCAGATCCATAAAGAAATTTCAATGATCAAAGGCGAAATCATTTTAGTGGGACACTCGCTGGGTGCCTCAATGCTGTTGAAATATCTTTCTGAAAATGAAGTCAATAAAAAGATTGTCGGTGTTCTCCTGATTTCAACACCATTTTGGAGTGGTGACGAAGATTGGCAGCAAGGTCTTAAGCTGCAAGAAGGTTTTTCCAGCAAGCTGTCAAAAAATATTCCGATTTTTCTTTACCACAGCCGCGATGACGAAGAAGTGCCGTTTGAACAGCTATCCATATATGCGCAAAAGCTGCCACAAGCAACTGTACGCGAAATAGCCACCGGTGGTCATCAAGTTAACAACGATCTGACACTCGTAGCAAAAGATATTAAGTCATTATGAAAATCAAAGCATACGCAATTAAAAAGAAAGGTGGGAAAGCAGAATCTTTTTCCTATGAAAGAACCCTGCAAAAAAATGACGTTTTAGTCAGGATTACTCATTGTGGTATTGCAACGGGAGACATTCAGTTTATAGTTGATGATTGGGGCGACACAAGATTTCCCTTGGTTCCAGGTCACGAAATTATCGGTACAATTGAAGAGACTGGTGAAGAAGTAGCTGGTTTAATAAAAGGAGATCGAGTTGGTATTGGCTATCAGCAAGAAGCTTGTTTTGAGTGTGAGTTTTGTAAAGAAGGCAACGAACAATTTTGCGCTAAACAGAAAGTTATTGCAGTTGATTGCTACGGAGGTTTGGCGGAGTATATTGTTGTTGATGGTCGGTTTGCATTCAAACTTTCACCAAAACTTGACTCAGCTAAATCAATTCCTTTGTTGTCGTCAGGCCTTACCGTGTATTCAGCGATTATTAGTGCAAGATTGCAAAACAATTCAATAGTGGCTGTTTTAGGAGTTGGAGGACTCGGGCAGTTAGCGATTCAGTTTCTTCATAAAATGGGACACGCGGTTTTTGCATTTTCCCGCTCACCTGAAAAAAAGGAGATGATTGACCAGGCGGGAGCGGAATACGTAGATAGTTCGGACATAACTAGTCTGGCCAGGCACAATAGAAATTATGATTTTATTCTCTCAACATTAATTGTAGATTTTGATCTGGACACATATTTAAGAATGCTGAAACCACAGGGGAAATTTTGCTTGGTAGCTTCCCCTTTGAAAAAGCTGTCAATCAGTGTTGGAATATTGTATGAGTACGCTCAACGAACCATTTACGGAAATTATGTAGGCGGCCGCAAAGATATGATTGATATGCTGGCTTTTTCAGAAAAGCACACTATCGAAAGCAACGTAGAAGTTATGCCATTTGCTAAAATGAACGAAGCAATAGAAATGGTTAGAGGGGGAAGGGTTCGCAGGAGATTAGTTTTGGAAAATCAAGAATAGAAATGCAACACGATAAGTTTAGTAAGAAATGCTAAAAAGGGCAATGAAAGATAAAGGACTATTATTTAAAAATACACCACAGTAATGAAGAATCCACTACTTTTTCAATTTGACTTGCACCATAGGTTATACAACAATGTGTTGGAAGGATTTTCTGATGAAGAGACAAACCAACGATTGAATGGAAACAGTCAAATAAACCATGTGAAATATTTGGCAGGTCATTTATTAAATTCAAACTATGGTTTGGCAGCAATGGCGGGGATGAAACCAGATGTAAAATGGAATGCACTATTTGCTGTGATGGGGCTTTCAGAAGCCAAAGATGATTTCCCTTATCCAGACATTGAAGAAATCAAGGCCGAATGGAATCAATTGTACCCATCATTACGGTACAGGCTTGGGGACATGAACACTGATGCACTTAGCACCAAACCTCCCGCACCATTTGATCAGTTGGCCGAATCTTGCAGTGAACTTTGGACATTCATCAATCATCATGTGGCCTATCACATCGGGCAGGTAGGTATTTTGAGAAGAGGGTTCGGGAAAATGCCTATGAGTTACAATTAATAATTTGTAAAAAAATAAACATGCACCCCAATTTTAAATCAACCTGAAAAAGCAAAGCATTCTTCCGATAACTGGGGGGCGGTTAGTTTAATGAATTAAAAAATATTGTTGAACATATATCAAAATGAATAAGACAATTTTAAAAAGTATCGGAGCAATATTAGCAGGGTTTGCATTAGGGGCAATTCTTTCTGTTGGAGCAGATATCGTGATGGACAAAATGGGAATTATGCCAATGGATAATTTCAAACAAACGCCCTTTATAATAATTTGCGTGGTCATTGTGTATCGCTTTATCTTCAATGTAATGGGTTGTTACCTGGCAGCGAGATTAGCACCGAATAAACCAATGAAACACGTTATTATTATTGGTGTTATCGGAACAGTTTTAAGTCTTTTAGGCTCATTTGCAATGTGGGACAAAGCAATTCCTTTTTACAACGTTTCAATTATTCTAATTTCTTTACCAAGTGCCTGGGTTGGCGGACAATTATTCTTAAAAAAACAAAACAATGGCAAAACAAAAAATTAACTCAAACAGCGAAGTAACTGACTTCTTAGATGAACAAAAGCATCCTTTTAGAAAAGAAATTGAACAATTAAGAAATTGCATTTTATCTGCAAACGCAGCTTTGACAGAAAATATGAAATGGAATGGGCCAAACTATTGCTTCGACAATGCGGACAGAATTACGATGAGAATTCAACCACCGACTAATCAAGTTCAACTAATCTTTCATAGAGGAGCGAGCAAACAGACGCAACCCAAAGACAGATTAATATTAAATAAAAGCAAAATGTTAGCCTGGAAAGAAAATGATCGAGCCATCGCAACTTTCAAAAGCCTGCAAGACATCGAAAATGGAAAAGCTGAATTGACTACAATTATAAATGAATGGATAAAAGCAGCGAAATAAAACAACGAACCGCTAACAAGGGTTTAGCTGTCATTGTAACGCACGACAGACTTTAATAAATAATATAAGCTTTAAAATATGAGAAAAGTAATTGCAGCAATAAACATGACACTTGATGGGGTTTGCGACCATACAGTAGGTATTCCAGATGAAGGATTACATCAACACTATGCTGAACTGTTAGATAATGCAGGGGTTATTCTATATGGACGGACAACTTACCAACTCATGCAATTCTGGCAACCACTGATAAAAAACCCTTCGGGTAAAAAATCAATGGACGACTTTGCGATGGCTATAAATAAAATACCAAAAATTGTCTTTTCGCATTCACTCAAAGATACTGAGTGGGACAGTGCAAAATTGTCAAATCAAACCCTTGAAAAAGAAGTTTTAGAACTCAAACAATCCCGCAATGGCGGGAGCAAAGACATTTTGGTCGGCAGTCGGAGCTTAATTATTCAGCTAATGAACCTGAACTTGGTTGATGAATTTCAGCTTTGCATTTATCCAATGGTTGAAGGAAAAGGTCTGCAATTGTTTGACAAAATAAAAGACAGGACGATTTTTAGACTCTCTAAATCAAAAACTCTTGGTTCAGGTGCAATCGTGCTTTATTATGAACCAAAAAACGAACCGATAACAACGGTCGTTGTGTAGCGATAGCGAACGATTACTTTTAAAACTGAAACGATATTTGACAATAACACAAAAGCAGTTAAAAACAGAAAATGAAAAAATATATTTCACACATCTTATCTGTAAGTTTAATAATAGGATTTACTTTTTTTACAATTGAAAATTCCTTTTCACAAGCGAATGGAAGTAAACTTGATAGCAGTAGTGTAAAAGCAGCGCCCGATAATGCTCCTACTTATGTGAAAGGCTTCACTGCAAACCGAAACAAGTCTCTTGTTGGTGTTGTGGCAGGGCTACTTAGTCTGGTTATTGGATGGCGAGCTAGAGTCCTTTCCAATAAAGGTTTTGGCAGGGGAAGAATAGGTGCTATTGTTGCGTTGTTCCTAGGTCTAATCGGGATCATTCTTAGTACCGTACATCTGCGTACCTTTTATGAAGCTGCTTTGGGTACTGGCAGTGGAAAAGCAGGGGCATTCATTGCACTCTTACTGGGACTTATCGGGATAACACTTGGCGGGATGACTCTCCGCTACCGTAAGGCTACCTGAATTTCAGAAAATCAAATAGCAGCTAACTGCAATGATAGAGAATAAATTGGAGGATGATGTGCGAAACACAATGCATCAGAAAATTACAGTCTCTGTTGGAGATGGTCGGGAATTTGATATTAATGTAAATATTTTTTTCGATGACCATAAGAGTGGAGCAGCAAAAAAGACTGATCAACAGAAAGTTAAAATAGTAACTAAGCTTTCAGTAACACAACTGGCCTATCTTTTTCGGGTACTCTACCAGATGAAAAGAATTAAAGCAGTGAGTCAAACCCAAATCATGAGATTTATTGCGGAGACATTTGAAACGAATAAGGTATCAGAAATTTCTTCGAAAAGCTTAAGATCGAAGTATTACAAAGTTACGGATAGTGAAAAATCCGCAACACGAAAACAATTGGAAGAGATTATAGAGTTTATAGATAACGATAGGAAAAACGGTCGATAGTAAGCGAATAACAAATTTCTTGACGATAGATATGAATACATTTTAATACATTGGGGTTGCACCCTGTTTGCAACCCTATTTCTACTTGATTTGACAATTCAAGGCTTTTTAGCTTTGAATTTGCGCATAAGATAATACACCATAGTTCAATAGTTGCACAACCCATTAGTTTCAGACTTTCACGATCTGTTCTTCGTTATCAACTATTGATAGGAAGGCTACACATGTCTTGCCTATTTATTCAAACTATAGATGAGCGTTGTGATATATGAAAACATCAAGCATAGAAATAAGACCTTATACTTCTAAAGAGTTGGCCGAACTTTACTGTGTTTCAACCAACACATTCCAAAAGTGGATAGATCGTCATAGAAAAGCAATTGGAGAAAAGATCGGTCACTTCTATACCATCAAACAGGTACAGGTGATCTTCGAAAAACTTGGTTATCCGTTCATGCAAGGCTTTGAAGAAGACAAGGAAGATATTGGATCGCTGAAATGATTTGTCAAAATCAGTCTAAGTTCATCTCGTTCAATTTCAACTCGTCAAAATCGGAAACCCAAATGAAATACAAGGGATAATTTAGATACAACAGAAGGCATGAAGTGCGGACACAGGCATTTTGAGGTGTTGATTGTGGGAAGTGTCTTGTCACTTCTGTCTTTTGTTTTCTGATAAGTGAAGTTGAACCAAACAAGTGGGGTATGAATACAGCAGGGTTTGAAGTAAAGCCATATTCTATTCGTGAATTGGCAGATATGTATGGGATTTCTATTAACACCTTTAAGAAGTGGCTTAAACCACATGCCGAAGAAATCGGCCCGAAGATCGGACACTTCTATAATGCGAGGCAGGTAGAATTTATTCTAAACAAATTTGGATTTCGGCACCGAATTGAAATCTAATGAAACTCGTTGTTGTCAACTTTTATTAAAATCTATCAAGCTTTATCAGATTCAGGAAGCCATCGTTATTCTTGCCTCCATCTTTACAGCATGAACACACAAATAAATCAACATCAAACATCTGGTAATACGGTTGCCTTTCTCTTTGGGGCTATCTTTAACATTCTAGCCAATACGGATTATGCTAGCCTTATAGACTACGCCTTAAAAGCCGTGATCGGTGGAGTAATCTGGTTGCTATTTAAAATAATTGGAGACTACATTTCAGCATACCTGCAAGCTAAACGCAAAACAAAACGGCCTCGAAAAAATGTCAAACAGTAAATGGATATGGCTGGGGGCTGGTGGCCTGGCATTGGCAGTTGGGGTTCCCTATGTTATAAACTTTAACAGGCTATCGGCTGAGTTAGAAACGGTAACCAAAATTTCCATTTATAAAGTGAGGCTTGACGGACTTGAATTGAAAATTGATGTGATACTCAAGAACCCGACCAAGGGAAGCATTACACTCAAATACCCGTTCGTGAAAATGCTGAGTGAAGGAAAAGTATTTGCGACTTCTGAAGTGAGAGATCAGGACATAACGTTGAAAGAATTTAATCAGGCCACTCTTCCTCCAATCTTTATAAACCTAAGTTGGCTTAATATGGCAACTACATTTCCAGCATTGCTAAAAAAAATTAGGAACAACGAACCTGTTGCAATTCAGGCTAGGACTATAACAACGATCAACGGAAATATTCCTTATTCAAAAGAGGAGAGCATTATCATAGGAAAATGAATTTAGATTTTATCCGGAACTTCATTATTTGATCTGGTGACCGAATATCGAACGCTAATGTTCCTATGCTTTATCAGATTGTATAATTGAGGAAACAATAGACGTGTTTTTTCAAGATTTTTGAATGAACGATTCTGATCAGAGCCCAGCTTATCCCAATCAATCAGCCCATCAAAATACAGTTTATCTTGATCTTCAATAGAGTGAGAATATAAAATTAATCTATTCTGATGATCCCGCTTCGTAAATGGTATTGATGCAGGTATCCTTTTATTAAATTCATCAAAGAAACTATTGGTTGAAAATGGATTTGCCGGATCGTACCTAAGACCTAACAAGTCCGTCAACTTTTTGTAATCTTTCGGATCAAGCACTGTTGAGATAATAAATCCTTGCCTCACGTCTATCCACAATTGGAAGTTACTTTTCATTACCAAAAAGCCGAGCTTAAATGGATTGTCTTTGATGTCGAAGAAAACGTCAATGTCAACTTTATTTTTAGTAAATGGGAATACGCAATACGTTTCATTCTGCCTTTTAATCTGCTTATAAATCGGAATAAGTCCATCTAATACCATTGGAATATTTATCTAAGTAATGCAAGCATAGTCAAAGTTAATCCCAATCCGTCAAACTCACCAACCTACCACTCTGACCCACTCCATCTTTAACCCATCAACGCCAAAGTTGAAAGGTTATGGAGGCACGGTCGCAGCGAGAGGTGAAAGATGGAAGGGAGTTTGACTCCTACTTCCCGCCACCGGATGCCACAGACACCACGGTGAAGAAAAGCGCAGATGTGGAAGACACACTCGCACTCATCCAGAAGACTGTGCCCCTAACCCTTTGGCAGACAAAAAAGATTGCACGAAAACTAAAAGGAAAAACTCTTGATGAAACCTGTTCTAACATCTGGCACTTTGTATATGATCATATCAAATACAAAAAAGACAAGGAAGGTGTAGAGCAAGTGCGCAGTCCGCGCAGGACGTGGTGGGAAAGACAAAAGGGAGTGGATTGTGATTGCTATACGGAGTTCATCAGTTCCATACTGCTGAACCTGAACATTCCGCACAAAGCAAGGATCACCAAGTATCCCAAGCATCCGCCCGAAGTTCCACGATGGCAACACATCTATCCGGTTGTGCCCGTAGATGGGAACGTAAATAAAACATTAACAGATCGCGATGACTACATCGTGATCGATTGTGTGAAAGATGAATACGACAACGAACAACCTTTTCTGGAAAATAAAGACTACGATATGAGACTCGATTATTTGGATGGCATAGGTGACGATGATGAGCAGCACGATGTGCAAGATGCGATGACGATCTATACCGAGCCGGAGAATGTAGATGTGGGTGACCTCGCTTTTCTTGATGACGAAGAAGAAATGGGAAACATCTTTAAGAAGATTGGTAAGGCAGTGAAAAAAGTTGGTGATACAGTAGGTAAAGGCGTTCGCTTCTTAAACCGTTATACCAATCCTGCTACCATTTTATTGAGAAATGGATTTTTGCTTGCCATGAAAGTCAACCTGATGAACGTGGCCGGAAGATTACGCTTTGCGTACCTCACGGATGCCCAGGCAAACACGATGGGAATCAACCCCGATTCACTTAAGAAACTTCGCACAGTAAAAGACCGTGCTGAAACAGTTTACTGGCAAGCAGGTGGTAAAAAAGAAAATTTAAAAAAAGCAATCCTTAAAGGCAAAGGAAATAAAAACAAGAAAGTTCCGATCAGTGGGCTTGATGGATTGGATGATGTGTATGCAGACGTTGATGAATACAATATTATTCACAGCGATATGGAAGGTCTTGGCGAGTTGGGCATCGTGGGAAGTACGGCTATCGCAGCAGCCACTGGTGCGGTGGCCGCTATCGCGGGGGCACTAAAACAAGTGAAAGGACTCTTCACTAAAGGAGGCAAAGAAGAGCAATCTTTTCAAAGCGAAACAGACAACGCAGGCAGTGCTTCCGATGCCACCATTCCTGAAGACGAAGACATGCTGGTCAATCAGGATGATGAACCAAGTGCAACCTCACCATCTACAATTTATAAATCACCGTATGCTCAGTCTGTTACTCCATTTTCTCAGTCAGTTTTGCCAACTCCCAATGCTACCGCTCGAAGACTTGCTCCCGATGTTGAAACAAAAACTGACAATACCCCTGCAACACAAGATGATCAGGCTGCGAAGATGGGTTTTGTGCACCGCACTACGGATTGGGTTAAGAAGAACCCAGGCAAAACGCTTTTGATTGCCGGAGCTGTAGCAGGTGGAACGTATTTATTACTGCGACCATCTTCTTCAAAAGGAAACCTTGGTGGAATACCAAATAAATCTTCACGTAAGCGAAAGCGCAGACCTAAATCCAGAACACGAAAACAGAGCAGACATAAATCGAGACAACGGATTCAATCCATAAAACTTTGATGCTATGAGAAAGAGAAATAATCGAAAGAAAAATAAGCCGAAAGGACTATTTGGTGCGCCATCGGCCAGTGCAAACAAAAAAGCGATTGGTGACACATTAAAAGAAGGCGGCCTCATTTTACTCTCGGCAATTGCAGCAGGTGGTGCCGGAGCAGCAGTGGGAAGGCACTCCTTATTGGTGGGGCTACCCGTGACCTTGCTCGGCATCTATAAAAACAACAAGTACGTCACCGCAGCAGGACTTGGACTGGTATTGAGCAACGGCTTTCAATTGAAAAAGCAAGCGCAGACGACCGAAGGTGTTGATGGCTTTGATCTAAAGATGCTGGCTATCGAAGCCAAAGATCGCGTGGGTACTTTCTTCCAGAATTTTTCAGAGAAGTTGTACCTGCCCAAAGGCAGTGAAGGCACCAATGGGTTAGGAGAAGATGATCAGGTCACGTACTTCATTAATCCGCACAGTGATAAGGAAATTGATATGACTGCTATCGATCGCATCCAGGAACAAATCGCGGACATGAACAAGCCGATGAACGGAAACCTGAACGAGATGGATCGGGAGTTTTAAAAATGTAAAACCAATTAAAATAAATACACATGTTAAATGCTTTAGGACAACTCACCCAGAGTGAGTACGCTAACCCGGTCGAGCTGATGGGGTTGGGAGAAGATGCAGATACCGAGTTGTTGGGGTACCTGAATGCATTGAACCCGGTAGCACGCGCACGGGCAATGAATAAAATAGTGAAACGACACATTCCTTCACAGGGATCACGTGCAGAGTTTGAAAAGTTCTTCACCGAACTTCCCAAACACATCAAAGAGCAATTGCTCAATGGGAAGCTGCGACTGGCCGATCACCTGGTCTATTCGATCAAGCCTGTGAATGGCGCAAAGACGATCAAAGTTTTTGAAAGCCAGGATGTAAAAGAAGTGGGCTTGCGCAATATCAGTAATGCCAAACTTCCAAAGAACATGGCCTTGCTTGTATCAGGAATATTCCTGCTTCAAGGTGAAGCTACTTCACTTGGTGTAGAAGATGTGAAGACCACTAAATTCGACAACATCGAATCCATATCAGCCATTGCCAATGGAGAGTTTAAACTCAAGGCCAACAAGAAGCAACTGGTGAGTGATACGTCCAATCGGTACTTCATTACCAGTGGGTTCAATACCGTACCGAAAGGCTACTACAAACTAGCTAATCCAAGACTGATCCACGATGACATTGACATCGAGTTCGAGATCGAGTTAGGCACCGTTGGTGGCATACCGGAAAAGACCGTTCTGTTCGTAGGCTTACAAGGCACAGCTACTATTCCTTAATGGATATGGAAGGCAAGATGATTGAAAAGCGGTACAGCATTGAAGTGACGGCTGCTGGTGAACCTTACAGTAAGAAGTTTGATCTGGATAAAAACATCAAACTGGTTCATCGGTTAACGATGAGTTCGGATAATCCGAAGTTGTTGTTCTATCGCGGTTCGCAGCGGCTGGAGATAAGTGGTGATGAAATTTTTCCGGAGGAGTACGAAAGCAAACTTCTCATGTCAGGAATCAGCGTACCACCTGATCAGAAATTTCGAACGCTGGGCGATGGTGTGGTGGCAGGCAATGGAGAAATAAAAGTGTTGTACAAGGATACCGAAAATCCGAATGCACCCTTCAGTGCTTACAAAGTCTCTTTCATCTTTCAATGTGAATTGAAATAATGATCACCACCAAAACGAAACGCAAGATCATTGTCACGAAAGTGGAAGTGAATAAACTTGAACGATTCAAACCATTCGAGATCAAACTTCCTGCAAACGTGACCAGGGTAACAGGCATACTCGTAACCGCATCGGCAACATGGACAGACTTGGTACCATAAGCTTTCAGACCAACGACAACTCAGATGTGTTTCTGGTGGAAGAAGTGCGAGAGATCACCGAAGATGTATCGGACGAAACTTTTTTTGAGATTGAGGATGCACAGTTTGAATCAGACTTGCCCTGGGTAACAGGTCGTGTGCCTGAAATAAAATCTGTAACCGTAGAAGGCGACACAACCATCATCAATGCCTGGTTCAAAGGAGAAACGTTTGATAAGTCTTTTGTGATCACCATCTATCTGGAATGTGAAGCAGCTGAGGAGTTGGTAGAAGTAGAACTGGAAAAGGAAAAAGGTGTGGATGAAAAGTCAGACCTCGATCCACAGATATTGGAACTATGACGGAGCAATTCATTCTTCAATTTATTCCTGTTCGTGTGAAGCAATTGGGTTACACGAACTTCCATTTGCGTTACCGCGACCTGGTACTGGAAGGAAATAAGTCTGTGAAGCTATCGGCCTACAACGAACTGTACTTCATTGTCGATGATCCTTCAGGGCTAATGGTAGAGTCTGATTATGGTCTGTATGATTCGAGCGATGATCCCATTGAAGAAAGTGTACATCAGCATCGGGGAGAGATTACCATTACCAATCCGAAAGATGCACGAAGGCGAATAAAATTTATACAACTCATAATTGTGAATTGATATGGCATTGATTTCAAAACAAAAATACGATCCGGCCAAAATTGAAAAGCTGGCCGAGTACCTACGGGTGTATAATGAAAAAGGGCAACCCATCGATTATGAAATCCTCATCGATGGACTGAAGGCTGTCCGCAGAACCAATGACCCTTCTATGTTTGAGATGCTCGACAACTTCATAACACCAGACTCCAAAAGCATTGAAGTACTTTTTTACAATGGCAACAGCAATGTGAACGAAAAACGAATCTTCATACTGAACGATGATGAAACTGACAAAGGCCTTAGTGGTGTAGAAGTTGAGAACAGAATCCAGGAACAGCTCGACCGTAAGGAAAAAGAGTGGCAGTACAATCAGCTCTTGAAAGATAATGCTGAACTAAAACAAGAGGTTGATGAATTAGAGAAGGAAGTCGAGCGGTTGGAAAAGGAAAAAGAAACAACGGAAGCCAATCAATCACCCCTGAAAGGAATCCTGGGCGAACTTGGGTCAAGTTTCGTGGAAAGCTTCATCCGCAGAAATCCGAAAGTAATGGCCAGCATACCGGGTGGTGAAGCACTTGCGGGGTTAATTGAACATGAAGACAAGGCTAAAGCGTTTCAGGAGGAGTCGACTGATTCGGAAGTAACATTTTCTTCCACCTCAGCCCTGAGCGAGGAACATAAATATGCCATTCAATTTGTCGATCAATTGATAGGACAGTTTGCAAAAGATGAGTTCGACAAGATAATCCTCATACTGGAAGCAATGGCTGGTGATAAAAGTAAAATTGAATTCATCCTGAATCAAATTAAACAGTAATGCTATGAATAAATTCAGTTTTCAAGTGAGTATTGAAGCGGCAACGCAAGGAGAAGCGGAAGTAAAACTGATGGCAGCATCCACTTTGATGCAGAAGTTGAGAGCGCGGGAGATTGCCAAGCTTGCCGATGTAGTAAAAAATGATCCGGTAAAAACCGCACTCGCCAAAAAGTACCTGGGATTGTAAGCAGACTTCAGCTTCATGGAACTCAATGAACAGAAACTACAAAACTTTAAAACGCTTGTGGTATACTCCGCAGTGGGGTTAGGCACAGCCACGGGTTTGTTTTTTCTGGGCAGGCATTTCCTAAGTAAGGCAAGGTCAACCCAATCGCAGAAAAGCAGTCTCGATGAAGGCGACCCGGCCACATACGCCAAACAATTGAAAATGGCTTTTGACAATGACAACTATGCCGGCTGGGGAACCAATGAAGATATGGTCTTTCAGGTGTTCAATGAGATTCCTTCGCGAACCCTGTACACGAAGGTACAGAAGGAATATGCAAAGCTATATGGCAAAAGCCTGAATGCCGATCTGGAAGATGAGCTGAGCAGCGATGAGTACAATGAACTGATTCGGATTTTGAACGCAAAGAAGTGAAAAATGAAAAGGAGGGTAAAGATTCGAAAGGCTAAGACACCAATAAAACGTAAAGTCAACTCTTCGAGGAAAGTAAAATGGACTCCTCAAAAGAAGACAGGAACAAGCGCGAGAAAGATTTTTATCTATTCGCTTGCCATCGGTGTTGCGGGAGGAGCCGCTTATCTGGCTCACGGATTCCTGAAACGAAAAAAGGAAAACCAGTTGCTGCCTGGATCAACGGATCGAGACACAATAGTCATTAATAATAACCTACCTGCATCATTTGTTTCATCGGGTAGTGTTGCTCAACGAAGTTCAGGAAGTAGTGATGGTTTTCCCTTAAAGCGTGGAAGTTCAGGTCAACGGGTAGCGCAACTGCAACAGGCATTGGCCAACATCATCGGCAAGGATGCTATGAATGCCAATGGAGGCATAGATGGGAAGTTCGGATCAGGTACAGCCAATGCACTGCGGATGGCTGGATATGGGGAAGTTGCAGATGCAACGCTTTTCAACAAGATCGTTGGATCGAATACCAACGTGCAGATTGTTTTTAACCCCAGTGAACTTGCTTCGACCTTATACAAGTATGCCCAATCAAAAAATCTGTCGGGCGTACTCACCACACTTAACCAACTCAAGTCCATTGCTGACTACTCAGCAGTAAACACCTACTACAAGAAAATCGGATTTGTCTCAAAGACTATCGTGACCGACTTGCTGGACTATGCATTTAAAGGAAGTGAATCCTCCAAGCAACAAATACGCAATGAGTTTTTGAGGATGGGATTAAAGATGAGTGATAGCGGAACATGGTCATTGCAGGGATTGACCCTTTACAAGGACATCATCACTCTTCGCGAAACCATTGTAGTCGATCCCTGGAACAATCGGATACCCGTAAGGAGGAATACCATTCTTGGCGATGAGGTGAGGGTAGGTAATGGCATGACCTGGTTTCGCTCTATTGACAACAGTATTCTGAAAGTACCAACACAAGACGTTAAATACACTTAGTTATGAAAGTCGAATTAATAAGAACCTATCAATCACAACAAACCATTGGAGAACTATTGATCAATGGTATTGAGTTCTGTAAAACCCTGGAACTAAAATGGCTTGATAACATACGTTGCAAAAGCTGCATCCCTGAAGGCGTGTATAAAGTGGTGAAACGATTGGCGCATGAAAAAAGAAAGTACAATCACTTTCTTGTAACCAATGTACCGAACCGTTCCTACATCCTGATCCATACTGGAAATTATTCAAGTCAGATATTGGGGTGCATCCTGGTGGGTGATAAACACATTGACATGAACAAGGATGGACTCCTGGACGTGGCCAATTCAACGATTACACTACAGAAACTTTACAACCTGATGCCGGATTCGTTTGAGCTGACAATCAAAAGAAAACTTGCTGTCTGATAACAATGCTTTCGCGGATAAAGGCCATATTAAAACAGTCAGGTTATGTGCTGAACACAAAGCCCTATCAGCTCAACATTGTTGGCCTGAGAAACAAAAGCACGAACGCCAACCGCTTTGATGATGAAATCCATGTGTTCTTTACAAAGCAAGACGGAAAGTGGGACTATTACATTTATCCGGTCACAACCGACCCTGGTACCTTCTGGTTGAACAATCCAACGTATGAGGAAGGCACGGCCATACTTGCGCAAGGGCAGTATAAAGATTCCTATGCCATTGGAAAGCACAAGGGACTTTATACGGCTTTGGTGCAGATCCTTCCGGTAACGGTGATCCGGGACTATGACCGTGATGCTATTTTGGACTTTTACAACGGCACGAAGCAAACCGGAAACTTTGGAATCAACATCCACAGGGCAGAGAGTGTTGGTGAAACGAAATTCATTAACAAGTACTCAGCCGGTTGCCAGGTATTTCAACGTGCAGATGACTTTGAAAAATTCATCCAAATGTGTGAGCAGCACAAGAAGCTTTATGGCAACACGTTCACCTACACGCTCATTGACCTTCGGGCATTGAACAGGATTACATTAAAGCGTGTGGTAACGGCTACAACTATCATGGCAGGGCTGGTATTGGGATTGATTTTAACAGCCAACGACTAACCAATGGAAGTGCCCAAGCCTCCCTTTCATTCAACCACAGAAGAGTTACTTTACAACATCTATCTCAAGCTATCATCACCTGTGAATACACTTAGCGCTTTGGATATCAATACCATTGCAAAGCTCAATGCCATCATTAATGATGCCGATTTAGCCACCACAGAAAATCTTATCAATGCGATCAGTACTTTTAAAGGGAATGTACCATCGGAAGGAAATACACTAGAGAAATTATACAACCTGATTAAGGCACTGAACTACCTGAGCCGCGAGGACATTGACACCCTGGCTGAAATCAATAGTTTGCTTGTGGACGCTGACCTAGTTAAAACCGAAGACCTGACAAATGCCATTAATTCAGTTGATAATAAAAGGGAAATCCAATTCTTTTTTCAGGGTAGCGGAGATGATGACGATTGTAAGAATCGGGACCGAATTGTAATCAGAGGAAAAATAAATTCCCTTGTCGATGATTGTACAAATGAACTATCAGGAGTCACCTACAAATCACGTGTTGATACCTCTGCCTCCTGGATCGCTCACCCAAATCTCCCTTACCTCCAGAACTGGATTAACACGACTATAACTGGAGATCACCTTACAGGGATGAAATTTTGGCTGAAGTGCGTGCCAGTTTACAAGGTGGAGAAGAATGGGGAGGCAGTGAATCTGTTTGGGTATAGGGTGACTTGAGCAAAAGTGGCTATACGGTCACATTTTTGCCTATTCCGACCGATTTTAGCCTGTATAGTAGTCGCAAATCCTCATAAATTTGGTTCGGGTTTTTACCGGACATCCCGACTAAAGCTGCTTCGGCAGCTTTTTCCTTTTAAAAATCTTTTACAATATCAAAGTGTATTATATCCTTGATGGTGGCTTGGCTGCATCTGCACGATAGCCAATAAATAAATTAATGTAGATGGCTCGGGACAGACGCAGTGTTACAGGAAGCAATATAAAAGCAGCCACTATAATGGAAGCAATATATACTTCTGTAGCTGGATTGAAAAGTACCCGCAAGGCTACATATACTGTTGTAAATAGAGCAACTTGTAATGCATAACTCACGTACATCGCTCCTGAAAAGAAATATGGCTCTTGTGCATAGCGTAGGCCACAATGATCACAGTGTTCTGGCATTTTTGTAAAATGCATGCTATAGGCTCGATTTGTAAAAAGATTTCCTTCGTGACACCGAGGACATTTATGATAAAGTATGCTATATAACTTTGTTCCTTTTAATTTCATATCTAATTATAGTCTTCAAAAAAATATAATTGAAACCCCCTGAAGTGTGTTCTTGATATCCAAGCACTGTAGAGAATCTATTTGCAATTTTTACTTTTTTCTACACCCGCTTTATCCAGAATAAACTCTAATGGACAAAAACGGGTGAATGATGATTGAAGCAGATTAAGCCCAACAAATGCAGCAAGCCCTAACCAATAAATATTTAAAAAATATGCCAGGACAATGCTTACTAGCACGATGACCCCTGCAACCGCTCTAACAATTCGTTCTCTCATTTTAGTTTATTTTAGGTTAAGTGTTCTTTTGGCCCGTTTAGTACTCTGACATAGAGTGCCGCTCCCATATTCTTTACAAACTATGATAAGGTTATCAAGAGCCTTTTCAAAGGACATCAGGTAATCTCCATTTGATTTGACGGAATTATTTATGTTTTGCATAGTGATTACAATGTTTAGCTCGATTTTTCTACTGCCATTACAAAGGCGTGTATAGGAAAACCTGTTTCATTTTCAGCGTTATATTTTTTAATCAAAGAGACAGCTTCGTTTGCTTTAGTTTCTTCTGTAAAGCTGAATAGGAAAATTGAATCAAACTGCTCGCTTCCTTTACTAAACCAATTGTCGAGCATGTTTGAAGTATGATGATCTTTAAAACCAATTGTTTCTGTTACACTGAATACAGTAATACCCGCCTGGGTCATAATCAGTGCTATTTTCTTTTGGTAGTCCTTCAGGCTTGTTATAAAAAGAAGTTTCATACATATTTTATTTTAGGTGAATTAAATTTTATTGTTTTGTTGACTTACGCATCATTTTAAAATATAGAAGCGGCACAACCAGCAGGGTGAGAAACGTGGAGGTAATGGTTCCACCCATTAATGAAATGGCAAGCCCTTGAAAAATGGGGTCAAATAAAATGATAACTGCGCCAAGCACTACAGCGCCTGCTGTTAGCAGGATAGGAGTAGTTCGAACAGCACCGGCTTCAATGATCGCCTGCTTTAAGGGGATACCTTCCTCCAGCCGGATGTTAATGAAGTCGATGAGTAAAACAGAATTACGCACCATCACACCTGCAAGCGCAATGAATCCGATCATCGAAGTAGCTGTAAAGTATGCACCCAACATCCAATGACCCAATACAATACCTATTAATGAAAGAGGAATCGCGGCAAGCATCACTAAAGGAACTTTAAAATCCTGAAACCACCCTACGATTAGCATATAGATCATAATAATGACTACTCCAAAGGCAATTCCCAAGTCACGGAATACTTCATAAGTAATCTGCCATTCGCCATCCCACTTTATTGTGAAGTTGTCTTCAAACTCCGGTTGTTGGTTAAATGATTCTTGCAACGTATAGCCTTGTTTCATTTCGATACTTTTGAGTTTATCTGAAATATCAAAGATGGCATACGATGGACTCTCCAATTCTCCTGCCATATCAGCAAGCACATAGACTACACGTTTTTGATTTTTCCGATAAATGCTTTTCTCTTTTATGTCTTTGTGAATGTTTACCAGAGCGCCTACAGGTATCAATTGATTTTGTTGATTAATTATTTCAAGATTTTTGAGATCATCCAGGCTAGACTTTTCCGAATCATCTAGTTGCAGTACAATGTTTACAGGATCAAATGAGGCAGGGTTGTGTATGGTACCAACGGGCATGTTTGATAATGCAGCGTTAATAGTGGCAACCACTTGAGCAGGGGCAATGCCATATCGCATTGCTTTTTCCTTATCTACTTCAAAACGATATTCAGGCTGATCGGCTTCTGTCATCCAATCAACATCCACAACACTTTGCGTATTTTCAATAAGTTTTTTCACTTCATCTGCGATACGGATTTGCTCCTCGTAATCTGGACCATAAACTTCGGCTACAATGGTCGACAATACTGGCGGGCCTGGTGGCACTTCTACCAACTTAACATTGGCATTGTATTTCTTTGCAATTTGTTGAATAGCCGGCCGCAACTGTTTTACAATTTCGTGACTTTGAATACTGCGCTCCTTTTTGTCAGAAAGGTTTACTTGTATGTCGGCCACATTATCTCCACTGCGCAAATCATAATGTCGTACTAATCCATTAAAACTGATTGGGCCGGCAGTGCCTACATATCCCTGATAATTTTTAACCAACGTTTGTTGCGAAATATGCTGCGCTATTTCTTTGGTTACTAAAGCAGTCCTTTCCAGCGTTGTTCCTTCCGGCATATCAATCACCACCTGAAATTCATTCTTGTTATCGAATGGAAGCATTTTTACGGCTACCCATTTGGTATAAAAGAATAACACAGAAAAGAGTAGGACAACTACTGTACTCAGGATAAAAGTCCAACGCTTCCACCGGGTTTCCAGCATGGGGTTGATGAACGCTTTGTATAGTTTATAGATTTTTGACTCTTCTAGGGTTATAACTGGCTTCTCAGTATGTCCTTCTTTTTCGCGGAGAAAGAGATAGCCTAGATAAGGAGTAAGTGTTAGCGCTACAATTAGCGAAAGCATCATGGCAATGGAAGCGCCAATTGGCATTGGGCTCATATAAGGTCCCATCATACCCGATACAAAAGCCATAGGCAGCACAGCGGCTATCACCGTAAACGTTGCCAGGATTGTTGGATTACCTACTTCGTTAATAGCGAAGATGGCGGCTTGTAAAAATGGCATCCGCTTCATCTTAAAATGACGATGCATATTTTCGGCAATGATGATTGAATCGTCCACCACAATACCCGTAATGAATACCAGAGCAAACAGCGTAATCCGGTTAAGGGTGTAATCCATCAAGTAGTAACTGAATAACGTAAGCGCAAATGTTACTGGCACCGATAAGAATACGACCAATCCACCACGCCAGCCCATCGCCATCATTACAAAAAGAGTTACAGCAATCACAGCTACAAAGAGATGCAGTAGTAGCTCGGATACTTTTTCGGATGCAGTCTCTCCATAATTTCTTGTTTCGGTAATGTGTACCTCATCAGGGATAAGTTCTTTTTTAAGATGTTCAACTTTGCTGATGATTCGTTCTGATAGTTTCATTGCATCAGCACCTTTCTTTTTGGAGACTGAAAGCGTGATAGCAGGATATTCGGATTTGAACTCTTCAGCTTGTGCCTGATCATTTTGGCCCACACCATAGAATACATATTGAGTTGGCTTTTCAGCACCTTCTTCTACGGTTGCTACCTGTTTTAAATAAACAGGTTGGCCATTATTTGATCCGATAATGAGGTTGGCCACTTCCTCTGCACTGTTAAGAAAGTTTCCGGCATCAACCGAATAGGTTGTATCCTGCTTTGTAAAGGTACCTGCCAATGCTTGTGCGTTGTTTCCTTGAAGTTGTTTGCTGAGCGAAAGAAAGTCAACATGATTAAGAGCCATCTTATCCTTGTTGAGTGTAACATTAACTTGTCGGCTGCGGCCACCCAATATATTAATGGAAGCAACATCAGGAATCTTTTTAATTTCATTCGTGAGTGCTTGCCCCATTTGTTTTAATTCATAGTCGCTATAGGTTTCGCTCCATAATGTTAATCCCAATACAGGCACATCATCAATAGCGCGGGTTTTTACCAACGGCATCATTACACCCGCAGGCATCTTGTCCATGTTTTTTAGCAACTCGTTGTAGAGTTTAACCAACGAGCGTTCAATGTCCTCGCCTACATAAAACTGAACAATGAGCATGGCTTGCCCTTTCATGGAGGTTGAATACACATATTCTACCCCTTTAATGTTGGAGATAATTTTTTCAATGGGTTGTGACACTCGCGCTTCAACCTCTTTTGGTGAGGCGCCCGGGTAGCGTAGAAAAATATCTGCCATGGGTACATTAATCTGCGGCTCTTCTTCGCGCGGAATTAGGAACGTGCTATATCCTCCAATCAGCAGAAAGCCAATCATGAGCAGTATTGTTAGTTTCGACTGGATAAATGCTTTCGCAATATTTCCTGATAAACCTTCTTTCATTATTGTATTATTTATTGAATCAAGAAATGTTATTTAACCACAACGGCTACTCCGTTGTACAGCTTTCCTTCAGCTGACAGAATGAATTGCTCATTTCCTGATAACCCAGAAAGTATTTCTACATTGTCTCCTTGCTTGCTGCCTAGTTTTACCCAGCGAAGTAAAGCGGTTTTATTTTGACTGATCGTGTATAAGCCATTGAGTTGATCTTTACTAACAATAGCGGTGGCAGGTACCATCACCCGCTTATTTAAATTAGTCGCTTGACCCGATGTGCTAATCATAACCTTAGCAAACATGCCCGAATGCAAACCGCTTTTCTCGTTATCGGGAATACTAATTTTTACAAAGTATTGTCCACCACTCATTTGAGAAGAAGGACTGACTTCAGATACGTTGGCGACAATAGTTTTATCGATGGATTCAATGATCACTTTAACATCGGCTCCAACTTTAATTTGATCAATATCTGACTCAGTTACTGATGTGTTTACCTGAAAACTTCCGGATTGTTCAATAACAAGAATAGGAACTCCGGGATTAGCCATGCTGCCCGCGTCCATATTTTTTTGTGTAATAACAGCATCAAAAGGTGCGGTGAGGTTGGTGTAAGCAAGCTGAGCTTCAGCTTCATTTTTCATTTGACGGGCTGCTTCTACCTTTGATTTAATCGAGTTATAGTTGAGTGTTATGTTTTCCAGTTCTTTTTGTGAGGCACTTTGTTGTTGGAAGAGTTGCGTATAGCGCTCATAATCTTTTTTAGCATCTGTTAGTGCTGCTTCTGCTTCCGTAAGCATGGCTATAGCCTGTGCACGTTTGGCAATTATGTCTTCATTGCTGATCGTAACGAGTAGCTGTCCATTTTTTACATGATCTCCTGTTTTTACTTTAATGGCTGTAATAAATCCCATCATTCGTGTGCTGATCATTGCCGTTTTAGTAGATACAATCTGCCCGCTGCTTTGTATAGTGCTTCCGGATTGTGTCACAGCATTGCCAAGTGTAACTGGCACCGGTGTATCGTTTGTTTGTTCAGCATGTGTATGTTCACTGGAACAAGAGGATAGAATAATAGTAGAAGTGAGAATGAGAGATCCGATAGTTGTGTATAATTTCATGATGTTTATTTTTCAGAAGTAGAAGTTAAAAAAAGCAGGTATGCTGTGGTTGTATTTGATTGATAGATGGCTTGCGCCAGATTCAATTTTTGCTGCGCTAATAGTGATTGAGCCTGCAATACGTCATTTGTAGTTACGAGTCCTTGCTGGTAGCGATTCTCAACAATACGAAGGGCCTCATCGGAGTGACTCACTGCAATTTTCTGTTGTTCGATTGTAAATCGGGAATCCTTTAATTGCCGTAAGGTTTTATTAAATTCTACCTGCGCCTGTTCCTTCTGCTGATTCAGTAGCTCTGCAGTTTTGTTTCGCTCAATGCGCTGTTCAGAAATTTTATTCCGTGTTATAGTTCCATTGAACAATGTCCAGGAAAGCTGGCCACCAACAAGGTATGAGTTCGATCCAAACCCAAAAGCTTCGCTATCATTAATCAGATATTCACCAAATGCATTCAGAGTTGGTAAGTATGCCATTTTACCGGAATGAATCATTTTATCTTGAGCATGAACTGCGGATTGCATAGCTCTGAAATCTGCCCGGTTATCAGGTACAGCTTGCGCTGTATTTTCCAAGCCAACAAAAACAATAGAATCAGTTACATACGTGATTCCGGTTTTTGTGCCCATTAAAAGGCTGAGATAATCAGACGCATTTTGAATGTTGCTATTAGCTTCTGCTAATTTGGTTTCAGTGGTTTTAACTTGAACCTCTACTTGTAAGAGATCCGATTTTTGCAGATAGCCTTTTTCAAAGCGATCGTTAGTGGCTTTATAAATTGTATTAACGGTGTTGAAAGATTCTTCCAAAACACTACTGGCTTGATGTGCTAATTGCAATTGGGCGTATGCTTTTTGTACTTCTAGAGCTATGTATTCTTTTGCACGGGTTGTTTTAAAAGCATAAATCAGTTGCTGTTCCTGCGCTGCCTGCCGTATAGCCCACATATTCATATTTAGTATTGGCTGAAGCCACTCAGCTTTTGTTGTAAAATTTTGCGTAGCGGAAGGACTATTAAGCAATGATGGATTAAAATCGTTCTGAGTAATTGACTGCTGCTGAAGCTTAAAGCCAAAAGCATTTAAGGGGTTGTTGGTGCTCATACCAGTATAGCTCAACTTGATTTGTGGCATAAACACCGCATTGGTTTGCTTATATTTTGCAGACGCACTTTCTTCATCCAGCTTGGCAAGAAGTATCTCTTTATTGTTCTTCTGTGCGGCCTCCATGGCTTGGTCTATCGATATCGGCACCTCCTGACCTTTTACCGATATTGCATATAGCATACTTAGAAAGAGCACAATTAATCCTACTTTGTTCATGTGTACGTGAGTTTTTTTACAAAAGTATAGGTGCCTTAATGGCTACACTGTGACTTATGTTACGTTCAGATTTTTCTGTGCTTTTATTTTTTTCATGAGATACTTGTACCATGTAAGTATGAGCTATCTAATAAGACAGAGTTCATATCTGGTGACAATACCTTGCCATTCATACTATTATAAGTGACATATTAGGCCTGCTTTACGCCCTCAGGATTTTCCGCAATCGTTTTTATTTATCGATTGAGTACATATCTTTAAGTTCGTAAAAACCCTAAAACGAAACTTAACACTCATGCAAGGCTTCTCTACCCTCGACTGGATTGTAATCGCGGCATACTTTGTACTCATTGGTGCTCTTGCCCTTTGGGTAATGACCCGCAAATCGCAAAACACAGAAGACTACTTTTTGGCTGGCCGCAATCTTGGCTGGTTTGTAGTAGGTGCTTCCATCTTTGCTTCAAACATTGGTTCCGAACACATTGTTGGTTTAGCCGGTGCCGGTGCCGGTGGTAAAATACCTATGTTGATTTATGAATTGCATGCGTGGCTGGTGATAACGCTCGGTTGGGTCTTTCTTCCCTTCTATATAAGGAGTGGTGTATTTACCATGCCTGAGTTTTTGGAGCGAAGATTTAGTTCAGGTACGCGTTGGTTCCTGAGTTTATTCTCGTTGATCGCTTATGTGCTCACAAAAGTGTCGGTTACTGTGTATGCGGGTGGTATCGTAATCGCATCGATGTTAAATATTGACTTTTGGTTTGGTGCGTTGCTAACGGTGGTGCTTACTGGTATCTACACAATTACAGGTGGCATGCGTGCAGTTGTATACACGGAAGCACTTCAAACTATCGTGTTAGTGATAGGTGCAGGCACGCTTACATTTATTGGGTTACAAAGTGTTGGTGGTTGGGAAGGTATGCGACAATCGTTAGAGCCAGGATATTTGAATATGTGGCGCCCAAGTACAGATCCTGATTTTCCATGGCCCAGTTTGGTGATTACTAGTTCCATTGTTGGGATCTGGTATTGGTGTACCGATCAATATATTGTTCAACGCGTGCTGGCTGCAAAAAATATTAAAGAGGGTAGAAGAGGAACCATTTTTGGTGGCTTCTTGAAATTGCTGCCTGTTTTTCTTTTCCTTATTCCTGGTGTTGTAGCATTAGCACTTAAAAACAAAGGTGAACTTTCGTGGGATACACCGGATCAGGCTTTCGCTGCCTTGTTGATGAATAAGATGCCTTCTGGCTTGCGCGGATTAGTAGCTGCGGGTTTGATGGCTGCGTTGATGAGTTCGTTGGCTTCAGTATTTAATTCATGTTCAACGTTGTTTACGGTAGATGTTTATAAAAAACTAAAACCGGAGACTAACGAGAAGGATTTACTAAAAATCGGACGTTGGGCAACAGGCGTGGTAGTGATTTTAGGAATTGCATGGATTCCGATTATGCAAAATATTTCAGGGGTGTTGTATGAATACTTACAATCAGTGCAGTCATACATAGCACCTCCTATTACGGCTGTGTTCTTGTTAGGTATTTTCTATAAACGCATTAACAGCAAAGGAGCCATTATAACATTAGTCACAGGAATGGGGGTTGCTTTTGTGCGCATTGGATTGGAATTGGCGATTGACTCCTTAGAACCGGGAACTATTTTACACACGATTGGTAGCATTAACTTTTTATCTTTTGCTGCCTGGTTCTTTTTGTTCTGTGTGATTTTGTGTTTAACCGTTAGCTGGCTTTCTCCGGCTCCTGATGAGAGTCAAATCCAGGGTTTAACCTTTGGATCTTTGAGTGAAGAGCAAAAACAATCAAATCGCGCAAGCTATAACTTTTGGGATGTTGCATTATCATTGGCCGTAATAGCCATTGTTGTGTTTGTGATGGTGAGTTTTGCGGGATAAGTAATTCTTACTATATAAATAGAAACGCCACAAATAAATTTGTGGCGTTTTTTATTTTACGGCAATACCGACTGTTAAACCGTATCAACAGCAACTCTATAAGTAGGATCTTCCATCACATTTACATCAATCAGTTGCTCAGCATTTTTAAGTAACTTTTTACAATCAGCACTTAGGTGTTTTAAATGAACTTTCTTGCCAACTTTTTGGTAGCGCTCTGTTATCTTGTTTAAGGCTTCAATGGCCGACATATCAACTACTCGGCTTTCTGCAAAATCAATGATCACTTCTTCAGGATCATGTTGGATATCAAACTTTTCGTTGAAGGTAGTAACAGAACCAAAAAACAGCGGACCGTAAATTTCATAATGCTTAATTCCGTTTTCATCAGTGTGCTTTCTGGCGCGAATTCGTTTCGCACTGTCCCACGCAAAAACCAACGCAGCAATAATTACTCCTACCATAACAGCCAATGCAAGATTGTGTAAAAACACAGTAACCAATGTCACCATCACCATCACAAACACATCCGACTTAGGCATTCTTTTAAATGTTCTCAAACTTGCCCATTCAAATGTGCCGATTGAAACCATAATCATTAATCCGGTTAACGCAGCCATGGGTACTCGTTCAATCAAACCCGATCCAAACATGACAAACACAAGCAACATGATTGCTGCAACAATTCCTGAAAGACGAGCACGAGCGCCATTCGAAACATTAATCAAGCTTTGACCAATCATAGCGCAACCACCCATCCCTGAAAAAAAACCTGAAAGAATATTGGCCGCACCTTGTGCCACTGCTTCTTTATTCCCCCGACCGCGTGTTTCAGTAATTTCATCAACGATGTTAAGGGTTAACAAACTTTCAATGAGTCCGACACCCGCAACAATACCCGCATAGGGTAATATCAGCATAAGTGTTTCAAAATTTATTGGAATACTTGGTATATGGAAAGGAGGAAATCCTCCTTGAATAGAAGCCATATCGCCAACCGTTTTCGTATCAATGCTTAAAAATGAAACTAAGCCAAACACAACCAGAATTGCAGTCAACGAAGCAGGTACCACCTTCGTGAGTTTCGGCAGTCCCCAAATAATTACCATAGTAAGAAGAACTAATCCCAATAAGATATAAAGAGGTGTACCATTCAGCCAACTACCTGAAGCATCTTTAAATTGATTTAACTGCGACATGAAGATGATAATGGCTAAACCATTTACAAATCCAAAGATGACAGGATGCGGGACTAACCGGATAAGTTTTCCTAAGCGCAATAATCCAGCAGCCATTTGAATAACACCTGCCAGCACTACGGTTGCAAAAACATATTCAACCCCATGCGACTTTACTAATGTAACAATCACCACAGCTACGGCACCTGTTGCGCCAGAGATCATGCCGGGTCTACCACCAAACACTGCAGTTACTAAACCCATAACAAAGGCAGCATAAAGACCCGTGAGTGGAGACAAGCCAGCTATTAACGCGAAAGCAACAGCTTCAGGGACAAGCGCAAGGGCAACGGTAAGCCCTGATAGTACTTCAGTTTTAAAGTCAACTTTTTGTGTGACATCAAAAAGATTAAAATATTTTTTCATTGTAGAACGTTGGAAAATAACACTTCAATCGAAGTAGATTCGATATTAATAAACTTGGGTTTTTTAAATAGGCGGCAAAAATAGCTATATGAGTTCCGCTTACCAAGTGTGAAGTTGGTCAACATGAAAATAGCCAGCAAACTGAATTACTGGCTATTAAAAATTATAGTTAATAGAATCTATTCGTTCTTCAATGCATCAACCGGATTGAAGCGAGCAGCTTTCAAGGACTGATAGGTTACTGTTGCCAATGCTAAAAAAAGAACAATTATTCCAGCCAGAATAAAGATCCCTGCATTAAGTCCTATACGATATTCAAATGCATTCAACCATTGTCGCATTACATACCAGGCAATAGGGCATGCCAGCACAAATGCAATTACCACTTGTTTTGTAAACGAAAAGGAAACCATAAAAAATAAATTCATTGAGCCAGCACCCAGTACTTTTCGAATTCCCAATTCTTTCGTTCTTCGCTCAACATGGTAGTTAGCTAATCCTAATAGACCAAGACATCCCACCACAATACTTAGCACGCCCCCCATTCGAAAAATCATACCGGCTTTCTTTTCTGAAACATAGAAGGTATCTAATTGTTCGGTAAGAAAATGATATTCAATCGGAGTTTCAGGATCGAATTGTTCACATACTTTTGCAGCACCCTCAATTAATGGATTAATATCGCCTGATACTTTTAGTGTGAAATAGTCTATCGACTGAATCGGATTGTTGTGATAGCCAATTATGATAGGAGCAACTTTTTGATGAAGGGATTGAAAGTTAAAATCGTTAAGCACCCCAATCACCTGAGCATTCCACTCGCCACCTCTCGTACCAATTCGAACGATTGTGCCGATAGGATTTTTTAAATTCATCGCTGCTACTGCAGAAGCATTGATAACGACATTCATAGAATCTGCTTCATCATTTCCTGAAAAGTATTTTCCGGTAGCCAGTTCAATCTTATATGTATCTAACATATCTTCATCAAAGCCCATAAAGTAAGTCTGGAGCGAATCACCTTGAGCATTAGCCTCATTCGCATTTTTAACAAATACTTCTTGAATGTTTTTCCACTCACCAGGCACTCGTGATGAAACGGCAACATGCTGTACGCCTGCCAGCTTGGAAAATTCATTTTTCATTGCCTGAAATTGACTACGAACTTTACGACTGTTAATATCGATAATCATCAAATGATCTTTTTCAAATCCGATGTCTTTGGTCTGAATAAAATTTAGCTGCGTGCCAATCACTAGTGTAGAGATAATCAATACGATAGTTATGGTAAATTGAAAAACTACAAGAACAGTTCTTAAATCAAAGCTGCCTCGTGTGTGGGTTTGACTTTTTAGTGTGGCGATGGGTTTCAGTTTAGCTAAATAGAAAGCCGGATAACTTCCAGCGATCACTCCGATAATCAACGTGATGATTAACAACGAAGGCAAAAATTGCATTAATGTTGTTAATGTGAGATCAAAATTCTTTCCTGTGATCGAATTGAAATAAGGAAAGGTGAGATCCATCATGGCCAAAGCGAGTACCATGGAGATCAGCGTGATTAAAAATGCTTCTGTTAAAAACTGAACGATCAATTGTGCTTTGAAGGCACCTGCTACCTTTCTAATTCCTATTTCTTTTGTACGAGTTGATGCCTTTGATGTTGTAAGGTTGATGTAGTTGATAGCTGCAATGAGCAGGAGAAAAAGGGCCATCGAAGAAAAAATGTATACATACGAAAGTTGACCGTGTTCATATTCAAGGCCAAACTGAATGTCAGAAGAGTGCAAGTAAATATCTTCTATTGGTTGAAAGGTTGTGGAAATAAATTCGGCATCTGAACCTCGATGTTTCTTCATAAAGTCGTTCATTTTTGAATCAACTTCAGAAATGGATGCTCCGTCTTGTAAAACTATATAAGTGAATGCACCAATGCGTTTCCAATTTGTTATGTACGAATCCCAAAAATCGCCTGGCTGTAAATCAGAAAACAGTAAATCAAATTGCAAGTGTGAGTTTGTCGGCAAGTCTTTTATAATTCCAGTAACTGTTATTAATCCTAAGTCTAGGAAGTTGATTGTTTTACCAAGAGCATTTTCATTCCCAAAGTATTTTTTTGCTATTTTTTCAGGAAGTATAACTGAGCGTGGCTGACTAAGCGCTGTTGCACGATTTCCTGCTATGAAATCAAAATTGAAAACATTGAAGAAATTTGCATCAGTAGTAAACCAGTTTCTTTCGCTGTACTTCGTTTCTCCAACCTCTATAATCACTTGTCCGGTGAAACGATGGAGACTAACAAATTCATCCACCTCAGGAAAGGTAGTTACCAACTCTGGGCCGAGTGGCGGCATGGTTGAACCATAAGTGCGGGTGTCATCTGGAATAGATTTATTAATCGTAAGCACGCGATAGGTGTGATCAGACTTTTTATGAAACGAATCATACGACAATTCATGCCTCACATAGGTGTATAGCATTGTGCTAAACGAAATTCCAATAACAAGACCTAATATATTTATAAGTGTGAATGCTTTATTTCGGATGAGTGAACGAAAAGCAGTTTTGAAATAATTACGAAGCATAGGAATAAGTTTTGAACTCAACCATTACTATATCCATGCCATTGAAATTTTTCCCTGATTTCAGGGTGAAATCATAGATAGTTGCTTTTTGGATTGTTCAAAATCAAGCGTTCTTGTTCGGTATCGGACGAGAAGCTAAGGAAATGAGTACAACTTTGGGGTGAAGCGAGTCATTTTAATAAGTATATTCGACACCCATCATCATCCAATTATAAAGTATTATGAAAATCATCTTTCCAATAGCCTTATTGTTGATCTCATCCATTTCGGTTAACTCTCAAAATAAACGAGCGCGTGATCTTGGGATACCACTTGATGGTTTGCCAGGTAAGTTTAATGCTATTACAGATGTGGAGGGAGTTGAAGTTGGGCATACAACATTAATTTCAGGCAATGGAAAATTGGTGGTTGGCAAGGGACCAATTCGCACAGGCGTAACAGCCATTCTTCCAAGAGGAAAAAAGTATGATCCCGTTTTTGCTGGTTGGTATAGTCTTAATGGAAATGGAGAAATGACTGGCACTACCTGGGTTGAGGAATCAGGTTTTTTGGAAGGTCCGGTAATGATAACAAATACTCACAGTGTTGGTGTAGTAAGAGATGCTGTGGTTGAATGGGGATTTAAGAATAAATATTTTGATCCGTTGCCTAATGAGCCTGATGTATACTGGGCACTACCTGTGGTGGCCGAAACCTATGATGGTGATTTGAATGATATCAATGGCTTCCATGTAAAGAAGGAGGATACATTTAAGGCATTGGATAATGCAAAGTCTGGCAGTGTGGATGAAGGTGGAGTAGGCGGTGGCACAGGAATGATTTGCCATCAATTCAAAGGAGGCATTGGCACTTCTTCACGCAAAGTAAAAATTGGTACAGCTATCTATACACTAGGCGTATTAGTGCAAGCAAACTATGGTAGCAGAAAGAATTTAACTATTTCAGGAGTTCCTGTGGGTAAAGAGATTCCAGATCTTATGCCTATTCAAGATCCATTAAGGGCAGAAGAGGATAGAGGTTCAATCATTGTGGTTATAGCGACTGATGCTCCGCTGTTGCCACATCAATTGAAAAGACTTGCACGCAGAGTTCCAATCGGGATTAGCAGAGTGGGTGGTTATGCAAGCAATGGATCGGGAGATATTTTCATTGCATTTTCAACAGCTAATCCAGGATCAGCTAATCGGGAGGAGGAACAAAACCTTACCATGATTCCAAATGATCAGATGTCTCAGCTCTTCGAAGCAACTGCTCAGGCTACTGAAGAATCAATTTTGAATGCGTTGATTGCCGCTAAAGATATGGTTGGTAAAAATGGTACCAAGGTATTTGAATTACCAGAAGATCGATTGATTGAAATTTTAAAAAAGTATAACAGAATTAAGTAATCATTTTCTGGTTTCCTAAAGGAGATGAACATCAAAGTAAAATTTACCGATACGTTTCATACTTCAATAGAACGAGCATATAAAGCTCCGATATTAGGAGATGCGACTAAATTCTTGAATGGCTATCGGTTTCAACCACCTATTACTGGATTTGAAGAAGATGATACGTGGGGACAATTAAACGGAATTAGGTATCCGATAACCAACGGCAATTTCTGGATACCGAAAGGAAGATTATTCACCGATAAGATTTTAGAACGGCATGAAAATGAAACATGGAAGTGGGTCATTTATGATTTTAAGATTCCCATGATGTTCTTCGCTAAATGCGCAATTGGTGTATGGAAGGTGGTGGAGACTCAACCAAATCAGATCAAGGTTTCCTATTCTTATACCTACTACTCAAAAAATATAATTTTCCATTTGGGCACTATGTTGTTTTGCCACCTGCAATGGAAAGGGATGATGAGGAAAGCAATTGCAGGAATAAAGAAACAGGCAGAATCCCAACTGCCTTTTATTTACGAAAAGAATTAGTCGCACTAACAATAAATAATTTTGAGAAAGAATATGGGCTTTCATAGTCATCTTTTCCAAATAAATTTACGTAGATAACCTACTACCAAGTCACTGATGCCTTCAGGACATCCTTAGCATCTACGGTTAATAAATATATTACATCGTTTGGTAGATAATTATGCACGGTTAGTCAATCTAGTAGTTAAGTCTTACCTCTACTTATCATATTTGATTCTCACTAGTTAGGGTTTATACGCCCAATAACTTAAAACTATTATCAGATATGATCAATAATAAAAAATCAATAACTATTCATTTGGGGTTAATAGTCCTGCTAGCGGTGGGTATCGCTTCTTGTAAAAAAGATGACCCAAATCCAGTTGATCAACAGATCAATCAACTGGCAGGTAAATGGAAACTTGGTTCTGTTAGCAATGACAATCAAGATGTCACTGCACAGTTTTCAGGGTTTACCATAACTTTTACTGGCAAAAATTATTCAACCACTAGTGGTGGAAACCCATGGCCAGGTAGCGGTACCTATGAGATCAAACCCACTAATTTAAAATCGATTATAAGAAGTGATAATACAGTAGTTACAGTAGATCAGTTGACAACTGCTGCACTCGTGTTGTCTTTTACTTATCCAAATGTTAGTAATGGACGTGTCAATGGAGTGACAGGCGGTTTTACTTTTTCACTTGTTAAATAGACCTAACTATGAAACTTATTTCTAAACACATTTATATAGTAACTGCCATTCTGTTTTTTATTTCGCTTGGGAGAGGGGTAGCGCAACCAACTTTTTTTGGAACTGTAACCACTGGAGGTGAACGGTTTTTAGGCACTGTATATACCACTGATGGCAATGGAGAAAACTACCAGGTAGTTTTCGAGGGTCAAGCGGGAGCCAACTTCCCGTTAGGGAAATTAGTAGAAGTTTCCAATGGAATCTTCTACGGAATGGCACCATTTTCTTATGCATACAATGGCGATGGAGTAATCTTTGAGTTTAATACAAATACAACTACGTATACAGTAAAACACACTTTTTCATATGCCGATGGGTCTTTTCCTGAAGGCAGTTTGATTAAAGCAGCTAATGGCAAATTGTATGGGTTGGCTAAAGATGGTGGAGCAAATGAGGAAGGAGTAATTTTTGAGTATGACTATAATGTTGGCACTTATACTCTCCTTGTAGATTTGGATTACGCAACAACAGGAAGCTATCCTAGGAGTTCATTTTTGGAAGCCTCTAACGGTAAATTGTACGCATCAATGAGTGAAGGTGGAGTCAATGGTTATGGTACAATTATAGAATTTGATCCTTCCACTAATATCTTGACAAAAAGAGCAGACTTTAACGGCTTAGGAAATGGCAATAACGCTGAGTATGGACTGGTAGAACGTAATGGTAAGCTTTACGGATTTACATCATATGGTGGGCTAAACAATAGCGGAGTGTTATTCGAATTTGATATAAGCACTTTTGCCTTGAGTAATTTGCATGATTTCCCCAATGGAGCCCGGTTGATTTGTACACCCATGATTGCTTCTAATGATAAGTTATACGGAATTACTAGAGGTAGCGGCATCAATGCAGCGGGTGAACTTTTTGAGTATGATTTTAATACCTCAAGTTTAACCAATAAAGTGCAAATGGATGATTTTGGTTATGCGGGTGCTGTAGGTACACTCCTGGAATATAGCAGTGGCAAATTACTAGGGATGTGCCAGGGTGGAGGAGCGAATGATCATGGATCCATTTTTGAATATGATTTTACCACTTCAACATTGTCGATTAAAATTGATTTTGAAATTCAATTAAATGCAGCTAGAGAGTCATTTATTCTTGGCAATGATGGTAATATTTATGGATTTGCGTCTAGTGGCGGTACTTCTAAGTCTGGGTCAATTTATCGCTATGATCCTACCATGGTTTCGGTAACAGAATTATTTAGCTTCAATGCACTTGATGTTGGCTACTATCCAGAAGATTTAATTCAGACAACTACAGGTAAATTATACGGAGTTAACAAAGGTGGTGGAGTTTACGGTTCAGGCACTTTATTTGAAATGGATCCAAATACATATGAAGTAACACCCTTGGTACAATTTAAAGCAAAAGCTGGCTCAAGTTCGGGTAGAGGCATCACTGGAATTGATTTGAATAGTCCACATGCTTTAGTAGAAGCATCAAATGGTAAAATATATGGCAGAACGAATAGTGGGGGTGATAATGGGCGAGGTGTAATCTTTGAATATGATCCTATTGGGTTAACCCTTACCGAGAAGGCATATTTTACCGAAGTGACTGGTAATAACGGAAGTGGTACAAGAGGTGGTTTGTTAGAAGTTAACGGAAAGTTATATGGTGCATGCAGAAGGGCAGGACCTTCTGGTGGAGGTACGATATTTGAATTTGATATCTCTACTTCCGCTCTCAGTGCTATTGTTGATTTAGGGGCTATTGGTGTATCAGGACCTAATTCTAATCTCGCCTTAGCTCCAAATGGAAAACTCTATGGTGCTAGTAATGCAGGAGGTACTAATGGTAGGGGCACCATATATGAATATGATATTATCAATAAAATAGCATCAGTAAAAATTAATTTTAATGATGTTTCGGGTGCAGCAGCTTACGGTGGACTGAGTGTAGATCCTGATTCTGATGATCGGCTATTGGGAATGACTTATGGAGGAGGTGCAAATGGTAAAGGAGAAGTTTACGAATATGTACCCTCTGAAAACACATACCTCACTTTAGCTAGTTTTGATGGAATGGTTGGGAATCCAACAAACAATCTTTTGGCTGCTTCCAATGGAAAATTTTATGGACTAGGTGCCGATGCTTTCTTTGAGTTTACCACCACTACAAATACGATCACAAAGAAAAGCGATTTACTATTTGATGGAGCATCACGATTTGAGCCAGCTGCCCTGATTAAAACGTGCAAGAAACCAGTTTTTGATCAGCCTTCAGATATTCAGCAATGTGCAGGTAATTCACCTTCGTTGCAAGTAAACTCCAGCAATACAGATTCCTATATCTGGAAAAAGGACGGCCAGATTATCAGTGGACAAACCTCCGCACAGCTTATTATTACAAATGCTACAGGGGCTGATAGTGGCACTTACACTTGTGAGCTGACTAATGCGTGCGGTACCACAATCGTATCTGCTGTACTTACGATAGATGAACTATCCATAACCACTGCGTTTGATGGAACAGAAGTTAGTGTAGCCGTTACCGGAGGTACTTCACCATATACGTATTCTTCCAATGGAACAGACTTCCAATCTGATAACACTTTTCGGTTAGCCAATGGGCAGTATACTTTTACAGTGAAGGATGCCAATAGTTGTGTAGGGACTACCACGCAATCTTTACTAATTACTGCATTGGAAAATGAAGAAAAATTTTCAGTAGATGTCTTCCCCAATCCGGTAACCTCAAGTTTGAGTTTTAGAGGTCAGTCTTCGGGTTCGCAGATACGAATCTATGATGTTACGGGAAGAATTGTTCTTGATAAATTAATTACTCAAGAAACTAGCAGTGTATCAGTCGTTTCATTGGAACCAGGGGTTTATATCTTGGAGGCATTAAACCAAGAGGGAAAAGTAATTCGATTTAGATTGTTGAAAGAATAACTGAAGCAAAAAATTTAAGTCTACTTCCTTCAGGTATGATTCATCTTACTTTTGATGTTTTATGTTGCAATTGCAATAAAGATGAGATGATCTGTTCAGGTTAATGCTATAATAGGCGATTCCTACGAAAATGAGGCCACAAATATTTTAGGGACTTTATGTTTTTGCATCCCTAATTAAGTTGTTTTTTTAAGAAATGATTAAATGTGCTGCAATTCTTGCCCTCATAATTAATAGTCATATCCTATTAGCTCAGTCCGATAGCTTGTTGCGTGTAGTTAATTCTTCTGAAAATGAAAATAAAGTAGATGCATTAGTTGAATTAGCTCGGTTTTATCAAACCAGTTATCCGGACTCAGTTTTAAAATATGGTCAATTAGCATTTAATGCCGCAACAAGACTATCGTACAATCAAGGCAAAGCAGCTGGTTTGTGGGCGATTGGATTAGGGTATAGACTATCTGCTAAGTATCCCGAAAGCTTAGAGGCTTTTTATAGTGCAAAAAAGTTGGCAACAATCTCTGGGAGTAAAGAATTAAGGGCAGAAATTAATATGGGAATTGGCGGTGTTTACTATTACCAAAATGTAACGGACAGCGCCCTATTGTATTTCGTTAATGCAGCGGAGTCATTTGAGGAATTAGGTTTAGAGAAAAGGCTTGCCGCTACATACTCCAATCTAGGAATTATAATGAATGCAAATAAGGAGAATGATAAAGCACTTCGTTATTTCCACAAGGCATTGCATTATGCAGAGAAGAGTAAGCAGCTCAGTTCATGGCTTCCGGTTCTTGTTAATCTTGCGACCTATTATAAAGCAATAGATCAATATGATTCTGCATTATACTATGCAAATGCTTGTTATATAATTGCTAAGCAAAACAGTCAACCTTTAGGAATGGCACGCGCACTCATGATTTTACCAGGAGTTTATAGCAAGCTGAAGTTGTTTGATCAGGCGTTAAGTTTATCTAATGAGGGTATCAAAATCTTTACTACGCTAGGCGATTCATCTCGGTTAAAAAGTTTAATTTATGAAAAGGCAGTTGCGTTGCGAGGTCTCGGATTCAATAAGCGATCCTTAAATTTATGCGACTCACTCCTGCTTAATCTAGATGATTCGCAAAGTATAAAAGAGTATACCTACCTATTAGCTTCTGAAATACTTTCTGATTTGGAACAACCGGAAAAAGCATTACAGTACCATAAAGAGTTTTTTGAATTATATACTAACGCTTCTATCGAAAGTCAAAAGAATTTAATTTCTGAACTAGAGATTAAGTATGACACTGAACGGAAGTCTAGAGAAATTACCGAGTTAAACACGAAAGCAAAAATTCAAGAACTTTTAATTCAGCAACAGAATTGGGTACTGGTGGGAGGAATTATTTTCGCTTTGATTTCCATAGGATTAATTCTCTTGGTTAACCGCCAACGGTCGCTGGTCAAAGAAAATAGAATGTTAGAACTTGAGCAGCGTTTTTTGCGCTCACAGATGAATCCACATTTTATTTTTAACGCTCTGGGAGCAATTCAAAAGTTTATTATTAAAAGTAATCCTATTGAAGGTGCTTCCTTTATTTCTAAATTCGGAGCCCTAATGCGGCAGTTTTTAAATCACTCAAGACAAAATTATATCTCAATTGAAGAAGAAGTAAAAACATTGACAAACTATCTAACTATTCAGCAACTTAGATTCGATAATAAGTTTGACTTTTCAATTCGCGTGGATGATCAAATCGATCAAGAGTTTACCATGATACCGCCCCTATTAGCTCAACCCTTTATCGAAAACTCGCTTGAGCATGGGATTAATAGCAAAGATGAATTAGGAAAAATTGAAATTTTATTTTTGTATAAGGGAGGTGAAATTATTCTTAAGATTGTTGATAATGGAATTGGGTTAACTAATTCTCATACACTTGGTCACGAGTCGTTGGCTACAAAAATAACACAAGAGCGGCTAGAGCTGTTACAAAGGATGAAAAATCCTACGCGGTTGACAATCAAGGATCAATACGATGCTATGGGCAATGTAATTGGCGTGGAAGTTAGGATGGGTGTACCAATTCAAATAGCAAGCGTATGAGGGTATCCTTAATAGATGATGAAAGTGCAGTAAGAGAAACCATTCGCACTATTATGTTGCATTACTATCCCGAAACCGAAATCACGGAAGCCACTAGCGTAGCAAGTGGGTTGGAGTTAATTGCTTCATTTAACCCACACCTAATCTTTTTAGATGTTGAAATGAGCGATGGAACTGGATTTGATTTGCTTACTAGACTTGAGAGCCCCGAGGCCTCTGTCGTATTTGTAACCGCCCATGATCAATATGCAGTGAAAGCGTTTAAATTTAGCGCGCTCGATTACATTCTTAAACCGGTTGATCCTAGCGAAATAGCTGCCGTAGTAGAAAGAATTATCTCTAATCAAAATACGTCTGAGAAAACAAAGATTGAGGCACTTCTTCAAAACGAAGAATCCAAGAACTTCGATAAAATAGTGCTTTCTGACAATTCAAATATTCATTTGGTAAATGTAGATGAGATTATTAGCTGTCAGGCAATTGGAAACTACACTCATTTTTTCTTAAGTAAGAAACGCGAAGTTGTTATTTCAAAAACACTTAAGTACTATGATGTTCTTCTTAAGGAAAGAAATTTTATCCGCGTTCATCAATCTTATTTGATCAATCTTAATCATTTAGAGCGTTATGATAAACGTGATGGGGGAGAGGTAGTAATGAAAGACGGAAGATCCATACCTGTAGCAAGTCGCAAAAAGGATTTACTATTGGAAGTGTTGCGAAATTTTAGGAGCTAGATTTCGAATTAAATTCTGTAGTTATTAGTAAACTCGTAACGTTGTTTCTTTTTGAGTTCAATCATCCTTGTGATTTTATACATGTGACTTTCTGAGTGCTTTTGAATTGTAAGGTAAAATCAAAATCGTATGAGTTACCTACGCAAACTAGGCTCGGCTGAAGTCAGCACGAGTTCCATGGCTGATATTGCCTTCTTGTTACTGACTTTTTTTCTGATGACAACAGTTATCAATAACCACAAGGGTTTAGTGATGCTGTTGCCTGAGTGGAAAGTAAATACGACCATCGAAAAAATTAATAATCGGAATTTATTTACAGTCCATGTGAATGGCGATGATAATTTTCTGATCGAAGGAATTCGAAGAGAGAACTTACAGGGTTTGCGAGTAGAACTTAAAGAGTTTATTCTCAATAATGGAAAAGTAAAAACGCTTTCTGATAGTCCTGATAAAGCGGTTGTTTCTATCCAATCTGATCGAAACACAAGTCATGAAGCGTTCATCGCTGTATTGGATGAAATTCAAGGAGCCTATTTTGAAATATATGCTGAGCGGGCAGCTATTACACCAAAACAATTTCGTGAGTTAGATTTGAATAGGAAAGAGAATAGAAAGATGTATGACCAAGCGCGTAATGGAATTCCTATGAATATTTCAGTGGCCGAACCGACTAAACACATAGGCACATAGTTCCACATGGAAGAGCCGGTTAAGATTTTTTATTTCGCCTTTATTGGTGATCAATGTCTGAGAGTGAAAACTTTCTGCATTTCTATGTGCCTATGTGTTTAAAAAAATTAATCACTCTTCTTCGGAAAATCAAAGTGCTGCATTTCTCCGCAACCAAAGTGAATATCCTTCCAATGTTCAATATTTAACGTTGCATGCACAATGCCACAGGTAGGAATATTCATAATGGATTCATTCAACAAAGAATTAGCAAACCCTGTTAACCCGGGGTTGTGCCCAAAAATCATCACCACTTCTTCACTATCTCCTGGCGAATCTTTTAATTCACTAAGCACTTTCAAAATCTGACCTTCATCTGCATGATAGAGCCGTTTGTCAGTTTTTATTTTTCCTTGCGGGAAGTCAAGAGCATTCGCGATTTCTTTGCACGTTGTTAAAGCGCGTTCGGCCGGACTGCTCAGCATCATATCAGGAGTTACTTTTTTTTCGCGTAAGCGCTTGCCCATGCGCGGTGCATCTTTCTTGCCGCGGCCATTTAAAGGTCGGTCAAAGTCACTCAACTCAGAGTCATCCCAACTTGACTTGGCGTGTCGAACAAGGTATAAAGTCTTCATAATTTCATTTTAAATAAAATTAATCAAACCTACCTGTATCTTTGTCACTTTATGGGAAAACGACCTCTACAGAAACGTATAAAGTACTCAGCACTTTATTTCTTTATCCGGTTTCTGATATTCTTCTCGAACCTATTGCCGCGAAAGGTATGGTTAAGTTTCTGTGGTTGGCTAGGAAAAATTACATATGCCGTTTCGCCAAAGCCACGCGAACGGACTATCTACCATTTAGGTCTTGCTTTTAGTAGTGAAAAATCTACCAAAGAGATTATTACACTTAGTAAACAGGTTTTTATCATGCTAGGTAAAAATGCCGGGGATATTCTTCGATCGCTGCGTGTAAGAAAATTGGAAGACCTCAATAAATTTTTAGTAACGCATGGACTTGAGAATTATGAGAAGGCTTTCGCGAGAGGAAAAGGAGTTATGTTTCTTACCTCACATTTGGGTGCTTTCGATTTACAAATCACCAACATGGCCTTGCGTGGTTTAAATCCGAATATTGTGGGTACTGCCCTTAAAGATGAACGCCTCAATGAATTGTTGTGGGAGTATCGTAATGCGTATGGTGCTGTTGCTATTGAGCGCGGTAAAGAAAGCGTGCGACTATTTAAAGCGTTAAAGTCGGGCGGATCGATTGCTATTTTGATTGATCAGGATACAAAAGTGAAAAGCAGGTTTGTAGATTTTTTTGGAATGAAAGCGGCTACTCCAATAGGTGCAACTATATTGGCGTTACGAACCGGAGCAGCGGTTGTGCCCACGTATATTTTTTTAGATAAGAATGGGAAACAACAAATGCACATCCTTCCAGAGATTCCTTTGGTGATGACGGGTGATGAAGAAACTGATCTGGTTGTGAACACGCAAAACTTTACAAACTTTACAGAACAAATCGTGCGCGAGCATCCTGAGCAATGGGTATGGATGCATGAGAGGTGGAAGACCAAACCCGGAGAAGAAATAGTTTAATGATAGTTCTTATGAATCGATTGATTGTTTGCCTTGTATTTATTTTAACTACTTCATTCTGCGTTGCGCAGATTTCAAAACAGGAGAAAAAGATTACATCTATTATCGATAGTAATAATGGAAACGCAATTAAACTTCTTGAGGAAGTGGTGAACATCAATAGTGGGTCTATGAACTTTGATGGTATTTATAAAGTCGGACAGATTTTTAAAGCGCGATTGGATGCGTTGGGATTTAAAACTCAGTGGGTTGATGGGAAGTCGTTTGGACGGGCTGGACATTTAGTTGCTTCGCACATTGGTAAAGGAACCGGAAAGACTTTACTTCTCATCGGACATTTGGATACGGTGTTTGAGAAGGAAAACTCCTTTCAAAAGTTTACGATGGTGAATGACTCCACGGCTACCGGGCCGGGTGCTTCTGATATGAAAGGGGGCGATGTGATTATTATTTATTCGTTGGAGGCTTTGAAGCAAGCCGGACTTTTGAAAGACATGAACATCATTGTTGTAATGACGGGTGATGAAGAGTTAAGTGGACGACCCCTTGAACTGGCACGCAAAGATTTGATTGAAGCTGCGAAGTTGGCAGATATAGCCATTGGTTTTGAAGATGGTGATAGCAATCCTGCAACAGGCGTGGTTTCACGCAGAAGTTCTTCTGGGTGGGAATTAAATGTTACCGGAATTCCTGCTCACTCCTCACAAATTTTTACACCTGCTATCGGTGCTGGCGCGATCTATGAGACCTCACGTATCCTGAATGAATTCTATGAAAAACTTTCTACTGAAAAAGATCTTACATTTAATCCGGGTATGATTTTAGGAGGTTCTGATATTACTCGCGACAATGTATTAGATGGAGGCTCTGCGTTTGGAAAAGGAAATATTGTAGCGAAGCAAGCGGTTGTTACTGGAGACATTCGAGCAATCTCACCCGAACAATTGAAGAAAGCACAAACGATCATGCAGCAAGTTGTTGAGAGTCATCTTCCACAAACCAATGCCACTTTAACATTTGATCAAGGCTATCCACCGCTTGCACCCACGGCTGGTAATTCTCAATTGCTGGATTACTTTAGTAAAGTAAGTACGGATCTAAAACTAGGAGCGGTGACTGCCGTTAATCCGCGCAATGCCGGTGCTGCTGATATTTCTTTTACTGCGGGATATGTGGATATGGCAATTGATGGGCTAGGACTTATGGGTGGGCATGGTCACACCGACAAAGAGTTTGCAAACTTAAATTGGTTACCCAGACAAACTAAACGGGTTGCGCTTCTGATGTATCGATTGACTCAGAATCCAGTCAATAATAAAAAATAACTGATACAAAATCGAGTCTAGTATCCAGTGACCAGTTCATCATTTCTTAAAAACAAAGTACACGGCAAGAATTAAGAAGATGAACCCAATAAGATGATTCCATCGGAAGGTTTCTGTTTTAAAGAAGAGTAAAGAGAACAGAACAAATACAACCAACGTAATTACTTCCTGAATTACTTTTAGCTCTAGCAATGAAAACGGACCGCCATAATTTTTGAAGCCAATGCGATTGGCTGGCACCTGAAGAATGTATTCGAAGAGTGCAATGCCCCAACTGATCATAATGATCGCTACCAAGCCCAGGTTCTGCGACCAACTCATCTCTTTAAATTTTAAATGCCCATACCAGGCAAACGTCATGAAGGTGTTAGATAACACGAGCAGAGCGACTGTGTAGAAAGCTTTCATAAGAGTAATAAGTAGAATGTATCAAGACAATAGATATTTGTTGTCTTGATACTTATGTCTCGATACTATTTTACTAATTTCTTATACCTGATCCGATGGGGTTGCTCATCACCTAATCGTTTACGCTTGTTTTCTTCATACTCGCTAAACGATCCTTCAAACCATGACACTTGCGAGTCGCCTTCGAAAGCAAGAATATGAGTACACACACGATCTAAAAACCACCGGTCGTGAGAAATGATAACGGCACATCCGGCAAAGTTATCAAGTGCTTCTTCTAACGACCGAAGTGTGTTAACATCCAAGTCGTTAGTAGGCTCATCCAACAACAAAAGATTGCCACCTTGCTTTAGCGCGATGGCTAAGTGTGCGCGATTGCGCATACCACCAGAAAGTTCTTTTACTTTTTTCTGTTGATCGGTACCACTGAAATTAAACTTGCTCACATAAGCGCGTGAGTTTATTTCCTTTCCACCAATCATAATTAAATCATTGCCACCCGTGATGGCCTGATAAACAGTATCATCCGGTTTCAAATCATCATGTTCCTGATCTACATAAGCGATCTTAACCGTTTCACCCACTTTGAATGAACCCGCATCTGGTTTTTCAGAACCAGTTATCATTTTAAAGAGCGTAGTCTTACCCGCTCCATTGGGCCCGATGATGCCGACAATACCTGCTGGAGGTAAGATGAATGAAAGATTTTCGTAAAGAAGCTTATCTCCAAAACCTTTCGCTACGCCTTGAGCTTCAATAACAACATTACCCAATCGTGGACCTGGCGGAATGAAGAGTTCAAGTTTCTCTTCACGTTCTCTTCCTTCGGCCCCTAATAATTTTTCGTAAGCACTTAAACGTGCTTTTCCTTTTGCTTGTCGACCTTTTGGATTCATGCGAACCCATTCCAATTCTCGTTCAAGCGCTTTCTGTCTTTTGCTTTCTGTTTTTTCTTCCTGTGCTAGGCGTTTCTGTTTTTGATCGAGCCAGCTTGAGTAATTTCCTTTCCAAGGAATTCCTTCTCCGCGATCAAGTTCAAGAATCCATCCAGCCACGTTATCTAAGAAATAACGATCGTGCGTTACTGCGATTACGGTTCCTTTATATTGTTTTAAATGTTGTTCTAACCAATACACCGATTCAGCATCCAAGTGGTTAGTCGGTTCATCCAACAAAAGCACATCTGGTTCTTGTAGTAGAAGTCGGCAAAGAGCCACGCGTCTCTTTTCACCACCACTCAAGTGTTCAACATTGGCATCGGCCGGAGGGCAACGCAGCGCATCCATAGCACGCTCCAATTTATTATCAAGTTCCCAGGCATCGGCAGCATCTAACTTCTCCTGAATTTCTCCTTGTTTGGTGATGAGTTTGTCCATGGCATCTGGATCTTCCATAATGGCCGGGTCAGCAAACTTTTCGTTGATGGCTTCAAACTCTTTCAACAAGGCGACTACTTCTTTAGCACCCTCTTCAACAATCTCACGAACTGTTTTTGTTTTATCTAATTGCGGCTCTTGTTCAAGCAGGCCAACCGAAAAAGTAAGATCTGAGACAACATCACCCTGAAATTCTTTATCGATGCCGGCAATGATTCGAAGTAAGGAAGACTTACCTGAACCATTTAATCCAAGCACGCCAATTTTGGCTCCGTAGAAAAACGATAGGTAGATATTCTTTAATACTTGCTTTTGAGGTGGGTAAATCTTGTTTACCCCCGACATTGAGAAAATTATTTTTTCGTCTGCCATGGAATTTTAAAGTTAGAATGGGAGTGCAAATATGGCTTTTTTGAGTCAATAGTCCACAGAAGTATGTAATCCATTGAAAGGGTATGTAGCGGTTATTTTTTTAATTACCGAACAATAGAGACCTGCCTATTGACTATGGGCTATTTAATTTTATTTTTGCGGAAAATTAAAGGGAGGACACAATTATGTATTGGACACTGGAATTAGCTTCATATTTAGAAGATGCGCCTTGGCCGGCTACAAAAGACGAGTTGATAGATTTCTCAATTCGCTCAGGGGCACCCCTTGAAGTGGTAGAAAACCTTCAGGAATTGGAGGACGATGGGCAACCATATGAAAGTATTGAAGAGATTTGGCCGGACTATCCTACCAAAGAAGACTTCTTCTTTAACGAAGACGAATATTAATTCTTAATAGAATTTTAGTTTAGAGAATAGAGCCCTATTCAGAGAAATCTGAATGGGGTTTTTTATTTCTGATTACGTCTTGCATTCATTAATGCTTCAGCTACAATCAAATCTTCCTGGGTGGTGATTTTAATGTTCTCGTAGCTTCCTTCAAATAAAGAAATGACGTGTCCTGCTTTTTCGGCAACACTTGCATCATCCGTCATACTTGCATCTTCTTTTTGGAGATATGCCTGTTTGATAAGATTGATTTCAAAAGTTTGAGGAGTTTGGATCAAACGAAAGCGAGATCGATCCATTGCTTTTGTATTATCTTGATCAGTCATACGAATGGATTCTTTTAAACGAACTGCAGCTACAGCCGATTGATGAACCGCAGCTAATCGGAATGAAGCACCTATAATATCTTCACTTACCAGTGGTCGCACTCCATCATGTATTGCCACTAAGCCAGAGCCCTCAATTTTATCCAATCCATTTTTTACAGATTGAAATCTTGTTTCGCCACCTTTTTGTAAAATGATAGGTTTATTGAATGAATGTTTCTTGCATAGCTCATTCCAGATTGCAAAGTCATCTTCTGGAAGAACAAGAATGATTTTTATTTTTTCAGAGTAACGATAGAATGCCTCAAGTGTATGTATTAGAATGGGCTTTCCATTCAATTCTAAAAATTGTTTTGGAAGCTTGCTTTTAATGCGAGTTCCTTTGCCTCCGGCAACAATCAAGGCATATTCAATAGAATGCATAGATTTGTAAAAATACCTTTTTTGAGTGTATGATACTTATCAGAATTTTTCTCCTCGCATTCAATGTAGCAGTAGTAACGTATTTGTTGTATCGCTTACTGCAAATTTATAAGTCAAATTCACCCAACAAAGGTTGGATCATTGCCATTGGAATTTTTTTGTTATTGATTCCAACCACCATGTTGATGGGCTTCTTGAAACCAACTCCCGTTTACTTATTTGTATACCCAGTGGCCATTACAGCACATCTATATTTAATTCGAAATTCGTAAGTGACAGAAATAAAAAAGCCTCGCTTAAGCAAGGCTTTCATTATATAATCTTGATATTTTCTAAACGATCAACATTGAATCGCCATAGGTAAGGAATTTATACTTTTCCTTTTTGGCTGTTTCATAAGCTTTCATCACTAAATCAAATCCACCAAAGGCACAGGCCATCATGAGCAATGTTGACTCAGGCTGATGGAAGTTTGTTACCATAGCACTACAAATTTTAAATTCATAGGGTGGGAAGATAAACTTGTCCGTCCAACCTTCGCGTTCTTTTAATCTGTTATTGGCAGATACAGCAGTTTCAAGGGCGCGCATGGTAGTAGTACCGATCGCACACACCTTCTTCTTGTCTTCAAGAGCACGGTTTACAATGTTAACGGCTTCTGTTCCAACAATAAAGTTTTCAGAATCCATTTTATGCTTTGTCAAATCCTCCACATCAACAGCACGGAATGTACCTAAGCCAATATGAAGCGTAACAAACGCCATGTCAACACCTTTTAATTGAAGACGTTTTACTAATTGCTTAGTAAAGTGCATACCTGCAGTGGGTGCAGAAACGGCTCCTTTGTTTTTTGCAAAGATGGTTTGGAAACGATCTTTATCGGCTGGTTCGACTTTACGCTTAATGTATTTTGGAAGGGGAGTTTCACCCAGTGTTTCAACAATCTTATCGAAGGCTTCAGAATCGCCATCAAATAAGAAGCGAATGGTTCTTCCGCGTGATGTGGTGTTGTCAATTACTTCGGCTACCAAGTCGCCATCGCCAAAATAAAGTTTGTTGCCAACGCGAATTTTGCGAGCCGGATCAACCAGCACATCCCACAAATGCATTTCGGCATTGAGTTCGCGTAATAAAAATACTTCGATTTTAGCACCGGTCTTTTCTTTGCGACCGTACAGACGAGCAGGGAACACCATGGTGTCGTTACCTACCATTACATCGCCTTCGTCAAAATAATTAACGATGTCTTTAAATGCTTTGTGTTCAATTTTTCCGCTGTTGCGATGGATAACCATCATGCGGGCGTCATCTCTGTTTTCGGCAGGATGTGATGCGATTAAACTGTTTGGAATGTCAAATTTGAATTCGGAAAGTTTCATAAGCTTACGGGCTTTATGCCCCGAAGTGTCGGAGCGGGTTTTAAAAATGAGGTCGCAAAAATAGGATATGTTTCAATGCGAAATGAATTTTCTGCTTTGATTTTAGAAACAATTTGCTATTTCACGCGTCTGATCAGTGAGTTTTTGGTTAACTCTTAGCCATTCAACCCTAAAACATTAAGGATTGAGTAAAAAACCATGTTTATTGCAACCCGAAATCATTAAACGTGCGTTAAACCCACATGCTAACAATTCGACTAATCTTTGAAAGCCTTGGTTTTGCCTGGAAGGCTTTGAAATCCAATATCTTACGAACGGTTTTATCCCTGCTTGGGGTAACGATTGGTATCTTCTCAATCATTGCCGTTCTCACACTGGTTGATTCATTGGAGAAAAATATTCGCGAAAGCTTTAATTTTTTGGGAAGCAATGTTGTGTATGTAGGCAAGTGGCCCTTTACGGGTGGAAATGGGCGCGATTGGTGGAAAGAATATATCAAACGCCCTAATCCTTCATATGCAGAATACAAGTTTTTGAGAGCCAATATGAAGAAGGCTGAAACGGTTTCTATTTATGCTGACCGAGGTGGTATGACCATAAAGGCCGGTAACAATGGGATAAGTCAGATCAACTTAGTGGGTGCTGATCTCGATTATGATAAGATTTTTGAAATTAATATTGAAAACGGTAGATACCTTACCAACGATGAGATTGAAGCGGGACGTAACGTTGTGATTATTGGGTATGAAGTGGCAAAAGCACTTTTCCCCAATACGGATTCTCCAATGGGGCAAACGATCAAAATTAAAAACCTAAAATTTAGTGTTGTAGGAGTCACCGTTCGGGAGGGCGAGAGCTTTTTAGGCACACCGAGTAAGGACTATGGAGTGATTATACCTTATGATGCTTTCCGCAAGCTTTACCAAACCGGAACAGGTCGCTGGTCCGAATTAGGCTCAGACATTGGTCTTAAAGGATATGTTGATGATATAGGGTTGGTTGAAATGGAAAATGAAGCCCGTGGCTTAATGCGCGTGAAGCGTGGACTAAAACCTATAATGAAGGATAACTTCGAATTGAACCGTCCGGAAGCCATTGCGAATGCAATCAGTGGAGTATTTGATGTGCTGAGTATTGCAGGTTGGATTATTGGTGGCTTCTCTATGCTGGTAGGTGGGTTTGGAATTGCCAACATCATGTTTGTTTCGGTAAAGGAACGCACCAGTATTATCGGATTACAAAAATCGTTGGGTGCACAAAACTATTTTATACTCTTTCAGTTTTTGTTTGAATCTATTTTCCTGAGTTTGATTGGTGGATTGGCAGGTTTGTTTCTGGTTTGGTTGCTGACGCTCGCACCTTTTGGAAGTTTACAAGTTGTGCTATCCGCTAAAAATATTGTGTTGGGAATAGGTGTGTCCTCTTCAATTGGTTTGATCGCAGGTATTATACCGGCAGCCATGGCCGCACGCCTTGATCCTGTAATTGCTATTAGAGCGAATTAATCAAAAGTTTATAAAGAATTTTCTATATACTGGTGATTGATAAATTGAGATAAATATGATTCGTCAGTTTTATATGAAATATGGGTTTCTCAGGTTTTCAGAAAACAGATGGCTGGATATTGTTGGGCATTCTTTAGTTGGCGGATTAATTGCAGTCATATCTGTTAACTTTACTGGAAATAGTCTCTTACCAGTTCTTATTCTTTTTTCAATAACTGCTGCCTTACTTGGTTTTACAAAACAAATACTGAGGAGAAAATAATCGGCTTCATAAGCAATAAAATCTTTCTAAAATAAACAGCCCATGAATTAAATTCATGGGCTGTTCTATTACTAGTATTAAGTGAAAGGAATTATTTCTTCTCCTTTACTTCCTTCTCTTCGGTTACTTCAACTTCCTCTTTTATTTCAGCTCCGCCATTTATTTTGGCCTTGATTTTCTTTTCCAGTTCATCCATCAGCTCTGGATTGTCTTCAATAAGTTGTTTCACAGAATCACGACCCTGGCCAAGTTTGTTTCCGCTATATGAAAACCATGAGCCTGCTTTTTGAATCACATTAAGCTCAACACCTAAGTCAACAATTTCGCCCGACTTCGAAATACCTCGTCCATACATGATATCGAACTCAATTACTTTAAAGGGAGGTGCTACTTTATTTTTAACAACCTTCACCTTTACACGGTTTCCGGTTATGTCATCAGCACTTTCTTTAATCTGGCCAATCCTGCGAATATCTAAACGCACTGAAGAATAAAACTTCAAAGCATTACCACCGGTGGTGGTTTCAGGGTTTCCAAACATAATCCCAATCTTCTCACGCAACTGATTAATGAAAATACATGCACAACCTGTCTTGCTGATTGTTCCTGTTAATTTTCTTAATGCTTGTGACATAAGGCGCGCTTGTAAGCCCATCTTACTTTCACCCATTTCACCTTCCAATTCAGCTTTTGGTACAAGGGCAGCTACTGAGTCGATAACAATAATGTCAATCGCGCCAGAGCGAATCAGGTGCTCCGCAATTTCAAGTGCTTGCTCACCATTATCGGGTTGAGAGATGAGGAGATTTTCAGTATCAATTCCTAATTTCTCGGCATACGCTTTATCAAATGCATGCTCGGCATCAATGAAGGCAGCTAATCCACCTTTTTTCTGAGCTTCAGCTATGCAATGCATCGTTAAGGTTGTCTTACCGGATGATTCAGGTCCGTAAATCTCTGTTACCCGACCCCGTGGAATTCCACCAATGCCCAATGCAATGTCTAACCCCAAAGAACCAGTTGAAATGGCTGGAACATCCATTACTTTGGTGTCATTCAATTTCATAACCGTACCCTTTCCGTACGATTTCTCCAATTTATCAATGGTTAATTGGAGGGCTTTCAATTTTTCTTTTTGATCACTCATATAATTCAGTCTATTTATTGCAGTTATTACTCTAAAACGGGCTCAAATTACTACTTTGAATAGTATTAGCAAACATTTAGTCTTAAAAAAGCTAAAAAATTTAGTATATCTTATTATTTGTAATTGAATGTCTTTACCCGGCAAGGATTAAAGATCGGGAAATTTAATTTGCGCTTTAGTCATGGTAAAGAAGATATTCATTGGTTTTTTTCTGCTCTTACTAATTCTTGTTGCATGGAATTGGGAACTGGTAGTTTATGGAGCCCGACAAGGATATGGTCAGGTAAGTATGGTTTGGAATGCCCATCCAATTCAAGAGTATTTGAATGACCCTGCCTTTCCGGATTCCCTAAAAAGCAAACTCCGCCTAATCGGAGATATCAGAAGATATGCGATTGACTCACTTGGACTAAAGGACACTAAGAATTACCAAACACTTTATGACCAGCGTGGCGAAGAGATCATGTGGGTTGTACAGGCTTGCGAACCGTTTGAACTCAAAGCCAAACTTTGGGATTTTCCGATAGTGGGTACTATGCCTTACAAGGGATTCTTCCAAAAGCAAAAAGCGATTGATGAACGTGCAAGACTTGAGCAAGCTGGTTATGATGTGAGCATTCGCAATCCAGGCGGGTGGTCAACACTGGGTTGGTTTACCGATCCCATACTGAGTGGAATGTTAAACCGCAATGAAGGTGATTTGGCAAGCTTAATCATTCATGAAATGGTGCATGCCACCGTTTTTGTAAAAGACGATGTTGATTTCAATGAGAACCTTGCCTCATTTGTTGGCGATACTGCCGCATATTACTTTTTGGCTGCTCACTTTGGCAAAGATTCACCTCAGTTCATTCAATATGTGCATGAAGATCAGGATTACAGAAAATTCAGTAAGCATATATTAAGGGGCACACATTTGTTGGATAGCGTTTATAAGAGTTTTGAACCAGCGGATTCAGTTACTTTTAAGAAGCAGAAAAAAGAGGAAATGATTTCTGAGATTATGACCTCCGTGGATACACTTTCTTTATTCACGCCACGCAAGTCTTCCAGTCCTCGCAGACTACCTAATAACACATACTTTATGTCGTATCACCTCTACCAATCCCGCCAAGGAAATTTTAAATCAGAATTAGATCAGGACTTTAATGGTCACTTAAAGAAATACATAAAACACCTTACTGAGAAGTATCCCTTTTTGTAATGTGAACGCAAACAAAACTGCCTATTAAGGAATTGTTAAGGTGTTAACATAGGTTTTTAATTAGCTTAATTTGTCTCTACTTTTACTGCGTGCTTTTTGAGTGTGACACTAAGCTTAACAAGGCTAAATCAATTCTCTATCGCATAAAAATCATAAAACTAAACGGTAAAAATTATGGGTAATAAACCAACGCAAAAGGTGCTGGTAGTTGATGATGAAGAACCCATTTTAGAATTGCTAAAGTATAACCTTGAGAAAAATGGCTACGATGTAAGAACCGCCATTGACGGTTTTGCAGCTGTGGAAATTGCAAAGAAATTTCATCCGGATTTAGTGCTTCTGGATATTATGATGCCTAAGATGGATGGCGTGGAGGCGTGCCGTCAAATACGCGCCATGCCGGAATTGATTAATACATTCATTGTGTTTCTTACGGCTCGTGCCGAAGAATATTCAGAGGTGGCAGCATTTGATGTGGGTGCTGATGATTATATTCTAAAGCCCATCAAGCCACGAGCTCTTATGAGTCGCATCAGCGCGCTCTTTCGCAGAGACTCCAAAAAGAAAAATACTTCCAGCCAGATTAAAATAGGTGATTTATTAATTGATCGAACCAGTTACACAATTCATGTAAAAGGAAAAGAGATCAGTTTGCCCAAAAAAGAATTTGAATTGTTGTTTTTTCTGGCTCAAAATCCTAATAAGGTATTCAGCCGCGATGATTTATTACAAAATATCTGGGGCTCGGATGTATATGTGCTAGCACGAACGGTAGATGTTCACATTCGTAAAGTGCGCGAAAAGATTGGAGATGATTATATTACCACCGTAAAAGGAGTGGGGTATAAGTTCAATCTCAGTTAATGCATGGTATATAGTGCCCGTACGTTGGCCCTCTTGTTGGCAGTTTCCATTGCCATCGTAACTACCTTATTCCTTTCACTTATTGAAAGCGTTGGCCGCGATGCGCTTGTGGTCGCTGCTGTCATTAGTTTCTCCGCTACCTATCTGCTCAGTTTTGTTGTGTTAGAGTTCTTGGTATTCCGGGAGATCAACAAGATTTATAAAATGATGGACAAGTTGCGGAAGAAGGAACTTGCCAATATCTCCAAGCAGAAGTCGGGTAACTTCAATCCCTTGCAAAATATTAACGAAGAGATTTATTCGTTTGCAACGCTTAAGCAAAAAGAAATTGATGAGTTAAAAAAGTTAGAAGCTTTCCGTAAAGAATTTATTGCTGATGTTTCGCACGAATTAAAAACTCCAATCTTTGCAGCACAGGGGTTTGTTCATACGCTGTTGGATGGTGCAGTTAATGATAAAAATGTTCGCACCAAGTTCTTAAAGAAGGCAGCTAAAAGTTTAGATGGATTGGATATCCTCGTTCAGGATTTGCTTACGCTTTCGCAGATTGAGACGGGCGATATTAAGATGCGCTTTGAACACATTGATCTAAATAAATTATGTGCGGAAGTAATTGAACAGTTTGAAGACAAAGCTGAAAAGAAAGGACTCAAATTAAAATTACTAACCGATCATCATCAAAAGGTAAGTGTGTATGCCGACTGGCAGCGTATTATTCAGGTAGTAACAAACCTTATTTCAAATGCTGTTAACTATACAAATCATGGTGAAGTAACGATCACATTTGATATCGGCAAGAAGAATGTAACAACTTTTATTTCCGATACCGGTGATGGCATAGAACCGCAGCACCTCACACGAATTTTTGAACGCTTCTACAGAATTGATAAAAGCAGAAGTCGTGAGAAGGGTGGAACCGGACTTGGCCTTGCCATTGTAAAGCACATTCTGGAAGGCCACAACAGTAAAGCCGAGGTGCAGAGTTCTTTGGGCAAAGGTTCAATCTTTAGTTTTAAACTCCAGCGATCGAAATCGGATAGCTCAGAATTGAACGAGGCATAGTAATTTTGCCGAAGTGAAAATGCCAAAGTTCAAATTTGAGGATGCCATCCTTTATCAGGATGATGATTTTATCCTGATTAATAAACCGCCCTTTATTTCAACCCTCGAGGATCGAAATGATCCCCAGAATATTCTGTCATTGGCTAGAGAATATGAGGCCGATGCGCAAGTGTGCCACCGGCTGGACAAAGAAACGTCTGGGGTTTTGGCTATTGCCCGTAATGCGGAGGCCTATCGCCATTTAAGTATGCAATTCGAGAACAGAACCGTTACAAAAATGTATCACGCTGTAGCGGATGGTATCCATAATTTCAAAGATCAGGAAGTGGATGCCCCAATTCTCAAGCAAAATGACGGTACTGCGAAGATCTCTCGAAGTGGTAAAGAAGCTCAAACTCACTTTACTACTAATCAATCTTACAAAAACCACACATTAATAGAATGTAAGCCTGTTACCGGGCGGATGCATCAAATTCGGGTTCATTTGGCGCTATTGAAGGCTCCCATAACCGGTGATGAAATGTATGGGGGTAAGCCATTTTATGTTTCATCCGTAAAAAGAGGGTTTAATTTGAAGAAACTTACTGATGAGGAGCCTTTGATTAAAAGAATGGCGTTACATGCTTTTTCGCTGGAATTTAATTTATTGGATGGCAGCAAAATGACAGCAGAAGCACCCTACCCAAAAGATTTTCAGGCCCTTATCAGGCAACTATCTGAAAATAAGCGATAATTGACTTCTCTGCCGGCTCGAATTATCTGCCTAAATGTGGGAGCATGCTTGCATTTTCAGATTCTTGAATCTACTTTTGTGTCCCTTTTTGAGGGGGTAAGTGTATTTAAAAAGTTTTTAAAAGCTAAAAAAGTGGATCATAACAGCTATAAGACAGTCAACGCCAGCAAAACAACGGTAGAAAAGAGTTGGGTATTGGTTGACGCAAAAGATCAGGTATTAGGTCGTGTGGCCAGCCAGATAGCACGGGTATTGCGCGGAAAGCACAAGCCAAGCTATACTCCAAATGTGGATACTGGCGATCATGTGATCGTAATTAATGCCGAAAAAATTAAAATGACCGGTAAAAAGTGGACTAACAGAGTTTATTTCACTTATTCAGGATATCCTGGAGGTCAGAAGGAATTAACCCCGAAAATGATCGGAACTGGAAAACATCCACAACGGTTAGTTGAGCACTCAGTGCGCGGTATGCTTCCAAAAAACAGCATGGGTCGCGAAGTGTTCAGAAGCTTGCACGTTTACGTAGGAACAGAACATCCGCATACAGCACAACAACCAAAAGAATTAAAGTTCTAATACATGGAGATTATTAATACCATCGGAAGAAGAAAGACTTCAATTGCCAGAGTTTATGTAAAGCCAGGCAATGGTCTGATCATCGTAAATGATAGAGAACTTAATGACTATTTCCCGTCAGAAATTCTTCGCACCACTGTTAAGCAAGCGCTTACTGTCGTAAAGGCTGATGGCCAGTATGATGTAACAGTAAATGTAGAAGGTGGTGGAACTAAAGGCCAGGCTGAGGCGATCCGTTTAGGAATCGCACGTGCGTTGGTTACAATCAATACAGAGCACCGTCCTCCATTAAAGAAGGAAGGTTTATTAACACGCGATTCGCGCATGGTGGAAAGAAAGAAGCCAGGACGTGCAAAGGCGAGAAAGAAATTCCAGTTCAGCAAGCGTTAATAGAAACAGCATGGCAGAGAAAATAACAACCGAGAGTTTAATGGATGCAGGTGTTCACTTTGGGCACCTTACCCGCAAGTGGAATCCGAAAATGGCTGAGTACATTTTCATGGAAAACAATGGCATCCACATCATCGATCTTAATAAAACAATGAAGTGTCTTGAAGAAGCAACCTTTGCTCTTAAGAACATTGTTCGTTCTGGTCGTAAGATCATGTTTGTTGCTACCAAGAAGCAAGCGAAAGATATTATTAATGCAGAAGCTACCCGCTTAAACATGCCGTTCGTTACTGAGCGTTGGTTGGGTGGTATGCTAACTAACTTTGCTACAATCCGTAAGTCGTTAAAGAAGCTTGCGCAGATTGATAAGTTGATGAAGGATGAAGCTTTCAACAACCTTGCAAAGCGTGAGCGCTTGATGGTTACACGTGAGAAAGCAAAGCTTGAGAAATTATTGGGTGGTATTACTGATCTTAATCGTTTGCCAGCAGCACTTTTCGTAATTGACGTAAAGCGTGAGCACATTGCAGTAGCTGAAGCGATGAAATTGAATATTCCTGTGTTTGCTATGGTAGACACAAACTCAGATCCTACCAATATAGATTTCCCTATTCCTGCGAATGATGATGCATTTAAATCGATCTCATTAATTGCTGGTCATGTTGGTCATGCAATTGAAGAAGCGTTGATGGAGCGCAAGAAGGATAAAGAAGAAGCCGGCCAGAAGAAAGAGGAAGACGAAAAGCGCAAAGTGGACGAAACTGTAGAAAATTAATTGTCAATTGACCACGCGCCTCGCGTGGCCGATACAAAGTTTGAAACATCGGCTCCACTTAGTCGATGTTTTTGTTTTTAATAAGTACTGAATTTTAAACTATAATATTATGTCAGCAATTACCGCACAAGATGTAAACAAGCTGCGCACCATGACTGGTGCCGGTATGATGGATTGTAAAAAAGCGCTTACCGAAGCCGAAGGCGATTTCGAAAAAGCGATTGAGATATTAAGAAAGAAGGGTCAGAAAGTTTCAGCTAGCCGTTCGGACAGAGATACTAAAGAAGGATCTGTGTTTGTAAGAACATCTGCTGATAACAAAGAAGCTGTGTTGATCGCATTGAATTGTGAGACTGACTTCGTTGCGAAGAATGATGAATTTCAAAAGTTAGGCGAGTTGATTGCTGATACAGCGTTCACAAAGAAGTCAGCCACTACAGAAGCTCTTTTAGCTGAGAAGGTTGGAGATTTATCAATTGCCGAACGTATTACTGAATTGGTTGGTAAAATTGGTGAGAAGTTGGAGATCAGTTCCTTCATTCACATGACTGGCGAAGCAGTAGTTCCTTACATCCATGCAGGAAGTAAATTAGGTGTGTTGGTTTCTCTTAAAGGAGTTAACGGAAAAGATGTTACTGAAGCAGGTAAAGATGTTGGGATGCAAATCGCAGCGATGAGCCCCGTAGCAGTAAATGAGAATGATGTTGATAAAACGATCATTGAGAAAGAATTGGAGATTGCTAAAGCACAAATTATTGCTGAAGGCAAGCCTGCTAATATGGTTGAGAAAATTGCTCAAGGAAAATTGAACAAGTTTTTCAAAGAGAACACATTGTTACCACAGCCTTTCGTAAAGGACAACTCGAAAACAGTTGCTCAATATTTGGATAGTGTTACTAAAGGCTTAACCGTAGCAGAATTCAAGCGTGTAGCGATTGGATAATCTGATTTGCCAATAGAAATGAAAGGGAGTTTATGGCTCCCTTTTTTTATTGAGTGAAAAGATAACAGGCACAGAACTGATCACAATCACACCAATAAAGAATGTAATGCTTGAGATTTTCGATCCCTCAAGTAGTGCACTTGACTTTTTTTGATCTATTGATATTTCGAGCGATTTAAAAATCTGAAACAATCCAATCAATGAAGAAAAAACAAACCAACCTATTGTCAATAAGATCAGGTGCTTAGATGCTTTAGTCCAATTCGATTCAAATTTCATTTTTTGACTATGGTTGACCTAAGTACTTTTACTGCTAGTAGATAACTTAAGAGATATGTAGATAAGTAGTGAAAAGCAAAAGATCAGCACTCCATAAATAATAGTTATAAGAGCTGTCATTAACCCACCAGCAATAGTTTGGATCGGAAAACTTTCGTCTGACGATTCAATTGCCTTAAAAATACTAAATAGGCCATAGATAGTTGACCATGTTCCCCAAGCCGCAGCAAGTCCACCAATATTCTTAACGGATTCAAGCCAATTGGGATTGATAGCATTCTTTTTTACTAGTGAAAAGATAACGAAAACTGTAATAAGAATATTAAGCAGAGCCATGATTGAAAGTGGATACATAAATATTCTGCCACCTTGAATATGGAGATCAGAAAATGAAGTTACTAACATAGTTGTAAAGTTTAGTTTTAGATTTTGTTTCAGCAAGTTTAAAGAACTACCACCAGCTTGAATATTTTTTGTGACCAAAGAGCATTTTCAATAGGGATATTACTCAGAAAGTAAGGTTATGTCGAAAAGGCACTCAATTCGGTTGAAAGGTCAAAGTCAAATCTTCTTTATCTATTTCTGAATTCAGAATGATAGTTTTTTCATAATTATGTAACTGAATGAAGCGCGTTGAATTATTTCTTGACTATCTTTTTTCGCGCCAGCGCTGGGTGATTCATGTTTTTTTTTGGTTGCTGATACTTGCCTTTTATGTCGTTTTCTTTGGTCGTAGAGATAGCAACTATCTGCAAACATTTTTCTTTGTTGGATTATTAATGCCTGTAACGATAGGAACAACCTATCTGTTAAATTATTATTTAGTGCCACAGTATCTGATGAAAGAACGCTATGGCTTTTTCTTACTGTATTTTGTCTACACACTAATTGGTTCCATTTTTCTGGAGATGATGATTGCCATGCTCACTTTTATTGTAATGGCCGAAGTGAATATCAAAGACATGAGTCCGGCTTCCATCGATATCTTTTTTCTGCTCACATCCTTATTGATGGTAGTCTTTCTGGGTGTGGCTATCAAGTTTCTGAATCACTGGCGGACCTCACGGGAAGATTACCAAAAATTGATGCGTGAGAAAGTGGAGGCTGAGCTAAGATTTTTAAAGGTTCAATTAAACCCGCACTTCTTGTTTAATACGTTGAATAATTTATACTATCTCACCACCGAAAAATCTGAAAAGGCCCCGCAGGCAATTTTACAATTAAGTGAAATGCTCGACTATGTGATGAATTCCAGCAAATCAATGTTTGTACCTCTTGAGAAGGAATTAAAACAAGTGGAGAATTATATTTCACTTGAATCATTGCGCTATGAAGATCGGGTTAAGGTAACAACAAAATTTTCTGATAATTTGGATGAGTATTCAATTGGTCCTATGATACTCATCACGTTAATCGAAAATGCATTTAAACATGGAGTGATGCCTGTGGCTGGTAATGCATGGATTGATGTAACAGTCGAAGATTCAGAAAATGGTTTATTCATTTCTATCAGCAACAGCGCGAATGCGAATACGAATGGAAAGGGAATTGGTCTTGAAAATCTAAAAAACCAATTGAATCATTTATACAATGAAAACTTTGAATTGAACATAGAAAGCTCAAAAGTCAATGAATTTTCTGTAACCTTAATTTTGAATCACAGCAGATGAAATTCAAGTACCTGATCGTTGATGATGAACCGCTTGCACGAAAGTTGATTTTATCGCACACATCCAAAATTGATGGGCTTGAATTAGTAGGCGAATGCAGTAACGCAATGGAAGCAATTAATCTGCTTCGAACGAAAACTGTGGATCTAATTTTCCTGGATATTCAAATGCCCGAAATGACCGGGTTTCAGTTTGCAAGTACATTAAAAAATCCGCCTGCAATTATTCTTACAACTGCTTACCGAGATTTTGCCCCCGAAGCATTTGACCTGAATGTTATTGATTATCTACTAAAGCCAATTTCATTTGAGCGAATAGTAAAGGCAGTAAATAAATTTTATGATAGCAAAGAAGGTAGTGTTGTAACCTCAATTGAAAGAAGTAGCCGGTCTATTCATATTAAAGCCGATCGAAAAATTCACAAACTCCAAGAGGAAGAAATTGTTTATATAGAAAGTCTGGATGATTATGTTAAAGTTCATTTGAAAGATTCTAACCTTATTACTCGCGAGAATATTTCAACGCTTGAGGCTAAGCTACCATACCCACCTTTTGTGCGCATCCATCGCTCTTTCATCATTAATAGCAAGTGGGTTAAAACGATCTCGAATGAAGGAATTGGGTTGAATGGAAAGGAGTTACCTTTTGGGCGAACCTTTAAGAAGGCTGCTTTAAACCAGTTATCTCTTAGTAATCTGAAATAAAAAATTAACCAGACGCAACTTAAATCAGATTTTTCCGTAATATTTAGACTTCCAAATATTTCGAACTATGATCTTGGTATTTTAATTCAACTGTTCAGAGGTCTGATTCCATCAGAATGCAGTTGAATTTTTTTGGTTACGCACCAATTGTCTCGCCCTAAGGCGACCAGTTTCATTTTACTAACTTTATTTTCTTTTATCATGCAAGCAGTTTTTACTAAAATCGCTTTATTCTTTCGTCTATTTAAACAAGCCCTTCTGGGTTCGGAGGAGAACTTCACTGAAGGCAGCATCAATCGGGCAATCTTTCTTTTATCAATTCCCATGATTGTGGAAATGGGTATGGAATCCATTTTTGCAGTGGTTGATATTTTTTTTGTTAGCAGGCTCAACGATAGCAATGCTGTGGCCGCAGTGGGTTATACAGAATCAGTCTTAAGCATTTTGTATTCTCTGGCCATGGGCTTAGGCATGGGTGCCACAGCTATTGTGGCGCGTAGGGTTGGCGAGCAAGACAAAGAGGGTGCAAGCAGAGCAGCTGTACAAGCCATTTATCTTGGTTTGATTATTTCTTTTATAATCAGCATGGTGGGTATCTTTAACTATAAGGAAATCCTGCAGTTAATGGGTGCATCTGATGATGTAATTGCCTCAAGTTCTTCTTATGCATTGTGGATGTTTGCCGGTAACTTCACCATTACACTACTCTTTTTAATCAATGCAATATTTCGTGGTGCCGGCAATGCCGCCATTGCTATGCGGGCATTACTATTAGCCAACGGTCTTAATATGATTTTGGATCCAATCTTCATTTTTGGATGGGGACCTATCCCAGCCATGGGTGTGGAGGGAGCCGCTATTGCAACCAATATTGGTCGTGGCATTGGTGTGCTTTTTCAATTGTATTACCTCTTCAGAGGGCTAAGTTTAATTGAAATCAAATGGAGTAACCTGGCGATTCGGGCGGCCATCATTTTTAATGTGATTAAAGTCTCGGGGGGAAGTATTCTTCAATTCATTATTGGCTCTGCCAGTTGGATTTTTTTGATGAAGTTAATGTCAACCTTTGGTGACAATGCCGTAGCAGGGTATACGATTGCGATCCGGGTATTTATTTTTACACTATTACCTTCGTGGGGGCTGGCCAATGCGGGCGCTACGTTAGTGGGACAAAATCTAGGCGCAAATCAACCCGAACGCGCAGAAACTTCCGTATGGAGGGCAGCTTATTTAAATGCTTTTTTAATGGCCTTTGTAATGATTCTCTTTCTCACGATAGCGCCATCCATCATCGGCATCTTTACAAAGCAACCTGAAGTCTTGTATTATGGAAGTCAGGCTTTGCGCTATGTAAGCCTCGGCTATATTTTTTATGGCTATGGTATGGTTGTAGTTCAAGGTTTAAATGGAGCTGGAGATACCTACACCCCTACAATCTTAAATGTATTTGGCTTCTGGGTGTTTCAAATACCTTTTGCGTATTTCGTAACTATGCAATTGAATTGGGGTCCTAAAGGAGTATTTATTGCTATTGTCCTTGCCGAAACGCTGATGGCTATTGCTGCAATTATAATCTTTAGAAGAGGGAAGTGGAAGTTGAAGAAGGTTTGATTTATAGTCTTGAGTAATTAGTACTAAGTATTGAGTTTATTATTTTCCCTGACTCAGTACTAATTACTATTTACTCAGGACTTTTAATTTTTCTTAAACGCTTTCTTAAACGCATTATTTAATTCTTCGCCTGCCTTTTTTAAACTTGATTCTACTTCTTTCCAGCGCTCTTTGTTTTCAGCTTCATTTTTAAATTTCTCGGCAGCCTCTTTTAACTCTTCGTACTTTTTCTGCATGTCTGTTTCTGCACGCGAGCCAGCATCTTTTAATTCAACAACAAACTGATCTAATTTTTTACCAAAGTCTTTAAAGAAACTTTCTGCCTTACCTTGTGAGTTTGTTTCCATAGCTATGTAATTTATAAGTAAAATTAAGCGATCTACCGCAAGGAAGCCGTGAATGCACAAATTTATCTTTAAGTAAAATGTATCTCTGGCTATATTTATTCGGGCTTTCGGAGCATTGTGCTAAATTTGACCAGATTAATACCACACGATGAAGACTGGAGTAGCATCCGTATTAATGATTTTACTATTTATGGCCTGTGCCAGTAATAAGCCACGTGGTTCCTACAAGCCTAAGTATAAGAAACCCGATTCCAGCAAGCCATTACCTTGTCCCATGAAAGACTGCTAGATGAAAAAAATTATCATAGCCATCGATGGATTTTCAGCTTGCGGTAAAAGTACAACCGCCCGGCAGGTAGCACAGGAGTTGAACTACAAATACATCGATTCGGGTGCTATGTATAGGGCTGTTACTCATTATTTTCTGGAGCATCATGTAGCGATCACAAATCCGAAGGAAGTGGATAGGGCATTGAGCGAAATAAAAATCACGTTTATCATAAATTCCAAAGGGGCAACGGAAACATTTTTAAATGGCATTAACGTAGAGTGGGATATCCGCAGGATGAGAATCTCAGAATACGTGAGCCAGGTAAGCACCATAAAGGCAGTGCGGGTTGCTATGGTAGAGCAACAACGTAAATTAGGCAAGCACCGAGGAGTGGTGATGGATGGACGAGATATTGGATCGGTGGTTTTTCCAGAGGCAGAATTAAAAATCTTTCTTACGGCCGATATTTTAGTCCGTGCTTTCAGAAGACAAAGGGAACTGTTTGAGCGCGATGACTTAATCGACATTGATACTATCATTGAGAACCTGGAAAAGCGCGATAAAATCGATAGCAACCGAGTGGAAAGCCCACTCATTCAAGCAGCCAATGCCCAAAGTATTGACACCACACACATTACCATCGATGAGCAGGTAGATGAGGTAATCCGGATGGCTGTAACGAAGATGATTCCTCAAAAAAAAGACAAAGGTTAAACAATCAATAAAACCTTGTTTTCAATAGTAATTCTTTACTAATACTACCTTTGTCGGTAGAATATAATTGCTAATTTTGCCTCCATCTAAACTAATTAGTGCCATTAACTCATGGGCCAATTTATCCGACTAAAAAAAGGTTTCACCATCAATCTTCAGGGCAAAGCGGCTCCTAAAGTGGTTGAAGCCGAGCAACCCGAAACATTTGTTATAAAGCCTACCGATTTTCAAGGTTTGTACATCCCAAAACCAGTTGTAAATGTGGGTGATACCGTAAAAGCAGGCTCCCCATTATTTCACGATAAGCGACATGAAAATGTAATTCATACTTCTCCTGTAAGTGGTGAGGTGGTGGAAATAAAGCGTGGTGAGAAAAGAAAACTTCTTGAGATAAAAATACTTGCCGATAAAACAGTTGATTATCTGACTTTTAAAAAATATTCAGTTTCAGAAATAGCCAACCTTTCGGCCGAGGTAGTAAAAGAACAAATTATGAAGTCCGGAGTTTGGCCTTCATTGATTCAGCGCCCTTATGGCATTGTGGCCGATCCGGCTGTTACGCCAAAAGCGATTCATATTTCAGCATTCGATTCGCATCCATTAGCACCAGATTATAATATTTTATTTAAGGGTCAGGATCAATTTTTCCAAATTGGTGTCGACATTCTTAAGAAGTTAACTTTGGGTGCGGTTCATGTTAACACACATGCAACAAGCGAAATCTCTACCGTCTTTTCTCAGGTAAAAGGTGCTGAGGTAAATAAGTTCACGGGTCAACATCCGGTAGGTTGTGTAGGGGTTCAAATCCATCATTTAGATCCGATTAACAAAGGCGATATCGTTTGGACAATTAGTCCGTTGGGAGTTATACAACTTGGTAAACTTTTTGCCAATGGAGTTTATGATGCTTCACGCATTGTTGCACTCACAGGCTCGGAAGTAAAAACTCCTCAATACTATAAAACGTATACGGGTGCTTCTGTAAAGAAGTTCATCGAGAATAATCTTAACAATGATCACGTTCGGGTAATTTCAGGTAATCCGCTTACCGGAACATCTATTGGCAAAGATGGATACATCGGATATTTCGATCATCAGGTTTCTGTTCTGCCGGAAGGCGATTATTATGAATTCATTGGCTGGATAATGCCAGGTGCCCGCAAGCTAAGCTTCCATCGTGCCTTGGGATTATTTTCATTCCTAACACCAAGCAAAGAACGAGTGGTTGATACGAATACGCATGGCGAGCCACGTGCATTTGTTCAGACGGGAATTTTTGAACAAGTAACTCCGATGGATGTTTTACCAACACAATTGCTTAAGAGTATTCTAGCCGAAGATATTGATGAAATGGAAGCGCTTGGAATCTATGAAGTGATTGAAGAAGATTTAGCCTTGTGTGAATTTGTAGATGTATCGAAGCATAAGGTACAAGAGATATTGAGAGAAGGACTTGAATTAGTTCGAAACAGTTAATAAAAGTTGAGATGAAGTTTTTGAGAAATCAGCTTGATAAGGTAAAGCACAGCTTTGAGAAGGGTGGAAAACTGGAAAAGTATTTTTACGCCTACGAGGCAATGGAAACTTTTATGTTTTCTCCCAACACTACCAATGGAGAAAAGGGTTCGCAGATTCGTGACGCGATTGATCTTAAGCGATTAATGATTACAGTTGTTATCTCCATGGTTCCGTGTTTACTTTTTGGAATTTGGAATGTAGGCCATCAGCATTTTTTGGCAATTGGTCAGCCAGATGCAGCTTTAGGTGATAAGATTTTAATAGGCGCCCTGCAAGTGATTCCTATTGTTGTAGTTGCTTATGGTGTTGGATTAGGAATTGAATTTGTATTTGCCATTCTGCGCAAGCACCCCGTTAATGAAGGTTTTTTGGTAACGGGTATGCTCATTCCATTAGTAATGCCTCCGGGTATTCCATTGTGGCAAGTAGCAGTGGCCACCGCATTTGCTGTAATTATTGGTAAAGAAGCTTTTGGTGGAACGGGAATGAATGTGGTGAACGTTGCACTTACTGCACGTGCATTTCTATACTTCGCTTATCCTACAGATATGTCGGGAAGTGTGTGGACTTATTTAGGCGATGGACAAGCAGTAGCCGGATATTCAGGCGCAACTCCACTATCGTTGGGAGCGGATGCTGCAACATCAGGTGCTAATGTGGTAGCGTCAATGAATTCTTTTGGAGCAGGGTGGAATGAGGGTGTGTTTACACTCACCAACTTATTTATGGGAATTAGACCCGGTTCAATTGGTGAAACATCTACACTTATGTGTTTGATTGGTGCATTCATCTTGATTGCTACCGGAGTAGGAAGCTGGAAAATTATTGTAAGTGTATTTGGTGGTGCTTATGCAATGGGATTGTTGCTTAATCTGCTAGGTGGCAATGCATACATGGAAATGCCTGCCCACTATCATTTAGTGATTGGGGGGTTAGCATTTGGTGCTGTGTTTATGGCTACCGATCCGGTTACCGCTTCACATACTGAAACTGGAAAGTGGTTTTATGGGTTATTAATTGGAATGCTTACCGTGTTAATACGGGTATTTAATCCGGCTTATCCGGAAGGAATCATGCTGGCGATTTTGTTGATGAACGTTTTCGCTCCGCTGATTGATTATTTTGTAGTAAGTGCAAACAAAAAAAGAAGATTACAACGTGCGACAGTCTAACGGGTACATAGTATTTTATGCAGCGGTGCTTACCATTGTGTGTGGTGGCATTCTTGCTTTTGCTTCGCAAAGTTTAAAACCTTTGCAGGATGCCAATGTTGAATTAGAACGGAAGCGGAATATTTTGGCTACCGTTATGGAAATAAAGAAAGGCGATGATATCAATGCAATCTATGCTGCTAAAGTGAAGGAAAGTGTTATTGACTTTCAGGGAAATGTGAAAGAAGGAATTAATGCTGTTGATGTAGATGTGGTAAAAGAATACAAGAAACTTCCTGCAGATAGATTGTTGCCAGTGTATGAATTTAGAAACGAAGCCGATCCATCAAAAATTGATAATGTAGTGTTGCCTACCTATGGATTTGGTTTGTGGAAAGATATTTCAGGCTTTATGGCGTTGAAGTCTGACCTGAACACCATTCAGGGAGTTAGCTTACAGCATTTGGGTGAAACACCGGGTTTAGGTGCCAGAATTGCAACAGAAGAAATTCAAGATCGCTACAAAGGCAAATCCATTTTTGATGGTGATGTTTTAAAATCGGTAGTGATGCAAAAAGGTGAAGGCAATGATTATTCAAGTGACCCTCACAAAGTGGATGGAATGTCAGGAGCTACATTAACCGCGAAAGGTGTAAACAACATGTTTACCGATTACCTAGAATGTTATAAAAGTTATTTGAAGAAGAATCAGCAAAACATATCACTTAACACTAATTTATGAGCACTGCAGTAGCTGAAGTTGAGGTGGTTGAGAAGAAATCTGAACCTTTGTTTTCAAAAAAGAGCAGAAAGTTAATTTCCAATCCGTTGGATATTGATAACCCAATTACAGTTCAAGTATTGGGTGTGTGTTCTGCATTGGCTGTAACAACACAGATGGAAGCAGCGGTTGTAATGACCATTGCGTTGACTATCGTTACAGCAAGTTCGAACGTAATTATTTCCTTGTTGCGCAATACGATTCCAAGTCGTATCCGCATTATAGTTCAGTTGGCCATTGTTTCCCTTTGGGTTATTATGGTCGATCAATTGTTGAAAGCCTATTCATACGACTTGTGGAAACAATTATCTGTGTATGTAGGGTTGATTATCACCAACTGTATTGTAATGGGTCGCCTCGAAGCCTTTGCGATGGGTAATAAGCCTGGGCCTGCTTTGTTGGATGGAATTGGAAATGGATTAGGCTATGGTCTTATATTATTGATCGTTGGTTTCTTTCGCGAAATTTTAGGAGGTGGTTCAATTTTTGGGTTCAAAGTTTTTGAAGCAATGGGAATTCACTATCAAGGAAATGGATTGATGCTGTTGCCTGCAGGTGCGTGTTTTATTGTGGGTATTGTTATTTGGGTGCAGCGTTCACTTAATGGTTATAGAGAATCTCATTAATTAGAAGGATATGGAAAACTTAGTAAGCATAGGCGTCCGTTCAATTTTTGTAGACAACATGATCTTTGCCTATTTCTTAGGCATGTGTTCATACTTAGCAGTTTCAAAGAAAGTATCTACTGCATTTGGATTGGGCATGGCAGTAATATTTGTGTTGGGTGTTACTATTCCAATCAACTGGCTCATACAAAATTATATTTTAACACAAGGTGCATTGGCATGGATTAGTCCGGAGTTTGCAACTGTTGATCTAACCTTTCTTCAGTTCATCATTTTCATCGCAGTAATCGCAGCTATGGTGCAGCTTACTGAAATGGTGGTTGAGAAATTTTCACCTGCTTTATATGGTTCATTGGGAATCTTCCTTCCATTGATCGCTGTAAACTGTGCAATTCTTGGTGGCTCGTTATTTATGGTTGGCCGTCCATACAATCTTATAGAAGCTTCTGTTTATGGACTTGGTTCGGGCATTGGTTGGTTGTTGGCGATTGTTGCCCTGGCTGGAGTTCGTGAAAAGATGAAGTACTCAAATGTACCCGGACCATTAAAAGGATTAGGGATTACATTTATACTCGTAGGTCTCATGTCGCTCGGCTTCCTGAGCTTTTTGGGATTCTCTATCTAAGATTTGATGAAGACATAACGAAAGGCTTCCGAGTTTAACCGGAAGCCTTTTTAATTTTATACAATGGGAAATATCTTTAGAAAAACAGCAAGGTACTTTTTTAGTGGCATGCTGTTTATTGTACCTCTGGTAGCTACAGGGTATTTTATATTCCTTTCTTTTTCTTGGCTTGACGGATTGCTCAGGCTTCCTTATCCGGGGTTGGGTTTTGTGATCATCTTTGGAGTGATATTAATTTTTGGATACATCACATCCACCTTTGCACTTAACACCGTTACGGATTGGCTTGATCACTTGATTAACAAAATTCCTTTTATCAAATTGATCTACTCATCGGTAAAAGATTTGATTGGAGCGTTTGTGGGCGACAAACGAAAATTCAGTAAGCCCGTATTAGTTACTATCAATAAAGAGAACAGTCTCCATCAAATCGGGTTTGTTACACAAGAGGATTTAACGGAGCTAGGCTTGCGCGATATGGCGGCCGTATATTTTCCGCATTCGTATGCTTTTTCAGGAAATCATTTTTTGGTTCCGAAAGAAAATGTAAAACCACTTAATATCTCTGGCCCCGCAGCCATGAAGTTTATTGTATCGGGAGGAATCTCAGGTTTTAAGGAGTTATAAGAATCTCTTGCTTTACATTTCTATTAGCAAAATATAGAAGTGTGACTGAAACAATCAGTGAGAATAATTCAGTAAAGAGCCAGGTGATTACAAATTCATTTGGCATCCCATCCATTATAATACTTGTTACCCGACCCAATACAAACCCGGTTGTATACAATGCAATAAGAATAAGAGGAGCACTTACATTTTTAATGAATCCCCAAAGGCAAAAAATTCCAAAGGCTAAATGGAGTCCGCCATACACGGCTCGCATGGAACTAAGAGCACTCGTGTTGTCAAGCGTAATTCCAACATTTGCTAAAACCGCGTGCGGGGTGAGCAAGGCTTCAAGACCTACTTTGCAGAATGCGAGTGCCATTAATGCAAGGAAAAATTGACTGATTCGTTTTGTTGTCATAGTGTGTTTTTTTGAAGTAAATGTAAAGTGGCTTCATTACCCGCGAAGTAGTAAATTGTGACAAAAACAAGACAGTTTACGCCACATGTACGCTCACATGCCCATCATTCGGGATATTCTTTTTGGGGCTTCCAAACATGGAGCTAATCTGACAACACTATGTAGTAAATTGGGTATCTCAAGCGCTGATTTGAATGACTCTGAGAAGCGACTTGATTTTGAAAAGGCGTATCAGGTGTGGGAAGAATCAGTACATGCCACTGATGATAATCTGTTAGGTCTTCATTTAGGGGAATCAACAACGCCTGATATTATGGGATTGATCGGCCACCTGATGCAGAGCAGTCCGAATTTAAAGGTTGCTTTTGAACGATTGTGTGATTATGGCAGACTGGCTACCGATATGTTTACTTACTCGTGGATTAAGCAAGGTGAAAACATTGTGCTGCAATTTCAACCCGCAGTAGTTTGGATGAATGTGTCAAAAGATTCAGCGCGACAAGCAGTAGAACAAGCGATGGCAGGCACGCTTAATGTATTTGCATTGTTAACGGGTCAAAAGATTTACCCGGTGCTGGTTCAATTTGAATTTTCGAAACCAAAAGATGGGAGCGAGTACGATCGGGTTTTTCAATCGGCCATTCAGTTTGGTGCAGCTTCAAACCAAATGATTATTCGAGAAGTTGATATGAGCCGACCTGTAATCGGGTATGATGTATCACTGTTTGCTTTATTTGATGAGCTTATACAAGAGCGGGTAAGTTCACTCAACTATAAGAAAAGTTTTCAGGATCTTGTTAAGAATCTTTTACTCACCGAGTTTAAAGTTCAGATTCCATCGGTCGATATAATTGCATCCCGATTGAACATGACCTCACGTACTTTTCAACGAAAGTTACTGGATGAAGGAACAACGTATAGAAATCTTTCAGGTACGGTGAGAAAGGAGTTAGCACTTCAATTGATTAAAAAATCTAAACATAAAACAGAAGAGATTGCGCAAATGCTAGGATATTCGGATGCCAGTGCTTTTCGAAGAGCTTTTAAGCAATGGACAGATAGCAGTCCTTCTGAACTAAGGAAAAACTAAATCAGTAATTACGATTATACACACTCTGTATTGCGATCTAAGAGGTATCCTACACCTTTGAGGTGTAGGATACCTAATTAATGACTCCAGAACCAATCAGTTCTTCATTTTCATACCACGCTGCAAACTGACCAGGTGTTACTCCTCGTTGCGATCGGTCGAAAATAATATAAAGCCCATTTTCTTTTTTATGAAGTATGCAGTTCTCTAACGGCTGACGATACCGAATACGTGCTTGAATGGTTTTTGATTCGCCTACGCTCAATTTTAAATCTTCGCGAATCCAATGCTCATCTGCATTGGGAATAAATAATCCTTTGCGATACAAGCCTGGATGATCATCGCCACTTCCGGTATAAATCACATTCAAATCTGTATCAGTGCCAATTACAAAAAGTGGTTTTTCATAGCCACCAATATTTAATCCTCTGCGTTGGCCAATCGTATAATAATGTGCCCCATTGTGCTCTCCTACTACTTCACCCAATTGTGGATTGAGTGAATACGGTTTTGTTAGTGCAACTAAGTCTTCTGCATCAAACCCATTTACAAACGCGGAAGAATCAAACGGAACTTCAATAACTTTGCCTTTCTTGGGTTCTAGCCGTTGTTGAAGAAATTCCGGTAAGTGAACCTTGCCAACAAAGCATAACCCTTGCGAGTCTTTCTTTTCTGCAGTAGCAAGTCCGGCATCTTTTGCAATCGCTCGTACCTCAGGTTTTAATAATTCACCAATAGGAAATAATGCTTTCGTCAATTGTTTCTGCGTAAGCTGACAAAGAAAATAACTTTGATCTTTGTTGGGATCTTTTCCGGCTAGTAACTGATAAATTGTTTTGCCGTCTTTTTCTACTTCTCCTTTTCTACAGTAATGACCCGTAGCTACAAAGTCGGCTCCTAATTTTGTTGCCGCTTCTAAAAACACATCAAACTTAATTTCACGATTGCAAAGTACATCCGGATTAGGGGTTCGCCCCGCCTTGTATTCAGCAAACATGTAATCAACAATACGGGTTTTATATTCGCTGCTGAGATCAATAGTTTGAAACGGAATGCCAAGGTGCTGGGCAACAATCATGGCATCGTTGCTATCATCCAGCCAGGGACATTCGTTGCTAATCGTTACGGTGTCGTCATGCCAGTTTTTCATAAACATACCAATGACTTCGTACCCTTGCTCTTTCAGCAACCAGGCCGTTACACTGGAGTCTACGCCACCGGATAAACCAACAACAACACGTTTTTTCATTAGTCTTGCAACGCTAAATCTTCACTTAAAAGTTCCTGCCTTCACTCCGTTTCGGACAGGCAGGCATTTACGATTTTGTTAAATCGATCTTTAAACTGATCGTAATAAATTCCAGTTCCTGGGCCGGTAAAGCCCGTATGGATATGTTTAACATTTCCATCTTTGCCAATGAAGATGGTGGTGGGAAATGATAACACATGATTTAAAGCAGGTAACGTTTCTGCAGCTTTCGCTTTATCGTTCACACCGGCAATTACAAAATCATAATTCACATTTAGTTTCTCCTTCATAATGGAGATACGATTGCTGGCATATTCAAAATCTGGTTTGCGTTCATAGGCCAATCCTAAAACTTCAACTCCACGATCTTTATTAGCATCGTACCAGGGCGCAAGAAATTTTGTTTCGTCCATACAATTCGGACACCACGTTCCAAAAATCTGGAGGATCACAACTTTGTTTTTAAATCGTTCATCCGTAAGACTGATATTTTTTCCTGATTGATCGGGAAAACTGAACTCTAATGTTTTATAACCTTCCTTTAAATAGGTAAGCGATTCTGCATCGGGCATCACTGCATTTTCATTGCGGACCCCTTTCCAATCTTCCAAAGACAATTTTCCAGAATAAAAATTTCCTTTGATCGAATCGCCTTCAAAGTGCGCTTTGAAAACAAAGGAATGATTGCCATCAAATGTGCTTAACAATAATTCATTGCCAACTACATTCCCTTGAAGGTAGCGATAATCTCCAGTGGGTGTAAGGAATGTTCCCTCTACTTCATTGCCGCGTTGTTTAAGAATTCCAACAGAAGGATATTTTTCAGTGGGTGATTTAAATTCAAGTTGATAGGTGCCTGAAAAATCTACAGACGATGTTGCTTCAGTTTTGATAAACCGATACGTATCGCCATAGGTAGCAACAAAGGGAAGGGTAGCTGTTAAATCATAATTTTTTACAAAGCTACCTACCAGTTTCTCGCCTTCAATTTTTGCTCGTAATTCTGAATCAAAAATATGCATCACAATTTTCACTGAATCGCCTGTAACTAACATTTCATCCAACGTAATTTTTTCTCCAGCATTGACAACCGCAGCAGTATATGAATCACCAACTTTTTGAATCTCCAAACCAAAAGGAAGTTGCTGACCTTGCATTTCCACAACGCCACGCCACACTCCGGTTTTGAGTTCGGTAGGCTTGGTTGAGCAAGTGATTACCAGTAAAGAAACAGCTAACAAGGTCAGAATTCTCATGATTTTAAATTATCTAAGCACAACGCAAAAATGCGATAAATGATTCTAAATTAGTTGCCTCAAAGTGTGTTATTTCCATGCAGTTTAGCCAATCAATTTATAGCAATCGATTACATGTTCCAAAATCTTAGAGTTCTTGAATTAGCATCGGTGTTGGCCGGCCCAAGCGTGGGTCAGTTTTTTGCAGAGCTGGGTGCTGAGGTGATCAAAGTAGAAAATCTGAAAATGGGTGGTGATGTTACGCGCACCTGGAGAGGAAGTTTTGAAGAGACTGACGATCGCTCCGCCTATTTCTGTTCGGTAAACTGGGGGAAGAAATCTGTAGCGATTGATCTGAGTACTTCAGCCGGACTAAAAGCTGTACAAAAGCTGGCTGGCAAAAGTGATCTTATTATTGCGAGTTATAAACCGGGTGATGCCGAAAAACTTGGTGTATCCTACTATCAACTTAGAACCACAAACGAAAAACTAATCTACGGACAAATAACCGGGTATGGTTCTGATAATGATCGTGTGGGGTACGATGCTGTGATACAAGCCGAGAGTGGGTTTATGGATTTGAATGGCTCTGTGGATGGACCGCCCACCAAAATGCCGGTAGCATTAATTGATGTATTGGCAGCTCATCATCTTAAAGAGGGATTGTTGTTGGCATTGTTAAAAAAAGAGCGAACAGGCGAAGGAAGCCTTGTAGAAGTATCTTTAATTCAGGCCGCTATTTCTTCTTTGGCAAATCAGGCAAGCAATTGGTTAGTGGCACATACATTACCAACTCGTCAGGGGTCAGCACATCCTAACATTGCACCTTACGGGGAATCATTTCTTACACGCGATGGCAAGAGAATTTTATTGGCGATTGGAAGTGACCGACAGTTTTTGGATCTGCTTCAGATACTAGGCCTTTCTATTTCTGGTGATGTTCGCTTTGTAACAAATCACAATCGGGTAATCCATCGTGCAGTGTTACATGAATTGTTGGCAACAGCCATATCAACTTTTGATGCAAGTGAGTTAATGCAGGCAATTCATGGAAAGAAAATTCCGGCTGGAATTATACAATCTGTTGATCAGGTTTTTGAAATGGAAGAAGCGCAACGGATCGTGATTGAATCGGGTACTTTACGTGGAGTAAGAAATTTTATTGGTACCCACCAACCCATACAGCTTCTACCGCCTCCGCATTTTGGTGAGCATACCGATGAGGTGTTACGCGCTTTAGGGAGTTAGGCGTTTTAGGTGTCTGACACCTGCCTTCCAAAAACCTATTTCACCACGTCTATTATTCTGCTACTAGCTTAATGGTAAATCCCGTATTTTACCATCCAGTAATTTTAATCCATTAATATGAAAAAAATAATACCTGCTTTATGTGCGCTGTTGCTGTTTGCAAGTGTAGCCTATGCGCAATTCGGACCACCCGCACAAGCACCCAAAGATGCAATTGTGGATGCCATTATTAAAGAAGCAACCGAAAATTCTCAACTCGAAAAACTAGGACACGAACTGATGGATGGCATTGGGCCGCGGTTGGTAGGCACCCCTAAAATGCAGGAAGCAAATGATTGGGCTGTTAAAAAATATACAGACTGGGGCATACCTGCCCGCAACGAAAAGTGGGGCGAGTGGCGTGGTTGGGAACGAGGCGTTACGCATATAGATATGGTAGCACCGTGGACAAAGACATTGTCCGGCCAACAGCTGGCATGGAGCCCAGGCACTAAAGGAAAAACAGTAACGGGTGATGTAGTAATCATTCCAGACCTTGCCGACTCAGTTGCTTTTAAAAAATGGCTTCCAACAGTGAAAGGAAAATTTGTGATGATTTCTATGAATCAACCTACGGGTCGTAATGATGACAACTGGGATAAGTTTGGTAAGAAAGAATCCATCGAAAAGATGAAGACTGAACGCACCTCATTAACCACTGCATGGACTGAGCGCATTAAAAAAACGGGTAAGACCAACACAACGCTGCCTCTTGCTTTGGAAGAAGCTGGTGCTGCCGGAATTGTGATGAGCTATTGGTCACGCTGGTCGGGTGCAAATAAAATTTTTAGTGCCCGCACCAAGAAGATACCAACCATTGATTTGATGTTAGAAGATTATGGATTGTTATATCGCTTAACCGAATCCGGTAAAGCAACGAAGCTTAGTGTGCGTTCCGATTCAAAAGAAAATGGCGTAGTACCTACCTTCAATACCGTGGCCGAAATTAAAGGCTCTGAAAAACCAAATGAGTATGTGATGCTTTCGGCTCACTTCGACTCGTGGGATGGTGGCACGGGCGCTACCGATAATGGAACGGGTACCTTAGTGATGATGGAAGCGATGCGCATTCTTAAAAAAGTGTATCCTAATCCTAAACGCACAATTATGGTGGGGCATTGGGGTAGTGAAGAGCAAGGCTTGAATGGCTCGCGTGCATTTGTTGAAGATCATCCAGAAGTGGTGGCTAACCTGCAAGCGTTATTTAATCAGGATAACGGAACCGGTCGTGTTACTACCATTAGTGGGCAAGGTTACTTGCATGCCTACGATTACATTACGCGTTGGCTGCATAAAGTACCGCGCGAATACAAAGAAGGATTAGAGACCAACTTCCCCGGAAGTCCGGGTGGAGGCGGCTCCGACTTTGCTTCGTTTGTTGCAGTGGGTGCGCCTGGGTTTTCATTGAGTTCATTAAGTTGGGATTATGGTACGTTTACGTGGCACACCAACTTAGATACCTACGATAAGATTGTGTTTGATGATGTGCGCAACAACGCCATCCTTGCGGCTATCCTCGTGTATCAGGCATGCGAAGATCCTGAGAAAACTTCTCGCGAGAAAAGTGTGCTGCCGTTTAACTCACGCACAGGTGAACCGGGCAAATGGCCGGAGCAACGCAAGGCAACACGTAAAGGTGGATTGGATTAATAATTTCTGAGTTTTATAATATTGAAAACGCCAGGCAGTAATGTCTGGCTTTTTTTGTGAATTGGAGAGGTATCTACGGGCTTTTTGAGAACTTCAAAGGAAGTTATTTGTTATAGAGGCAATGAAAATTTATACCCTTAAATCCAAGCCTTATGACCGTACACTTGGCAGGTTTGCATACAGGCTTTTTTTTGGCGAAAAGGTAAAGGGTATCTTTGAACATCGTTTCAGCGCGTTGGAAGAAAGATTTACAAAATAACTATGGAATTGGTCACGATATTTCTCTGTGCTTTAATCACTATTGGTGCGTTCCTATTCATGGAATTTGTTGCTTGGTTTACCCATAAATACGTTATGCATGGGTTTTTATGGACTTGGCATAAATCGCACCACAAAGCGCACAATCATACGTTTGAAAGAAATGATTTATTTGCCTTAGTATTCAGTATTCCAAGCTTCTCTCTAATCTATTATTCCACAGGAATAGAAAACCTTCCCTACGTTACGGCTGTGGGAATGGGTATTTTATGCTACGGAATTTTTTATTTTATTTTCCATGACATTATTGTACATCAGCGCCTAAAATGGCGTCCAAAGAAAAAGAGCCATTACCTCAATCGAATGATTCATGCCCATTACGTCCATCATCTTAAAAGGTCAAAAGAAGGGGGCGAAGCCTTCGGTTTTCTGTATGCACCCAAAAAGTTTGAAAAACAGAAAATAGCAGAGTAATTGAATAGGATTGCAATCCCTTCCAGCCTTCCGCCAGGATATCATAAACAATAGCTCTTAAAATTGGTTACTCTATTGAAAAAATAGATAACCACTTTAGGTAAAATTAATGGCAAGAGCGATTGTTATCGGTTCAGGAATTGCTGGACTAGCCAGTGCCTTACGACTTAATAAAAAAGGATATCAGGTCGAAGTGTTCGAAGTCAATTCGTATGCGGGTGGTAAAATTCATGCCTTTAACAACCAGGGATTTAGATTTGACTTTGGTCCTTCGTTATTCACCATGCCGCATCTGGCTGATGAGCTTTTCGAGCTTTATAACCTAAGCCCTCAATCCTATTTTGAGTACACTAAAAAGGAAGTAGTATGCAATTACTTTTGGGATGATGGAAGTACTTTTTCGGTGCCCGCCAATGAGAAGGAATTTATCGAAAAAGCAGCTGAAACGTTTCACACGCCCCCATCGTCCTTGCAACGGTATCTCAAAAGAAATAAGGAGAAATACGAATTAACGGCAAATATTTTTCTCAATAAATCACTTCACAAGTGGAGTACTTATGTATCAAAAGAAACGCTTAGTTCCCTGCTGCAAATTAACAAGCTTCATATTTCGAACACGTTACACGAAGTGAATGAGCAGTATTTCTCTAACCCCAAACTCATCCAGCTATTTAATCGATACGCTACATACAATGGATCTTCCCCATATTCTACCCCGGGGATTATGTCCATGATCCCTCATTTGGAAATGCATTATGGAACATTTTTCCCGAAGGGTGGCATGCATGAAATTTCACAAAGTCTTTATCGATTAGCAAAAGATGTAGGAATAGAATTTCATTTTAATGAGGGTGTAATAGCTATTAACTATGAGAAGAACTCTGTAAAATCGGTCACTAGTATAAAAGGAACCTATCCATCTGATCTGGTTTTCACCAACATGGATGTTTTTTCAACTTATAAAAGGCTGCTTCCCAATGCCCGACAACCTCGAAAAATACTGAAGCTAGAACGTTCAAGTTCCGCGGTGATTTTTTATTGGGGAATCAATACGATCTTCCCAACCTTGGACCTTCATAACATTCTTTTTTCATCTGACTACAAAAAAGAGTTTGAAGAAATCTTTGAAAAGCATCAGCTTCATGAAGATCCTACGGTGTACATCAATATCACCAGCAAGGAAAAGAAAGATGATGCTCCGGATGGTTGTGAAAATTGGTTTGTGATGATTAATGCACCTGGAAATTTTGGACAGAATTGGGAACTACTCATTGAGCAAGCCCGCAGCAACATCATTAAAAAGATTAATAAAATATTGAATGTAAACATTGAAGAATACATTGTAACGGAAGATATTTTGGATCCTTTAGGAATCGAACGTAAAACCAGTTCGCATAAAGGCTCCCTCTATGGAACTTCAAGTAATTCAAAATTTGCTTCCTTTTTAAGACATCCTAATTTTTCAAAGCAATTTGAAAATCTTTATTTCTGTGGTGGCTCAGTGCATCCAGGAGGAGGAATACCCTTGTGCCTGTTGTCTGCAAAAATTGCTACGGATCAAATTAAACCATTGTGACAGCCTCATCAATGATCTGGAAGCAGCAAAACGCAAGGAACCTATCCATCGGTATTGTATGGCTATTTCATCTGTCAGCCATAATAGGTGTTTCCCTTGGTTATTTTGATTGGTTCATTAAAAAGACACCGTTGAATTTGATCATTTTAGGAATTCTAGTTGTGATCAATTTTCCGATCGACACTTCTAAAAAGAAATGGATAACAGTCTTATTTTTTTCCACCGGTATGGTGGCCGAGTGGATTGGTGTGCAGTATGGATTTTTATTTGGTGAATATCTTTATGGAAACAACTTGGGCATCCAAGTAGATGGAGTTCCCCTTTTAATAGGAGTGAATTGGGCGATTCTTGCACTCTGCACCGCGGCTATTTCTGCACATGTATTTAAAAACATGATTTTTAAAATAATATTTGGTGCCCTTTTAATGGTCTTTTTAGATTTTTTTATTGAAGTTGCTGCACCATCATTAGATTTCTGGACATGGACATTGGGTGATGCACCATTAAAAAACTACATCGCTTGGTTCATGATCGCGCTATTCTTGCATGCTGTTTATCATGCATCAAAAATCAAAGGGGATTTTACTTTTTCTTTACATCTTTATGCAGCACAACTAATTTTCTTTGCCTATTTCTATGGAGTCTACCGTTTATGATTATGCCATTATAGGTGCAGGTGCTGCGGGCTTACATTTGGCATTGGCTTTTGCGGAGGATCCTTATTTTAATACGATGGAGATTTTGGTAATTGAAAAAAGCCAAAAAAACACCAATGATCGCACATGGTGCTTTTGGGAAAAAGGAGCCGGGAAATGGGACAGCCTTGTGCATCAATCGTGGGAGCACGCACAGTTTATCACGTCTAACAGATCGGCTAAATTAAATTTAGGCGAGTATACGTATAAGATGATACAGGCCATTGATTTTTATACTATGGCCAAGGATAGGTTGAGGAAAGCGCCTAACATTACATGGCTTCAGGATGAGGTTTTAAGCATTGTTCAAGGGGCCCCAAACTTAATTAATACAACGAATCATCACGTTAAAGCCAAACACCTATTTGATAGTCAGATCGCTCCTGATTTTTATAGTAAAGATCACGGATTTACAAATCTCTTGCAGCACTTTAAAGGATGGGTAATCGAAACGGAAGAGGACGTGTTTGATCTCAGTACATTTGTCATGATGGACTTTCGGTTGAAATATCCTGACACTACCAGTTTTATTTATATCCTTCCACAAACTTCCAGAAAGGCTTTGGTTGAATTCACTTTCTTTTCTCCTGCATTGGTTAGAGGAGAAGATTATGATCATTATTTAAAGACTTACATCCGCGATATATTGAAGTTAACTGACTTTAAAATTGTATCGGTTGAACAAGGAGTGATACCTATGAGCAATTATCCTTTTCACAAGCTCAATACTAACTTGATAACTAAAATTGGAACAGCCGGATCGTGGGTAAAAGGTTCATCCGGATATTCTTTTAAAAATGCAGAACGGTATAGTGCCAAAATTCTCGAGAATATAAAACAGGGCTTCATACCCAGTCACCGCCTTTTTAAAAGCAGGTTCAAAAACTATGACACTCTTTTTCTTGATGTGTTGTATAATTATAATCATCTGGGTGAGCAGATTTTTAGCGACATGTATTATAAAAATCCGATCGGAGAGATATTTGCTTTTTTAGATGAAGAAACATCTCCACTAACCGAATTAAAGATTATCTACTCTTTTAAATGGTGGCCATTTTCGAAAGCATTAGTTAGACATCTGTTTTCCTAATTAAGCGTGGGTAATGGGTTTACTCCTTGCCACGTACCCATCGATCGGTACGGTTCAAAACGAGCGAATAACTCTTCTTTATACCAATTGAGCGACCTGGTTTTATTTATGGCCTCCTTATGCTCTGCGCTTTCATATGCAAAACGTTTAAGGGCAGCTGCGTTTTTCCAGATGCTTATTGTCGCCATTTGTATAAGGGGTATTTCTCCAACTCCTTTTGTATAAATTAGACCTTCGTTATGCAGTAGCGGCTGATGTGATTTTGGAACATAGCGCCAGAAGGAAATAAGTTTATTCCATTTAATGGTAGCACGGGTAAGTACTAGCATATTTTCAGATGCTTTGGGATGTATTGATTTCTCAAACGGGTTCGCGCCATCCCATTGGCCTTGAACACTAATATTTCTGAGATAAACCGTCCAGACCTCAGTGCCTCTATTTTTATAGTTCTTATGGATATCAGCAGCGTGGAAATACCGATCGGCCTTGGTTTCATCTTCCCAAACCTGCAGCAGCACAAAGGTGGACAAGTCTGGAAGAGCATTAAATCCAATTCCTCTGCCACTCCCCATTAATTTATAAAATGGCTGTCCATCAACCTTTAACAAGTGCTGATGGGCCAATTGCATCATGGACAAGGCCCAGAATTTATTAGTAAAACCTTTAAACTTAAAAAAAGTAATGCTGGTGATTTGAGACATACTTACTTAACCCGAAGGTAAGACTAGTGTTCGAAGTCTAAAGGAATTTTTACAGATGGCTTCACACCAATAATATTGATTTCAAGACAGCACTTAGGTACTTTCTTAATGCACATTATTGCGGAGGGTATCCTGCGCTCTAGTTTTGTGTCATACTTTCAAAATTGAAAATGACTACAAAACCACGACCGATAGACACTTCCTATTCAGGGGTTTCCTTCCATGTAAAAAACTCTGTACACTTGCCATTAGAGAGGAGCCATCTCCGACTTTAACGGAGCATTACTTTTGATAAAGAGAACTTAGACGATTCCTCTTTTGATGTATCATTAAGTGCAGTTACCAAAACCACAGGAAGCCAAAAAAGAGACGAACATCTTAAAAGCAAAGACTTTTTCTGTGATAAAGATCACCCTAATATTTGACCAAAAGTTCAATTATTCCAGTACATGATGATCAATAAAAGCTTTTGGATAAACTAACCACTAATTACAGACCATCAGAATAATGACTTATTACTTTTAAATCTCGACAGCCTTACCGTCTTCCCAAATTAATCCAAATTGCTGACCATGCTTTTTTACCCAACTCTTATCGGTAGCAAAATCAAATAATTCTACCAGCCCTTTTGATTTGAGATCCAGTAATTGCTTGTCACTGGCGCCTTTCATGCTAATGTAGCCCCCATCAGCAAAATGAAAACTAACACTTTTGTAATCGCCTTGTTGCAGCCAGGTCTGGATGTGCTGTAATCGTTCGCGAATGGTTTCGCTTAATTTAATGGCTTCGGCCAAGGTGCTTTTAATATCTTCAATGTGGCCATCGTTGTTAAAATCATCGTTCCTTAAAAAACGAATGGGGTTTATGTGGATTTCAGCAGCGTAGCGATTTGTCATGTAGTGATTTTGTTCGCAAAGATAATCATTGATCGGTAGTAGATGTTGTTGAAAAGACGCGTAAACTTTACTTTTAAGGGATGCAGAAAAAGGAGTTAGAAACTTTTTACCCGTCAAGTCGCCAGAAGTGGAGAGAATGGTTAAAGAAAAACCATCGGGTAAAACAATCTGTTTGGCTTGTGTGCTATAAAAAGAAAACCAATGTGCCCACTATTTCGTGGAGTGATGCGGTGGATGAAGCCCTGTGTTTTGGGTGGATTGACAGCACGAGAAGATCGCTTGATGCCGAAACTTTTATCCAGTTTTTCGCCAGACGAAAAGCAGGAAGTACGTGGTCGAAAGTGAATAAAGCAAAAGTTGAGCAACTCATCAGTGACAAAAGAATGACGAAAGCCGGGTTGGAAAGTATTGAAGTTGCAAAGCAAAATGGCTCGTGGATTATATTGGATGAAGTAGAAACGGGAGTAATTCCCAACGACTTAAATAAAGCATTCAAAGCTCACAAGGGTTCGAAAGAATTTTTCCTGAGTTTGAGTAACTCTGTTCGGAAAATGATTTTGGTGTGGCTTGTGTTAGCAAAGCGAGAGGAAACCAGGAAAAAAAGAATTGATGAAATTGCGGAATTTGCCGGTAAGAAACTCAGACCAAAACAATTCAGATAACCAATAGAGGTTTAACATGAAGATTGCAATCTTTACACTAGGCACCCGTGGTGATGTGCAGCCTTATGCAGTGCTGGGACGAGCATTAAAATTAAGAGGACACGAAGTTGTGTTGTCAACTGCGAAAAATTTTGAGAGTTTGGTTAAATCTTATGGAATAGACTTTGTGCCTGTTGATGCAGATTATCAGGCGCTGTTAAATTCTCCGGAAGGAAAAAAAATTATGGGTGCAAATCCATTTGCTATAAAAAGGAATTTAAATAAATGGATTTACCCGCTCGTTGAGCAATCATTGACAGCGTTTTATGAACTTGCCAAAACAAACGATCGGATAATTTATCATGTTAAAACATTGGCAGATAGTTTTGCTGATCAATTTCCAGATAAAATGATTCGGGCAATGGTGGTTCCGGCAATTCAACAAACTAATGAATTTCCAAATCCGGCATTTAGTGGAATATTCATTCCTTCATTTCTAAACAAATGGAGTTATCGATTGACGAACCTTGCCGTGAAAATGTTTAACAAACCCATTGGTAGATTTAGGGAACGCATGGGATTTCCAACGAAGTATGCTCCAGTAGAAACAAACTTTATATATGGAATTAGTCAATTGCTTCTTCCTAAACCAAAAGATTATCCGGAGAACTCGTTTTATACAGGATTCTGGTTTGGAACTTCTGAGATGCCACTTGAAGAAAGCTTACTCGAATTTCTCAATCAAGGTGAGCCGCCCTTACTGGTAACATTCGGGAGCATGCCTTTTCAAAGTAAGTTCGATTTACAAAGTGCACTCATTACACTCACTGAGAAATTTAAAATAAGAATAGTGGTTGTAAAAGGATGGGGACTTGAACACACCGAAAAATTGGAAAGCTATACATCAATTAAAGTTATTGGTTCGGTACCCTATGAAAAGTTGTTTCCACTGGTAAGAGCTATAATACATCATGGAGGAGCAGGAACCACAGCCGAATGTTTGAGGGCTGGTAAACCTTTTTTGATCTGCCCTATTCTTTATCCTATCGGAGATCAGCAATTTTGGGGAAAGATTGCTTATGATAAGGGGGTAGGATTGAAGCCATTGCCCTTGAAAAAAATGACAGCAGATTCATTCATATCAAATGTTGAAATCCTTTTGAATGACAAAAAACTGTATGAAAATGCTAAGAAGATGTCCAATCAATTGAGTAAAGAAGATGGCATTGCCAGAGCAATTGAGTTTGATTGAAAATAACTGCCAGTAAAAGAAATTGCCACTCAATTGTGGCAATTTCCTAAATCTTAGAGGATAGGTTTTAAATAATTCCTATCGTGCTCAATAACACCAATCCAATTACAATTGGACAAACAAAACGGATGAAGAAAATCCAGAAGGCTGCAGGTGTTAGTTTTCCAATCAACGGTTTATCAAATCCGGGAGCACCGCTTGAAATTTCTTTTGAAAGTTTATTGATGTCCATAATCCAGCCCGTGTAAATACACGTCATTAGGGCAACTATAACAATAAACAATCCGCCAAAGAGCGCATCCATAATATCAAGGAATCCAGTTTTAACAGAGCCGAATAAGTTAAGTGTCATCGATGTAAACATTTCATTCGCTCCACCTGAAAGTGCCGAAGGAATCCCGACAAGGAATGCTAAAATACCAACTGTCCATGCTGATTTTTTACGACTCCATTTTTTCTCGTCAATCAAATAAGAAGCCGGCACCTCAATCATGGAGATAGATGATGTAAGCGCAGCTACACACAATAACAAAAAGAAGGAAGCACCAACTATTCGTCCGCCTGTAGGCATGGAATTAAAAATATCGGGCAGTACTTGAAATACTAAGGCAGTTCCTTCCGCAGGATTTTTTCCAAATGAAAACACAGCCGGGAAAATCATAAGACCTGCCAATAATGCAACAGCAGTATCCATAAAGCCAATCCACGCACCACTGCTTACAATGTTTTGATCTTTGGGGAGGTATGAGCCATACGTGATAAGAATACCCCAACCTACCGAAAGTGAAAAGAATGCTTGGCCTAATGCAGAGAGAATTACGCCTCCATTAATTTTTGTAAAGTCTGGGGTGAGGTAATATTTTACACCTTCCATGGCGCCATCGAGAGTAAGACTGCGTAGCATAACTAAAAAGACCAACACAAATAGCACAGGCATTAAAATCTTAGATGCTTTTTCAATACCACCTGCAACACCACCTAACACAATGGCAACCGTGGCAACCATAAACACCGCGAAGAAAGGGATTACATAAGCAGGTGCACTTCTAAATGTTTCGAAGTCCTTAATAAAGTCGGTGAATTCACTTACGATATATCCGATTGTCCAGCCGGCAATAACTCCATAATAGCTAAGTACAAAGAAGCTTACGCAGAGTGCCAACACTGCACCCATAAAAACCCAAAACTTATTACCACCTGTTCCTTTAAAAGCACCAATAGTGTTTCGGCCAGTAATGCGGCCAAGGGCAACTTCATTATAAATTAAGGGTAGCCCAATAAGAATTACACACAGCACATACACAAACACGAATGCTCCGCCACCATGTTGACCTACTACATATGGAAACCGCCAGATGTTACCGAGCCCAACAGCCGAACCGGCCGCAGCCATTATAAAACCAAACTTTGAACCGAATTGACCCCGTGCAGACATAATGATTAGGTTAGGTAATTGTTAAGTTTCAAGTTTAACAAATTATCCTGACTTACAAATACAAACCTATTTTAATGGCATAATTACCTGCGTAGCCAGCACGCCTAGCCCTTCGCGAAAACTGTGTGGTTGGTAGCCCAATTCTTTTTTTGCTTTTGTGATGATGAACCCGGTTTTAGGTGGCCTTGCAGCAGGTTGTTTGAAGGTGCTGGAATCAGCAGGTTTAATCAGGGACTTATCAAGTTTAAAGAAGGCAGCAGTTTCTTGCGCAATGTCAAAAGGTGTCATCATCTCCTCACCGGAAATATGGTAGATACCTGTTGCTTTTTGAGAAGCTGCGAGATAACAGCCCATGGCAAGATCTTCGGCTAACGTAGGCGTGCGCCACTGATCGTTTACCACATTGATTGTTTTTCCATCTTCCAAACTTTTCTTTACCCACAACACAATGTTACTTCTACTTAAATCTGGTGTGATACCAAAAACTAATACAGTTCGCAGTATCGCCCAATTGAGTTTGCTTTTTTGAACGATTTGTTCGCCAGCCAATTTACTCTCACCATAAAAGTTGACTGGTTTTGGTTTTGCTGTTTCATCTAGCGGTCCGTGCGAACCATCGAAAATGAAATCGGTGGAAACATGAACCAGATGAATGTCATTTTTTTCACAGGCCTCAACAACATTCTCTACACCAATTACATTGGCTGTCCAGCATTGTTCGCGTTCAGTTTCACATTGATCAACCTGAGTCATGGCAGCCGTGTTGATTACAACATCTGGCTTCTCGGAAGAGAGAACTTCCATGGTTTGATCATGATTGGTAATATCCAATTCAAGAAACTGAACCATAGGTGGAAGGTCGGTAATTTGTTTACGTGCTGTAGCAATGGTGGTAACTCCTAATGTCTTACCTAATTGCTGAATTAATTTGTAGCCGAGTAATCCATTGCCACCTGTTACTAAAATTTTCATTGTTGCGATGGAAATTTATAACCATATTTTTCTTCAATCTTTTTTCGTGGCATCTCTTCAACGGTTACCGTCATCCGCACATCTTCTACCGGGCGGTTTCTGGCATCAACTTGTACGTTTGCAATTTTATCAATCACATCCAGGCCACTGATTACTTTTCCAAACACTGTATAGTCGCCATCTAATGGTGGATAACCACCAGTTGTTGTATAGACTTTTATATGTTCTTCCGACACCTCTTTATAAATTTTGATTCCGGTCTCCTTTTCCAAACGAGGCACAAGGCTGTAAATTTTATTTTGATAACCTTGCATATCGCCTGCCATATAAATTTGATTAAGCGTATCAATTAAAGGTTGATTAGCCGGGTTTTGCATCATCTGCTGGAAAGCAGTATTCAATTTAGCTTGATCAATTTTAAGAGCATCTACTTCAGCAGGTGAAGTAACACGACCTTGCACAATAAAAAACTGACTCCCGCTAGAAGCTTTCGTTGGATTTATTTGATCGGGTTGACGCGCTGCAGATAAGGCTCCCTTTTCATGAAAAAATTTTGGATTAAATTCAGCATCAACTGTAAAACCAGGACCGCCAGTGCCAAGGGGTTGACCAGGTACTGCGCGTTTCGAATCTGGGTCACCGCCCTGAATCATAAATTCTCTCATTACCCGATGAAAAAGTAAACTATCAAAGTAATGCTCTTTTGCCAGCTTAATAAAATTCTCTTTGTGTTTAGGAGTTTCATCATATAGAATGGCAACCATTTCGCCTTGATCGGTTTTGATGGTTACTAAATAATCTGATTCAGACGAGCACTGAGTTAAAATGATAAAAGATGAAAATAGGAGAATGGAAAGAAGTTGTTTCATACTTAATTTAAAGTTGAATTTATGGGTTAATCGTTTTTGCTACTTGAAGGGACAAATCTAAAAAAATCATTTTGGCGCTGCCATTACGCTCCAGATGATAATGCGCATCGGTGAACAGCGTATTTATTTTCTCAACCTTTTCGGTATTCATAATCTTGCTAAAATCTTTTACAAATTTAGCTTCGCCAGATTTTATTCGACTAATAGCATCGGCACCGGCATAGTGAAGGAGTGTTTCGCGCATCATACTCAATCCATAGAGAAATAAATTGCGTTGACTGAGTTTATCTAGTTGATGGAAGTCTTCGGAGAAGATAACTAAATTTCCATAGTTTCTTTTATAACACAAGCGCATCCATTCAGCAAACCGATCTTGAAAGTGATCTTCTTCGGTATCAACTAACTTAATGGCCATATTCAGATTGCCTTCCGCTAACTGGATAATTTCTTGTAGTCGCGTTTCGTCAACCGAATGATTTTTTGCTAAATAGTCTTTCAAATCCTCATCCAATAGTTGAGGAACCTGCACCATTTGTGTGCGCGAAAGAATAGTAGGAAGTAAACGCTCAGCAGCATTGCTTACCAACAAAAAGAATGTGTTTGGTGGTGGCTCCTCCAATATTTTTAAAATACCGTTGGCAGCTGTTGAATGCATAAGTTCCGGTTGCCAAATAATCATCACTTTATACGGACTTTCAAAAGGCTTCAGCGAAAGTGTTTTAATAATCTCCCGACTTTCTTCTTTGGAGATTATAGGTTGCTTGTCTTCGCCACCATAATAATTAGTCCAGTCATTCAGATCACCAAAGGGCTGTTCCATTAAAAAGGCTCGCCAGCTTTTAAGGATTTCAGCTTTAAAGCGATCTTCATCTTTCGATCCCTTTATGTTGCTTAATGGAAAAACAAACGTAGTATCAGGGTGAATGTATTTTAAACTTTTGCTGCATGCGCGGCACTCGCCACACGCATCGCCTTTGCCTTTGTTTTCGCAATGCAGGTAGTTAGCAAATGCTAAGGCAATTGGTAAGTTCAATGCTCCAGGCAGTCCTAGAAAAAGTTGAGCATGCGCAATGTGATTGTGCGTTACGGCATCAATCAATTTTGATTTTGTTTCTGCAAGTCCGGGAATATCAGAAAATCGCACCCTGCTAATTTTTAGTTTTTGAAATCTTCGTCTGAAGCAGTATCACCATCACAAGAAACCCAACGAATCCAACCGCTGAAGAAACTAATGCCCAGCCACCTTTTTCGATACTGCTAAGAAAGATGATAAAGGAGAAAAGCAACATTAATTTTGGGCCAATAAGTTTTTTCTTCATCGCGAATTATTTCTTTTCCCACACCCGATAGGATGCAGATTCATTATAAATGGTTTTTAATATTTCTTCGTCATCAGCACTTAATTCTATTTTTCTACGGGCCATAGCTTTGGATGCTGTATCTAATGCTTTATTAAGTTGGTATGTGGTAAAACCGGCCGCACCGCCCCACGCGAAGGAAGGAATAAAATTGCGTGGATAGCCATCACCAAAAATACTGGCACTCACACCCACAACAGTTCCAGAGTTAAACATGGTGTTGATACCGCATTTACTATGATCGCCAAACATCAATCCACAAAACATAAGGCCCGTGTCTTTAAAGCCACCTTTGCCATAGTTCCACAACTTAATGTTTTCGTAATTATTCTTTAGGTTCGAAGTATTGGTATCGGCACCGATGTTACACCATTCGCCAATTACAGAGTTTCCCAAAAAACCATCGTGCGCTTTATTGCTGTATCCAAAAATAACGGAGTTACTTACTTCGCCACCAATTTTTGAATGCGGCCCAACGGTAGTATCGCCTCGCACTTTTGCACCCATGTTTACGTGTGAATCTTCACATAAAGCAAACGGCCCACGAATAATGGCTCCTTCCTGAACAAAAGAATTTTTGCCAAGATAAATAGGACCATTCTCAGCATTAAGTATGGCAGCCCGAACTTGAGCTCCTTCTTCTACAAAGATTTGATCAGGATTGTAAGCCCGTGTAAACTCATCTTGTATGCCGATTGATTTTCGTCCTTTTGTAATCAACGTAAAGTCTTCTCGAATCTCAGCTCCATTGTGTTGATATATTTTCCAAACCTGATCAATTACTGTAATTGATGTAGTGAACTCTTTAATAACACCGGTTATTACTTCAGGCACTTCATCATCGGGGGTGCGAACAGCAACAATCATGGAGTTGTGAGTAATTGCATCACCAATGCTTAGTTGTTTGATGGCCGCTACAAGATCTGTATTAGGGCACACTGCTCCGTTGATCCAAAGGTTATCGGCTTGATGTTGCAGTGGAAATTTTTTACTTAGGTACGATTCAGTTGCGAACGATGGTTTTGTTCCCAGGTGCTTCTCCCACTTCCCGGCCAACGTAAGTATGCCCACCCTGATTTCTGCAACGGGTCGGGTAAACGTAAAAGGCAACAGGTTTTGACGGATTGTAGGATTGTCGAACAGAATCACATTCATGCTGCTAAAATAGGTTGATCGCTAACTATAGCCAAATGCATATTTATAGAGAGGATACAAAATAAAAAAGGTCTCGTTTCGGAGACCTTTCTGCGTAAATACGCTAATAATTTCTTTATTACTTGCTGTATTTCTTCTTGAATTTTTCCACACGACCAGCGGTATCCAAAAACATTTTTTTACCTGTGTAGAATGGGTGTGAAGCGGAACTAACTTCCACTTTAATTACTGGATATTCCTTACCGTCTGTCCAGGTGGTAGTTTCCTTTGGAACTGACGTTGAGCGGCTCAAAAACTTGAAATCGCTTGTTGTATCCCAAAAAACCACGTCTTTATACTCTGGGTGAATGCCTTTTTTCATATTTCTTTTCTTAAGGACTGCAAAAGTAGGAAAATGCGCCCAATCTACAAGGCTCAAATGCTGAATTTGTGAAGAATTTGGTGGGGTTGTATTTTGCAACCAAAATGGAACCATTATGGCTAATGTAACCCTCAAAAATATTCCCGATAAAACGTACGAGCTTTTGAAGGAAAGAGCAAAACGGAACCAAAGAAGCATCAATAGTGAAATAATAATGGCTATCAGAAATCATGTGCACTTGGAGAAGCCAAGTCCTGAGGAAATTTTGGCTAAAGCCAGAGAATTCAGAAGCAAAATTAAGGTAAAGCTTAGCCCTGAAGAGATAGAAGATGCCATTAATTGGGGCCGTCCATGATTGTAGTTGACACCAATGTGATCACTTACTTATATTTTCCATCGAACGAAACGGAACGGGTAGAAAAGCTTTATAAGAAGGATCCAATTTGGGCGGTTCCTTTTTTGTGGCGCAGTGAGTTCAGAAACGTTGGAACGTTGTATTTCAGAAAGGGAATTTTGACTTATGAAGCAGTTAAAGAGGCTGTACTTCAAGCTGAAGAACTTTTGTGGGGATACGAGGAGATTGTTGAATCTGAAGAAGTATTTCCACTCATACAGAAATCCAAATGTTCGGCTTATGATTGTGAGTTTGTAGCACTTGCTTTAAGACTTAATACGCACCTTATTACTTACGATAAAAAGATACTTAGTGAATTTCCAGAGGTGGCTGTAAAGCCTGAGCAATACTTAAAAATTGCTAAATGATTATGCGTTACTTGTTTGTATTAATTTTTCTCTTCGTGGCAGATTTTACCTATGCCCAAAGCACAAACGCCACCCTCAACGAGGATTATTATCATTGGATTGATCGCTATGAAATAAAGTCTGGCAAAATTGTGCCTGGGTTTTTCACTTCCGTGAAGCCTTACAAGCGTGATGTGATTATAAAATACCTGGACACATTGGCGACAGATGCCTCTATTTTTTCATCCAAGAGTGATCAGTTTAATTTGACTTATTTGAGAAATGATAGTTGGGAGTGGAGCCATGCTCAGACCAACACCAGTAAAAAACCAATCTTAAAAGGGCTCTACAAAAAGAAATCAGATTTTGTATATGTAGATATTCCTGAATTTGATTTGCATGTTAACCCGGTTCTTTATTTAAGCGCAGGCTCTGACAGTCGATTGGATAATGCTGTAACTACCAATACTCGTGGTATAGAAATTCGGGGTATGGTTGATCGCAAAGTTGGCTTCTATACTTTTTTAGGTGAGAATCAATCAGTGCTGCCCTTGTATGTGCAGGAGGAAGTAGGCAGAACCTTTGTAGTGCCGCACGAAGGATATTGGAAACCTTTTAAAGAAAATGGGGTTGACTTCTTTCAGGCACGTGCTTATATCGATTTCAATATCTCTAAGCATATTTATATGCAGTTTGGGAACGACCGCACATTTACGGGTAATGGTTATCGGTCGTTTATTTTTTCGGATTACTCAGCTCCCAATCTTTTTTTGCGAACCAACGTGCGGGTATGGAAATTAAATTATCAATTTCAACTTAACCGGATGGTTGCCGATAAGACCAGCGGCAACAAACGTTATCCTGAAAAATTCGTGGCTTTTCACCATGCCTCTTTTAACATTGGTAAAAAGTTAAATATTGGTGTGTTTGAATCAGTAGTTTTTGCTCCGAAGGATTCCATAAATGATAACACCTTTGACTTAAGTTACCTTAATCCCGTTATTTTTTATCGTGCTATTGAGCAGCAATTTGGTAGCAGCGATAATTCTATTCTGGGTCTTGATTTTAAGTGGAATGCATTTAGAAAAGTATCTCTTTATGGACAGATCGTGTTGGATGAATTTCTACTGGACGAAGTACTGGCAGGCAATGGCTGGTGGGCAAATAAGTATTCCGCTCAAGGCGGGATAAAATATATTGATGCGCTAGGCGTCTCTAACCTTGATTTGCAAGTTGAATTTAATGCAGTGCGACCTTATACCTATTCACACTACTCGCAGTTTGGCAGTTATAGCAACTATCGTCAATCGTTGGCACATCCTATAGGAGCCAATTTTACAGAGTGGGTCGCGATAGCCCGGTATCAGCCAATCCCTAAACTTAATCTCATCGTTAAAACATTTTATGTAAAAACGGGTCGCGATGATGTAGGGGAAAATTGGGGTGGTGATATTTTGAAGGGATATCAAAATCGCCAGCAAGAGTATGGAAATACGATCGGGCAAGGACATGCTAACACAATTTTCTTTGCGGATATCACAGCTTCCTATATGTTAAAGCACAATATTTTTATTGATGCCAAGCAAATCATCCGCCAAAGCAAAAGCGACCTCGCAGCGTATAACTCAAATACTTCACTTACTTCATTAGCTTTGCGCTGGAATATTCCACAGCGTTTGTATGACTTTTAGCACTGTTTACAGAATCGGATGAAAGATTTTTTTCGTGTACTAGGGTATTCCAATAGACTTGTTACCAGGTTAGTTCAGTTTTTTGGTTTTTCATTCCTGGGAACATTGTTTGGAGCAGTTACCATTGTAGTGGCCATTCCCATGCTCAATATTCTTTTCGATAAGGTAGAAAGCTCACCAGCGCCACCGCTACCTGCTTTCGAGTTTTCTTCAGAATACGCCATTAATGTTTTTCAACATCACTTTGTTACCATTATTAATGGAGAAGGTAAGGCTCAGGCATTGTTATTTGTTTGCCTTTGCATGGTTGCCCTGCGTTTGCTAGGCAACCTGTTTGTTTACGTGGAGCGGGTGGTTGCATCAAAGTTGCGGGTAAAGATAATCCGTAACCTTCGTAATGATTATTTCAATAAAATTACTCAACTCCACATTGGTTATTTTAATAATCAGCGTAAGGGAGATTTGATTTCACGTTTTAGTAACGATGCACAAGAGGTAGAAAATGCCATTGTGAATAGTCTAAAGGTCGTGTTTAAAGAGCCGGTAACCATTATCGTTTATTTTGTTTTGCTATTTGTTATTTCTGTTAAGCTTACATTGTTCACATTGGTGGTTTTGCCATTAATGGGTGGGGTTCTTGCAGAAATTGTAAAACGATTAAAACGCCAAGCCAAACAAAGTCAGGAATCGTTAGGTCGCACAGTAAGTATTCTGGATGAGACGTTTAGTGGCATGCGGGTGGTGAAGGCTTTTAATGCTCGGAAGTACATCTATAAAAAAATGACGGACGAAAACGATCATTACAGTCGCGTTAATTTATCGATGGCTTATAAAAACGAATTGGCCTCACCGGTTTCGGAGTTTTTAGGAATCGTGATTGTAGCTGTTATCCTATACTTTGGAGGGTTGTTAATATTAAGTGGCGAAGGCGAATTGGAAGCCAGTGCATTTATCGTATTTATCGGTTTGTTTGCACAGATTATTCAACCCGCCAAATCGTTTTCCAATGGTATTACTTCCATGCAAAAAGGAATTGCCTCGGCCCGCAGAATTTTTGAGATTATCGACACACAACCTGTTATTAAAAACAAAACCAATCCTTTGCCGCTCAAGTCATTTGAAAAAAGCATTGACTTTAAGAATGTAAGTTTTGCCTATGAGACGGAGTTGGTGCTTAAGAATATTAACATCAGCATCGAGAAGGGGAAGACCATCGCTTTGGTAGGATCATCTGGTGGCGGTAAGTCTACCCTTGCGGATTTGGTGCCACGCTTTTATGATCCTACTCATGGACAGGTTGAGATTGATGGAGTGTCTATTACTGAGTATGAGTTAGAATCATTACGAAAACAAATTGGCGTGGTTACTCAGGAGTCCATTCTTTTTAATGACACCATCTTTAACAACATCGCTTTTGGAATGCCAAACGTAAGTGAAGAGAATGTTATCCAAGCGGCCCGTATTGCCAATGCACATGATTTTATTGTTCAATCTGAACATGGTTATCAAACATTAATTGGCGAGCGAGGTTCTAAACTTTCGGGCGGTCAGCGGCAGCGATTGAGCATCGCAAGGGCAGTACTTAAAAATCCACCCATTCTTATTTTGGACGAAGCAACTTCAGCGTTGGATTCTGAATCAGAGAAGTTGGTTCAGGAAGCGTTGTTTAATTTAATGAAAAACCGAACTTCCATTGTGATTGCTCACCGATTGAGTACGATACAGCATGCTGATGAGATTTTAGTGATTCAAAATGGTGAAATAGCGCAACGCGGAACTCATACCGAACTGAATAGTCAGGAAGGGTTGTATCGCAAATTAGTGTCTATTCAAAGTGCTGAACGCTAATAAATACTGTAAATAGTGATGCAAGGTTTTGCGATGTATTGCAATTTTTGCTTTACTTTAAAAAGCCTAAGTTTGTTGCCGGTAAACGATGTATAATGAATCAACGTAGACGCATTTTCTTTGCAATTTTTGGAGGATATCATTTGATCATTCTCTTCTTTACATTCTACATCGGATCTAAGAATATTGATTTTGGTGTGCTTGCTAAATTGTATGCTCGCATATCAATGCTGAAATATGGTGCTATCCTCGGGGTAGTCTTATTTCTTGTTGATTTAGTATGGAACTGGATTGAAACCAAGAATGCAGAAAAAGAACAGGAAGCATTGCGTTTGGAAAACAATACACTCAAAGCTAAAGTCTACGACTTTCAGCAAGCAGCAAAGCCCGTTGTAACGGAAACTCCTTCTCCCGATTCAAAGAAGTCTCTATGAGTTATGTTTCGCTGATAGCAGCTGAACTAAATCAGGCAGCCAATGTGCTTCAAGATTTTTTGAAGGATGATCAACATCTAAAAAACATTGAGGCCGCAGCGAAAGCAATTTCAACTTCTATTAAGCAAGGGGGTAAGGTAATTTCGTGTGGTAATGGTGGCTCGCATTGCGATGCTATGCATTTTGCCGAAGAACTTACTGGGCGTTACCGCGATAATCGAAAAGCATTACCTGCTATTTGTGTGAGTGACCCAAGTCATCTTTCCTGCGTAAGCAATGACTATGGCTATGAGTTTGTGTTCTCGCGCTACATTGAGGCGCTAGGGAATAAAGGCGATGTGTTATTAGGTATTAGCACTAGCGGAAACTCAGCTAACATTATTAAAGCTGCTGAAGCCGCGAAAGCAAAAGGCATGACTGTTATTATCCTTTCGGGAAAAGATGGCGGTAAGTTGGCTCCTTTGGCCGACATTGAATTGCGAGTGCCACACTTTGGCTATGCCGATCGCATTCAGGAAATCCACATCAAAATCATTCACATCCTCATTTTATTGATTGAGAAGGAAGTGATTGGGTAATCAACCGTTATCCTTATCTTAGCCTACGAAGATTTTTAATTTATAAAATCGCAATTCGCATTTTAATATTCGACAATGGTCGCAAAAACCTTTGGTGGCGCAGTGTATGGAGTGGATGCCCGCACGATTACCGTGGAGGTAAACGTAACGCAAGGCAAAGATTTTCACATGAGTGGTTTGCCAGATACTGCCGTGAAAGAAAGTCAGCACCGGGTTGAATCATCTTTTAAAAGCCTGAAGTTGTTTATGCCGCGCAATAAAGTGGTTGTAAACTTGGCTCCTGCTGATTTACGCAAAGAAGGAAGTGCTTACGATTTGCCCATTGCGCTTTCTGTGCTCAAAGCCTCCGAACAAATTGAAGCCGTTGAATTAGATAAGTATATCATCATGGGTGAGTTGTCGTTGGATGGAATCTTGCGACCGATTAAAGGTGTGTTGCCCATTGCCATTCAGGCACGTAAGGAAGAGTTTAAAGGATTTGTGCTACCGAAATCAAATGCCCGTGAAGCAGCCATTGTAAATAATCTGGATGTAATAGGAGTAGAGACATTGCAAGAGGCGATTGACTTCTTTGAAGGCAAGATTAAGATTGAACCTCTGCGCATCGATACGCGCGAAGTATTCCAAAGTAAAATCAACGACTACGATTCGGATTTTAAAGATGTGCAAGGGCAGGAAAATATTAAACGTGCCTTGGAGATTGCTGCTGCGGGTGGTCATAACGTAATTATGATTGGCCCACCCGGTGCTGGTAAAACCATGTTAGCAAAACGCTTGCCTTCTATTCTTCCACCGCTTACGCTCAATGAAGCCTTGGAAACAACCAAGATTCATTCCGTGGCCGGGAAAGTAGGAGCCGATGCTACCTTAATAACCACACGACCCTATCGCAGTCCGCATCATACTATTTCGGATGTAGCCTTAGTAGGTGGTGGTGGCAATCCACAACCTGGAGAAATTTCCTTATCCCATAATGGCGTTTTGTTTTTAGATGAGTTGCCAGAGTTTAAACGCACCGTGTTGGAAGTAATGCGCCAACCCATGGAAGAAAGACGTGTAACTATTTCACGCGCAAAAATCTCGATCGACTATCCGGCAAACTTTATGTTGGTAGCCAGTATGAATCCTTGCCCGTGTGGCTACTACAACCATCCAGAAAAGGAATGTGTGTGTGGACCTGGCATTGTGCAACGCTACTTAAGTAAAGTGAGTGGCCCGTTGCTCGATCGCATTGATTTACATGTGGAAGTAGTGCCGGTAAGTTTTGACCAGATGACCACGCAACGCAAAAATGAAACGAGTGATGAAATCCGTGCACGCGTGGTAAAAGCCCGTGCTATGCAAAGTGAGCGTTTTAAAGATCAAAAGAATATGTATTGCAATGCCATGATGCCCGCCAACATGGTAAAACAGATTTGTGAAATTAATGATGCTGGGCGCACGTTGCTTAAGACAGCAATGGAACGCCTCGGTCTTTCTGCCCGCGCGTACGACCGCATCTTAAAAGTCTCACGCACCATTGCCGACTTGGCCGGTACACCTGAAATAAAAATTGAACATCTGGCCGAAGCCATTCAATATCGAAGTTTGGATAGAGAAGGGTGGGCGGGGTGATTCAATTGATAGTTGATAATGGAAAATTGACAATAAGTTTAGTTTACATGTTGATCAGCGACCAGTATCAACTTAAGGGGATTATCCTAAACTCGATAGTTAAAACTCCGGAGGAGTGAAATATTTGTAGCACCGGGCTTTAGCCCGGTGATTAAATGTAAAGAGTAAAAGTGTGTCGCCTGCGCAATGTTTTTGAAATGCGCGTTTTTGAGCGACACGGTTTGAAAAGCATGATCGGGAGATTTATTTCCCGTTGCTGTCAGGTCTCCGATTGCTGTCAGGTCTTCCTGATCTCAGGAATTGGTTAAACCTTCGTCCCTCTTGTGGCTTTAATTTTTGTGATGCTCCTTTTTGAATGTAATAATCGAAGCACTTGTATTTCTTTCTTTCGAATTCGGTAGATAATCAGATGTGCATCCAGTATAATCCATCGATAGATTTTTGACTTGGTTGGTAGATGCTTGCACTCCGGAAAAAGGTGATAGCTATTAGGTAATCGATCGATTAACTCCCAGATTTCAGTTTCATAATTCTCAGCTTGCTTCTGGCCAAAAGTTTCAAGGCCGTAGTTGAATACTTCATCGAGGTCAAACAGATAAAGATTGCGATATCCTTACAGGGAGTCTTTTTTCTTCCTCCATGATTCGAGAAGCTTTTTGGATTGCTCTGAAGTATAAAAAGGTCCTTTCTCAGCTTCCGAAATGCTTTTCTTAAATTTATCTATGGATAATGAACTTCCCTCAACTGCCAGACTTTTGGATTTCTTGGCTTTTAATTTCATGAGAGCAAGTTAGTAAAATTTTTAAAAATTAGGACAGTTCTTAGCTACACCTCAAACCCAGACTCTCGTAAATCTGACAAAGCTTGCTGTGAGATAACACCAAGCATTTCGCTTTCCGTCATGGGAATGTGATTAGAGAAACTACCCACTATTACATCAACCTCATGGCGAGAATAACTTTGTTTTTCTTTATCATAAGAATAAGTAGTGCTCGTTCCTGTTGTGTATTCATCCATCATGTTCCAATAGGTTTTCCCTTCTTCACGCATCTGTCTTAATACCTCTTTGTTCAAGGCACTGCTACCCTGACCCTTCACTACTTTTTCGCCAATGATTTTTTTATAAATATCTTGTTCGTCAAACGACTCACTGCTTCCTACAGGCATGGCATTCTCCCAATCGCTGTCTTCGGTATTCAGTCTTTTATGTTGCTTGTACCCGTCTAAGATTGTGCTAATGTTTCCTTCTGATAGCAAATTTTCGCGCAGCAGTACATCAGCGGCTTGGTTGATGGCAACATAAATATGTGTTTCATTCTGTTTCGTATGGCGTCTGTACAGTATCCACACCAGCATGTTAAAGACCGATGTAAAAACTAATCGTACGGATTGATTCAATGTGTTATCCCATTGTTGATTGCTCAATAGCTGCATGCAGGTTGCCAGTAAAGGGGAAAGTGTGGCATCTCTTTTCATGATAGGGATGGGCTTTTGCGATGTCTCTTTAGCTGCAATGAAACTCCGTTCAATTTTTTCGAGGGCCCGTTTTGGAAACTCACTGTCGATTTTTTGCAAAGCTCCCTTCACCCGATTGGTGTCGTTTACCAATGCATTAACCTGATCGATGTCTTTTGGATTTTTTCTAAAATATTCTTCCCACACAGGAAGTGCACGTTTGCCTAGTGTTAGCGCAATTTCTAATTGGGCCTCATCCGTTAATGAATTGCAGTAGGAATCAAGCATAGGGTATTCACTCCTTCGTCCAAATCCTCGTATTCAAATCCAAGATCTCTACAATCCCCACACACATGGCAATGTCATTATAGTATTCTTCCAATTGTTTGTAGTTATCCACCGAACTAAAGAGCCACGGAGCTTCAAACAAATTTTTGTCTACGGTAATGGCTATGTACACATGCGAACCAATGAATGACAGCGCTACATTCGTATTGAACTTTCGTTTCAGATTGAGGATGCGTTCCATCAAGGCTGGAGATAAGATGTAACGCGCTTCCACCTGGTCGGTGCCATAGATGGCAAAGGCTTTTTCAAATTCTACATCTTCCAGTTTTACTAATTGTGGCCGTGCCATGTTCAGCTTTTGAAAGAAGCCGCCTATCCCGCTGCCAAAAACATTTTCCGATACATCGGTCAGCACAAATGTTTCGCCAATAAAGTGTTTGTTAAAATCGGCAATAAAAAAAATACCTCTGAAGATGGTGTGCCAGCTTTTTTCTTTTCCACCAGATTTATACTCTGTGTGTAATTCTGAAAATCGAATGCCTGTTTTACCCACCGTGCCGGTTAGATAGTCATCGCCCCAATAGCGGTCGGGACTGCGAACAAAGATTTTGCTTTGGTCGTAATCGCTGCGACTTATACATGCTAAGTGATTGTATTGCAAACCCTGTGCTTGTGCAAGTGAAGCAACAACCTGTGTTTTGTAACTGGTGCGAAATTGTTTTGCCTGGTGTTGATAAAAGAAAAATATACCTACTCCTGCCAATATCAACGGCCAGGCGCTGACTTTAAATGCCATAAACGCGACCCCAACCCCAATTGCAATTGCGCCATAGAGTTTTATTTTTCCTGCAATGGCGGCACGCGTTGTTTCAAGCTCGGTCAGTTTGGGTTGCAGGTTGGTTTGGTAAAACGGCCTGAAGTCTGTGATTGGCTGCATCTCTTATGAGTTGAACAAGGCCTTGGCACTTACATTCTGGCGTTCAGTTTCAGGAATCACAAATATTTCTTTGCGCTTAAAATTGAACATACCTGCAAAAATGTTGGATGGAAATTTTTCTACGGAATTGTTATACGCTGTTACAGCTGCATTGTACGCTCTACGGGCAGCGGAGATTTGTTCTTCAGTTTCGTTCCAGCTTCGTTGCAACATAGTAAATTGCTCGCTGGCTTTTAACTCAGGATAATTTTCTACCGATACCATCAGGTTTTTCATAGCACCGGAAATCTGGTTTTCAATGGCTACTTTTTCATCGGTGCTGGTAGCGGTGGTGGCTCTTGCACGCAGACTGGCGAGGTTGGTAAAAATTTCGTTTTCGTGTTTCATGTACGTTTTGGCTACTTCCACCAGATTGGGCAGAAGGTCATAACGTTTTTTCAACATTACGTCAATCGTTCCAAAAGCATTTTCAACTGCGTTGCGAGCACCAATCAGGTTGTTGTAAGTAAAGATGGCTCCGATTACCAATACGGCTGCGAGCCCAATGAAGAAAAACATAGCGAAGGGGTTTGGTTTAGTTGTTAAAGATAAAAATTAGTACTGAATAAGATAACCCGATAATGTTTTGGTAAAACAAAAAAAAGACCACTTACTAAGTGGTCTTTTCATAATCGAGAAGCCTTGATGCTTATGAATGAAAAATTAATATGGAACCGATCCTGTATTAGGTCCCATAAAACTTCCCCAATATTCACCTGATTCTATGTAGTGACTGTTAGTATCGGGCCAATGATTTTTGTCAAACCCAGGCGCATCTTTTAGTGAATCTTTATCAAGATCCAAAACAAAGGCATGCTCATTCGTATCCACATCGATCATTTCAAATGGAATAGCAAAATATTTTTCACCGATTCCTAAAAATCCACCCATCTCAATTACTACATAATGGATTTTCCCTTCGTTGATGTTAATCATCACATCCTTTACTTCCCCGAGTTTTTCATCGAGTGCATTGATTACCTTTTCACCAATAATGGTGGAAGCTGCTAAATAACGCAACGGTAAATTTGGTCTTTTACCTTCGTGGTTTACGCCTGTCGAATTATCTCTTTCAAATGTTTTTATCGTTTTCATGTTAAGTGAGTTTAGAGAATTTAAAAATTCATTTCACAAGGGAGTACAAAAAAAGTGCCTCCTAAAAAATGAGGATTAAACTGATAAACAAGGAATATTTTTCAATGAGGGCGTGAACAAAATACCCAGCTGGGGAAATACTGACACGCAATTATCTCAACTTCTGAAGATAAGATTCATTATAACTACATTTCGATTCTCATAAAATATTTTAGAGAATGATCATCCTTGCCAGGTGGGTAATAATATTATTTGGAGTCTTCATCATCTACGTGGGATTACTGATGTTCTTTGCGCCAGAAAAAGCGAGAGCTACATTAATGAAAGCGGGCGGCACTAATTTTATTAATTATGCTGAGATAACTATCCGAATGATTCCGGCAGCAGCCATGATTTTCTATGCCGACTTTTCGAAATACCCAGATGCATTTAAACTTTTCGGTTGGTTTATGTTGGGTACTTCGCTCATTCTTTATTTCGTTCCCCGAAAACTCCATCACAGTTTTTCGTTGCGGGCTGCAGATATTTTGAAACCTCGATATGTTAGGTGGCTATCCCCATTGTCACTGCTGTTTGGATTAGCTATTATCTATTTTACGATCGGGTAGTTATGCCAATTAAATGGGTTAGTAAAATTCTTGCATTTTTTTAAGCTACTTTCAAATTAGTGAAAATCACACCCTATCCACTAGAAAATAAATTTTATGAAATTCCCTGGATTGAATTCTCGCATTCTGACATTTTCATTTTTTGCAATTTTTCTATTAGATAGTTGCGATAAGGAGGATGTTCACCCTGGCCAATTAATAAACAATAGTGATGTAGAAACTGGCTCAGCCACTCCTAATAGTTGGTGGTTTTCCACGGGTCAGGAAAAATACACCGTGTCATGGACCGATACAGAATCATTCTCGCCCAGTAAGTCACTTAAGATTTCTAATCAAACTTTAGAATCGACAGAATTTGCTTTCTGGGCACAAACTATCAGTACCCACCTGCCAACTGGCAAAAGCGTTACCCTAAATTTAAAAGTAAAAGGTAACATGACGGGTACCGGAATCAGTATTGTTATACGAGGTGATAATACTGTTCAACCTGAAGGAGCAGGAGAACAATTTGTCACTACCCAGGGAACTTCGCCAATCAGTGGCACCTTCGATTGGACAGACTATAGCATCAAACTTGGCAATGTAGAAGCTAGCACTCAAAGTTTAACAGTCTACTTAGTGTACTTGCCAGATACTACGGGTGAAGTTTATTTTGATGACATCTCCCTTACGCATTGAAGAGAATCAAAACAATTTCTCAGCAGGTGGTGTAATTCCTTTCAGGCGCAGGTATACAGTAGTTTGTCCGCGGTGGTGTGTTTGATGTTCAAATGCTTTGCCAATTCCTACCGCGCGCGTATATTCTTGTCCGTTAAAGAACTTTACTTTTTCGTTTAGTCTTTCATCATTCATTTCTTTAAGGGTAGCAATTACAAAGTCATAACTTTCCATCACTACTTTAGTAAGGGCTTCTTTATTTTTGTAAGAGTCTACCTTTTCGATATTCTCTTTAAATAACCTTTCCTTGCCAGTGCTGGTGGCAACAATGCCTGCATTACCCATAGCCATATGCAGCATTTGTTCTGCAAAGCTTCTCATTTCGGGAGTAGGTTTATAGTTGATCACCTCTTCAGTGGCTGCATCGAGGTATTCTTTTGTGTACGCTTTAGCGCGCTCCCAATCCGCTACCAGTTCAGTAGCATTGGTTGTTGAGTTTTTATTGCCTGTAAAAGCAAAGGCTGATAACAAACAAATGCCAGCAGCAAGGATTGTAATTTTTTTCATAACGTGGGGTTTGAATTTTGATATTCAAGGTACGAAGCGCCCTATCAATGATTTGTAACGTAATCAACGGCATTTTATAAAAAATGTAACATTGAGTGCTGGTCCGGTGTTGTAGCCTTTAACGCGTATGATAAAATAAGCATCTTTGCACAATGGATAAGTACCTCAAAGTAATTCAGGATGGATATTCCGGCTACTGGAATTATTTTGTAAGTGAAATCCTTCACCCCAGCTGGCACAATTACTTTTACTGGCTAGTGGGAGCATCCGCGTTAATAGCGCTTTTGGAAGTCGTATTTCCGTGGCGAAAGAATCAGCCACTTCTCCACGAGTATTTTTGGTTAGATATCTTTTATTTGTTTTGGAATTATTTTCTGTTTTCGCTCGTCCTCTACAATGCGCTTTCCATGGTAGGCGTGCAACTCTTTCAGGATTTCCTATCCCTTTTTGGCGTAACCAACCTGGTGGCTATTAAAATCGGAAGCTTACCCGGCTGGGCACAATTGCTTCTTATTTTTATATTCCGCGATTTTATTCAATGGAATATTCACAGGATGTACCATCATGTAGGATGGATGTGGGAGTTTCATAAAGTACACCACAGCACGCGCGAAATGAGTTTTGCCGCTTTGCTCCGTTATCACTGGATGGAGAATATTCTGTATCGAACATTAGAGTATATTCCGCTAGCGATGATTGGTTTTGGTATTACTGATTTTTTTATTGTACACATTTTCACATTAGTCACAGGTCAGTTGGGTCATGCGAACTTAAGAATTCCATTGGGTCCGTTTCGCTATTTTTTCAATGGACCGCAAATGCATCTGTGGCATCACGCAAAAGAATTTCCAGCCTCGCATCCACATGGTTTTAATTATGGTATCACGTTAAGCGTTTGGGATTTTATTTTTAGAACCAACTATTGGCCCTCTAATGATGAAAATTTACCCATCGGTCTACCGGATGATGAAAATTTTCCTGAAGATTTTGTTGGGCAAACAATAACTCCGTTCAGGCGAATTTTTGGCAAACGCTCTTGAGTTATCGTGAATCTCTTATCTTCGTTACCCGATAACTTCACGATATGATCTTCCTCTACATTTTCCTCGCCCTTATTGCAGTAGTTTTACTGGTTGCCGCTATAATGCCAAAGACTCTCACTATTTCCGCTGAGGTTATTATTGAAAAACCAAGCACGGATGTTTTCAATTTTGTAAAGCTGATTAAGAATCAGGAACAATATAGTGTTTGGGTAATGGCCGATCCGGATATTAAAATCAAATACACGGGCACAGATGGCACCGTTGGTTTTGTTTCATCGTGGACGAGTGAAAACAAAAATGTGGGCGTAGGCGCCCAGGAAATAAAAGCGATTAAGGAAGGTGAGCGTTATGATGTGGAACTTCGTTTCGAAAAACCATTTAAGGCAACTAATCAGGCATATACTACTACAACTCCGATAGGCGACAATCGCACGAAAGTGACAACTGTTTTTATGGGTAGCAACCCATTTCCCATGAACCTGATGATCCCCCTAGTTAAGGGCATGTTACTTAAGGACATGAACAAAAACTTCGCAAATCTTAAAGCACTTCTTGAGAAATAAATAACAGAAGGGAGTTTATCTTCTGATTGTTATTCCTAAAAAAATCGTTCATTTTTAAGTTCAATGAAACGAACGGTAATTTTATACGGCCTCGCGCTTGCCGTCTTTGTTTTTGTACTCAAATTTCTGGAGTATCGATTGATTATTAGAGACCTGACTATCGAATTTTATGTTGGCGCAGTTGCCCTGATCTTTACAGGCGTAGGTATTTGGGCTGGACTGAAACTCACTCGTAAACACGTGGTAATGGTGGGGCCAGAGTTTGTGCTTAATGAAATCGAATTGCAAAGGCTGGGAATTAGCAAACGCGAGCATGAAGTGCTCGGCCTAATGGCGCAGGGATTTTCCAATCAGCAGATTGCCGATAAACTTTTTGTTTCGTTGAATACAATCAAAACCCACTCCTCAAATTTATTTCTTAAGCTGGAAGTAAGCCGCAGAACACAGGCGGTGCAAAAAGCAAAAGAACTGAGACTAATTCCTTAGGGTTCTGTATCTAACTTTAGAGTGATTTCATTTAATTTTAGCTAAATCACCCTTTCGGGTGAAGGATTTTCGCTCGGCCACACATTGTTTTGAGCAAAAAACAAAAACAAAAACAATATGAAGAAGATTGTAATCATCTATGGCCTTATTGCGGGGCTGATTGTTGGAAGCCTGATGTTGTTAACCATGCCTTTGTGGAAAAGTGGCGTGCTTAATTTTGATAATGGCGAGTTAGTGGGTTATACCACCATGGTTATTGCCCTCTCCATGGTTTTCTTTGGCATAAAATCCTTCCGCGACAATTATAACAATGGAACTGTTACTTTTTGGAATGCATGTAAGGTGGGTATTCTAATTACCCTGATAGCTTCGGTGATGTATGCATTAGCATGGGAGATTTCGTATGCCAATATGGGCGAGGAATTTACTCAGAAAATGACAGATCATTATTTTAACGAATTGAAGACCAAAGGTGCATCTGAACAAGAACTTAAAAAGGCAAAAGAAGATTGGGCGAGTTTTAGTGAGATGTACAAGAACCCGCTAATCAGGTTTGGCGTAACCTTAACTGAAATATTTCCTGTAGGATTAGTGATTACACTACTAAGTGCAGGCCTTTTGCGAAACAAGAAATTTCTAGCGGTCGCTGAATCAACCAGTAATCAAAATTCTGTTACACAATAAAAGAACTATTTATCAATGCAATCCACAGCCAAAACTGCTACAGAGTATTTAAAGTCATTGCCGGCCAATCGCAAGCAAATTATCTCTGACTTGCGAAATGTAATTCTAAAGAATCTCCCCAAAGGGTTTGAAGAGACGATGCAGTATGGAATGATCAGCTACGTTGTTCCGCATTCACTTTATAAACCGGGGTATCATGTAAAGCCAAGCGATGCGTTGCCTTTCATATCGCTGGCTTCACAAAAAAATCACATTGCCGTATATCACATGGCAGTATACGAAGATCCCTTGCATGATTGGTTTATAAAAGAGTGGGCGAAAGTTTCGGATAAGAAACTGGATATGGGAAAATCGTGTATTCGATTTAGAAAGCCTGAAGACGTGCCCGTGAAATTGATTGGTGCGTTGGCTTCGAAGCTGACTCCCAAACAATGGATTTCTATGTATGAAGAAAGTGTATTAAGTAGAACAAATAAAAAATAGTTATGAAACGAGTAACAGGATTAGGCGGAGTTTTCTTTAAGTCAGCAGACCCCAAGGAATTAACAGCTTGGTATACAAAACATTTAGGCGTTGGTGATAGCACCTTTCGGTGGATTGATCCGGCTAAACCAAATGAGAAAGAGAATGCTCACACTATTTGGTCACCATTCAAAGAAAGTACTCCTTATTTCGCGCCAAGTGAAAAACAATTCATGTTCAACTACCGGGTGGAAAATTTAGTGAAGTTGTTGAAATTGTTGAAAGAAGAGGGTGTGCAAATTGTCGGTGAGATGCAAGAATATCCTTACGGGAAGTTTGGTTGGGTTATGGATCCGGAAGGAAATAAGATTGAACTCTGGGAACCGAAGGATGATGGATTTTAGATTAATTGATTCAAGAGATTGCTCTGGTTTTGTAGAACCAAAAAGGGAGTAAAAAAATCTTTGTACCTTCCGCTTCTAAAAAAATATTATGCAGTGGCGAGGACGAAGACAGAGTAGCAACGTTGATGATCAACGTGGAAGAAGCGGAGGCGGTGGTTTTGGTGGCCTTCCGATAAAAGGTGGCATCGGTGTGGTAGTTGTAATTGTTATTATCAGTTTAATTACCGGAAACAATCCGTTAACACTGCTCCAACAGATTCCGATGGATAACAGTCCGTCTGTATCTCAATCAACACCTTACACTGCAAGCCCTGAAGAAGAGGAGTTATCGCAGTTAGTAAAAGTTGTGCTGGCTGATACAGAAGATGTTTGGAATCAATTACTAAGCGATTATCGCGAACCGACACTGGTTTTATTTAGTGGCAGTGTACAGTCAGGGTGTGGAAATGCGGATGCATCCACGGGTCCTTTCTATTGCAGTGCTGATGAAAAGTTATACATCGATCTCAGTTTTTACGAAGAATTGAAAAGTCGATTTGATGCACCTGGAGATTTTGCGCAAGCCTATGTAGTAGCGCACGAAGTAGGTCATCATGTACAACATCTTATGGGCATTACTGACAAAGTCCATGCTATGCGCGGTCAGCTAAGTGAAGAAGAGTACAATAAACTTTCTGTGAAGTTAGAATTGCAAGCTGACTTTCTGGCTGGCGTTTGGGCGCATCATGCCAATGAAATGTTTAACATGATTGAAGTGGGTGATATTGATGAAGCCATGAATGCAGCCAGTGCCATCGGTGACGATCGCTTGCAAAAACAAGCCCGTGGCTATGTAGTCCCAGATTCATTCACCCACGGCACTTCAGCACAACGCCAACGCTGGTTTAGCAAAGGATTTCAAACGGGTGACATTAATCAAGGCGATACGTTTAATGCTGAGAGTCTTTAAGGTCAGACATCCTACTTACTGCAATCTGCTCTGCCTACTTTTCGATTATAAGTATTAAGGTAATACCATCTTGCTGTGTATCTTTGGTTCTGAATGACTGCAGAATCAACACCCATCCTTTCGCAAATTTTACTGTTCTTCCTTGGCGGAGTGTTCTTCGTTGTCTCTGCCTTACTTGTGTCGAGATTAATCAGACCCAACCGGCCCAATGAACAGAAATTACAATCTTATGAAAGTGGTGAAACTCCACAAGGCACCGCATGGATACAATTTAATCTTCGGTTTTATGTATTAGCATTGGTTTTCATTTTGTTTGAAGTAGAAGTTGTTTTTCTTTTTCCGTGGTCAGTAGTTTTTGCTAACGCAGAATTGATTTCGCAGACCGATGGAATGTGGGGTTGGTATGCATTTATAGAAATGTTGATTTTTATTTTTGTTTTAGCACTTGGGCTTGCATATGCCTGGAAAATGGGTCACTTGGATTGGGTGAAATCGGAACCTCAAACAATAGATGTTGAATCTCCTGTACCGAATCAAGTGTATACTAAGATCAACGAGAAATATAAAAGTCATAAAGCAGTGGGGAATTCTTTATGAAAGGTTTATTAGATCAGCAATTTGAGAACGGTGGCGTAATCATCACGAAAGTGGATGACTTGCTGAATTGGTCGCGCTTATCTTCTTTATTCCCGATGACGTTTGGATTGGCATGTTGCGCGATTGAGTTCATGAGCACGGGAAGTACAGTCTATGATATGGATCGGTTTGGAATGGTGCCTCGTGCTTCTCCGCGCCAATCCGATGTAATGATTGTTTCAGGAACAGTAACCTTTAAGATGGCTGATCGCATCAAACAATTATATGAGCAGATGTCGGAGCCGCGCTATGTTATTTCAATGGGTTCATGTTCTAATTGTGGAGGACCTTATTGGCAGCATGGGTATCATGTGGTGAAAGGGGTGGATCGCATTATTCCTGTTGACGTATATGTGCCAGGTTGTCCACCACGACCGGAAGCATTGATTGGAGGAATTCTCAAACTCCATGAAAAAATTCGAAATGAAAGTCGCGTGAAGCCAATTGCGATAGAACAACTTGTTAAGAAAGAACATGTCTGAGAAGGAGCAAGAATTAGTGAAACTCGTTCAATCATTCTCCACGGAAGAAGTGCTAGAGATTCCTAACTCAACACCGTTTGGAGTAATTCTTAAACCTGAAGTTCTGTTATCAGTCTGTGAACAACTTCATAAAAATCCGGCTACGTATTTCGATATGCTTTCCTGTGTAACGGGAATTGACAATGGAGTGGAAGCAGGAACTATGGAGGTGATTTATCATTTGTATTCCATTCCATTTAATCAGTCGCTTGCTCTGAAAGTTATTTTACCACGCGAAAATCCGGAAGTAGAAAGTGTTAACGCTATATGGAAATCAGCCAATTGGTTGGAGCGTGAAGTGTACGATATGTTTGGGATTGATTTTAAAAATCATCCTGATCTAAGAAGGATTTTAATGCCTGCCGATTGGAAAGGATTTCCGTTGCGCAAAGATTATAAGCACGAGGAATATTATCGTGGTGTTAAAATCGAATACTAACGAATTGACAATGGAGAATGAGCAATTGACAATTAAGAAGTCAGAGAATCCACTTAAGGAAAAGAGTTATGCTTTTGCGCTTGATGTTGTTAAAGCTTGTCTGGAGTTGCAAGAAAGGAAAGAGTATATTTTATCTAAACAATTATTAAGAAGTGCTACTTCGGTTGGCGCCATGGTTGAAGAAGCAAATCAAGCTGAATCAAAGGCAGATTTCATTCATAAGCTGTCAATCGCAAACAAGGAAGCAAATGAAACCCATTATTGGATTCGATTGTTAACCGACTCAAAAATTCTTGATTCTGTCAAAGGAGAAATCCTATTGAATAAATGTGTTGAAGTAATAAAAATCTTAACTGCTTCCATTAAAACATCAAAAGCTAAAAAATAATGTTTATAATCAGCTAATTGTCAACTATCAACTATCAATTGTCAATTTGAAACAGCAGTACATATATAAAGAGGATAATCTAATCGACTCCGAGCCGAACAAGTTCAAAGCAGGTGAACTTAAGCGTGAGGAGATGATTATCAATTTGGGTCCGCAGCATCCTTCCACACACGGAGTGTTGCGATTGGAAGTTTTATCGGATGGCGAGATCATAAAAGAAGTTGTCCCTCATATTGGTTATCTGCATCGGTGCTTCGAAAAACATGCCGAGAGTCTTCCTTACAATCAAGTGATTCCATTTGTGGATCGGATGGATTATGTGGCTGCTATGAATTCGGAGCATGCCTATGCGATGGGCGTAGAGCGCATGCTTGGTATATCAGATCAAATTCCAAAGCGAGTGGAATACATTCGGGTGTTGGTGGCAGAAATGAATCGAATAGCATCGCACCTCATTGCAGTGGGGACTTATGGTTTAGATCTGGGAGCATTCACACCTTTCTTTTGGATCATGCGCGATCGCGAGCATATTTTACGATTGCTTGAGTGGGCTAGTGGTGCCCGCATGCTATACAATTACATTTGGATTGGTGGTCTGTTTTATGATTTACCGGTTGGCTTTGAGAAGAGATGTCGAGAATTCATTACCTACTTCAAACCGAAAGTAGCCGAACTTGAAACGATTCTTATTGACAATAAAATTTTTATAGATCGCACGGCCAATGTGGGTGTACTTCCTCTAAATCTAGCCATCAACAATGGAATCACCGGCCCCATGTTACGGGCTTCAGGATTGCGTTTTGATTTAAGAAGAGTGGACGGTTATTCGGTTTATCCAGAGTTGGAGTTTGAAGTGCCAATAGGAGAAGGAAAGATGGGTGCTGTTGGTGATTGTTGGGATCGCAGTTGGGTGCGTGTGAAAGAAATTTATGAATCGCTACGTATCATGGAGCAATGCTTAGATAAATTAGAAGGCGAATATAAACGAACCCGTGAGTTTGATCCACAAGCGCTAGTTCCAAAAAAGATCAGACCTAAAGCTCAGGAGTTATATGTGCGGGCAGAAAATCCGAAAGGCGAGTTAGGCTATTTCTTTCGTGCGGATGGCAAGAGTGATATTCCGTTTCGCTGTAAAGCGCGGGCATGTTCCTTTGTAAACCTCTCCATCTTGCCAGAAATTAGTCGTGGAGTTTTGATAGCAGATTTGATTGCCATCTTGGGTTCAATCGATATAGTGTTAGGAGAAGTTGATCGTTAAAAATTGTGATAAAGATTCTATCATCCGATCAGATTAAAGCGTGGGATGCATACACCATCCAAAATGAACCTATTCTTTCTATTGATTTAATGGAGCGGGCTTGTCAGGCTTTTGTTACTTGGTTTGTGGAGCGATTTGATGCCAGCAATAAAGTTGGAATTGTGTGCGGCACGGGTAACAATGGTGGTGATGGATTAGGTATTGCCCGCCTGTTAAACGATTGGAATTATCCTGTTAAAGTTTGGATTGTAAAAGGATCGGTATCAGAGTCTATTGATTTTTTAGCGAACCTCAAAAAGTTAGATACTAAGATTTTAGTTTCAGAAATAACTTCGGATGCAGACTGTGAGCTGTTTGCAGATCGTACCATTCTTATAGATGCCATCTTTGGGTCTGGATTGAATCGTCCATTGGAAGGAGTTTATGCGAAAGTAATTGATTGTTTGAATCGTTCTCAGAAAGTTAAAATTGCTGTTGACGTACCTTCCGGATTACGAATCGATCAACACTCATCGGGAACTATTCTTAAAGCAAATTATACTCTTACGTTTCAGGTTCCAAAGCTTGCGTTTCTGCAACCAGAGAATTATGAGTTTGTTGGAGAATGGCATATCGTTGACATTGGTCTAAATAAAAAATACGCAAGAGAAGTTGACTCGGATCATTCACTCATTACGCTTAAGTCTGTAAAGAAAATTTTAAAACCTCGTTCAAAGTTTGATCATAAAGGAAAATTTGGTCATGCTTTATTGATTGCAGGTTCAAAAGGGAAGATGGGTGCATGTATTTTAGCGTCACGTTCGGCTTTGCGATCCGGATTAGGATTGTTAACAGTTCATGTGCCTCAATCTGGATATATCATCATTCAAACGGCTGTGCCTGAAGCAATGGCTACTGTTGATCAGTCATCTGATTTTTTTTCAGGTCGTGAGATTGAAGATTTTTATACAACTGTTGGAATTGGTCCGGGATTAGGACAAGCCCCTGAAACTGTAAATGCACTCGAGTATTTATTAACTAGTTTTAAAAAACCAATCGTACTTGATGCGGATGCGTTAAACATTCTATCAGCTAATCCAAAACTTCTTGCACTAATCCCGCAAGGAAGTATTTTAACTCCCCATCCTGGTGAGTTTGAAAGACTTGTTGGCAAATGGGTCGATGACTTTGATAAACTTGAAAAGTTAAAGGATCTGGCTGTTCGCATTCAATCAGTTGTCATTTTAAAAGGCGCTTATACAGTTATCGCATCACCTGATAAGAAACTAATTTTTAATTCAACCGGTAATCCCGGTATGGCAACTGGTGGGAGTGGCGATGTGTTGACTGGCATACTAACAGGATTGTTGGCACAGTCTTATTCAACCACTGATGCTTCAATTATTGGAGTGTATCTTCATGGCCTTGCTGGTGATTTGGCAGCAAGAGAGAAAGGGCAGAAATCCCTAATAGCGGGGGATATCGTAGATTTTTTGCCAACTGCTTTTAAGAAAGTTGAATAACCTTTGGGCGATAAAACTCTCCCCGAACGACCTCTTAGGGCATTTAGAATGTTTATTTTCAATCATTTTAAACTTTTGGCTCACATCTTGCATCTAAAGGGTATAAAAACACGTACATAGTACAACATGAACCTAAGAAAAGCCTTTTACATTGCATTTGCTCTGATCTTGACGATCCAACTTGGATTTGCTCAAGGTAAAGACGAGGTTTTTTTTGGAGGTCGCCCCGATCCCGTTAAGTCTATTCAGGTTTATCCCAACCCAGCCACCGAGTTTGTAAGTTTGAAGTTTGAAGCTCCTCAGGCTAGAAAGGTTAAGCTAGTATTTCATAACATTCTCGGCAATACAATTGAATTAGAACCTGAGATTGTTGATGAGCATGAAATCAAAGTTAGAGTGAAGGATCTTACTACAGGCTACTATTTTGTTTCTGTTCAAGACGAGCAATCAAATTTCAAAAGCACGTACAAGTTCCTCAAGCGATAGTTCGCTTTAATTAAACTTGTTTTTTTGTGCCATTCTTGATTCGAAGCGAATCAATTTGACTCTATTGGTTTAGGCACTTCAAATTCCATTTTCAAGGGTCATTTACACTCTACATTTATTTCCAAACTGAATTAATACGAATTGTGTAGCAAGCAAATCATACTATGTGGTAAGTGAGAATCAATTTTTATTAAGATTCTATCGGGAAATGAAGAAATACCATAAATCGCAAACGATTGCATAACGTTTTAAGCCATTATTTACCATGTATGGGTGCTAATCATTTAATTTGATTTTTGTAAGGAACGGATTATTTAATAACGAAACTTATAAAGCATGCAAATCGGGTTAATTGGTTTAGGCAAGATGGGCTATAACCTGGCTCTGAATTTCAAAAACAAAGGACATGAGGTTATAGCTTTTGATATCAACAAAGCTGCCATGGAGAGCATTGCTAACGAACAGATAACTACCATGCCCACCATTGGAGATTTAGCGTTGACTATGCAGGGCAGACGCGTGGTTTGGATTATGGTGCCTGCTGGTAATGTGGTGGATGTTGTTCTTAGCAATCTGAAATATCATTTGGCTCCTGATGACATCGTAATTGATGGAGGTAATTCTCATTTTAAAGATACAATTACTCGTGCCCGCGATCTTGAAAAATTAGGAATCCATTATTTGGATTGTGGAACAAGTGGTGGAGTTAGTGGGGCAAGGAACGGAGTGTGCACCACGATTGGCGGCAAAAAAGAAATCTTTGATTACTGTGAGCCGCTGTTCAAATCGATTTCGGTTCCCGATGGTTATTTGTATTGTGGCAAAACAGGTAATGGTCATTTTACGAAGATGATTCATAACGGAATTGAGTACGGTATCATGCAATCCATAGCAGAAGGCATGGAAGTCTTGAATAAACATGATGCCGATGTTGACTTATCTGCTGTAGCTAAAGTTTGGAACCATGGTTCCGTAGTGCGTGGTTGGTTGATGGAACTCACTCAAAGTGCTTTGGAAAAAGATAAAAACCTTGAATCCATAAAAGGAGTTATGCATTCATCAGGTGAGGGTAAATGGACTGTTGAAACTGCGCTTGAGATGGGCGTGCCAACACCGGTTATAACAATGTCTTTGCTAATGCGCTATCGCTCGCAACATGAAGATACCTTTTCAGGAAAAATTGTGGCAGCCCTGCGCAACGAATTTGGCGGCCACGCAGTTGAAAAGAAGAAAGACTAAAATGTTACGTTCAGCGTAAGCTCTTCGCTTTTGCGTTTTACTTTCACAGGGACAGTCTGGCCTTTTTCAAATTTGGTTAATGCGTCCATGTAATTTTGAATATCCTGTATTGGATATTCACCAATCTGAATTACAATATCTCCCGTTTGAATACCTGCTTTGTGTGCCGGTCTGTCTTCAGTAACACCATCAATCAATAGTCCAGCTGCATCCGAAGTGTAGCTAGGCATCACACCCAATGTTACTTTAAATGATCGAGCCGAACTCATGGATTTATTCTTGGTCGTTAAGAAAGCGAGCTTAGGTTCCGTATCTAATTTTTCGATGACAGCAATAATTAATTCTAGCACTTCTTTTTCACCCGCATAATTTATTTTGTCCCAATCATCAGAAGGTTTGTGATAGTCACTGTGTGAGCCTGTGAAGAAATGCAACACTGGAATATCTTTTAGGTAAAATGAGGAATGATCAGAGGGACCAATACCTGAAGAATCTGTTTTGATCGAAAGCTTGGTGTTCATGCTTTGTAAAGTGGGTTCCCACAAGGGGCTGGTACCTGACCCGCTTACTGAAAGACTTTTTGTAGTTGGATTCAATCGACCAATCATATCCATGTTGATCATATAAGTAACATTCGATAGTTCGATGGTTGGATGTTCAGTAAAATATTTGGAACCAAACAAACCAAGCTCTTCTCCGCTAAAACAAATGAAAAGAAAATTAGCTTTCTCTTTAACTTTATTAATAGAAAAGTAGCGAGCAAGTTCTAACACTCCGGCAACACCTGAAGCATTGTCATCGGCACCATTATGAATTTTTCCTTTCGGGTTTGCATCTAAGGAACTTCCGTTTTCTGCTAATCCTAAGTGATCATAATGTGCGCCTATTATTATTGTTTTGTCAGCTTGATTATCTAAGTACCCAATCACATTGTGAGCGTTACCTTCAGTACCCGTTCCATGCATTCCAGCTTTAAAGGGAAATTCTTGTTGATAGGTTGCAGATTCTCCTTTGGGTTGCAGGCTTAAACTTTTAAACTGCTTTTCGATGTACTCGAACGCCATCCGTTCCCCTTCCGATCCAGTCAGGCGTCCTTGCATGGCATCATCAGCCAATGTTTTGATATGAGTCTTAATTTTTTTAGCGTCAATTTTTTGACTCCAGGCAAAAGAAGTACTGGCAATTAAGAAGGAAAACAAAAGAAGAGTTCGCAGGCGCATACTATTTCAAATTAATACCGCACAAAGTAAAATCCATTTTATCTATAAAACTGCCCCTTGGTGTAGTTTTTTTACCGAAATAGAGTTAAACGGTGTAATTTTGAAACTTAATAACTGACCCAATTATGAAAGGCCCCAACATTGTCTTGCTTACCGATTTCTCGCCCTTATCGAAAGTGGCTATGCAGTATGCACTGAAGATGGCTGCCCCTTTGGAAGCAAACTTTACCATTTTAAATATTGTTAGGCTGGATGGTATTCCAAAAGCAAATTTAAGAACGAAACAAATCGAAAAATCAGTAGCTTCTGTATCGCAGGAAGAAGGTGATAATCTGGTGAAAGAATTAAGAAGTCAGGTGAAGGGAAATTATGAATTGGTATTTAAACCTGTAAAAGCAAGAACGGTTTCTGAAATGGTGCGCAAGTATGTGAGCAAGCATCCAACTAATATGGTGGTGATGGGTTTGCAAGGTGCATCGGCTATGAAGAAGGCACGCCTTGGAGGAACCACCGTTTCAGTAATTGATGAATGCCCAGTGCCAGTGTTGGCCATTCCTGAATTAGCCAAATACCAGGATCTGAAACACATCGTCTATGCATCCGATCTTAAGAATATTCAAAAGGAGCTAGATATCATTGTTGAGTTTGCAAAAATATTTGGTTCAGCAGTTCACATGATTCACGTTGCTCCGGTAATGGATAAAAAATTGGATGCTATCATTCAAACAGTGGATGAGATTATTCGTAAAATGAATTACGAAAAACTCGACTTCAAATTAATTTTAGAAGAAGATGTAACGATGGCAATAGCTGGCTACATTAAAGAAACGAAAGCAGATTTACTTACTACTTTTACACACAAACTTAGTTTGGAGGAGAAAATTTTCGGGCGCAGTGTTACCCGCAGAGTTGCTTACCAGGCCATCACTCCTTTGTTAGCGGTAAAGCGGAAGTAGGTATCATCAGTTTTCTTATAAAATTTTGGTAAATTAGATTCATATTAATAAGCCATGACTGTTCAAGAAATCAAATCGGAAATTCAGAAATCGATAGATAAGGTTCCTGAGAGCGTACTTCAAGATATTCTTGATTTTTTGAAATCAGTTGAAAATAAATCCCACGAGCAATTAAGTCTTGCAAAGAATCTTAAAAATATTTTGACTGAGGATAAGGAGTTACTCGATCGCCTTGCTAAATGATTAAGATTGAGGAAGTCGAAAAAATTCATGATATCCTTATTGAAAAGTTTGGTGGTTTAAAAGGAATCAGGGATCAAGGAGCACTTGATTCTGCCATTAATCGACCTTATCAAACATTTGACGGACAAGATTTGTACCCTGAACCTATTGATAAAGCTGCCGCACTTTTTGAAAGTATTATTTCGAATCATCCATTTATCGATGGCAATAAACGAACAGCTTATGTATTGATGAGATTAGTGCTTTTAAAAAATGAAATAGACATCCATGCTGTTCAGGAAGAAAAATTCAACTTTGTGATAAAAGCAGCAGAGGGTAAACTAAACTACGATCAAATTAGAACTTGGATAAGTAAGTACTTGAAATAGAACCACAGCAAAAAAAATCCTTTTAAAACTCTGCATTCCCAGGAAATCTCGGGAATGGAATTACATCGCGGATGTTTGTCATGCCGGTTACGAATAACATCAGACGTTCGAAGCCAAGTCCGAAGCCACTATGCGGAGCAGAGCCAAATCTTCTAAGTTCTAAATACCACCACAAATCTTTTTCCGGCAGATTCATTTCTTTAACACGCGCAAGTAAATTATCGTAACGCTCTTCGCGTTGTGAACCACCAATGATTTCACCAATGCCCGGAAACAGCACATCCATGGCGGCAACAGTTTTGTTGTCGTCATTCTGACGCATGTAAAACGCTTTGATGTCTTTTGGATAGTTGTAAAGGATAACGGGCTTTTTGAAATGCTTTTCAACCAAGTAACGCTCATGTTCCGATTGTAAATCGATACCCCAACCATCAATCAAATATTGAAACTTCTTTTTCTTGTTTGGATTTGAATTTTTCAGAATGTCAATCGCTTCTGTATAACTTAACTTTTGAAACTCATTTTCAGTAACAAACTTTAAACGATCCAGCAAACTTAATTCACTACGCTGATCTTGTGGTTTGGATGCATCTTCATCTAATGCACGCTTGTTTAAAAACTCCAAATCTTCTTTACAGTTGTCCAGCGCATACTTTACTAAGTACTGCAACAAGTCCGTTGCAAGTTGCATGTTATCATGGATATCATAGAATGCCATCTCAGGTTCAATCATCCAAAACTCGGCAAGGTGACGAGTAGTGTTCGAGTTCTCAGCACGGAAGGTTGGGCCGAATGTATAAATCTCACTTAACGCAAGCGCATAAGTTTCTCCTTCTAATTGCCCTGAAACAGTAAGGTTAGTTTCCTTGCCAAAGAAATCTTCTTTGTGATCGATGTGTCCATGCTCATCGCGTGGAGGATTGTTACTATCAAGAGTTGTGACCCGAAACATCGCTCCAGCGCCTTCAGCATCCGAACCCGTAATTACCGGAGTGTGGATATAAAAGAATCCCTTATCATTGAAGAATTTATGAATGGCAAAGGCCATATTATGACGAATGCGCATAACAGCTCCAAATACATTCGTGCGTGATCGCAAATGCGCAATCTCACGAAGGTATTCAAGACTCGGCTTGTTTTTTAATTGTAGAGGAAATGCCTCTGCATCACAATCACCAAGAATAACAAGCTCATTTACTTTCACTTCAACCGCCTGCCCTTTTCCAAGGGAAGCAATCAAATCCCCGGTAACGGAAATGCACGCACCAGTAGTAATTCGCTTTAGTGTAGTTTCGTCAAGAGAATTCAGCCCAACAACTGCTTGTAAATTTTGGATGGTGGATCCATCATTAATCGAAATAAACTGATTATTGCGGAAAGTGCGCACCCAACCCTGCACGGTTACAGATTGATTTGAAGGTTCGGTTGCTAATAAAGCTTTGATCTTGGTACGTTTCATAGAGCGCTACAGAATTTCGGATCGCAAAAAACGTCATTTTGAATTTTTAATCAAAATCTAAGTTCTCACTAAGAATCTTTGAAGTATGAAAAGTCTTTTTGATTGACTTGCCCGATACTTTTTACTAACGGACTGAAATGGTAGATTTGTCCCTACAAGAATCATGCAAAGATTAAGTTTAAACCAGAGTCTCCAACAAAAGCTGTCGCCCCAGCAAATTCAGTTTATAAAACTGTTGCAGGTGCCCACAGCTGAATTGGAGAATAGAATAGAGGAGGAGTTGGAGTTGAACCCTGTATTGGAGGAGGGTTCGGAAAACGAGCAGGAGGAGGAAGAAGAAATTAAGAATGACGAAACTCCTGAAAGAGAGCCTGAAGAAGGACAAACTGAAAGCAGCCAGGAAGATATTGATATCAAAGATTACTTGCGCGATGATGACTACAATAGTTATAAAACGCATGTTGACAATGATGGAGATGATGACGATGATCGGGAAATGCCCGTACCCATGGGCACCTCGTTACACGAAACCTTAATGACGCAATTGGGTTTTATTGGCTTAAGTGATCGAGAACAAATAATTGGGAAGCAACTTATTGGGAGCATTGAAGGTGATGGATACATCCGCAGGGAGATGGAGTCTATTGTAAATGACTTAGCGTTTTCTCAAAGTGTTGATACTAATCTGGAGGAAGTCGAAAAACTTTTAACGCGAATTCAATCATTTGATCCGGCAGGCATAGCAGCAAGAAATTTGAAGGAGTGTTTGCTGTTGCAGCTTGAACGGATGGATGACGGACAAGATGTAGATGTAATTGTAGCCAAACGAATCCTGCAAGAATGTTACGAGGAATTCACCAAGAAGCATTATTCCAAGATCCTTAAAAAGCTCGATCTGGATGATGAAGATTATATCAAGGATGCGATTGAGTTAATTGTAAGATTAAACCCAAAACCCGGAGGTGAGTTAAACACGGGAATGGCAAAGAATCAATATGTTATTCCTGATTTTATTCTTTCTAATAATAATGGAAAATTAGAGCTGGCTCTTAACTCCCGCAATGCTCCGGAACTTCGCATCAGTCGCTCATACACCGATATGTTTAAGGCGTATGACAAAAGCGATAAGAGTGATAAGAAGTTGAAGGAAGCAGTGTCGTTCGTAAAGCAAAAGTTGGATGCAGCCAAGTGGTTCATTGATGCAATCCGTCAGCGGCAACACACTTTGTTACGCACAATGCGCGCGATTCTTGATTTTCAATACGATTATTTTTTAGAAGGTGACGAAACAAAACTTCGTCCGATGATTCTAAAAGATATCGCACAGATGATTAACATGGATATTTCAACGGTGAGTCGTGTGGCCAGTAGCAAAACGATTCAAACTGATTTTGGAGTATTCCCTTTGAAATATTTTTTCTCAGAAGGCATTGCTACCGATTCGGGTGAAGAAGTAAGCAGCCGGGAAGTGAAACAAATTATTAAAGATTTAATTGAGTTGGAAGACAAAAACAAACCCTTCTCGGATGATAAGTTGGAAGACTTGCTTAATGAAAAGGGATATAATATTGCCAGACGTACGGTTGCTAAATATCGCGAGCAGTTAAATATTCCGGTGGCTCGTTTACGAAAAGAAATGCGGTGAGGATAGTTGCTAAGATCATTTCATTCCTGTTCCATCCGCTGTTGCTCACAACCTATTTAGTAACATTAATCGGATATTATTTCCCTACCATGTTAATGGTGGCACCTCAGAATATGCGGCCGATTCTTGCTTTTATTTTTTGTTTCACATTCCTTTTGCCGGCCGTTAACATTCTTATATTCAAAATTTTCGGAACCATCTCCACCTTCGCCATGGACTCGCGTAGAGAGCGGATTGTTCCATTCGTTGCTATTTCAGTGATTTATATAGTGATGACCTTCCTATTTTACTATAGACTACCTTTTTCGTCAAACTTTAGTAATCTGATGTTATTGATAACGTTATTCGTAGTTGCCGGTACTGTTATTACTTTTTTCTATAAAGTTAGCATCCATAGCCTGGCTATGTGGGGCAGCATAGGAATTCTTGTTCCGCTGAATAAGGCCATGGAACAATCTTATTTGTTATGGCCTACCGCAGGTATCATTGTGGCCGCTGGATTAGTAATGTCTGCACGGTTATACCTGCACGCGCACACGCCACGTCAGGTTATGATTGGTGGAGTAGTTGGTTTTGGAATCGGTTTTTTGGGAATGATCTTTCTCTTTTAAAATCAATAAAGTATGGACTTTAAATTCATTAGCTATGAAGTGGCCAATGGGGTGGCCACAATTACACTAAACAGACCGGAGGTTTATAACGCATTGAATGATGCAATCACCTATGAACTGCAAGATGTATGGAAGGCAGTAGCAAAAGATGATCAGGTTCGGGTGGTTGTTCTAACAGGTGCTGGAAAAGCTTTCTGTTCCGGTCAGGATTTGAAAGCAGTTTCCGGTCAGGAGAAAAGGTCTTTTATGGAATCGCTGCAAAAGCGATACAATCCAATCATTCGCGCAATGCGAAATTTACCTAAACCCATTATTGGTAGAATAAATGGAGTGGCAGCCGGAGCGGGTTGTTCATTTGCATTGGCATGCGATATAATTGTAGCTTCTGAAGAAGCAACGTTGATTGAAGTTTTTATAAATATTGGTTTGGTTCCTGATTCAGGGTCGGCTTATTTTTTACCACGGTTAGTGGGCATGGCCAAAGCTTTTGAGTTGTGTTCTATGGGCAGTCGAGTAAAAGCAAATGAAGCTTTGCAACTTGGGCTTATTAATAAAGTTGCTTCCACAGATCAGTTGGATGTAGCTGTTAAAGAATACACAGATTATTTTTCACAAGCACCCACCAAGTCAATTGGGTTGATCAAAAAGATGTTGAGTAAATCATCCACCAGTAATCTGGAGGAAATGCTTGAGTATGAAACCTACTGTCAGGAGATTGCGGGAACCTCGCAAGATTACAAAGAAGGAGTTGCAGCCTTTCTTGAAAAAAGAAAACCTGCGTTTACTGGTAAGTAATTAAAATCCGTTTACTGAAATCCCAAACGTTAGAGAAGTGAAATCCTGACCTAAAGGTCCTTTTCCTTTTTGGAACACAGGAGTGAGGTTATAAAAAGTAAACAAGTTGAATCCACCCAGACCAATGCGGGTATATATTCCATAACGGAACTGTTCAAGGCCGTAAACTTTTTTGTTCTTAACTTTTACAATATCGCCATCATCTTCCTGATATTTCACTTTTGTTTTTGAGTCGAACAACCAACCAATACGGCCACCAATCGCCACATTAAAACTTCTCGAAATATCCTCTGGACTAGTATCGAATCGGAATTCAAGCGGCATCTCAACGTAGTTAGTAATTAGTTGAGATTTTTTGGCAAGTTCAGGGTAGATACGGGTAGGGCTCAATAAATTATATTGTTCTACTTGGTCGGGTGACACAGCACCACCTGGGTAACTAACTAATTCTACTGTATCGATAAGAGCGGCATTGTCTTTAAACTTCCATCGCTCCATGCTAAGTCCAATTCCTGGATTAAAACTGAATTTAGAACGACCAAACCGCATTGAATACTGATAGTAAACGTTAACAGTTCTAGATCCCCAAGCTCCCTGGTTCCAGGTATCTGGTCTATTAATAGCTTGATTGAGCCCTAAATCGATTATAAACGTTCCAGGAATGTTAGGCTTTGCAGTCTTTTTTACTGGTTCGTCTTGTGCTACACCAAGAATGGCAATAAATAAAAAGAGAATAGAACTGAGCGTTTTTTTCATTTGACCGGTTTTACTACTAACGGCTGTAAACAGCTTTATATTTCTGTCTGAAATAAAAAACCTAACCCATTCAATTTGAGTTAGGATTTTAAAAAAGTGAGCCTGGAGGGATTCAAACCCCCAACCTTCTGATCCGTAGTCAGATACTCTATTCAGTTAAGCTACAGGCCCAAAAACAGGTTGCAAAGGTAACTAAATAATGATTTTCACCAAAAAATAATCCTTACCTATTGTTAGATGTGCTAGCCACTAATTTAGTTTAAAAGTAAGCGGTAATATCATCCTAACCTTAACAGGTATTCCGCGCTGTTTTCCGGGTTGCCAACGTGTTTGTGACAAAACACGCATGGCCTCTTCATCGCATCCATCGCCAATTCCTTTTGCAATTTTCAGATCAGAAATGCTACCCAACTGATCAATAATAAATTCAACGAATACTTTGCCTTGGGTTTGATTGCGTTGTGCTTTGCGCGGATATTTGATTGAGTTGGAAAGCTGTTCATAAAATGATTTGTAACCGCCCACTGGTGCAGGCATAACTTCTACAACATAAAATGTTTCAACAGTTGGCTCATCAGCAATTGATATAGTCAGCGAATCAAAATTAGTCTCTACAGTTGGTAAATCTGTTTCAACTTCTGGAATGGCATTCTTAGTTTCTATCAGAGTTAGATTCACAAGTGATTTAATATTATTCGTCTTTATCGGAATTGGTGCTGGAGGAATAACCTCATGCACGGTAGCTTTAACCTCCAGCAATGCTTCAATGGGTGTGTCGAATGTTGGAGGAATTTGTTTGCTTTTTTTAGTACGCCACTCAAAGGCAGTAATCGTTAATACAACACTAATGCTCAGGCCAATCAAAAAGAATTTAAAGGATTGCCTTTGCAAATCTTGTTTTGGATTTTTCTTTGCTTCCATGGTATGTTGTGGTTAGGTGATAACTCTCTAATCACATACTCACGATTTAGTCACGTATTCAGACTTACAAATTTTAATAGAAGAAATTTTTCCGGGTTTAGTCTGCTTTTGCTCCCAGCGTGACACCACAACAAAAATTAATATGAGTGCTACAATAATAAAGAAGAACGTGAAAATGCGGGTAATCGTTTTCATGCGTTTACTTTCATCGTGTTGCTTCAAAATGGAATTATAATTTCGGAACCGCTCACTTCCCCGAGCCGACATGCGTTGTCTCCGTATCCGAATTTCATGCTTACCCATGATACCTCACCTTAAGATTAAAATTTGTTCTCAACTTATCCAACGCACGATAGGTGCGCATTTTTGCACCGCTCTCAGTCATATCGAGAATAAAAGCAATTTCTTTAAAATCCTTATCTTCAAAAAAACGCAATTCCAAAACCTGCACCATGTCGGTTGGCAATTCATTCATATAGACAAGCAGGCGATCAATTAATTCTTCATCCCAACCTTCTTCGGTTTGCTCAACCAGTTCCCGCACTTTCAGTTCTTCAATACTGAAAATTTTCTTGCCTTTGTTTTTTCGGTAATGCTTGTTTACTTCATTGCCTGCAATTTTATAAAGCCAGGCCGAGAACGGAAACCCACGGTATTCATATTTTCCGATATTATTTAGCGCATTAACAAAAGCCTGTGAACAAAGATCACCGGCAAGTTCTTCATCATCCGTTTGGCGCAAAATGTAATTGAAAATTCGATCGAAATATTTTTCATAGAGTTCTCCAAAAGCCTGCCGGTCTTTCTTTGATCGTTCTATGATCAACAATTCCTTACGGATTTCGTCTTCCGTCATACGGTTCTATTAGTAAAGCCGTTCAAATACTTCTTAATAATCCGAAGGTTTTAGTAAAGTCACAAATCAACTGGATGCTGGATATAAGATACTGGATGGTTGAAGGTTCAAAGTAATGAGAAGTCATGATACCTGAAACTGCAAATCAGCAACCAGAATCCAACATCCCACGACAGGGGGTATTCGGTTTCATTTCAAATACTCTTAACTTGTTACCCCATTATGCGTGTAAGACTTCTCATTATAGGCGTTTTAGTGATTGCGGTTCAGCTATCAAATGCTCAGCAATTGGTGTTGCGTCAATACACTGCGGTGGATGGTTTGCCGCAATCGCAAGTAAATGCCATTGTAGAAGATGCAAATGGTTATCTGTGGATTGGAACAAACGGAGGTGGTTTGGCCCGGTTTGATGGAAAAGAATTCAAGACATACAATACATTGGATGGTTTGCTGAGCAATGTTGTAACATCACTCATGCTTGATGCAAAACAGAATTTATGGATTGTTCATCCGCATGGTATTTCTCGATTTAATGGAATACAGTTTACTGTTTTTCAATCGCCACAACCCAATCCAAAAAGACTAAGAAGAATTTTTGAGATGAGTGATTCTGTTTTTTTTATCTCGCAGACAGGTTCGATGGGTAAAATTTATAACGACTCAGTGTATTTCTGGGAAAAGCAGATTCTTCCTGAAAAGAACATTTTCTCAGCTGTGAAACTTCGCAATCAACAACTCGCATTTTATTTAAATGACAGTAGCTTTTTGCTTATGGATGAGAGAGGAAAGCGGAAGATCATTTCTCATAAGGAAAAGTTTAACCGCGTGTCGAGCCTCTTCCACTATCAGAAAAAATTGATTATTGAATCTGATCAAGGGTACTTTTCATTGAACACTGCCGAAGGTTCTTTTGAAAAAATGCCTTTCAATTTTGAAAAGCACGTAGTGGCTTACGATTCATTGAATAAGTTCTTTTGGGATTTCACCAAAGGTAATTTATCCTATCAAAAAGAAACGGATGGGGAAATTGTGAATGTGTTAAAAGATGCAATGGTCTCTCAAATTCATTTTGATAAGGAAGGTAACACCTGGATTGGCACTAACGGGCGAGGACTTTATAAGTATGCGACTCAGGATTTTGATCGATGTGCATCTGATAAGCTCAATTCGATAATGGCAATAGCTAAAGATTTGGATGGAGCTACCTGGATTGGATCTTCTGAGAAAGGTCTTTGGAAAATTCATCATGGAAAATCAAAGCATTATGTTTTAGAAAATAAAGAACAAGGAGTATTTGACATTAAGATTAGTCCACAGGGCGAACTTTGGATTGCAACAGATGGAGGATTAGGAAGATATGATGCAGCAAAGGATCAGTTTCAGTTTTATAATCGAGAAGATGGACTTTCAAGTCAGTATGTTGTGAATATTGATTTCGATGAAGCGGGTGGATTGTGGTGTGGAACTACCGGTGCCGGTATAAATTATTTTAATGGCGAGAAATTTACTTCCTATGTATCTGATCATGGATTGAAAGGACAACTTGTTCATGCTATTCGATATTTCAAAAATGAAAAAACACTTTTTGTAGGCACCGAGTTTGGACTAAGCCAATTGCAAAATAATATTGTCAAAAATCTAGATGTTCCTGAGTTGATCCACACATCTGTTTTTTCTATTAATATTTATCAGGATTCCCTGTTGCTTGTTGGTTCTTCCGGATCAGGAGTACTTATTTTTGATCCTAAAACAAATACAGTTAAGAAGCTATTGGCAACAAAAGATGGCTTGCCTTCCAACCTTATTTATTTCGTAGCTGCCGATCAGGATGACTATATCTGGGTAGGAACAGAACAAGGCATTAATCGTATTCGACTTAATCAATCTCTTGATTTAATTGAAAATCTTCATTATGGTTTTGAAAACGGACTCACAGGTGTGGAGACAAACCAAAACGCTTTTTACTTTGGCGATGAAAAATTCTTTGGACTGATTGATGGCCTCTATCAATTTAACGACAATCAGAATTTGCCTGAGAAGTCACACGATCTTCACCTCACTTCAGTTGAGCTCTTTTATGGTGAGTTTTCTGCCCGTAAATTTTCAGACAGCACAACAGGTTTTTTTAAAGCTCCTTATCTACCTGCATTTCCATCTGATAAAAATCACATTACATTTCATTTTAATCGTGTGAGCAAACGCAATCCACAATCTGTCAAGTATAAATATTACCTCGAAAACTTTGACATGGCCTGGTCTCAGCCTACATCACTTGGCCAGGTAACGTATGGCAATCTTCCAGCTGGTGATTATACTTTGCAGGTTCTTGCTACTAACAAACAAGGAAGTTGGGATACCGTTCCACTACGTTATTCATTCACCATAGAAGCACCATTTTATGCAACCAGCATGTTTGTGGTTTTTGTTTCTATTGTTCTATTTGGATTGCTGCTCCTTATCCTCTCATTGCGCGTGCGAAGCCGAACAAGGCGCGTGTTAGAAATTGAACACATTCGCCAACAAGAGCAGGCGCATTTACGTAAAGAAATAGCGCGCGATTTTCATGACGAAATGGGAAACCAACTTACGCGTATTATTAATTATGTAAGCGTGATGAAGCTAAGCAAGAATGGACAGGCCGTTGAGCTCTATAATAAGGTAGAAGACTCTGCTAAATATTTATATACAGGCACCCGCGATTTTATTTGGAGCATTGATCCACAGAACGATGAGTTATCACGCTTGTTTTTGCATATCCGTGATTTTGGCGAAAAGCTTTTTGAAGAAAAGGAAATTCACTTTCGTGCGTACAATAACATTAAAGATCCAATGCGAGCACCCTATGGGTTCAGTCGCGAAGCTAATTTGATTATGAAGGAAGCCATGACGAACGTTTTTAATCATTCTCACGCCAAGAATGTAGCGTTCAGACTAAATCAAAAACAAGATCAATTTGAAATGATTTTGGAAGATGATGGAATAGGGTTTTCAATGAATGAAATAACGCACCTGAACGGAATAAAAAATATGCGCATCCGGGCCGAACGTATCAAGTCGGTTTTACGTATTCAAAGTAATGCAAACAAATCGGGAACAAGTGTTTCCTTATCCTTTACAATAACTAAAACAAAAAAATATGTCAACCGAATCTAAAAAACGTGTGCTAATTGTTGAAGATGATTCTGAAATAAGAAACAGCTTTTCATTAATTGTAAATAGTTCGCCTAATTTCTTTACCGTGAATTCCTATGGCAGTTGTGAAGAGGCTATCAAAAACCTGAATCACGATAAACCGGATATTGTGCTGATGGATATTGAATTGCCGGGTGGCATGAATGGCATACAAGGAGCTAAGATAATAAAAGACAAAGCTCAACAAGCCGATGTAATTATGGTTACCGTGTATGAAGATAGTGAACTGGTGTTTGAAGCATTAAAGGCTGGGGCCTCTGGTTACATCACGAAGAGTGCTAACTATATGGAACTGCTTTCTGCGCTGGAAGAAATTACAAAAGGTGGCGCGCCTATGAGCAGCAAGATTGCGCGTATGGTGATTGACAATTTTCATGTAAATCCGAACAGTCCGCTTACTAAACGCGAAACAGAAATTTTACAATTGATTTCAGAAGGTAAAACCTATACACAGATTTCAGAAGAGCTCTTTATTTCAAAAGAAACCTCGAAAACGCACATCAAAAATATTTACGCAAAACTTCAGGTGCGTAGTAAATCAGAAGCACTAGCAAAAGCGAGTTTGGAGAAATTGATATAGCAGTAAATATTTTCACGCAAAGGCGCCAAGACGCAAGTTAGAACTAGATAGATTATTAAATGGAGATGAACCAGATCAAGCGTCCTCCCTCTCCTCTGGAGAGGGAACGAGGGTGAGGTCTACCGAACTTTAGTGAATGTTCGGGCGAGGTTACCGCTAAAATAAAACCAAGTCATTCTGTTTAACTAAGGTTGCAATCACTTTTTTTATTGGCTAGCTTTCCCGAAAAGGCTAACTATTAATCACAATGAAAAATAATATTCTTGCACTCCTGCTTTTAGTAAGCATTGCATCCTTCGCTCAACGTAAAAAAGATCAACCACAACCTGCGACTCCCGAACCAAAACAAACGATTTCGACAATTGATGGAAAGGTTGCTGGAATGAAAAAATTCCCTGGCTACATTGAGTTTTACTATGACGAAAAGCAGGACAAAGTTTTTCTAATCATTTCGAAGTTCGATTCCGAATTTTTGTATGTCGAATCTCTTACAGCAGGTATTGGCTCTAATGATATCGGGTTAGACCGCAATCAACTCGGCCGCGAACGGGTGGTAAAATTCGATCGGAGAGGACCGAAAGTCTTACTGACTGAATTAAATTATTCGTATCGCGCTATTTCAAATAATCCGCAAGAGCGAAAAGCAGTAGAGGAAGCGTTTGCTCAGTCTGTGCTCTGGGGATTCACGGTGGTAGCCGAAGAAAACGGTCGCGTGATGGTGGATGCTACAGATTTTCTTTTGCAGGATGCGCATGATGTAATTGGTCGCCTTCGTGGTTCACAACAGGGAACCTATTCACTTGATAAATCACGCTCAGCATTTTATTTACCACGCACTAAAAACTTTCCTGAAAATTCTGAATTTGAAGTAACGCTAACATTTACCGGTCAAGCAACGGGTGGCTATATTAGAAGTGTTACGCCAACTCCAAACTTTGTTACGGTGCGCGAACATCATTCATTTGTTCAGTTGCCTGATTCAAAGTATACCCCACGTAAGTTTGATCCGCGTGCAGGTTATTTTAATATCTCGTACTTCGATTATGCCACACCGATCAGTGAGCCCATTGAAAAACGTTTTATAACACGACACCGATTAGAAAAGAAAGACCCAAGTGCTGAACTAAGCGAAGCAGTTGAACCCATTATTTATTATATGGATCCGGGTGCACCCGAACCGATTCGTTCTGCACTAATGGATGGAGCCAAATGGTGGAACCAGGCGTTTGAAGCAGCGGGTTATAAAGATGCTTTTCAAGTACAAGTGTTACCAGATGATGCCGACCCGATGGATGTTCGTTACAATTTAATTAACTGGGTGCATCGCTCTACACGTGGTTGGTCATATGGTTCATCCGTAACTGATCCACGCACAGGAGAAATAATTAAAGGTCATGTGAATTTAGGATCGCTGCGCGTGCGGCAGGATTTTTTAATTGCGGAAGGACTGCTCGCTCCGTATGAAGAGGGCAAACCAGTTTCGAAAGAAATGGAAGCGATGGCAATTTCACGATTACGTCAATTGGCAGCGCATGAAGTAGGACACACAATTGGATTGGCACATGCGTATTCATCCAGTGCCGAGAGCCTTGCTTCGGTGATGGACTACCCTCATCCTGTTGTTAAACTAACTGATGGTAAAATTGATTTAAGCGAAGCCTATGATACCAAGATTGGAGCGTTTGATAAAGTGATGATCCAATACGGGTATCAGCATTTCCCGCAAGGCACCGATGAAGCCAAAGCGTTGAATGAGATCATTCAAAATTCATTAAAGGCCGGGTTAACTTTTTTATCAGATCAGGATGCACGGCCAGTAGGTGGTGCGCATCCGTTCGCGCACTTGTGGGACAATGGTAAAAATCCTTCGGATGAATTGGATCGTGTGTTGGAAGTACGCGCAGTAGCATTAAAGAATTTTGGGGAACGCAACATTAAGCCGGGCACTGCCATGGCTATGTTGGAAGAAGCCTTGGTTCCGGTTTATTTCTTTCATCGATATCAAACTGAGGCAACAGCAAAATTAATTGGTGGATTAAATTATCGCTATGCGTTGCGTGGTGATGGTCAACTAATTACTGAATTGCTAACACCACAACAAGAGATAAAAGCACTTGAGTCCTTGTTGAAGACGGTCCAGCCTTCTGCGTTGGCGTTGCCAGAAAGTTTATTAAAAATAATTCCACCGCGGCCGTTGGGATATAGATCACATCGCGAATTGTTTAGTGGAAAAACTGACTTAACGTTTGATCCGTTGGCAGCGGCTGAAACTGCTTCCGATCTCACGTTTAGTATGATCTTGTATCCGGCTCGTGCCAATCGGTTGTTTGAACATCACTCGCGTGATGCGCGGTTGCCAAGTCTGGAAAGTGTGATTGATAAATTGTTCAGTGCTACGATAAAATCAAGTGCGAAGAGTGGCTACGAAGGTGCCATTCAAATGAGTACGGGAAATGCGCTGTTTATAAATTTGGCAAAGCTTGCTGTTAGTAAGGATGCCTCGGCACAAACAAAAGCCATAGTTACGTTTAAACTCGATCAATTAAAGAGTTGGCTGCAAACTAAATCGACAACTGATGAAGAGTGGAAAGCATATTATGCTTATCTCGCGAAACAGATTTCTCAATTTCAAGATGACCCGGATGAGTTTAAGCAAGACGAAGCACTGGATGCACCTCCCGGAGCCCCGATTGGTATGACCGAATGGATGTGTGAGAATTGATTTAAGCAGTAATGAAGGTTACTGTTTAGATGACCAGAAGCAACTAAACCGGAAGCAGAACTAAATACTCATGGAGCATTAATCAGGATTTGCCTTATTTGAAGTTTGTTAAACTCTCATTACTTATTTCTGTTTTTGCTTTAGGAGTATTCATTTATTTAGACCTTAGAAAGAACAAGGAATTTCCATATCTAATAAAAGATGATTCTTTAATTGATAAAGTTATTTCTATTGAAAAGAACAGAGGAATTGCAAGAGTTACTTTAAGTGGGGGTAAGAAATTTACTCTGGGTTGGGCATTGAACTACAATTATGATGTGAATAGCTTGGTTGAATTTATTAATGAGAACGACCATATTAGAAAATCAAAGTACTCTGATACAATAATCCTAAAGCACAGAGAGCGCGACTATTTATTTGTTCTGAACAAGACTATTGAAGATTGAAGTAAATAGATAGTGTTTTACTCTTCACCTGAATGCAATATTCTTTTTCTTAGTAGAGTTACTCTTTTCGAGAACTCTGCGTGAATGAATTAACTTATCATTTTCAAGTATTTCTATTTGAAACAGCAGTGCTACAGATTTAGATAGATTTGATTAAGACTTTGTAGTTTTAATAAGCCGCAGAGTTCCTGTGGTGGGTAACTCTGCGAGGAATAAAGCTTGGTTGAATTTATTAATGAGAACGACCATATTAAAAAAACAGAGATAATAATCCTAAAGCACAGAGAGCGCGACTATTTATTTGTTCTACACAAGACTATTGATGAGATTAAATAGGTAATGTTTTGCTCGCCTGACCAGCAATATTCTTAAATATCATCCCTAAGGGATTTCTTAGAATCCACAACCTTAATTTACCAATATCATCCGTAACGGGATTGGGAGGTAGGTCTAAATTTGTACCAGTAGGGACGACATGTAAAACATAATAGGCCTGGTTTTAGCCTGGTCGCTAAACCAGCAAAGGTTGGCCATCCGGATAAAAAAACATGATTTTAGGTAGAGCCAAATAGCTACTACTTTTTTAAATCATTGAAATTGCTGACCAAGGTCATGGTGGGTTTCGGATACCATCTTTATTATTACTAAATGTTTATTTGACTATTAACTACCAAAAACTATGGAAGATCATAAATATTCATCAGGTCAATTATATGCCCTGATTGCCCTACGGCTGCTAGTCGGGTGGCATTTTTTGTATGAGGGAATTGTTAAACTTTATAATCCAACCTGGACGGCAAAAGGATATCTATTAAGCGCCAGTATAATGAAGCCTTTTTTTGGTTGGCTCGCGAGTGGCACCATGTCATCCATTGTGGACGTTCTTAACATTGGTGCCTTGATTATTGTTGGCGTTTCATTATTGATTGGATTCAAAACCAAATGGGCGAGTGTTATTGGCATAGGGTTACTTGCACTTTATTATCTCGCACACCCTGCCTTCCCGGGATTGCCTCAAGGCCCCTCTGAAGGAAGCTATTGGATTGTAAACAAAAACCTTATTGAGATTGCCGCACTATGGGTAGTTATGTTGTTTCCAACCGCCTGGGCATTCGGTCTCGAAAATCTTTTAGCGAAAAACAAAACTGAAGTATCCAACTAACCGCGAATAACCATGTCAAACGATAATAAGAATTTTGGAAAATGGACGAGAAGAGATATGCTGCGCGGATTAGCAGGCATTCCTGTCCTAGGCACGGTGTGGTATGCCGGAGCAAGCACCACGATCAATGCTAAAAAAGAGAGAAAAAAATTACTGGAAACGTTAAATATCAATGCCACAGCACCACCATCAACAGGACCTATGGCAGGAGCCCCGATTCGGTTAGGAATCATTGGTTTCGGTATCCGCGGTGAGCAGCTTTGTCGTGCACTCGGTTTTGCTACTACCAAATGGCTGAAAGATATGAAGGAGGCTTCTGATAATAATCCGGACGACTCCAGACTTAAAGACTTTTTAGCCCAGGAAAACCTGAATATAAAGATCAGCGCGGTGTGCGATATTTTTGATTTTAATGCTCAACGAGTGATCGATTCATTTTCAACAGATGATACCAAGGTAAAGCGTTTTCTTACTTACAAGGAATTGATTAATAGCAAGGAAGTGGATGCTATTGTAATTGCTACACCCGATCATTGGCATGCTCCCATTTCAATAGAGGCAATCAATGCCGGTGTGCACGTGTATGTTGAAAAACCAATGACGCATAATGTGTCTGAAACCTATGCACTTCGCGATACTGTTCTTGCAAATCCTAAAGTAGTATTACAATTGGGTCACCAGCACAGGCAAACAGAAAGTTTTTTAACAGCACAGGACATCATTGCCAAAAAGGTGTTGGGTCATGTTTCGTTAATTACTACCAACACTAATCGTAATGATGATAACGGTGCATGGCAATATGAAATCCATCCGGATGCATCCCCAAAAACAATCGATTGGAATCAATTCATTGGAAATGCACCCATGGAAGAATTTAATCTGGAGCATTTCTTCCGTTGGAGAAAATGGTGGGCATATGGATCGGGACTTTCAGGAGATTTACTTTCTCATGATTATGATCGCCTTAATTGCGTTTTAAAAATGGGCATCCCTGATTCGGTAATGACATCGGGTGGAATTTACACTCACCGGGATGGACGCAACGTGCCTGATGTGATGCAGGTGAACATGGAGTACAAAGATTTTACAACCGGATCGAGCCAGAAGGACGGAAAAGAAAAGGGAATGACCTTTGTATATAGCGCCACGCTGGGCAACCAGTTTGAGCGGCCAACCTACCTGATGGGGCATGATGGAACGATGGAATTAGGGAATTCCGTAACGGTGTATGCCGATGCACGCTCTACCAAATATGCGGAGCTTATTAAGGAGAAAAGAATAGATCCTTCAGAACCTATTTACCTTTATAATCCTTCTTTAAATAAAACAGATGCCGTTACTTCGGCCACCGCAAAGTATTTTGCCAACAAAGGGTTGTTGTATACGTATCGTGATGGTAAGCGCGTTGACCCTACTTTCTTGCACATGCGTGAATGGCTGAGTTGCATTCGCAACGGTGGCACACCCAGTTGCAGCATCAAGGAAGGATTTGAGGAGGCTATTTCTTCTCACATGGCAGGGTTGTCCTATAAAATTGGCCGCAGAATAGAGTGGGATCAGGCAACACAGAAGATTATCGCCAAACCGGGTGAAGATCTTGATGCCATTCTAATTGCAAATAAGGAGAAAGTGATCCTTTAAAGGTTGTTCTCTATCGGTGATCCATGGATCCCGATAGAGAACACATGTTGGTGAAAAAGTTAATGGAAGTTGAGTGAGACCGCAGGGACTGCATATTAAACAATTTAAAATGGCTGAGAATTAATGTGCCCCATCAAACCACTCCTTAAACTCACTCACCTTTTCGCGGCTTACAATGATTTCGGGTTCCCACTTTATATGCGGAGTAATTTTTAATCGGCTGTTTGAATAAACAACTACATCCTGAATGGCACTGATGTGAACAATATAACTTCGGTTTACGCGATAGAATAGTTTTGGATCAAGGATTTCACTCAGACTTTCTAAGGTATAATCAATAATAAATTTCCTGAGCTGGTTGGTGATCAGGTACACATCGCGGCCATCGGCAAAGAGAATACTGATTTGATCGCTAGTAATAGATTTTATATGATCGCCCAGCTTTACCATAAAGCGATTTTTATAAGACTTACTTTGTGCATTATTAAATGTTTTAGTAATCGCGTCATTACGTTCGTCACCCCAGCGCAATTGATTTCCTAATTCTTCTACTTTTTTTAAACTGTTGGATAAATCAGTAAACGTGATGGGCTTTAGCAGATAATCAATTCCATTCATTTTGAAGGCTTCGAGCGCAAATTCATTATAAGCCGTTATGAAGATAACCGGCTTCTGCACCGTTACTTCTTTAAAGATGTTGAAGCTCACTCCATCCTTCAATTGAATGTCCATGAAGATGAGATCAATGGCGGATTGATTTGCCTCCAACCAGTTCACTGCTTCTTCAACGGACTCAACAATCCCTTTAATGGAAATATCTGTGCTGTAGCGGGTAAGGTAGCGCTCTAACTTCTCACTGGCCGGAGTTTCATCTTCTACAATCAGCACATTCAGGGCTAAACTCATGCGTGGGCTTGGGTCTCGTCAGTCGCTATCTGCATAAGCGGAAATTTAATATAATTTTCTTTGCCTGCTTTCACTTGCACAAATGGATTTTCACTAAAGAAGGAATAAGATCGCTGCAATCGCGCATACGCGCTCAGACTATCTTTATGCAGCAACAACTTATCATTAATAGAATGTTGTAACACCAGATACTCATCACCTTCTTCCAAATACACCCGAATTACCAGCGGAGATTGCTTTGAGATGAGCGTATTGCGAACAATGGCATCTATAGTAACCAACAATGAACCGGGAATGAGGTGAATATTCTTAGTCTTAATAGAGCTAAGTAGATTTAAATGATTTTGAAATTTGTAATTCAGAAGTTTTATTAATTGCTCGGCTGCATTCATTTCTTCTTCAAAAGTGATCAACTCTTTGTGGCGATTGATAAGACTGTATCGATAGATGCCAGCCAGGTAATCTATTTGCTCTTCGGCCTGATCAACATTGTGTTGTAAGGTTAAGATCAGGTTCTCCAAACTTTCATACAACAAATCTGGATTTATTTCATTTTTAAAAGAAGTAAAATCAGCATCTAATTTTTCGCGTAACTTTTTCTCTTGTTGTATCAATAACGTATTCTCCCGATTCAAATAAAAATTGCTGAAGAATAGAATATTATAGAGAAGGCCAATCACACCATAGATAGAAAGAAACAGGCTGAGCTCACTGGGGCTAATGTCAAAACCAATGATCCATTTATAATAAGCGCTTATGGCTACTCCTAACAACACGAGCGAAATGATAAGAGTGGTAAAAATTTGAGTCAAAATTCTCCGTTGCAATGTTTGTTGTGCAAATCTTTTCTCCAGGAGTGCAATAGTGAGGCGCATAGATTCCAATGAAATGTATGCTAATGCAATGCATACATACACTTCATTACTACTGAAAATATCTTTGATCTCAGTAAACGTATTATTGATCAGCAGTATGAGTAGATACACCATCAAGCCCAGCACGGGTGCTGAGAGAATGCGGAAGAGAGCCTGATGGATAAATAATCGATTCATGAAAATTGCAGCGCGGGATTCATTTCTTGTTTAACATACTGTTTTAGAACGGGAAGTATAACGGTAAACCGGGCTTCGTCTTTTATCAGAATTTTTTGATCTGTAAAAAATTGATAACGGCTGGTAATGGTGGTTAAGCCAATCTGAAAACTTTCTCGTTTTTCGGCAATTGTTTTTGAGTTGGCAACAATAATTCGCGTGTTGTCTTGCGCGGAGATGTAAATAAGCAACGGATTGTCTTTTGAAATTTTATTATGCTTCACAGCATTCTCTACCAACAACTGGAGTGTCATAGGTGGAATAAAGGTATCGTATAAACTTTTGGGCAGATTAAATTCAAGGGAGAGATGTTGTTCGTACCGAACCTGAAGTAAATAATAATATGCTTTCACAAATTCAATTTCTTCTCGCACGGTTACCAGCTTTTGCTTTTGGTTGTCGATCACGTATCGAAAGGTGTCCGCCATTCGCCTGATAAATTGTTCGGCCATAAACGTATCCTTAAACAACAAGGAAGAAACTGTATTCAGGCAATTGAATAAATAATGCGGACTGATCTGTGATTTCAGTGATTCAAATTGAAGTTCGAGTTGCAGGCGATCAAGCCGCATGTGTTCAACCTGGGTTTTTGCATAAAATTGATAGGAATATAGCAATCCGTAAAAGATCTCATAAATGAATAAGGAGATGGCAAGTAGGATACCTAATTTGATTACATCTTCAGTACGAGCTTCAAGCAACAACAGGTTTGCCGTTATCGCGAAAGCAAGAACTAGAATTCCATTAATCAGAAATCCCGAAAGGAAGCGTGCCAAGAAATGAGTGCGCCAATGAATCCAACGATCTAATAGTTTGTCGGTTTGCCAGGCAAGAAACCCGGCCATGTTGGTGATCACAATGCAGATCAGATATTCGTATGCCTCTAACTTAAGGGAGGGAAACCTACCATGGTTGCTATAGAAAATGTAAATAAAAAATAACACCCCAAGGCTTGTGCAGATTATGGCAAGCAATCCAAACTTTTTCATGAATCGATTTTGAAATATGCTAAGGGGGTAAGCCATAATACCTTTAAACTACTCAAAATTTTGAAAGTTTCAGGTACGATGGGATTTCTCTCGATTTAGTTATCCATGGCGCGCATCGTACGGCCATAATAAGTTTCTGAATTAATTTTTCGTGCTGCCGCACGATAAGCATCCTTAAGAGTATTGCTTCCGGACTTTACGTAAGGCGCAGCTTGAACAAGCACTTCAGTCATGTAATGATCGGAGTTTATATCAGAAGCAGCCTTAATGATTGCAATCATTTTTCCATCCGTCATGTTAGGCGTTTCTAAAGCGGTGTTTAATGTTTGTGATTTGTAATGATCGCTACCCATAGAGTCGCAATATTCTACCAGTTTTTTAAACTGTTCTTCTTTTAAATCTTGTCTTTTTAAAATGGCCGTTAGGACTTCTGTGCGATAGTGATCAGATTCAATGGAAGAGGTAACGGATAATAGATTGGTTAATGAAGTTTCATCAATTGGGTTGCGCAGCATATCTTTAATCACCTGAGTGATGTAATGATCAGAATTAATATCCTTTACGGCTTCAACGGCCTGTTGATAGGATTCGGATGAGAGTTTTCGATCAAGAGCTTTTTTTAAAATTTCTGTACGATAATGATCTGAGTTAACCGACTTTGAAGATTTAATAATTTCAGTCATGATAGGGTCAGTAAGATTCGATTGACGCATTAAGGATGTCAACACTTCTGTCTTGTAATGGTCAGATCCCATTCTAGATGACGATGCCAAAATGATTTTAACATTTTCAATTGACGCTGATTGATCGCGAAGTGCTTCTTTGATCACTTGAGTTTTATAATGATCGGAGCCCAATTTGTTCGTAGCAGTAAAGACTGCTTTGGTAGCTTCCTGGTTTTGTAAAAATTTGGAAAGGTTGTTTTCTAAAAACTGACTTAGGTAATGATCGGAATTTATGTTTTCCGAAACGTTAACGATTATCAAGGGATAATCTTTTTCTGATAAAGGTTTTTTCATCAACAGATTGGCATAGTGAGATTTGATGTAATCACTTTTCATCTGATCAATCTCATTAAGTACACCCTGCGCCCCACCTTTTGAGTAGAACCGGTTTACTCGGCTTTCGGCAGCAATGGTTGTTGTGCGTACAACTTCTGGTAAAATTTCAGCAAGCCACTTGCGGCCTTCGGGTTCATAGCTTACCGCTGTGCGACCTTCAAAGTATTCGCGCTTCACTACCTTATCTTCGGCAGTTATTTTTATAGTTCGCCTGCTTCCAAATGAAGTTTTGGTGATCTCCAGATAACCATCCGAAGAGATGCTTTTTATATCCTTGTCATCGTCAGTAACTTCAATCGTTCCGCGTATTTCGATATTGAAACTGTTAAACCCATCGGAGTTTTTATAGGTAATCTTGGAGTCTTTGCCTGAAGAATAAACGTGTGTGGACGATGATTGAGAATAGGCTGTGACGCTTATTAAAAAGAACACAAGGAGCTTTAGAAACTTCATAATCTTTTATTTTACTGAGAATAACGGTAAAGATGCCGTTAGGATGTCATGCAGGCAACGAGAATGAAATGAACCGCCCGATCGGTGTATTGAGTTGTAAGAACCCGTTGTTGGTTTAACTCTGCTTTTTAAACCCCCGCTGTCGTATGGCTTCAAACACGACAACGGCTGCAGCATTCGATACATTCATGGAATCGATTACTCCTGCCATGGGTATGATGATGTTAGCCGAGGCATTTTTCACCCATAGATCGGACAAGCCGGTGGCCTCGGTTCCCATCACAATGGCTGCGGGTTGTTTGAAATCAACTTCGTGATAAGGGACAGATGCTTTTAAATACGTGCAGAAAATCTTGATTTCATTTTTGATTAACCACTCAATGGTTTCAGTGGAAGTAGCTGATGCAATTTGCTTGGTGAATACACACCCCACGCTCGACCGAATGACGTTCGGATTATAAAAATCTGTTTGGGGGTCGCAAATAATTACCGCATCAACTCCTGAAGCATCGGCTGTGCGAAGGATAGCACCGAGGTTGCCAGGCTTTTCAACAGCTTCTAAAATAAGGATCAATGGATTCTTGCTAAGCTTAATATCCTCCAGTCGATGAGTCTTCTGTTCAGCTACAGCTAAAATACCACCTGTGCTTTCGCGGATGGCAATTTTATCGAACACTTCCTTGGAGACCGGCACTAATAACCGATCCTCACGCAACAGATCAGCCGATTCTTTGTGATTGATGATCTCTTCGCAATAAAAGATATTCCCGATTTTGTATCCAGCTTCAATTGCCATGCGCACTTCCTTGGCACCTTCAACTACAAAGAGTTGTTGCTTTCTTCGCTCACGGGGCTTTTCCAGAGCAAGCAGGCTTTTGACTTTTGGATTTTGGGTGCTGGTAATGAGGAAGTGCACTAAGCTTTAATTTTTATGTTGCTGGTAGACATACTAACAACTGAGCCATCACTAAACTTAATTGTAATAATGAACCTGTGTGATGTTTCAAAAAGAGGAGGAGTATTCAATAAAAAATACAAGGATGAGTTGTATGCGTAATTCATTTCTTGTAAAAAGGAGGTAACTGATTTTTGGCTTCCATATTCATAAATATTAAAGATAGAAGCAAGATTTTCTCCAGCTGCGAAGGTATGATCAGTCGTTTCATATTCTGCACCGCTTACAATTGAAAGATCAGTAAAAGTCTGTGTTGGATTCTCCTCAGGACTGCATGCATACGCTATTCCTGGAAACGATAAATTGGGTTTTTCAATGTAACTTACACTTGTAGTCTTGGCAGTTAGTTCAATCACCATTTCATCAAATGTGGTTTCTGAATTTTCAGTCAAAATAGAACCATGGCTTAGGGAATGACCGCCATTACTTTTTGAATACTCGCGAAGTAAAGTTTCATAATTAGTAACCTTATAATTATATGCCTCAGTAGTTCCGCATCCGCATGAAGTTCCTAGACAGCATGAATAGAATATTGAGTTTCCAACAGCGAAGAATGGTATGAGAAAGATAACTCTAATCAATTTCATAGTTCCCTTTTTAGAACTTCCTATATTTAACAACTTTTTATAAAGATAAATGAAATTGTTTGAACCCTCTTCCTGGAAAGATTACGAACTCCTCGATAGTGGAAGTTTCGAAAAATTAGAACGCTTTGGAAAAGTGATTCTTATTCGACCTGAGCCACAGGCAATTTGGGAGCGGGTGCTACCTGAATCTGATTGGAAGAAACAAGCACACGCACATTTTACACGCGAGCAAAAAGATAATTTTCGTTTTGGCGATGAGGTGAAAGGCGGTTGGGTTAAACTGAAACCCATGCAGGATAGTTGGCAAGTGAATTATCAATACCAATCCTTGAACTTAACACTACGTTTAGCCCCCACTGGTTTTGGACACGTAGGACTTTTTCCGGAGCAAGGATCAAACTGGAATTTTATTTTCGACACAATCTCAAGCTGGAAGATTAAAAACCCAAGAGTACTTAATCTGTTTGCTTACACAGGTGCTGCAAGTGTGGTGGCTCGAGCTGCGGGAGCGGATGTAACCCATGTCGATGCTTCGCGGCCCGGATTGAATTGGGCGAATCAAAACATGCAGTTGAATGATCAGAAAGATATTCGCTGGGTATATGAAGATGCGCTCAAGTTTGTGAAGCGCGAAGTGAAGCGAGGGAATAAATACAACGGTATAATCATGGATCCACCACCCTATGGCCGGGGGCCCGAAGGTGAAAAGTGGACGCTACAAGAAAAACTCAATGAACTAATTTCATTGGCGAGTCAGCTGTTAGAACCTACTAATTCGTTTTTCATCCTTTCTATGTATGCGGTGGGGTTATCGCATTTGGTGGGATTGAATGTGGTGCAAACTCATTTTGATATTAAAACTCCTGAGTGCGGAGAGTTTTTTCTTAAATCGAAAACCGGACGTGATTTACCGATGGGGACTTTTCTTCGGTTTAGTCGGTAATATTTCATTTACATCAACTTTTTTCATTTTGCCTGCATCTGATACTAAATACCGAGCGTTGATCAGGTTTTCATTTCTTGTATTCCTTCTTGTTTCCAACACAGTAGTTGCCCAAAAAATTTATCGAGGCATTGTTGTCGATTCAGCTTCGTTGACAAACCTGAGAGATGTACATATTTTAGTAAAGAATGAAGGTCGGGGAACCGCTACAAATTCTTCAGGCAGTTTTTTGATTTCGGCAAAGGTTACGGATACTCTTGTATTTTCAGCAATAGGGTATCATTCATTTGTGCTGCCCCTTTTGTTTGAAGAGGATGCCCTGTTCATTTTGCTTCGTGAAAACACATTGCTTCTAAGTGAAATAACCATCACCGCCAAGAGGCTGTATCCAAACAAAATAGAAGATCGCGCCAAAGTTGCTCCAAAAAAGTTATCCCCTATATCGGCTGTTGTTTCTCCGTTTGACTACTTCTGGAGACTAGAGCGCGAAAAGCGGAAACTATTTCGGGTTGTAGAAGAAAACAACCGCACACAAACGTTCCGACAGGTGATTACCGACCTCGATGTAAAAGAGATTTTGATGAAAGATTATGAAGTAACAGAGGACATGTATTATCAATTGATAGCAGAATTCAACCAGCAGCATGCAGCCGTTCATTACTTCACCGATCCGGATGCAATTATGGAAGCACTCCACACATTTTTTGAGAAAGCGGAAGCCCGAAAGTAGCTTGCAACGGTTTGTTATTTTGAATGATTGATTTAACAACGAAATCAAAAGAGCACACCACTAAATCCATAAATTAACCCTATCTTTGCGGCCTCAAACTTGAAAATACGAGCGGAAAGCCACATTTATGGAAGTAAACAAGATCAGAAACATCGCGATTATCGCCCACGTTGACCACGGTAAAACAACCCTGGTTGATAAATTATTACATGCAGGCCATCTTTTTAAGGATCACGAAAATCCTGGCGAATTGATTATGGACAGCAATGACCTTGAGCGCGAGCGGGGTATTACCATTTTGGCAAAAAACGTTTCCGTACGATATAAGGATTATAAGATCAATGTAATTGACACTCCTGGCCACAGTGACTTTGGTGGTGAAGTGGAGCGTGTATTAAATATGGCCGATGGTTGTTTACTATTAGTAGATGCATTTGAAGGCCCTATGCCACAAACTCGTTTTGTGTTGCAGAAAGCTTTGCAGTTGGGATTGAAGCCAATTGTGGTTGTAAATAAAGTAGATAAGAAAAACTGTACACCTGACGAAGTACATGAAGGAGTATTTGATTTGATGTTTGCACTTGATGCAACAGAAGATCAACTTAACTTCCCTACGTTTTATGGTTCAGCCAAGCAAGGTTGGATGAGTGATGATTGGAAAAAACCAACCACGGATATCACAGCGTTGATTGAAGGAATCATCGAACACATTCCTGCTCCTGCAGTAAGTGAAGGAACAACACAGATGCTTATTACTTCTTTGGAGTATTCATCGTTTATCGGTCGTATTGCGATTGGCCGCGTGCAGCGCGGTAGTGTAAAGGCAGGTCAGCAAATAGCGCTTGTAAAGCGTGATGGAAAAATTTCTAAAACACGCATCAAAGAAGTTTATGTATTTGAAGGCTTCGATAAGAAAAAAGTTGAAGAAGTAAAGGCAGGAGAAATTTGTGCTTTGGTAGGATTGGAAGGTTTTGAAATTGGAGATACCGTATCTGATATTGAAAAGCCTGAAGCATTGAAGTCAATTGCTATTGATGAGCCTACCATGAGTATGCTTTTCACGATCAATAACTCACCGTTCTATGCGAAGGAAGGAAAGTTTGTGACCTCACGCCACATTAAAGATCGTCTTGAGAAAGAACTTGAAAAGAATTTAGCGTTGCGTCTGGGTCAAACCAATTCAGCTGATAGCTTCATGGTGTTTGGTCGTGGTGTTCTTCACTTATCGGTGTTGATTGAAACCATGCGCAGAGAGGGATATGAACTTCAGATTGGTCAGCCACAAGTTATCTTCCGTGAAATTGATGGTGTGAAGAGCGAGCCTATTGAAGAGCTTACTATTGACTTACCAGAAACAGATGCTGGTAAAGCGATTGAAACCGTGTCGATGCGTAAAGGTGAAATGGTAAACATGGAACCGAAAGCGGATCGTATGATTTTGAAATTCATGATTCCGTCACGCGGGATTATGGGCTTGCGAAATTATTTATTGAACGTAACAGCAGGTGAGGCAGTAGTAACACACCGCTTTAAAGAATATCAAGCATATAAAGGAGAAATTCCAGGACGTATCAATGGTTCGTTGATTGTGATGGAACAAGGTGAAGCGATTCCATACAGCTTGCACAACTTGCAGGATCGTGGTAAGTTTTTCATTAATCCCGGGGAACCGGTTTATGAAGGCCAGGTGATTGGTGAACATAGCCGTGGTGGCGACTTGGTGATCAACGTTACCAAGACAAAAAAACTTACCAACATGCGCGCTTCGGGTTCGGATGAGAAAATGAAAATTGCGCCTCCGCTTAAGCATACGTTGGAAGAAGCGTTAGAATATATTCAAGCAGATGAGTACGTGGAAGTAACTCCTAAATCTATTCGTCTTCGCAAAATTTATTTGAATGAAAACGATCGCAAGCGCGATCGCAACAGAGCTGGCGGAACCAATGCATAGAGCATTCATACTCATATTATTTTTCGGATTGATTTCCATTTCAGGATTTGCGCAAAATCCGAAATGGGCAGCCTGGGAAACAGAAGCGGACACGCTTATGAGTCATGAAGATTTTACCGGTGCTATCAAGCTTTATACAAAAGTGATTGATGCGTCCAAGTTGAAAGACGAAAACTCGTATCGTGTTTTGTATAAACGCGCAGTGGGCTATTATAGCTCTGGCGATTTTGAAAAAGCCATTGCTGATATGGATCGATTCATCCCTAAGTATCAGGAAAGTTATCAGGCACGAATTCTCCGCGCACTTTCATATCGTGAGATAGGGGAAGTAGATAAACAATTAATAGATGTTGAAAAGGCTCTTGAGCTAAGCCGTGGCGAGCCTCAAATTATGAAGTGGCGTGCCGGCTTGCTCATGGAAAAAGGCGAGTATGAATTAGCCAAAAAGGATTTGTTGCTGGTTAAATTACTTCAGGACGATCCAGAGGTTGAAATGAATCTTGCTTTTGCATACTATTCTTTGAATAGCACGGATAGTGCGCTCATGGCCATCAATAAATCAATTGAATTAGACGCAACTTTTGCTCCCGCCTATTTATATGGTGGCACTTTTTCGTTGGAAGAAGAAAATTATGAGATGGCACTTAAGTATCTGGATGTAGCGTTGCGCCTCGATCCTGAAAACATGACTGCCTTATTTTACAAAGGTGTTGCGCTGGTTGAGTTAAAGAAAGAAAAGGAGGGGTGTAGCTGTCTGAATAAAGCTTTTATGGCTGGGCAGGATGATGCTGCAGATTACCTGAAGCAGTATTGCTACGGGGTGGATAAATAGTGGGGATACTGATTATAATCAGGTGCCAACTCAACGCAACCAAGCTTTCGATTCTTACTTACTTTAGTATCATAATCCTTATTTTTGCGCATGGCAGAGCAAATTCTCATTCTCGATTTCGGTTCTCAGTATACTCAGTTGATCGCCCGCAGAGTGCGCGAGCTAAATGTGTATTGCGAGATTCATCCCTACAATCATATTCCTGAAATTCTTTCGAACTATAAAGGAGTAATTCTTTCGGGTAGCCCTTGTTCGGTGCGTGATGATAAAGCTCCCGATGTTGACTTGTCTCTTTTCAAGGATATTCCAGTATTAGGAGTTTGTTACGGTGCTCAAATGATCGCTCACAAAAGTGGTGGCTTGGTGTTACCCTCTCAAATCAGAGAGTATGGGAGAGCAAAGCTAACCACGGTTGATCATCACAACGAGTTACTGAAAGAAATCTCTATCGACTCCCAGGTTTGGATGTCGCATGCCGATACAATTTCATCTATACCTGATGAGTTTGAAGTTATTGCCAGTACCCCTTCAGTAAAAATTGCAGCCTTTCGTTTAAAAGGGAAAAAGCTTTTTGGGATTCAATTTCATCCCGAAGTAACGCATACAACAGAAGGAAAAAATCTCCTTAGAAATTTCGTAGTAACCATTTGTGGTTGTGCACAAGATTGGACGCCTGATCAGTTTGTAGAAACAACTGTTGCCGATTTAAAACAAAAGCTTGGTAACGATAAAGTTGTAATGGCCTTATCAGGGGGAGTGGATTCAACTGTGGCGGCCATGTTAGTTCATCACGCCATTGGAAAAAATCTGTATTGCATTTTTGTCGATAATGGATTATTGCGCAAAGATGAATTTGATCAAGTACTTCAATCTTACAAGGGGATGGGATTGAACATTAAAGGAGTTGATGCGAAGGATGAATTTTATAATGCCCTAAAAAACCTTTCAGAACCAGAAGCGAAACGAAAAGCCATTGGAAGAACATTCATAGAAATTTTTGATGTGGAGGCACACCGCATTGAAGATGTTAAATGGTTAGGTCAGGGTACCATTTATCCCGATGTGATTGAATCGGTTTCGGTAAAGGGACCATCAGCCACTATTAAATCGCACCACAATGTGGGTGGCTTACCAGCTAAAATGAAAATGAAAGTGGTAGAGCCACTCAATACGTTATTTAAAGATGAAGTTCGTCTGGTAGGTAAAACACTTGGCATTGATCCACTTATTCTTGGTCGTCATCCGTTTCCGGGACCGGGTCTTGGAATTCGAATTCTTGGAGAAATCACTCCCGAGAACGTGAGAATTCTTCAGGAAGTTGATTCAATTTTTATCTCCGGCTTGCGAAAATTTGGATTGTATGAAAAAGTTTGGCAGGCTGGAGCCATGTTGTTGCCTGTATATTCGGTGGGAGTAATGGGCGATGAGCGCACCTATGAAAAGGTAGCTGCGCTTCGCGCGGTAGTAAGTGTAGATGGAATGACGGCTGACTGGGCTCATTTACCACACGATTTCTTAAGTGAAGTGTCTTCCGATATTATCAATAAAGTGAAAGGCGTTAACCGGGTTGTTTATGATATCAGCTCCAAACCCCCGGCAACCATCGAATGGGAATAGCGGCTTAATTTTTGATTGATTATATTGGCCAGTGTGATCCTAACAAGTAAAAATGATTGTGAGAAGTTATAAGTCTTATTGTGTTTTATTGCTTTTGATCTTCAATTTTTGTGTAGTCTATGCACAAGACTATAAAAAGGATTATCGTCACGCCAAAAATCTTTTTGAGCAGGGTCAGTATAGTGAAGCGATGAGTGCTTTTAAGCCGCTTACTGTGTATGCTGATCTAAATCCATTTCCAACATATTCTTCTTATTACTATGCATTATCTGCCCAGCGACTTGGTTATAGTTCGGTTGCTAAGGATATGATGTTGCAGATAAAAAAATTATATCCCACCTGGGATCAAATGAATGAAGTTAATTACTGGCTAGCCAAAATTTATTTTGATCTGGGTGAATATTTCCAAGGGATGTTCATCGCCTCTCAAATAAAAGATGAATCCTTCCGAAGTGGTCTCACTGATTTAAAGAGAGTGTATCTCGCTAAGATTAATGATCCCGAAACCTTGAAGATGATTTTAGAGGATTATCCACAAGAGAAAGAAGCTGCACGAGCCTTGGTTCTTTTATTAGGCAAACAACCTTATCACCTTCAAGAGACCGAGTTAATGGAAAAATTAATTCAAAAATTCTCCTTATCGAGAGAGCAATTGATAAGTGTTGAAGTTCCAAAACCTATTTTGAAAGAGTCGTATCGAATTGCTTTAATCATGCCCTTTCTGGCAAACACACTTGATCCATCACCTATAAAAAAGAAAAACCAATTTGTACTTGATCTGTATGACGGCATGAAGTTGGCCGCTGACTCACTTTCAAAGCAAGGTATTAAACTTGAATTGTTAGCATATGACAATGAAAGGAATCTTCAGACTACCAGAAAACTATTGGGGAATGAAGAATTAAAAACTGCGGATGTGATTGTTGGGCCTTTGTTTAATGAAGAGGCAACTCCGATACAGGAGTTTTCTTTAAAGAATCAAATTAACCTGGTTATTAATCCAGTTTCTACAAGTTCGGAAATAAGTGCTAATCCTTTTTCATTTTTATATCAACCCAGCTTGCAAACATTGGGTACCCGCTCAGCAGAATGGGTAGCGAAGAATGTTCCTCGAAAGACGTGTATGGTGTTTTATGGTGAGAATACTAAAGATTCTGTAATGGCTTCCAACTTTATTATCAAGGCGCGTGAGTTGGGAGTAAATATTGTTTATGTGGAACGAGTTCAAAAGGATTACTCTGCCACAATTTTATCTACCCTTGCGTCAGCTACGGAGTATGATGAGTGGAAAAATCCAACGCAGTTTAAGTTGAAGAAAGATAGTATCGGAAGTATTTATGTAGCCTCGGACAATGAATTGATTTATTCAAAAGTGATTAATAGCGTGGAGACTCGTAGGGATTCAATTATTGTAATGGGGCAAGAAGGATGGATACAAGATACTTCTGTGGATTATGCAAAGTTTGAACGTACGCATGTAACGTTAGCTGCGCCTAATTTTCAACCCGTCACCAACCCAACTTACCTAGCATTCAGAAAGAAATATATTAGCAAGCATGGTAACCTGCCACCCGATTATGCTTCTGTTGGTTATGAGTTTATCATGACAATGGGCCAAATTTTGGCTCAACACGGATCCAATTTTATTCAAACCATACCCGAGGGTTTTGTTATTCCTGGCACCCTTGGCAATGGCTATGTATGGAAAGAATCTAATAGTAATGCACGGGTGCCCTTCATAACTTTTAAGAATGGTCGGTTATCAGTTATGCTGGCAGAGTAGGCTATCATTCCGCTCATTTTGATAAAATACTTACACACACGATCTTAAAAGAACTTCATTTGGTACCTTTCGGCCGTTTGTATCAACTTCTTTTTTACTATTTTTAGGGGTATTACTATGAAAGCGATCCGCATTGGTTTTATTTTTTCTGTTCTCCTTAGCCAGATGGCTTTCGCGCAGGACGAAAAAGAGGCCGTTATTTTTGACGAGCTGTATGATGAACCGTATGATATCAATAAGTTTTTTATTGGGTTTCTGCCGTTTTATGGTGAGGTATTCGCCACCAATGTAAATGCGGGCTTTGGTTTAGAAGCTCATTATTATCATAAGAAGCAGTTTGAGATTAATGCACACTTCAGGAAAACCTATAGCAGCAACTTTTATGATTTCAATCGCGAACTAGCGTCAAAGAACAGTTCGGTTTCAAATACGCCTGAGATTTTTAATTACTATGAGTTTGGAGGCACGTACCATATTAAGGATTTTGATGTCCCCTCAAAGACTAAAATATTTCTTCACAGGAAAAGTTTTACTAAAAACAGATGGGCTGCTACAGTTCCTCCATATGCCGAAGTGCCCAGCAAACTTCGAAAGGTTTATGGCGCGCGCTTAGGTACTGTTATTTGGAACAGTACGGTTGATTTAAATCGCACCATGGAAAAGCAGGGATTAACCAATATAGATTTGGTAACTGCGGAAGGAACCCAGTTGCCCGAAACCTATGTGGATGCAAATGGAGTTACACAAGATTTAAATGTGTTCAGTAATTTATACTCCACGAATATTTATGTAGGAGGATCTTTTTCATTGATCCGCAACATTGCCGTTAGTTTTGATAAGTACGATGAAGGACTTGATGATGGGATTTTAACATTGTTTTTTGATGTGATGGTTGCTCCATCGTTAACACTTGATCCAGTGATTTATAATAGCGAAGATTATTTAATAGATGCTGTTAAGATTAATAAAATTGGTTTCAGGGCAGGTATTGATGGTAGATTTAATCGCACCTTAAGTTGGTCGTATGGTGGCGAAGTTGGCTACCGCCCTTCTTTAGATGGTCATGGTTTTTTTGCTCTTTTGAAAATTTCATTCCCGGTGTTCAGTTCCAACCTCGATAATAAAGTTGAGGCGTTCGGAAAATAAGCTCATGGTTCATGATATTCTAATCACGAACATCAAAGGATTAGTTCAAGTGCGGGATGAACCCGTTGCTAAAGTGGCTGGCAAAGAAATGAGTCAGCTGCCCATTTTCTCCGATGCTTATCTTATTATTTCCAATGGGTTAATTCATTCTTACGGACTGATGAAGGATATACCTTCGGATGTCAAAGCACACACTGTGTTGGATGTAGCCGGTCAATTTGTTTTTCCTTCTTTTGTTGATTCACATACACATTTAGTTTTTGCGGCTACCCGCGAAGAGGAATTTGTGATGAAGTTGAAAGGTGCTACGTATGAACAAATTGCAGCTAGTGGAGGTGGTATTTTAAACTCTGCTAAAAAACTTCAGGCACTTACGGAAGAAGAGTTGTTTCAAAATTCACTTCCGCGTGCATGGGAGATAATCCGTTCCGGTACGGGAGCAGTTGAAATTAAAAGTGGTTATGGGCTTACTGTTACAGATGAATTAAAGATGTTGCGGGTAGCCCAACGAATTGGTCGAGAGACACCACTTACTGTTAAAACAACTTTTTTGGGCGCGCATGCAGTACCTCGTGAGAAAACAAAGGAACAATACATAGCTGAGATTATTAACGAAATGATTCCGGCCGTGGCCAAAGGAAAGCTTGCAGAATACATCGATGCTTTTTGTGAGACCGGATTCTTTACTGTTGCTGAAACGGAAAAGATTTTTGCAGCTGGAAAAAAAGTAGGTCTTATTCCACGGCTGCATGCCAATCAACTGAATCGATCGGGAGGAGTGCAAGTGGGCGTTAAGATGGGAGCAATTAGTGTTGATCATCTGGAAAACATGGGTGATGAAGAAATTGAAATTTTGAAAGACAGTGATACTATGCCGGTGGCTTTGCCTGGTGCTGCATTCTTTTTAAATCTTCCGTTTACTCCAGCACGAAACATTATTGATGCTGGATTGCCTCTTGCCGTTGCCTCTGATTATAACCCGGGTAGTGCACCTAGCGGAAACATGCCCTTGATGCTTTCACTTGCTTGTATAAAAATGAGAATGACTCCAGAAGAGGCAATCAATGCAACTACTATTAATACGGCTTATACCTTAGGACTATCCCTAACTCATGGCTCCATCACGAAAGGGAAGGTGGCAAATGTATTTATAACACACCCTATGTCTTCCATTGCATCGTTGCCTTATAGCTTTGGAAGCAACCCGGTTTCACAAATTATTTTAAATGGAAAAATTATTAAGTAATGGCTAAGGATATCCACATTGAATCATACTTACGCGATGTAGTTGATTTTCCAAAACCCGGAATAGTTTTTAAGGACATTACTCCATTACTCGCAAATCCAGAAGCCCGACAGTATGTTGTGAATAAAATGGCAGCACATTTTAAATCAGATCACATTGATGCAATAGCTGCGGTGGAGGCACGCGGTTTTATTTTCGGGTCGTTGTTGGCAGAGGCATTACAGGTTCCGTTCGTGCCTATTCGTAAATCTGGTAAGTTACCATATCACAAAATTCATGAAGAGTATGAATTGGAGTATGGAACTGCCAGTATTGAAATGCATATTGATGCGATTGAAAAAGGAAGTCGGGTATTGATCCATGACGATTTACTGGCAACGGGTGGAACAGCTACTGCTGCAGGTAGCATGATTAAGAAGTTAGGAGGCGTGGTGGCAGGCTATTCATTTGTAATCAATCTGGCCTTTTTACCTGGCGAAAAGTTGCTAACCGAACGTTTCGGAGTGAAGCCACATTATTTAGTAAGTTATGCTTAATTTTTTTGAATGATAATTTGCCATAACTTTCGGCATCTAAATCTGTTTAAGTAGGTGATGAATATTATAAAGATCCCTATGTTTCCGCTCAACATTTTTCCCTTACCGGGCGAAATGATTCCACTTCATATTTTTGAGCCCCGTTATCGGCAACTGTTGGAAGATGCGGAGGCTAAAGACATGGCTTTTGGCATTTACTATAATCATGTTTCCAATACCGAAAAATTTGGATCACTTGTGAAGCTGGAGAGTGTAATAAAGCGCTATGAAACGGGTGAATCAGATATTATTGTTAAGTGCGTGGATCTGCTTTCCATGAGTAAAATGTTCAGAACGTTTCGGGACAAGTTATATCCGGGTGGCGAGGTTGAGTTATGGCATGTTGATTTAGCAGAACCTATGGGACCCTCTTTAAGAAAGCACTTCACAAAATACTTTAACATGATTCGGATTAACCAAGCTGATAAAAGTATTTCACTTTATGATGCAGCCAACGAATTAAACCTCGGTTTTGAAGAGCGTGTCAAATTCGTACAGTTAGATGACGAACACAAAGAATCATTTTTGGTAGCCCGGTTAAAATACCACATCGAGCTTTTGCATCAGGTGGAAAAGGCTAAAGACGTGTTTCACCTGAATTAAGTTTCATTTAAAAATTATTTTCATTTTTTGTGTCCATATTTTTTTGGATACCGTTTGAGACGACCTCGTGTACTTTCACGTCTTCATAATTTATTTAAGAATCTTTAACGCAATCGATGCAACAATTAGCATTCAGTGTTCGTCCTATGGACAAAACAAAAATATTATGAAAAAATTTAATTTACTTTTTGTGGGTGTACTCTTCTGTACACTGGCGTTCGCTAATGGGACTGTCGAACCAAATGAATCAAGTTCGACTTCGGCAGTTACAAACTCTGATGGTAGTTCAGTGTTTAAACTTTATTATAAAGGGGAACAAAAAGGCTCGGTGAAAGTATCAATCATGGATGAGTACAGTAAGATTGTTTTTTCGGAGTCAATCAAAAGTATAAATGGATTTATGCGGCCGTATAATTTCAGCGAATTGGGAGCTGGCTCATACACTATCCTCATTGAAGATAGTCAGGGAATACAAGAACAACAGGTCACGTATGGTGCTGGTAAAATTGAAAAGTATATTAACGTAGTTAAGCTCAATGACGAAGGCAAATACTTAGTTTCAGTAAAGTCAAAATCATCAGACCTGATTACTGTAAATGTGTATGATCAATTCAATAAATTGATTCATAGTCATGATAAAATGGTGAAGAATGATTTTGCTGAAGTACTTAATCTTAAAAGCATCAATCAGTTCACGATTGAAATCTCTGACAGTAATGGATTATTGAAGTCATTGAAGAATTAGGTTAAGCTCTTTAGGTTTTAAGAAAAGACTTTTCAAAGTCTTTCAAAAAGGATCGTGGTCGCAAGGCTGCGATCTTTTTTATTTATCACTGCATTAATATTAATCATTTCGAACAGAGACTTTGCTGCTTTTGCAATCGATTGAGTAAGATTTTTTTTAATTAATCTTGATTTTTGATTTAGAATCGATGAAAAATTTTCTTAAGGAGTGAATCTTTTCAGGGCAAAAAATCCGCAAACGATTTTTCATCTTAAAAATCAAGTTTACTTACAACTTTCAGTTATCATTCATAGTTGCCCGTACATTTGAATTGAAAACAAAACAAAAAAACTATGAAAACTAAATCAATTGTACTCGCCCTTGTAATGGGGTTCGTAACGATGGCAGCCGTAGCGGCTGATCCTGTAAGTCCTAAAATGGTTGTGCTAAACCAAAAGGACGGTGCTATATTTAAAGTTATCTATGCAGGTGCACAAGCCGGTAAGATTTCTTTGAATATTTATGATGAAGCAAACACACTTGTGTTTACTGAGACCGTTAACGGTGTTGGTGGATTTATTCGCCCATTGAATTTTTCAGGAATGGACGCTGGTGCGTACACGATTGAAGTAGCTGATGCATCTGGAAAGCAAGTTCAGAAGATCGATTACATCAAAGAGAGTCCTACAAACGCCATCCATTTGAAGAAAATTGATGGCGATAGCAAGTATTTACTATCGGTTGCAAATACCAATGAAGTGATCAATGTGCGTATTTTTGATGGTGCCAATAACCTGGTACACAATCAAGATGTAACAGTTGCTGGAAATTATGGATTGGTTTATAATCTTAAGAATGTGGTAGGTACACCAACATTTGAAGTAACTAACCAGGCTGGAGCTACAAAAGTAGTGAAGTATTAATAGCTGGCTGAACTTTGAAAAACTGAAAGCCCCGCGTTTCGCGGGGCTTTTTTATGTTACATATTTCTGCGGTATTGGCCGCCTACTTCAAACAATGCTTTAGTGATTTGCCCGAGTGAACAAACTTTGGCAGCTTCCATCAACTCTTCAAAAATATTTTTGTTTTGAACTGCAGCCTGCTGGGCTTGTTCGATGAGTGTATGGGCTTTATCCCCCTGAAAAGCGTGCAGATTTTTCAACATACTAATCTGGTACTCCTTTTCTTCCGTAGTGGCCCGAATTACCTCTTGTGGAATAATAGTGGGTGAGCCCTTTGAGCTTAAGAATGTATTCACCCCGATGATCGGAAATTCACCAGTATGCTTCAAGGTTTCATAATACAAACTCTCTTCCTGAATTTTTCCACGTTGATACATCGTTTCCATCGCGCCAAGTACACCGCCACGTTCAGTAATTCGATCAAACTCGGTTAACACAGCAGCTTCAACTAAATCGGTTAACTCTTCAATGATAAATGATCCTTGCAAAGGATTTTCATTTTTGGCAAGACCCAACTCTTTATTAATGATCAATTGAATAGCCATGGCTCTGCGTACACTTTCTTCGGTAGGAGTAGTGATCGCTTCATCGTACGCATTGGTGTGCAACGAATTACAATTATCATAGATCGCATACAAGGCTTGTAACGTAGTGCGAATGTCATTAAAATCAATTTCCTGTGCGTGCAGCGAGCGACCTGAAGTTTGGATGTGATACTTAAGCATCTGGCTGCGCGAATTAGCACCATATTTGTTCTTCATTGCCTTGGCCCAAATCCTTCTGGCCACACGACCAATTACAGAATACTCTGGGTCAATGCCATTACTAAAGAAGAAGGATAGGTTAGGAGCAAACTCGTTGATATCCATACCCCGACTCAAATAGTATTCTACGTAAGTAAATCCATTCGATAGTGTAAAAGCAAGTTGTGTAATCGGATTAGCTCCAGCCTCAGCTATGTGATAACCTGATATAGAAACTGAATAAAAATTACGTACACCCTTATCTATAAAATATTGCTGCACATCACCCATTAGGCGCAACGCAAACTCTGTTGAGAAGATACATGTGTTCTGTGCCTGGTCTTCTTTTAGAATATCGGCCTGCACGGTGCCGCGCACTTGTGTGAGTGTTTCATCTTTTATTTTCTCATAGACTTCTTTGGATAAGACCTGATCACCCGTTACGCCCAACAACATCAACCCCAAGCCATCATTTCCTTTAGGAAGTGGGCCTTGGTAGGAAGGCACCTCACCCCGGCCCTCTCCAGAGGAGAGGGAGTGGTACATCAATTTGATTTTATTTCTGACCTCTTCTTCGAGTCCATTCTTTTTAATGTATAGTTCACATTGCTGATCAATAGCTGCATTCATGAAGTAGGCAAGTAGCATAGGAGCTGGCCCGTTGATCGTCATGGAGACAGAAGTCTTAGGATCGGCAAGGTTAAATCCGCTGTATAATTTCTTGGCATCATCCAAGCAACAAATACTTACACCTGAGTTTCCAATCTTCCCATAAATGTCTGGTCGATAATCAGGATCATTACCATACAACGTTACAGAATCAAAGGCTGTTGATAAGCGCTTAGCTTCTAACCCGAAACTCACATAATGAAATCTTCGGTTGGTGCGCTCGGGTCCGCCTTCACCGGCAAACATTCTGGTAGGATCTTCGCCTTCGCGCTTAAACGGATAGATACCCGCTGCATAAGGAAACTCACCGGGTACGTTTTCTAACAACGACCATTTCAAAATATCGCCCCAACTGGAATATTTTGGTAAAGAGATTTTTGGAATTTGTAAATGCGAGAGCGATTCGGAATGCGTTTGAATACCAAGTTCTTTGTCGCGCACTTTAAACTTAAAGACAGGTTCTTTATACGTCTTCACTTTATCAGCCCAGCCTTCAAGTAGTTTCCAGTTTTTAGGATCTAGGTTGAGTTTAAGTTTAGTTACCTCACCCTCTAACTCCCTCTCCAGAGGAGAGGGAGAACCGACAGCCCTTTGCCCCTCTCCTCCGGAGAGGGGTTGGGGTGAGGTCTTCAAATGTTCAATCGTTTTAGTAATTGCAAATAATTTTTCTGCGACAGCGGCTTGCTCTAGTACCCATTCGTCATACTGACGATTGCTTTCAGAAATTTCGCTGAGGTAACGGGTGCGGTTGGGTGGAATCACAAAAATCTTTTCCGACATCTCGCGCGTAATCTCAAAGGTAGAGTGTAATGCTGCTCCCGTCTTCTCGGCCATTTTATCAATTACTTTTTTATAAAGTTGATTGGTACCCGGATCATTGAACTGCGATGCAATCGTGCCGAACACCGGCATGTCCTCGGGTTTCTTATCCCATAGCTGATGATTGCGCTGATATTGTTTTTTCACATCACGCAACGCATCCAAAGCGCCACGTTTATCAAATTTGTTTAGTGCTATTACATCGGCAAAATCGAGCATGTCAATTTTTTCCAATTGCGTTGCTGCTCCATACTCGGGAGTCATGATGTATAATGAAAGATCACTGTGATCTAAAATTTCGGTATCACTTTGGCCAATGCCTGAAGTTTCTAAAATGATCAAATCAAAACCCGCTGCTTTTAAAACATGAATGGCTTCTTTTACATAGGCCGACAATGCAAGATTGGATTGACGCGTAGCGAGTGAGCGCATATACACACGTGGATTGTTAATTGCATTCATGCGGATGCGATCGCCTAACAATGCACCACCAGTTTTGCGTTTGGAAGGATCAACAGAAATAAGACCGATGGTCTTGTCTTTAAAGTCAATTAAAAACCTGCGCACAAATTCATCTACCATCGATGATTTACCTGCACCGCCTGTGCCAGTTATTCCAAGCACGGGTACTTTTGAAGTGGCCGCTTTTTTCGTGATCTCATCAAAAACGCTTTTATGCTTTTCAAAATAATTCTCGGCACCCGAAATAAGTTGAGCTATTTGAACGTGATTATTGACTGTCAACTGTCGACTGTCGACTACTTCTCCTGTTGGATAATCACTCTGCTCTACCAAATCATTAATCATCCCTTGCAAGCCCATGGCACGTCCATCATCGGGTGAGTAAATGCGTGTGATGCCATAGTCCATCAACTCTTTTATTTCTTCGGGCAGGATTACACCACCACCACCGCCAAAAATTTTAATATGACCCGCACCTTTTTCCTGTAGCAAGTCATACATGTATTTAAAATATTCGTTGTGCCCACCCTGGTAGCTGGTCATGGCGATAGACTGTGCATCTTCTTGTATCGCAGTGTTCACTACTTCTTCCACACTACGGTCGTGGCCGAGGTGAATCACTTCTACTCCTGTAGCCTGAATAATTCTGCGCATGATGTTGATGGCCGCATCATGCCCATCAAACAAACTGGCAGCGGTAACAATGCGTACTTTGTTTTTAGGTTTATAGGGAGCAGGCGCCTGATGGCCAGCAAGCGTTTGAGGAGTTTTTTCTTTAGATAGTGTCGCGCTCATGAGAATCCGTTAAGATTTCAAAAATACAGATAAGAAAAAGATTAAGCTAACGGATGGTAGGAGGAGTGGGTGTTGCAAATTTGAGGATGATATCTTAATCTATGCTTATATTGGCGTTACCGTAATTTCATAGATGGCTACACTCCTTGAATATTTTAATAATGACTTTAAAGAGTTCAGTTTAGATCAAGGAATTGCAATCTCGGGGACAACAATAGATGTTAATACATGTGAAAAATTTGAATTTTCTTTAAATGTCAAACTTAAGATTCTTCATAATTATCAAAGTTCGGGTAGGTTTTTAGGTTTTTATATTCCTGAGAGTCATGCTACTATGGAAATATGTGATAGGCTAATTGAAAGTATTGAAACTTATAAGGATGTAGGAGAAAAGATACAAATCCTAGGAACCTATTCAGGCGACAAAACCATAGGTATACATAAATCAGTTTATACAAATCGTATTTATATTTATTCTGAATCTCAGCTATCTTCAGAACAACTTAAGACACTCGAGAAATCAATTGACTCTAAAAAACTGTTTGTAACATTTAGAAGTATGGACTATGTTAACAAAGTTGAGCTATTAAACAAGCCAATGGCATTTATATCACACGACTCTCGAGACAAAGATTTAATTGCTCGCCCCCTAGCGCAAAATTTACATTCTAAAACTTGTTTTGTGTGGTATGACGAGTATTCATTAAAAATTGGTGACAGGCTTAGAGAATCAATTGAGAAAGGCATCAAGGAGGCTAAGAAATGTATTCTAATTTTGACACCAAATTTTTTATCAAACCCAGGATGGACAAAAGTTGAATTTAATTCAATATTTACACGGGAAGTATTATTTCAAAAGAATATCGTACTTCCGATTTGGCATAATGTAAGTAGAGGTGAGATTTATGAATACTCACCGAGCCTAGTAGATATTGTTGCAGAAGTTTGGCCCGACAAAGAGAAGCTTACAAGTGAAGACTATAATAAAAAAACTGAAGAGTTACTTAGTCGCTTGCATGTAGCTATTATTAAGTAGCGGAAATAATCCCATTGCAGTCAGGTCCTCCAACCTTACTGATTCAAAATTTTGTATTTTTAATTCTAGTTGAGAAAATTTATACTCATCAGCTTGTAAAACCTGGCGACAAGTAAAAAAATAAGAGTAGAGGAAACTCATAACTTTGTACGGTTAGAGATAAAGAAATGTTACTGGGTGAAAAATTAAGTAGATTAAGGAAGAGCAAAGGTATTTCCCAGGAAAGCCTCGCAGAAAAATCTAACATTTCACTTAGAACAATTCAGCGCATCGGGAGAGGGACTGCTACACCAAGACCCTATACAATAAAAACACTTGCCGAAACATTGGGGGTGCCCGTGGAGGAATTGAGTACGAGGCAAGAAAGCCCGATGGAGCAGAACCAGATCGCCATTACAAAACTTAAGCTCATTAACTTCTCTTCCTTAGCTGGCTTAGCAATTCCATTCAGCAACCTATACTTCACAATACTGTTTTGGCGAAAAAGCAGAACGATTGCCGCGGTAAATGAAGCAGGCAAAAAAATCATCAGCTTTCAGCTACTATGGACGTTAGGTACGCTACTGATTGTATTCTTAACACCTGTCATTCAGTACAGTATTATTCAATCCTACGTAATTGGTCGTTTCCCTCCGACCGTTCTTCTTGTCTACATTTTGTTGCTTGTGTTAAACCTCGTATTCACCATACGAACAGCCATGCAACTCCAAAAAGGAAAACTTGACATTTATTCCTTTATCCCTGTTCTTTTCTAAGATTCAAGCCTTTTTCATAGAAATGGCATAAGAATGACGCTGAAATGTCGGAGCAAGCCTGTTTTCTATATATCATTTTTGTAGGAAAAAGTTATGAAGAGAATACTCACGTTTGCACTAGTGATCGCAATTACTGCCTTCTTATCAATTTTTACCTTTGCCTATCTAACAGGGGATGAATCTGATTACCCTAAAAGTGTTATACAGACAAAACTATTTTCAAACATTTTAGGGGAAGAAAGAGAGATTATCATTCATCTCCCTAGAAGTTACGACTCCACATTGACCTACCCGGTAATGTATGTTTTAGATGGGGGCTCACAGGACATGCATATTGCCTCAACATTTGACGTGCTTACCACTGCGGGGTACTCGCCTAAAACAATAATTGTAGGTATTCCTAACATGACTGGTGAAAACAGAGAACGGAATTTAACGCCTCCTTACATGAGAAGGGATAACGATGACGAGAATAGTAAATTAGGTGAAGCGGATAAATTTATAACCTTTATGGAATCCGAATTATTTCCATTCATGGAGGGCAAGTATCATGCTTCACAGATAAGACTGATAAGTGGAAATTCAAGAGGAGGTCTGTTTGTGATGTATTCGCTAGTTTATAAACCAGACTTGTTTAATGCGAGATTTTGTTTTAGTACTCCATTTTGGAGACAAGATAATATACTTGTTTCTAAAGTAGTCAATTTTTTAAATTCGACAGACACATTAAATACATTTATATACATGAGCGCAGGCGAAAATGAAACAGAAAATATCAAGAATGGTCTTAGTAAAATGACAAGGACACTGCAAGAAAAATCTCCCGTTGGACTCGTCTTCTATTCTGACTATACTCCCAAGGCGATTCATCAGGATAACGCCATACTTTCTGCCTCAACTGGAATTGCAAGATGGAGTGAGTTTATCAAACGCTAAAACTCTATGCTGACTGACTTATAATTTTGTATTTTTAATTCTTATTAGAAGATTCATTTGCTAGCCATGTTGAAAAAACTGTAAAAATAAATTTCTAATGAATTCACCAAGAAAATTTAATGCAACATTATATATCTCACATTCTGTATACCTATTTCTATAAAGCAGTAATCTGTTTGCTTGTACTAAGTTGTTCCAGTCGAGTCAATTATGTGGAATCAGATGGGGCTCTCTTACCTGTAATGAAAAAAGGAAAAATTGATTCAAATAATTATTTGATCATTATTGCAGGAGGACCAGCCGGTGATGGTATTATGTATCATTATGTGTTTCCCTTTTTTAAAAAACTTGAAAAAGAGTATAAGGTTGTTTACTATGATCAGCGAGGCTCTGGCAATTCGAAAGGTTCTCCTGCAATCAGCACGTATAATTTACAACAACATGCAGTTGATTTAAATAAAATTGTTTTGGGTATTAGAAGCGAGGACAAGAATGCAAAAATCTATTTGGTGGGATATAGCTATGGAGGAAGTATTGCGATGAAGTATTTAGGTAGTAGAGAGTTTGATAGAAATGTGAATGGAGTGATTATGATTTCAGGAGCCTTTGATAGAAAATTGCAGTCTCAATATCAGAAAAAAATTACCATCGAATTTCTGGAGCAATGGGTTGATGAAGGCTATATTAATAGCTATGAATATCTTGTAACAGGGTTCGCGTGCCAGCCTAATATGGATAATTGTCGCAACGATAGCATTGAAACAGTTAAAAAGGTAAATAAGCGTTTTAAAAAAATTGGAAAGGCAAGCAAGTATCCAGTAAACCTGGTGACTATAAAGAATTTGCTAAACTATGCTTTGTTTGCACCTGGAAATCCGTTTCGGTCAGCTCGAAGCGAAGCGAGGAATGCAACCTACTTTCAAGCTGAATTCGACAGCCTATCTTTAAAAAATGATTTGAAAATTTCCTGTCCTATACTCCTTATGACCGGACGTTTAGATACAAACGTTCCGTATTATGATTCGGAAAAATTATTTAGTCAGGTTGACACTACTATCCAAAATAAGGAATTATTGATACTGGAGAAATCTGGGCATTTGCCAATGTTTACGGAACCCGATTTGATGACTGAGGCTATACGCAGATTTATCAAAACAGAATAATATTCTCATATGATAATCCGAGTGCTTTCCTTTCAGTAAAATCTTCCTATCTGACTTGTACACAATTTTGTATTTTTAATTCTCATAGAAATTATTTTTTAATCTGGTCAGAGTTTAATTGCTAACTACAAAATTGAAAACATGATTATAGACGTTCACACACACATTAACAATTACCATGAAGAGCGGGTTAAATCGATTGACGATTGCCTTAATCTGCTTACCGATACTATGTTAGAGAACAAAGTTGATTATGGGCTTGTGCTAACATCGTATAAGGTGAACGAACACAGACCTAGCACAAGTCGCGTAGTGGAGGCTATTAAAGGAAGAAAAAATCTGGGTGTAGTTTCCGGTATTAGCTATTTACATTATGATCATCGCGACATACGAGAAATTAGTGAGTATCTTGAGAATGGCTTTATTAAGGGAATTAAATTATATCCGGGCTACGAACCCTTTTATCCCAATGACACCCGCCTAAAGCTTGTTTATGAAATGGCGGTCGAGTATGATGTGCCGGTTATGTTTCACTCGGGTGATACGTATGCGCCATCCGGTAAAGTAAAGTATTCGCATCCACTTCATATTGATGATTTAGCCGTTGACTATCCCGACTTAAAAATCGTAATCTGCCATGTGGGAAATCCGTGGATTAGAGACTGCATGGAAGTTGTATACAAAAATAAAAATGTATATGCTGATATTTCAGGGTTAGTGCTAGGCGATTTCTCTGATAAGTTTGAGCGATATATGAAGACTGAAATTGAAGAAATGATTACGTATGCGGGCGATCCAAAGTATTTATTGTATGGTACCGACTGGCCAATATCAAATATGAAGTCGTATTTAAAATTTATGGAGCAACTAGACCTTGCTGATGATAAAAAGGAACTGATTTATTGGAAAAACGCAGCGCAACTATTTAAGATTGATATTAATGAATTAGCCTAAATACTGGCAACAAAAAACTATCGCCATGAATAAATACATAACCATTCTTTTACTGGGATTTTCCGTAATCGCTTGCAACCAAAAAACAAATGAATCAACGGAAGTACTCGCAGAAGAAAATAATTCACTAGTGAATTTTATCCCCGAAACAAAAAAGTCCATCCAAATGGATACGGTGCTTACGGATCTGAATTTAACAATCTCAATTACTCAAACACCCACCGATACTTACCTTAGTCAGGAGTACGAAATAGATAGTGTGATGTACACAACTAACTATCGGGATTTAGAACAACGGCTGATCATAAAGAAAGGAGATCAAATTCTTTTGGACACTACTTTCACGAAGCAAACTTTTATCTCTTACTCCAGTCAGGAATTAGTGAGTGAAGCTATTTTTAGTTGGTATTCATTTACACAGAGTAACGAAAACAAACTTGAGTTCTTTGGAGCAATCTCTAAACCCGAAACAGATGAGGCATTTGCCTTTAATCATTTCTACGATTTGAATACGGGTGCGTTTGAAGTGCAGGAACAGCTTATTGAAGAAGAATAGGGTATAATCAATATTTAACTTAACTCAAACCTAAATCGCCAGATGAAATTAGAGCGTACACTGTATCAAAAGAGTGATCTCTTATTTGCAGTGTTCTTTCTATTTGTATTAGCAGGTTTTTGGCTAACCTATTTCACTAAGCTTTTAGATCAAGAGAATTATCGCATGCATGTGCACGGCATGGCGCTTATACTTTGGTGTCTGATGCTTATATCGCAAGCATTTCTTATTCGCACACGTGTTATTTGAAAAAGGGTAGTTGCACGCGTTGCAAACGCGCGCTAACTTCCAGAAAGACTTTTGATAGACTCCGAAAGTCTATGGAAATTCCTTCCTCTGAGTTTAGCGCGTTTACAACGCGTGCCGCACTTTACACCAATAGTTCAATCTCCAATAGACCCCTCTGTTTAGTATAATAATCTCTTGCGCTACTATACCAATAATATTCTGGCTCATCCACGAATTCTGCCACAACCGGATTCATGTGAACGTAATTTAACTTTTGCCGTAAAAGTCATTTGAAAACAACAGTTCCTGATGATTGCCGTCCTGCCATATTTTATAGTTTTTTACTCTTTTCAAACCATCCGCTAAGTTAGCGCGCGTTTGCAACGCGTGCCACACTTTACGTCAATAGTTCAATCTCCAATAGACCCCTCTGTTTAGTATAATAATCCCTTGCACTACTATACCAATAATATTCTGGCTCATCCACGAATTCTGCCACAACCGGATTCATGTGAACGTAATCTAACTTTTGCCGTAAAAAGTCATTTGAAAACAACAGTTCCGGATGATTGCCGTCCTGCCATATTTTATAGTTTTTTACTCTTTTCAAACCATCCGCTACATCAGAAAACATTTCCAACATCCAGGCCTTCCTGCTTTCATGAATTCGACCGATAACATTAACAATCTCTTTGGTCGTAAATTTTTTGAAGTCACGCATAATATCATGCAAAGGAACTTTGGATGTACGGACAATCATGTGCAAATGACTTGGCATTAAACACCAAGCATTGATAATAAGTCCTTTTTCCTTTTGACAATGCTTCAGGGAATCTATAATCACATGCTTTAGTTCAGGTCTTGTAAAAATATCAATCCACCCTACGGTTGATGCGGTGATGAAGTAAGTGCCTTCTGGGTCGTTGAACTTATATTTTTCAGACATTGAGCTAAGATAGGGAAAGACGTGTTATTTGAAAAAGAGTAATTGCATACGTTGTAAACGCGCTAACTTCGATACTTGAAAAAGGGTAGTTGCACGCGTTGCAAACGCGCGCTAACTTCCAGAAAGACTTTTGAAAGACTCCGAAAGACTATTCAGATTTCTTCTCCGTCAATACCCTTGTGATTTCATTAAGCCTGGTGATTTTACTTTTAAAGTCTCCAGTCAGTTTATTCCTAATGCTGTTAAGATTGACTGATAGTTCATCAAGTTCTTCCGGAAGAAGTTCTGCAAACATTTCTTTTAAACGTTTGGCGAGGGTAGGGGATTTACCGTTGGTAGAGATAGCAAGTTTAAGATTTCCTTTTTTTACAATCGAGCCTAAATAAAAATCACAGAGGTCAGGCGTGTCCGCTACGTTAATGAGTATTCCTCGCGCATGAGCATCTTCAAAAATTTGTTTGCTTACAGCGCGATCATTGATTGCAGCAATTACAAGGTCGGTGTTTTCAAGATCAGCAGCTTCATACTCTTTTATTATAAGAGTAATAGCGTGATTATTGGCAAGTTTTTTAATTTCAGGATCAATTGTTTTTGAAACCAACTTGATCTTAGTCTGAGGCGAATTGGAGAGAACCGCAGTTAATTTTTCTACACCCACATAACCACCACCAATGATGGTGAGCCTAAGTTGATTCAGTTTTAGAAAAACCGGGAAAAGTAAATTTGATTGTTGGTCTGCATTAGTTTCCATCACTTGAATTTAATATTCCAATTCTTCAATCCACTTTTTAGCATGCCGTGCTGCATACGAAATGATAACATCTGCTCCGGCTCTTTTCAGCGCAGTCCACACTTCAGTTTGTGCTTTAGCGCGATCAACCAGATTAGCCTTGGCCAACAGTTCGATACTTTGGTACTCTCCACTCACATGAAACCCAGCAATCGGTTGATTGATTGCTGACTTTAATTTGCTGATGATGTCGAGATAATGTGCAGCAGGCTTCACCATTACTATGTCAGCTCCTTCTTTCGTATCGCGCAAAGCACATTGAAGCGCATCATTTCCATTGCTGGGCGAAAGTTGATATGTTTTCCGATCGGTTAGTTTTGTCCCTTGAGGTGCGGAACGACATGCATCGCGAAACGGACCATAAAATTGGGAACTAAATTTGGATGAATAACTCATGATACTCACCGCATCCAATTGATGCTGATCCAATGCATTGCGAATGGCAGCTATTCTTCCATCCATCATATCGCTAGGCGCTATGCAATCTGCGCCTCCTTGCGCGAGTTTCAAGGCATAGTGAGCAAGTTCGGCAACACTTTCTTTGTTTAATACCTTGGTTCCTTCGTTATTAAGAATTCCGCAATGACCGTGTGAGGTATAAGAACAAAGACATACATCGGCAGCCAGCCAGACCTGAGTGCCAAATTTTCCTTTTATCGTTCGAATGACCGTTGTAGCAAACTCATAGTTGAAGTTGGTTAACGATTTTCGTTTTGGAACAGGGAAGATTAGGAATTTAGTAATGCCATTTTTTAAATCATTTTCAATTTGAATTAACGCAGATCCGATAGTATCAGAATTGATTTCGTTTAGGGAAGTAATGGGTGTTTGCTGATCAAGCGTTTCATCAATAAACAATGGTTGAATGAATTGCCGATGTGAGAGCACAACAGGCGCTACTAATTCGCGCATGTGTACGCTGCTTCGCGATCGTCTGTTCGAAATTAGAAATTCTTCTCTCTCCATACTTGAAATGCTTTGATACCGGGAAATACAATGGGAGTGAGATTATGCTCTTTCAAAAGCTGAGATGTTTTTCCGTAAAGTGAACAATGTACAACTTCTTGCTTCACATATTCTTTCAATGCAAGATACTGTTCATAGCTTGTCCATAAAATAATATCGGCCTTGCTTACCCGATGGATAATTTCATGGGTGATATTGGCGGTTGCCTGATATGTGTAGGTTGTCTTCCAGCCTTCATCGGCCCAGCGTTCACCACCTGATTGACTGGTAAGAATTGTTATTTCTGTTTTTTTTGCATTAATGTAATTTGAAAACAAAATCTCTTGAGCGAAATCAAGCCCAAGTCCATCGGCACAGCCTTCCACCCAAATTCCTTTTTTCGCTAACTCTTTCCAGGTTCTGCTTCCGGCTGCCCATACTTTTCTTGATTGAAGAGAGCCAATAAGAGATTGTGAATGAACGGCTTTGTGATTAGCTACAAAAATAAAATCACTCAACTCAACATCTTCTTGTTTATAGGAGTATTCAAAAAACTTACCCATATAATCCGTGCCCGTGAAAAGTACTTTGTCCTTTGATTGTAGAGAAACAGAAAAATCAAAATCCAAGATTGGTTTCTGTTGATTGTCTAAGCCTGAGCTATAAGTAAAGCAAGTAGAAGTCAAATCCAAATGAAACGTTCCAAACTGTTGTGAACAACCATAACCATATTTGTACGCACTCTTTCGTTCTGATTTTATCGCTAGAGTTAGTTGTTTGTTTTCTATTTTTTTCAAAATCTGAACCGCTCTTATATTTTCCGATGCAGCTTCTGCAACAATAGCCCCTTGGCCAGCCGCTGGCGGACATTCGAAAAGTGGCAACACCATCTTTAATTTATTATGTAGCAACTTTTGAATAGTATCAGTCGAGGGTTCATAAGCCAAGAGCCGATTGATTCCGGCAACCGCCAACACAATACCATCATACTCGCCACGATCAAGTTTTTTTAAACGAGTATCAACATTGCCTCGAATAGGTACTGATTTGAGATTTGGCGGTGCGCCTAATGAAGGCAATGCTTTTGTTAGGAAATTAAGAGCAGCATAATTTCTTCGGGGTGATGAAGTGCCAATGATAATTTCTTGACCCCTTTTTATTTTTTCTAAAATGTTATTGTTGAAGATTACAGTATCGTTCAAGCAGTCGCGATCAATCACAGCGTAAGCGGTGCCTTTAAAATATTCTTCGCTGCTTACATCTTTCATGGAATGTAAAGCAAAATCGGCAATGCCATTAGTTATCGCGTCTTGAATTTCTTTTGTAAAGAAATCTTTTCCATCTACTAAGTGAAGCGGTGTGGTTTGATTTTTATCTCCAGCAGTTTCTAGGATTACCGTTTCAAACGTGATGCTGGGATCAATAGAAAAAATTTTCTGTTTGAAGATTTCAACTTGTGCCAGGGATAGCCACGAACCGCGACACGCGATTTTGAAGTGCTCAGCCATACACCACCGCATTATGTGTGATAGCAGAAGGCATAAACACATCCAGTGCCTTTCGCAAACTTTTTGCCAATGCTTCCATTTGTGTCTGGGTATGCCGAGCAGTAAGTGTAATGCGCAAGCATTCTTCGCCTAATGGAACTGTGGGATAAAATACAGGTTGAATATAAACACCTGAATCAAACAGTAAGTGACTCGAAATTTTTCTGCATAATAAGGGATCGCCAATTGGAATATTAGTAATATGAGAGTCATTATTCAGAAAAGGAACTTCATGTAGGCTGAGAATCTGTCGCAGTAATTTTACATTTTGCTGATAGTGATTTCTTAGTTCAGGATTACCTTGAACTAATTGAATACTTTTTATCGCTGCCGCACACATTGCCGGAGGCAATGAAGTGGTGAAGATAAATCCACTCCCAAAGCTGCGAATGGCATCAATGATGTTTTGATTAGCAGCAATGTAGCCACCGATAACACCAAAACCTTTTGCCAACGTACCATTGATAATATCTATTTCGGATTGTACATGATATAAGGAAGTAATACCACCGCCATCTTCACCATATAGGCCTACTGCATGCACTTCATCAATATACGTTAGGCAGTTGTATTGTTTTGCGAGCGCAGCAATTTCCCGAACAGGTGCAATGGTTCCGGTAATAGAATATACGGATTCAAATACAATGAGCTTAGGGTGATCGGTTGGCAGCACTTTCAGTATTTCCTCCAGATGAGTTAAATCATTATGCCTGAAAATTATTTTTTGATTTTTTGAAGCTTTCATTCCCTCCACCATGGAAGCATGATTCCGTTCGTCCGAAATGAAAATCAGGTTGGGAATTAATTTACCAAGCGTGGCCAACGTTGTCACATTTGCCAAATACGCTCCACTAAAAAGTAATGCGCCTTCCTTCTTGTGAAGTTTGGCAAGCGTGTCCTCCAGTTCTTTATGATAGGTAGTAGTTCCGCTAATGTTGCGTGTGCCGCCACTCCCCACACCTGAACGATTCGCTGCAAAAGAAAGCTTACTGATTACTTCTTCATGTACGCTTTGTGCCAGGTAATCATTCGAACACCAATTTATAGCTGATCGCTTAAGACCATCCTGATCTTCAAAGTAAAATTTAGGAAAGTGCTGGGCACTTTTGTTGACTTCAAGAAAATACCGGTAGTGACCGCTATCTTTTAGCGATTGAATATGAGAGTCAAAATAGGTATTGTAATTCATCGCGCTTCGTGGTTAACGGAAACCTCAATCGTGCTTCGTAAACTCACCACATCACCAATAATAATAATTGCGGGTGCCTTTAAATTTTGAATGCGAACGACTTCTTCAATCGTTGCGATAGTGCCGATGCCTATTTTTTCATGTTGAGTGGATCCATTTTGAATAATTGAAATGGGTGTATCCGCTTTTTTGTTTTGCTGATAGAGCGAAATGATTTCTGCAAGTTTATGCATGCCCATAAGCAGCACAACGGTGGCATTGGTTTTAACTGCTAGTTGAATGTCTTCAGTAAGACTGCCATCACTGCGCGTGGCTGTTAGCACCCAAAAGCTTTCACTTGTTCCGCGATGGGTAACGGGAATTCCACTTAAGCCTGGAACTCCAATAGCACTGGTAATTCCCGGAATGTATTCTGTAGGTATTCCATGCACCTTTGCATACTCCAATTCTTCAAATCCACGTCCAAATACAAAAGGATCACCCCCTTTAAGTCGCATTACGTGTTTCCCTTTTTGCGCAAATGAAACAATCATTTCGTTAATTTCTGTTTGACTGAATTCGTGGTGATCTTTTCGCTTTCCAACAAAAATTTTCTCAGCCGAGGCCTTAGCCCAATTCAGCATTTCGATATTGACTAATGCATCGTACAGCACTACATCTGCTTGCTCCAACGCTTGTTTACCCTTTATTGTAATCAAATCTGGATTGCCGGGGCCGGCTCCCAGAATGGTAAGTTTAGCAGCTGAAATTTCTGTACTCATATTTTTTCGTTCAACTCCAATTTCATTAGATGTTGTTCACGATACGTTTTTGCGTTTGTGTAAAAGTTGTCAGCATCCAATAGATAGTCTTGTGCAAATTGCTCGGAGGGTTCATACTTATTAATGCGAAGTACATACTCTTTAAAGCTCGGCACAGATGTAAACAATCCGGTTTCAGCAAAATGAGTTTCAAAATCGTTGATAATTCCAATTTGCGTGTTGCATTGAACCTCTTTATCTAATAGCAAAGCTTTTGCAGTGCTGATCATCGTGTTGTACGAATGATAAATCCCATCGGCAAAATGGCCCGTAGCCACCGCATCTTTTGCCCAATTCAATTTCTCTTCAGCTTCATATAAAAGTGTGGCAACCAAATCAACAATCACACCTGCACATTCGCCTACTCCAATGGCCGTATCGAATTTTACTTCGTGACCCCAATCCACAAAGTCATCAGCAATTAAATTTTTTGAATTGGCGAGCGGCTTAAGCATCGCGTGAAAGTACTCTTCGGTTTTTCTATCGTAGTACTCATTGAATAATTCACCTTCGTGTGCATTCTGTGCATAGTCGTTGAGTAGTGTACGCAGCACATCAGGTCCACGCTTGCTCGGAACTTTAAATAACTTATCTGAAATTCTTCCGGTTCCATTTCCGGTAATGCCACCCCCCAACAACACAAGCATAGCCGGCACTGTATTCACTCCAGCTCGCATGCTGCTTCCGTGAAAACCGATGTTAGCAATTCCATGCTGACCGCATGAATTCATACAGCCACTGATTTTTATTTTTATATCTCCGTTATAAATCAAATCCGGATATTCTTCTTTAATGATTCTTTCTAACTCAATAGAAATTCCGGTGCTGCTGGAGATACCTAAATTACATGTGTCTGTTCCGGGGCATGCAGTTATGTCTGCTGTGCTGTCGAACCCAGGTTCGGCAAGGCCAATAGCATCCAACTCTTCAAATACAGTTTCAAGATTTTCTTTTGGGATAAACTTCAGTAGCAGCCCTTGATTGACTGTAACCCGAATGTCATCGGCTGCATAGTTCTTTGCAATCGCGGCAAGCGCCCGGGCAGTTCCTGTTTTTACATCACCTAACAGAACTTTGATGAATACACCGAAACTTCCTTTTTGTTTTTGCTCGAATACATTGGTAGCAAGCCACGCTTTATATTTTGATGCATCAGAAGCTTGTTTTAAAACTTCGGCAATCTGAACTACCGGTACTTCATCTTTGCTCTCAGTATTGATTTTAACTGTTTTATTTTTTAACGCTTTGTGCTCCTCTTGAGCGAGATTAAGAAATTCTTCAAACCCAATTTTGTCGATCAGAAATTTAAGACGTGCTTTGTTGCGCTGGGCACGTTCGCCATAGCGATCAAAAACCCGAAGTACCGATTCAATAAAAGGAATCAGTTGATCTTCATGAAGAAATTCATGCGCAGTTTTTGCAAGAAAGGGTTGCGACCCTAAGCCACCACCCACTACTACTTTAAAACCGCGAATTGTTTCGTTGCCTTCTTTTTTATTTTTTGGAATGAGACCTACATCATGAATGAATGTGAACGCATCGTCCTTTTCGCTTGACGAGAATGCCATCTTTATTTTTCTTCCCATCTCCTGGCAAACAGGATTGCGAAGAAAATAACGGAACACTGCCTCTGCATAGGGACTCACATCAAAAAGTTCATTAGGATCGATGCCAGCTATAGATGAAGCAGTAACATTTCTAACCGTATTGCCACAGGCTTCGCGCAACGTAATATCATCTTCTTCCAACTTAGCCCACAACTCGGGAGTTCGTTCAAGGCTTACGTAATGAATTTGAATGTCCTGCCGGGTGGTAAGGTGAAGATTGCCCGTTGCATATTCATCTGAAATGTCTGAGATCTTTAGAAGTTGACGCGTAGTTAATTTCCCGTAAGGAATTTTTATACGCACCATTTGAACCCCTTGCTGCCGCTGTCCATAAACACCCCGCGCCAATCGAAGACTTCTGAATTTTTCGCTATCAATTTTTCCTTCACGAAAGAGCCGGATCTTTTTTTCAAGGTCAAGGATATCCTTTTCGACAATTGGATCTTCAAGCTCGGTTCTAAAACTTTTCATAGCATTATTTCAATTGTTGCCTGTTTACTTCCCAAATGGAAGGCAAAAGTATTGCAAGGTACATTAACTATATAGAATTAATAGAGTAATTCTTAAAAATCAAACAAATCCTTGATATTTAGCCATTTGAATGGATTGTAAACTCTTGAAATAATTAGAATATGGGGGTGTTAGACTGAAAATTGTAAAACTGACCCAAAGCGATTGGGGGCAAAAAAAACTTCCATGCCAGTCGATTAGGGATGATTCACTGAAATAAGTGATCCAAAATTTGGTTTATCTTTCCACTTGAAATTGAAATAGGTGCACCAGTTGTTTACGTTGATTCCCTCTACCACCGTGCCGAATGACATTCGCCAGTGTGTTTATATCACCAACATTTTATCGAGTATATTTTCCGTCCTTATACTTATTCTTTTTTCTATTTTATATTTCTATTTCGGCTGGATAAAAACTTCGTTGCCCATTATTTCGGTGGGAGTTTTATTTTTTTCAATCATTTGGATAAATCGAAGCTTCTATAATTTCGGACGATTACTTTTTTGTCTTGCTCCGGTTTACCTCACCTTATTGATCACGCTCTATGGAAAGGACTCTCTTCGCTATCAAAGCTATATTACTTATTTCGATAGCCGGTTCCTTATGCTGGTAACTACCATATTACCTTCTGTTGCTTTTACAATGAAGGAGCGGTTTAAAATAGGTGTGTGTTTAGTATCCACTTTTTTATGTTTGATGCTTTTTGATCCTATTCATAATCTTCTTGGTTTGGGTTTTTTTCAGAGTGGCTTTGAGGCTAAGTCATACTATTATATTAATTACATAGTATTGATTTCATATTTTGTTTTGGTATTTGGAGCGCTTACTCTTAAGATTATAACAGAGCGTGCCGAACGTTTATTGAATGATTCGCTTAGTCAATTAAGTTTGGTAAATAGTCAGTTGGTCAGTAAGAATTCTGAACTGACCACTCTCAATCGTGCCATGGAGATTCACACTAGAGAGATGATGGATCAACAAGAGGAAATTAAAGCCAGTCGCGAATTAATAGCAGAAGCCAACAGGATGATCAGCGAGCAACAGGTAAAGCTTTTACTTTCCAATCAACGATTAGAAGAGACGGTGAAAGATAAAAGTGCTGCTCTCATTAAAACCAATCAGGAGTTGGTGCGTCATAACAATGAATTGCGTCAATTCTCGTACACCGTATCGCACAATCTGCGTGGCCCTGTAGCACGGTTGCTAGGGCTTACGGATTTAATGAACAAACCCATTACTCAGCCTGAGCGTGATGAAATTGCTTTAATGATCCGTAGGTCTGGCCACGAGTTGGATGAAGTGCTACGTGACCTCAGTTTAATTATAGATATTCGGAACGACTTGTATCATGTGCGTGAGAAAATTTCTTTTAAAGAAGAATGGCAAAAAACATTCTCCATGTTGCAGGATCAGATTCGACCTGAATATACTATTGAAGTTGATTTTGAAGATGCGCGTGTTGTTTTCTCACTTCGCGCAATGATACAAAGCATCTTGTACAATTTAGTGAGCAATGCAATTAAGTATCGCAATCCGGAGCGCAATCTTCACGTTTTACTTAAAACCAGTACGTTGCCTGATGGTAATATTGTGTTGCAAGTAAGCGATAATGGGTTAGGATTTAATATTGAGAGCCAACGCGAAAATCTTTTTAAACTGTACCGGAGATTTCACACCCATGTGGATGGAAAAGGACTAGGTCTCTATCTTGTGAAAACTCAGGTCGATACCTTAGGTGGAACAATTGAAGTAGAAAGTGAGGTTAATCGAGGTACTTCATTTACAATAATATTACCAACGCCACCTGATACGAGCAAACAGATTTTCTTTGAGAGTGAATCGGCACAAATTTATTATGATGCCAACCTCAACAACACGGTAATTATTTGGAAAAGAAATATTACCAGTCTTGAATATCGCAGGGCATTTCAAACTGTACTGCATACATTAAAGACCTATCGCACCCCTGGATGGATTGCGGACTTACGGTCGCAAGGTAAAGTTACGAGCGAGGATCAGATTTGGTTTTTGAACACAGTAATTCCTGAGGCAAGACACAATGGACTGAAACGCATTGCCGCTGTGGGATTTAAGGATCCCATCCGAAGTGATTATTTTCAACGAATGTCTACTCGCACCAGTGAACTCGATATTGAGCTGAAAGTTTTTGAATCGATGGAGGAAGCGACTGCATGGATGGAAGAATTTTTAACCGAATATCAGGCATGATCTATCATGTAGTAAAAGCGCACGAATGGAATGAACAAGAGGCCGCTGATTACTTTGCACCTTCCTCTTTTAACCAAGAGGGATTTATCCATTGCTGCACCCAATTACAATTGGCTGGAGTGCTAGAACGCTACTACAAAGGTCAAACGGAGTTGCTGCTTCTTACAATCAATGAGAAAGCGTTGGAGTTTCCGGTGAAGTATGAAAAGGCAACAAACGATGAACTGTTTCCTCATCTCTACGGTACTATTAATAAGAAAGCGATTGAGGCTCTCAAAAAAATTGCCTGAACCAGGGTTTACGAATCCTGCCCAAATACCTATATTTATACGCTACTTTTAAAGCCTATCAAACAATGACAAGCTCATTAAATAAATTCGGTATTGGGGCCTTTACGGTGTTGATTGCAGCGGGAGCAATTTATTTTTTAGTACGTAAACCACTACCCAGTTTATACATCAATGAAATTCTGACAAGCAGTACTAACTGCTGCCCGGATCAATCGAGTGGGCGAAATGAGTTTGATGATTGGATTGAGATTTACAATGCGGGTGATGAACCGGTAGATATAGGGGGTATGTATCTTTCACAAAATAAAAAGAAACCGCTTGGTCATTTAATTCCTGCAACTGATCCGCAACTAACTACCATACCTCCCAAAGGATTTTTAATACTGTGGGCCGATGGTTCACCTGAGCAAGGAACCCTGCATTTCAAATTCAAACTTGATATTGATGGCGAGTACCTGGGCCTTTTCAATAGAGACGGGCGCAAGATTGACGACTTGAAATTTGGAAAGCAAACAGCCAATCATTCCTATGGTCGCGAGACCGATGGCAACGCAGACTGGAAGGAATTTTCTGAGCCTACACCTGGGACGGAGAATAAGTAGTGAGAATAGGGATCTGAAAATGACAACTTCTCAGAATTAAATATTAACCCTCAACCTTCTCAAGCGTTATCAACTCGTTAGGCTTAGTCTTAGGATTCCAACTTTCATGAATAGCTAGTGCAGCACCTAATGCAGTAGCCTGATGTAGATCAGCAGAGTAAGTATTGACATCGGGATAAGCCTTTGCTAGCATATTCATGAATAGTGGGTTTTTGCTAAACCCGCCATCTACATAGATGTTTTTAATGGTTGGCTGCATAATTAAATCCGTAGATACTTTTTGCATAGAGATCAATTCTGCAATGAGTTTATGATAGGCTTCTTCAAAGGTTGAATCGGAATTTGTAAAATCTTTGTTGTAAGTAACTTGCGTGAAGGCGTGTTCGTCTTTATTAAAACGTTCAGCTAATTTTTTGAATGCTTCATCGTGCCAATGGCCAGCAAATAACCGCGAGGCTTTCACGGGTTTCCCTTCATAGGTTAGGTAGCAAAGGCAATCCTTTTGTAATTCGTCAGCTGTTAATGCAGTGTCATTAAATGGATTTAAACTAATGCTCCACGTGCCTGTTGATAACAGCACAAAAGGTTCTTTCATGCATAGCAGGTAGGGGATGAGTGCCGCTGAGCTATCATGTAATCCTAAACCCACACCAATTGTTTGATTGTTAATCAAAACTTTATCCGTATGAGAGTCTCTTTTGATGGATGCCAATTTTTGTAAGATAGATTCTTTTGAAACCCAAGGGTGGTAATCGTTTTTAGTAAAGTCCCACAAGTTGGTATGACATCCAATACTGGTGATACCCGATGCAAACTGGTTGCTGAATAAATAGCTAATGTATTCCGGCAGGTGAAGTGAGTATTTTATTTTTTTGAAAAGATCGGGGCGCTCATACTTCATCCAATAGAGTTGCATGCCTGAGTTCAGATGTCCCAGAACAGGTGAGGCAGTTAGTTGAGCAAACTTATTCTCTCCGTCATAGGTACTATAAAATGTTTGCTTCAGATTTTCCGGAAAGGGCTTTAGGTAATTGTATAGTGGAGCAACGGGTTTACCCGATTCATCCACATGAACAAAACTGGCACCATGTGCCGAGACGTTGATTGCTTTAATCTGAAACTCCTTGAGCAGAGCTACTTCCTGAAAAGTATCTTTTACCCAACGTGTAAGTGCATGAATGTCTTCACATGGAAAACCATCTTCATCTTTTGTTTCCGGTAATTCAATTGATTTTTCAAAACGGATTTTATAATTCTCATCAAAGAGAAATACTTTTTTGTTGGTTTTGCCAATATCGAAAATGCAGATAACTGGAGTCATAATTAAATCACGTACACTTTCAGTCTGAGCTTGTAGAAGACTGAATTATTTTAAAGTCCTGTTGCAATAGTTTTTAGTCCACGCTCTGAAATTAATTGTTTTCGCACCTGTAAATCCCTGAATAAAGAAATTGGGTGAAGTGCCGCACCAGCTTTCAACCTCGCCTCCGCAACTAAGGGCCTTACATCCGTGCGATACGCTTGTTGCAAAATCTCTTGTGCTTTCGCAACATCATTGGTCTCTTGCGCGCGATTCAATTCTCTTTTATCAACCAACAACGCTTGTGCATAGGCAATCTTAATTGCTTCAACAGATTGAAGTAAATCCTCCAAGGGATCTTTTACATTGTGCGAAGCGTCAATCATCCAACCCAAATCCGTGGCATGATTCATCTTTCTTGCATCCATGCCTTCCACCAGTTCATTAAAAATTAAAAAGAGTTGATACGGATTGATACTACCAACAGTCAAATCATCATCACCATATTTAGAATCATTGAAATGAAAGCCACCCAATTTTTTCTCCATCAGCAACAGCGAAACAATTTGTTCGATGTTTGCATTGGGAAGGTGATGACCAAGATCCACTAGTGTATAAGCTTTAGGTCCAAGTTTACTTGCATACAAATAGGATTGACCCCAATCGCCCACCGTCATCGAGTAGAAGTTAGGTTCAAAGGCTTTGTATTCAAGGAACATTTTCCAATTGGATGGCAATGCAGCATAAATTTCCTGAAGACCTTCTAGTGTTCGTTCAAAAGCTTTTCTAAAATTCAACTGACCGGGAAAGCATGAGCCATCCGAAAGCCAAACGGTAATTGAATTGGAACCGAGTGCTTTGCCGTGTTTGATTACTTCAATGTTATGATCGATTGCCTGCTGACGAACTTTAGCATTTACATGCTGAAGCGAACCGAATTTATAACTTAGTTTTTGTCCGGGCTGATCCTGAAACGTATTGGAGTTAACGGCATCAAACTGCAAGTCATGTTCAGCAGCCAGTGCCTTTATTTTGCGTGTACTGGTTGGTATGTCCCACGGAATGTGAAGTGAGATAGCACCACTAGATTTATTAAGAGCATGAAGTAATCCAACATCTTCAATTTTTTCTTCCAGGGTTCGGGGCTCGCCACCGCCTGAAAACCGCCCGAAGCGAGTACCTCCAGTTCCTAATGCCCAACTTGGAACAGCAATTTGAAAATCAACCAGTTTGTTGATGACTTTTTTTGCATTGGGATTCTCATTCACAAGTTGTTTTACTTTTCGCTGATGTGCAGCGTTAAGCTTGTCGTTGTGTTTTTGGATTTGGGTTTTGTCTATTCTCATCGTGTAAGTTATTTGAACCACGAAAGCACTAAAGCACAAAGCTGCACTAAGACTTTCTATGGTTTATATTTATAATATCAATCTTTTAATACCATTCTTCATGAGTGGTACATGAAAATTTATTAATAGGCCTAGGCGCTTCTTGGTGAGCTTTAAATAACTCAATAATTGAGCTTCCCAAACCGGATGATAATTTTCCTGAGCTTTAAGTTCAACAATAATTAGATCATCCACCAAAATATCCAATCTTAATCCATCCTCGATAGTAAGGTTCCTATAAATAATTGGAACTTCCATTTGCCTTTGAAAATTAATACCTCTGTCTGCTAATTCGTAGACAAAACATTTCTCATAAACACTTTCTAATAGACCAGGACCTAGCTCTTTATGAATTTTGATTGCGATGTCTACAATCTGAGTAGCTAAAAATTCTTCCCTGTCAGTTAGTTTTTCAAACATCAAGTTTATATTAAACAATCACTTTGTGTTTCTTCGTGGTCATTGTGACTTTGTGGTTCAAACTCTATTTTAAATAGAAAATTTCCGTTAACGGAATACTCACCGGAGAATTATCCGGATTGGTATCCATAATATCTTTCATATAAGCCCACCATTTTTTCATTACCGGATGATCAGGTAATGTATCCATTGCTTTAGGATCATTGATGTTGAGTACTCCAAACAAGTCATTTGTTTTTTCATCTAAGAAGATAGAGTAATCTGAAATACCGGCTTGCTTTAATAATTGTTCTAACTCTGGCCAAAGTTGATCGTGCCTGCGTTTGTATTCTTCCGTTTGGCCGGAATGGAGTTTCATTTTAAAGGCTAATCGTTTCATAATTCATTTTTAAACCACGAAGGCACGAAGTCACTGAGGCTCACTAAGAAACTTCGTGATTACTTTGCGGCTTGGTGTCTTTGTGGTTCATGGTTATTACCTAACGAATGCCATAGCAACTCCGCCATCAACATTCAACACATTACCTGTCGATTTATTTAGTTGACCACCAACAAATGCGAAACAAGCATTGGCGATATCTTCAGGTAAAATAACTTCATTTAACAATGTACGCTTAGCGTAATAAGCGGGTAACTCAGAGACTTTAACTCCATATGCTTTTGCACGACCTTCTGCCCAGGCACCTTCCCAGATTTTGCTATCCGAAATAACGGCATCCGGGTTTACTACATTCACTCTAATTTTATCTGGACCAAGTTCGGCTGCATTCAATCTACTCAAATGAAGTTGTGCCGCTTTCGCAGAACCGTAAGCAGCGTTGTTAGGACCACTCACCAAGGCATTCTTACTTACAATGTTTAGTAAATCGCCACCCAAACTTTGCTTGCGCATGATTTCCACTCCACCTTGCGTGATCAGAAACTGACCTTTCACTAAAATATCATACAACAAATCCCAATCTTTTTCAGTGTGCTCTTCAATCGGTTTTGAAATTGAAATCCCGGCACAGTTCACTACGATATCAACACCCCCAAAGGCCAGTGCAGTTTGTGCATATGCTTCTTTTATGTTTTCGGATTTCAGGACATCTAATTGAACCGATGCAAAGGCATCCTTCCCATACTTGGTTTTAAACTCTTCATCTGCCTTAGCAAGACGTTCGCTATCATTATCATTAATGATCACACATGCGCCTTCTTCAACAAATTTCTTAGCAATACCTTTTCCAATGCCACCTGCGCTGCCGGTAATCAAAGCAATTTTTCCGGTGAGTGGTTTTGGTTTTGGCATCCGTTGAAGTTTTGCTTCTTCGAGTAACCAATATTCAATATTAAATGCTTCTTGTCTCGGTAACGAAGTGTATTCCGAAATCGCTTCCGCACCTTTCATTACATTAATGGCATTGATATAAAACTCAGCAGCTACACGTGCGGTTTGTTTGTCTTTTGCAAACGTGAACATGCCAACACCTGGATATAAAATCACCACCGGGTTTGCATCGCGGATGGCCGGACTGTTTGGATGCTTGCATGCATTGTAATAATCAGAATACATTTTACGATATGCCTCAAAAGAAGGAATTAGTTTTTCCTTTATCGATTTTGAATCTGAAAGATTTTCATCAGGAGTTAGCGTTAAAACCAACGGACTAATTTTTGTGCGCAGAAAATGATCCGGACAACTCGTGCCCATAGGCGCAAGCTTGGCAAGGTCGTTAGAGTTGGTAAACTCAAGCACACGCTCATCATCCGTGAAGTGACCGATCATTCGGTTTTGACTTGAACACAATCCGCGAAGGGTAGGAGCAAGAGTTGCTGCTTGCTTCAAACGATCTTCTTTAGCAAGTGACTTTAAAATCTGGCCACCAAAAACTTTTCCCTTCTTACCATAGTTCTGTTCCAAATACTCTGCGCACGTTTCAATAACCTCAAGCGTGTTCATATAGCTTTCATACGCTGTATCACCCCAGGTAAATAATCCATGTGATCCTAACATGATTCCACGGATGCCAGGATTTTCATCCAAACATTTTTTGAGTTTTAATCCTAAATCAAAACCAGGGCGTTGCCATTCCACCCAACCAATGGTTCCTTTAAATAATTCTTGTGTAATCTTCTTTCCATCTTTTGCTGCAGCAATCGCAATAGCTGCGTCAGGGTGTAGGTGATCTATATGTTTGAATGGTAGAAGTCCATGTAGCGGTGTATCGATGGAAGGAGCTTTTGAAGCCAAATCATAAATACAATGATTGAATAATTCAACCATCTCATCTTCATGTTCAATACCACGATACACACTAGTAAGACTGCGGAGGCGATCTAAGTATAATGCTGCTAACCCGCTGCGCTTAAGTGTACCAATGTCGCCACCAGAACCTTTCACCCACATGATTTCAGTTTGCTTGCCTGTCAAGGGATCTTTTGCCATGGCACGGCATGAAGTATTTCCACCACCATAATTTGTTAACCGCAAATCGGCACCTAATAAATTAGAGCGATATATTAATAGCCCTACTTCATCCCCCGCTAGTGCGGCTGCTTTGGCTTCATCCCAGAGATAACTAACGTGTTTAAATTGTTTTGTCATATTTTTTTATGTTGCGAACCGATTGGTTCAATAATTATTTAATTGCATTTCCATACCCCACCACAAAAACGGAGAGAATAATCATGGCGATTCCTACTATAATAGTGTTCTTCGTTTTCTTACTAACCCCGCTCCATTCTTTTAAAACTATTCCCCAGCAGTTGGCAATCAAAATAATAAATGCCATGTGAAGAATCCATGAACTTGCACCGTTTCCTAATTTACTTTCGCCCATTCCATAAAAGAAGAATTGCATAAACCAGGTTGTGCCCGCAAGGGCAGAGAAAATATAATTCTTAAGAAGAGGTGATTTTTTATTTCCGTAATCGGAGAAAGTTTTATTTCTGAAGTTGAGAATCATACACCAAATAAAATTGGTGGTCAGTCCACCCCAAAGCAAAACCACATACGTAACATTGTTTTGAAAGAGTGGATTCAATCCCATGCTTACAGCGGTTTCAGCCATAGGTTTTCCGGCTTCAATACCAAAGTTGAAACATGAACTCAAGATTCCAGAAGTAATAGCAACGATCAATCCTTTAACCAAACTAAATTCACCCACACTTTTTTTCTTTTCTTCTTCCGATAATTCATTTTCCTTTAACATTCCTGCACGACCACTGATATAAATCCCCAACAAACAAATTACAACACCCAGTAGCACAACTTGCCCCCACGTGTTTGTCATCATTTCAATGATGCTGGTTTTTCCTTCTGTAGGAACTATCGCATAATAAATAGAAGGAACAATTGCTCCGAAGGCTGAACAAAATCCAAGAACTACAGAGTTGCCTAACGACATGCCAAGATATCGTACACCTAGTCCGTAGGTTAAACCGCCAATGCCCCATAACACACCAAAGAGAATGGTGTATTGAATAGTGGATGCTGAAGTACTTTTGATAATTTCAGAAAATCCCGGAAGGGTTAACCACGCTGCAAGTGGTGGAACAATCAACCACGAAAAGATGCCGCCCACAATCCAATAACTTTCCCATGCCCAGCCTTTCACTTTTTTGAAAGGCATATAAAAACTGCCTGAGGCGAAGCCGCCAATAAAATGGAATATTACACCAAGAACAATTTGCATGAGGTAGTAGTTAGAAATTGAAAGATAACGAGTAAACAGGTGTTTTACTATCCTGCACCATCATGGTATAAAAAAAATGCCCTGAGTGTTCAGAGGCATTTTTTGGTTCTAATTGACAGGAATTTTTAACCTATAGCAGACTTACAGAACTCCAGGCATTTTTTTACCTCGTTAATTGAAGTAGATCCTTCTGGAACCTTATATTCCAACTCAATAGTTGCCGGGAAAGTGTACTTGTTATCCCGCATTAAACGCAATGCATCCGCAAGTGGAGTGTCACCAGTGCCCCATACAAGATTGTCACCACCGTTAGCTTTTGTCTTACGATCTTTCATGTGCATACTCACAATGCGGTCGTGCTTCAGTTTGATAAAATCAAGTGGATTTGTATTTCCAGCGGCAACAAAGTGACCAAGATCAAGATTAAGTGAGTTTGCGGGTGATTGAGCAAGTGCTGTATCCCAGAAAGTAGGCGTCTGTTGCTCATGACCATGATAACCCACTTTCATTTTATATTTTTCAGCGGCCTTCCCAAGTTTCAACGTGTGTGCATCATTGGCAGGATGCTCCAACGTAACATGAGATGCGCCTAAAGCTTTCGCGGCACGCAACCCGTAGTCTATATCACTATCAGAGTTTTGCAATCCAAAAGCATCGGGCTTAAAGGCATAGATATCAACTCCAGCCTTCTTATACATTTTTCCGAGCTCCTCAAATTTTGTCATGGTAACTTTTTTTCTCCACTCACTGAGTTCTTCGCGATATATTTTTGATTTCTCTTCTGCTTCGGCAAGTGTATTCTTTTCTTCTTCTGTCAATTCCTCCTGTTGACTTCGCTTACGCCTAAGTGAAAACATGGTACGGAAGTCAACAGTATTTTTTGGAGCGCCTGCAAATGATTCGGCCGGACCACCCATCAATTCGATGTTGGTGATTCCACATTGACGGATATACTCTAGTGTAGCTTCTGCACTTTGATCAGGCAGATCACGGAAGGAATAAGTAATAAGCCCCAGCTTTACTCCTTTAATTGTTGAACCTGACTTGCCAAGATTATTAATGAAGTTAGGCATGCCGAATGAAGCTTGGCTACTGACTAATGATCCAGTAATCAAAGTAGATGCTACTCCGATAAATTTGCGCCTTGAAGTTTTTGTTTCCATAATGAATTGTTTGAAACAGTTAAATATATTTTAATCCTTACGGGAATTGATATCGAGTTGGTAACTTATTTCCTTTTCAATGCTTCCGCGATCGCCTTCTCAGCTAAAGGTTCCATAATTTTATAGCCTGCCAAATTTGGATGCACCCCATCGTTTCCTAAGTCTTTCCTCAGTCCATTTCGGTCATCAACCATAGCTGAAAAATAATCAAGGTAAACGATATTATTTTTAGTAGCATACTCTTTTATCATTTTATTGATAGCAACAATTTTTTCGGCTGGTTCCAATCCCGGTTTCCACGGATAATCAAATGCTGGAATGATGGATGATAAAACTACTTTAATGCCATTCGCCTTTGCCAATTGCACCATGGCAATAATGTTATCACGCGTTTGCTCAAGCGTCATGGGGCCCGTGTTGCCGGCAATGTCATTCGTGCCTGCTAGTATCACAACCACTTTGGGTTTTAAATCAATTACGTCTTGCTTAAAGCGAAGTACCATTTGGGGTGTGGTTTGTCCACTAATACCACGATTTATATAAGGCTTTCCTTCAAAGAATGCAGGGTCTGCACGCAGCCAACCTATTGTAATCGAGTTACCCATAAAGACAACTCTGTTTTCATTTGCTTTGGGAGCTGATACTTTTTCATTGTCTTTTTGAAATCTTTTGAGATTCGCCCAATCCATGGGAGGTTGATCAAAATTTTTCATTATCCATAATAAGCACGCATCGATCCATTGTTCCTTTGCAGTTTTGTTTGTCATTCCAAAGCCGTGAGGTCCTTTTGCATAGAAAAGAGTCTCAACGGGTACTTTATTCTGCTGAAGCGCTGAAATAAATGCAAGACTGTTTCCTACGGGAACCGTTTTATCGGTTAGTGCTGAAGTAATGAAAGTAGGCGGAGTTTTAGGTGTCACATGCAATTCATTTGAATATTCAGCTACATCTTCAGCAGACATCCCTAATTCACTTGCTTTGGTTGGGATTTTCTCACCGCTTGCAAACACTTTAGTTCCAATTAAATTTTGTCGCGAACCTTGGTGCGTAAGACTATCTGAAAAACTAATTACAGGATAGTTTAAGATCATAAAGTCAGGACGCAAACTGGTGTTGTTTGGGTTTTCGATAACTGCTTTTTGAAAATGAGTTCCTGCAGTAGATGCAAGATGTCCACCAGCAGAAGATCCCATGATTCCAATTTTATTGGGATTAAGATTCCACATCTTAGCATTCTCGCGAACCAATTGAATCGCGCGTTGAGCGTCTTGTAGCGGGCCAATGCGTTTGTCTATCATCACGCCTCCTTTAGGCAAGCGATACTTTAGCACAAAGGCTGCAATGCCTTCTTCATTCAATCGCTTGGCAACATCATACCCTTCATGACTCATAGCCAAAATCCAATAGCCACCACCCGGGCAAATTATAACTGAAGAGCCTGTTGCTTTAGCAGGATCAGGAAGAAAAACTGTAAGAGTAGGATTAACAACCCCCACTACGCGATCAATATTATCTTTTGTTCCTCTCACCATGGATGTGTCAAGAGGAGTTGTTGGAACTTGCGAATTAGGAACAACGCCTTTATACAAAGGAATTTCTTGTTGGGCGAATGCGATGTGCGAAAGAAAGAGAAGGCAGAGCAAAGTCTTTTTCATGCTAATTTGTTTCCTTTAAAGTTAGAATTATTTTTATCCAACCTAAAAGTTAAGCCATGAATTATAGATATAGTTTTTTTCTACTTGTGAGTATAATTACTGCATGCACGCCTGAAAGGGAATCGTTAATATGGTATAAAGGCAATTTGCATACCCACACTTATTGGAGCGATGGTGATGAGTTTCCTGAAACTGTGCTTGACTGGTACAAATCTAAAGGGTATGACTTTGTGGCATTGTCGGATCATAATACAATGGCACAGGGAGAGAAATGGAAAGTGATTCAAAAGAGTCCATTATACGAGTCTAGTTTTAAAAATTATCTTGAAAAATTTGGTGAGGACTGGGTAGTATATAAAACAGACACAGGTCGTATTCAAGTAAAGTTGAAAACTTTTACAGAATATAAATCCAAAATGGAAGATGCCCGCTTTTTGATTCTTCCTTCAGAGGAAATCACAAACTATGTGTCGTCAGGCAGAATCCCAGTTCATGTAAATGCTACTAATCTGCAACAAATTATTGCGGCTCCTAATGCCCCTACAGTTGTTGAATCTATGCAGCAATCAGTAGATGCGGTGTTAAAGCAACGGGAAGAGACGGGTGTGCCCATGTTTCCCCACATCAATCACCCAAACTTTGGTTGGGCTATAACTGTTGATGATATGATTGCTTTACGAGGAGAACGCTTCTTTGAAGTTTATAATGGACATCCACGTGTGCATAATTATGGGGACTCAGCACGCCTGGGTACTGAAGTGATGTGGGATAAAATCAACCGTGCGTATGCAAACCGCAACCAACCGTTGATGTACGGCCTAGCAACTGATGATAGCCACAATTATCATCAGTTTGGTGCAGCCTTCAGCAATGCAGGTCGTGGTTGGGTAATGGTGCAGGCAAGAAATCTTGATGCTGCTTCTGTTATTGAGGCTATGGAAGCAGGCAGGTTCTATGCTTCCACAGGAGTTACATTTAGTAACTTATCTTTTGAGAATAATCAATTGCAAATAGAAATAGCAGAAGAAGCGGGGGTTGCTTATACAATCGAGGTTATTGGGTTAAAAGCAGGAGCAGATGAAACAGAAGTTGTTCAGACACAACAAGGCACGAGTATTAATTTTGAGGTTACAAAAGATTATGTTTTTGTTCGCATCCGCGTTACGTCCAACAAACAAAAAGAAAATCCTTTTCAGGATGGTGATGTGGAGATGGCATGGACGCAGCCTGTTAGTGTAAAGTAGTCTGCATAGTTGCTGAAGATGTTTTTAAAATACATAAGACAAAATACATAGAATCATTTAGATCTATGTTCATATTTTTTGATTAAGCTTTTTTAGCATTTCAATTATTTTTTCAGATTGCGTTGGGTAGATACTTATAAAATGAGTTCGGGCCATCTCAGAATCCAGATTCTTTTTATCATCCACACGGAACGTTATTTTTTTCGAAGCCCGCACTGGCATATGGCAATCTATACAGTTCTTGTTGATTTTGTCTCCCATTTGCTCTGCAAGTTTGCAGTTTTTAAGTTCTTCTTTTTTTCCTGAGTGACAGGAGATACATTTTGTTGAAAATAATTCGAGATTACCTCTTTCTTTTTTGTGTGGATTGTGGCACGAACTGCACGTAAGATCGTCACTTAAGCGAAAACACTTACTGGCTATTAGAAGGTCATACTGGCTTCCGTGTACCTCAGCACGTGATGATGTATCCGTTATCTGTGATGTGATATTTTTATAGCTAAGACTATCGCCTGGTAAAAAATGAAATGAGGATGAAGTACTGGCCCTATTTCCTGAATGGCATTGGGAACAAAGGTCAAGCTGCTGTTTTCTATTTAGAAATTTTGGATTGACAACTTTCCTGCCTTTGGTTGTTGGGTCTATTTCTCCGCCAAGCGAAACATGTTGCGCTGCCGGTCCATGGCATCGCTCGCACTGAATGCCCAGAATAAACTTATGGTTATCATAATCGGGGGGTTCATTCAATTTTAGGGTTACATCAAAATGTGTGCTGTGGCAATTTAAGCAACCAGGTCCCACGGGTCTGTTGAGTATAAGCCGATCGGTAGGATTACCTGGATTACTTGACCATTGTTGCTCAGGCGTGTAGTAGGAGACAGGCAGCTGAACAAGTTTATTCCCATGCCAACTAAGAAACGTTTGCCCCTTTGTTCCAGAGCCTATTACTACATCAAATCGTTGCGTTCCTATTTTTTGATCCCCAGAATATATATTTTGAAATAAGCCACTATCATACATGTTCATTTCAACATGATCACGTTCATTAAATTGAAATACATTTTCTCCCACTTTGAAACTTCCAAGAATGGAAAGATTGGTAGCAGAGGCAGATGTTTTACTATGAGGAGTTGTAAGAAATGTTTGATAAATAGTTTGATGACAGGATTGACAACTTTCGGATCCCGCAAATTGACCACCCAAGGGATGAACAATTTTTTCAACGGGTTCATTGCGATTAAAAATGCTATAGAGTATGAATCCAGTTATAAACGTGATTGAAGTAATTAATATGATCCTTCTTGTACTCATGAATTCTCAATCATTCAACGCCTGGTACACTAACACTTTAAAGATTGGATCAATATCATCATCGTGTGAACCCCACATTTGGCGATACAGTAGAACAACCATTTTTTCTTTTGGATCCACCCAATAGGTAGTGGAAAAAGCACCACCCCATGAATAGGTACCTACCTGATTAGGAAATTTACTACTTCCTTTTTCTGTAACAACCATAAAACCTAAACCAAATTTTTCATCCCCCAAAGAAAGATCTCCGATCTGGTTCATCGTCATCATGCGAACGGTATTGCGACTCAAATAGCGTTTACCATTATACTCACCCTTGTTGAGTAGCATTTGAAGGAAGACAGCATAGTCATATATGGTAGAAGACAGCCCACCGCCTCCTGAGAAGTAGGACTTCTTTCGAAGTGGGAAATTCATATCACCTCCTAAAGCTTTATCAAACTTTTTTAATCCGGTAGAATCCTCCATAAAAAAGTTAACCAAACGACCGACTTTTTCCTGTGGTATATTAAAGTACGTGTCATTCATTCCAAGAGGTTGAAAAATTCGTTGATTGAAAAATTCTTCTAACGTAATGCCTGACCAGATTTCAACAAGGCGCCCTAACAAATCAGTATTTAAACCATATGTCCAACGCTCTCCGGGGTGATGCGAAAGCGGAAGTGATCCTAAGCGCGTCATGGCATCAGCAAGGGAACCTTCATAAACGTCAAGCCCAGCTGTTATTTTATTTTTAGCGTAAATGGCGTTGGCTTCAGGACTTCCAATTTGTGCATAATCAATTCCTGAAGTGTGAGTAAGCAAATCACGAATTGTAATTTTTCGCTTGGCGGGAATGGTTGTGTAGGTTGTGTCTTTCGGATTGAATTTGTCCAACACTTTTGTATCTGCGAAAGACGGAATGAATTTTGAAACCGGATCTTCCAATAGAAATTTGCCTTCTTCATACAGCATCATTACGGCCACACTTGTGATGGCTTTAGTTTGAGAAGCAATTCTGTAAATATCGTCTCTCTTCAATTTTGCTTTTGTCTCCAGGTCGTTATATCCTGAAGCCTTGTAATATATTATTTTTCCATCCCTGGCAATCAGTCCAACGGCTCCATTAATCCAGCCCTTAGCTACCCATGTGTTCATAGTACTGTCAATTCTAGCTAGACGTTCTTTAGAGAAACCTGCAGCTTCAGGAGTAGATTCTATTAGAATAGGTGACTGTACACTTTCTTTTTGTGGCTGACAGGCAGATAAGACAATCAGTGTGATCAAAATTAGGGAAAGGCGTTTCATAGGTAGGGTTTAGTTTTCTAAGGTAGGATTTTATTAAGAGCATTAATTATTTGGCGGAAGTTTTTTTAAGTTGAAGCGCAACATGCTTTTCGTAAAAGCATAAATTTTTTATGAATGGCATTTGGGTAGTTCGTAAATATGAAGTGCGTAACGTTTTTTGTAGGTTTGAAGAGCATCATGAAGAAAGCAGATTTCAGTCAGATTATTTTTATTGATTACCAATCGGCTACACCAAAGTACCGGCAATTGGCTGATTCAATTCTTAATGCAATAAGAAGCGGAAAACTTCAAAAAGATGATCTGCTGCCTTCTATTAATGAACTCAGTTTTAATTTTGAGATTTCGCGCGATACGGCAGAGAAAGGCTATAAACACTTAAAGGAAATCGGAGTATTAGGGTCTGTTCCCGGTAAGGGTTTTTATATTACCAGTACAACCTTAGATCAGTCCTTAAAAATATTTTTATTATTCAATAAACTGAGTGCGCATAAAAAAATAATTTATGATGCCATCATTGCCTCTTTGCCGGAAACAGCTTTTGTAGATTTTTTTGTGTACAACAACGACTTTTCTTTTTTCAAAAAATTAATTCAAAACAGAAAAGAAGATTATACCCATTACGTAATTATTCCGCACTTTATTGAGGGTGGTGAAAGTGCTGCCGAAATCATTAACACGTTAGATAAATCTAAGTTAGTGTTGTTGGATAAGTTGATAGAGGGTGTGAAGGGTGACTATGCATCGGTGTATGAAAATTTTGAGGAAGATATTTACAATGCCTTGCTGGAAGCGAAAAGAATTTTATTCCGATATCAAACGATAAAAATAATATTCCCGGAACATTCCTATTTTCCTAAAGAAATTATTCGCGGTATGGAGCGATTTTGTTCTGAATATGGTTTTCAACATTCGGTGATTCATGATATTGCCAAAGAGGAAATTAAATCGGGGGAAGTGTATATAAACCTAATGGAGAACGATCTGGTAATTTTGATTGAGCGAATCATTGCTCAAAAGCTTGAAATAGGAAATGACATTGGGGTGATTTCATACAACGAAACTCCGCTAAAGAGAATTATTCTTAATGGAATCACTACCATCTCAACGGATTTTCAATTGATGGGGGAGAAGACAGCAGAATTAATTTTGAATCAATCTAATCAGCATATAGAGATTCCCTTCTATCTTACTTTGAGGAAATCCCTTTAGAATTCTCTTTTGAAATCTTTTTAATAAGCGACCAATACTCACGGCCATAGCCAACTAAAATTTCTGTGCCCCCTTCAATAGTTCGGGTTGCTTCAATGAAGCATCGCTTTCCTTCGCTCACATATTCGGCATTGTTACGGAGCCCCTCTATTCTGTTAAGTCCAATTGCATCATTGGCATAACGACCCAATGTTTTTTTAGCCGGCAATGCATTGATTACAGTGTTTCGATTGATATACATTAAATACCCGTTGTGTCCGTCTTCGGCTTTTACTTCGCGCCAAGACTGAATCCGACCTTTGTACTCTACAATGCGAGTACCTTTTAGAATCTTTACTTTTGTGAAAAGACCTTTCCCTGATTTTGGCAGACGGGATTTCTTGACTACCAGAAACTTTTCAAGCAAATCCATGCCTGCGAATAAATTATTTTATTTCAGGATTGGGGGTGTGATTGTCATAGATTGCATGAAGATCACCCAATTCTGAAACAACATCACGCAACTCTAACAGCAAGCGCGTTTGCAGTAACCCCATGCGGTTACCGATGTCATCTTTCTGAATATCTGTTACCAGGTCGTCCAATGATTTGTTAATCTGGTTGAGTAATTTCTTTTGTTCATCCTGCAGTACGATTGTAGTTCCTTTACCTGAAGCAATGTGATCTGAAATTTTGATGGCATAGTCACCAATGTTTCGTTCCAGGCTCGCTGTTAGTTCTGAATATTTTTTCTTTGGTGGCGAGTGATGATTCTCTACATGAATCATGATCAACTCATTAATTAAGTGTGCGCTTTGATAAAGATCTTGCATCATATCAAAAACTAAAATATATAGTCGACCAGTTTGTAAATTTCCCTTTTCAATTTTTTTAACAAACTTTATAATCTTTGAATCAAATTTTTCTGTTTGAATTTTAAGTTTCTCTAACTCATCTTTTGATTTACGTAACGTACCCTGATCTTCATTTAAGAGCGCACGCAAACTCTGAACAACAACCTGACGGATGGTTTTAAGGGTTTTAGCAGTATTGTTTTTGCTTTCGCTGATTGCTTGAGGAATGCTTAGTTGTTTAACTTCAAGTAATTGATTGTCGACCTTAGCAGCTTTTTCTTTGCGATTAAACACAACGTGACTGCGTACTAATAAAAATCCTGCGAGCACGGTAAGAATGAGCGGACCAATAGGATCCGTTTTATACATAATGAGCGCCAGCAACCCACTCGCCAACAATGCAACAATAGCGGTGATTAACCAACCTGCAATTACATTGATTACTCCGGCAACACGATACACAGCACTCTCTCTACCCCACGCCTGATCGGCAAAGGATGAACCCATGGCCACCATAAAGGTTACAAAGGTTGTACTGAGTGGAAGTTTTTGAGAAGTTCCGTACGCAATAAGAATACTGGCTACCACCATATTTATGCTGGCGCGAATTAAATCGAATGAAGCCTGATCAGCTGCTGCTGGGGCACTGTCCTTTTCAAATCGAATCGAAAGATTTTTGGACCAACTCTCCGGCATTGTCTTTTCAATTAATCTGCCCGTCCACATAGCGCTACCTACCAACGCTCTTGAGATTATGTTTGGTTTAAAGCGTTCATCACCACCTTCATCTTGTCTTCCTAATGATACTTCGGTTTCAGTTACTTTTCTGCTCTTGCTATTTGTCCATAGCGTAATCACCATGATGGCTCCACCTGTAAATAGAAGCCATGAAGGAGTGGCAATTTTCTCGTTCAAAATTGTCATTGAAAAATCAGAAGCGGGTACTCCCGATGCAGCCCATGCCTGAAAGGAAACCAAACCCGCAACAGAAACACCCATAAAGTTTACAAGATCATTTCCCGCAAAGGCCATCGCCAATGAAAAGGTACCTAACAAGACAACAATCTTTAGCGGATTTATTTTTCTCCACCACATCAACGCCTGAATGAGTATAGACCAAAACACAATGGACACAACAATGATGAGAAGTGTGTTACGTGAAATCCAGTTTATCTGATCCGAAGTTATGAATGAACTACCCTTCGCACCTTTAATCAATAAAAAGTAAACAATGGCGGCAATGGCTACACCACTGAAGATAGCACCATATTTTTTTAAAGTCTTTTTAAGTTTGAAAGTGAAAATGATACGCGCGATGTGCTGTACAATCGATCCAACAATGAAGGAAAGAAATACCGAAAGGAAGATTCCTCCAATAATAGTAACAGCGCTTGAGTAGTTAATTATTTGCGACCACGTTTCAAATCCATCCCCGCGATCAAATGAGATAAGTAATCCTGTTACTAACGCTGCTCCTAACAATTCAAACACAAGCGATACGGTAGTTGATGTGGGTAATCCCAATGAGTTAAAGAAATCCAACAGGATAATATCAGTAAGCATCACGGCCATGAACACAATGATTACTTTATCAAAAGAAAAGAAAGAAGGATTGAAAATTCCATTACGGGCAATTTCCATCATCCCACTTGAAAAGAGAGAGCCTGCCAAAATTCCGAGGCTGGCAATAAATAAGATAATGCGAAAGGAAGCTACTTTTGAACCAATGGCAGAATTAAGAAAATTTACGGCATCGTTGCTGACTCCAACTATTAAGTCAACACCGGCTGCCACCATTAGTATGACAATAAAAATTACATAGAAATCCATTACGAACAGGCTCAGGTAAAATTGGCCTCAAAAATACAGAACGAAAGCTAGTCTTTTAAGGAAAGAAGTATCTTTATGCGCTTATGAAGGACTTTAAAAAGTATTTTTTAATACCCACCACCCCTGATCAGGTTTACCTTGCGCTCATCACCGAAGCTACCATTCAATTATGGACCGGAGACAAGGCCGAAATGATTGCCGAGCCGGGTACGGAATTTTCGTTATGGGATGGAAGTATTGTAGGTAAAAACCTTGAATTCGAAAAGGATAAGCGTATTGTACAGCAATGGTATTTTGGAGACCAGACAGAAGATTCCATTGTTACCATAAAGTTACATCAGCATGATGATGGCACTTCCGTAGAACTCAGACATACCAATATTCCCGATTCAGATTATGACGATATAGTGGATGGCTGGACTAATGCCTACTTTGGTTCGCTGCAAGATTTTTATGAAGGCGAACCAGGTGTGTGAAAGTGATAGAGAAATACTAGCAATCCATTAAAGGCAGGCTTGGGATTATTTTTAATCTCCAACGTAACATCTACTTCAAATTTTGTGATGCCTCTCAGGTTAGCAATGGAATGGAGTTTGGCGCGTAAGCGCACTTCACTATTAACTAACACGGGCTGATTGAACTTGAATTTTTCAATGCCGTAGTTGATCATCATTTTTATATTTCTGAACTCAGCAATTTGATCCCACAGATGGGGGACAAGGGATAATGTTAAGTATCCGTGAGCAATTGTGTTTTTAAATTGAGTTTCTGCAGCCGCACGTACCGGGTCAGTATGTATCCACTGATGATCGAGGGTGGCATCAGCAAACAAATTAATTTGTTCTTGGGTAATCGTTAAGTATTCCGAAACACCTAGTTCTTTTCCTTTATACGTTTCGAATTCTTCAAAACTGCTGATGAGTAGAGCGGGCATAAGACGATTGTTACTTGAAAAGAAAATACAATATAGCGAAATTCACGTATCAACAATAGAAGGATAAGTTGATGATCAAATAATGTAATAATAGGACATAAATACGTCTTAACTTTACGCTAAGTTTTCATCAATAGTCTATGAATCAGATATTCTTTGGATCAATAGTTAAAGAACCCGTGCCCATAACCAAGCCGGTAGTGGAGCCTGAGATCGTGGCTTCTATTGATCCGCAATCACTCGAAGACTCTTATGTATATGTGCATTGTTATTTTCAAAATGATTCGAGTGAAATGCTCATTCGGGTGTGGCGCTCTACTTTTTTAATTGACCGAACGTCAGGCTCAAGAAGTGAATTGATTCATGCTGAAAATATTACCTACGCCCCACGTTGGAAGGCTATTCCCGGAAAGGCTACGTTTTCATTTCTTTTAATTTTTTCAGCCTTGCCAAAAGATTGCATCGTGTTCGATTTATTAGAAGACATTCCTCAATCCGGTGGTTTTTTTGTTTCGGGTATTAAGCGCAACGAGTTGGATGTGTATCATGTGGATATACTTTAGTTACTGGTTGCTTGTTGCTGGTTTCCCGCTTCTGGTTGTTCGGACAAGCTTACTAAACCGATTACCGACCACCGATAACTGTTCACCGAATACTAACTTGCACTCATGCAATACCCGGTACTGGAAATTGTTTCACAGTTAAAAGAGCAACTCACGAAACAGAGTGTAATTATCCTGCAAGCACCACCCGGTGCAGGAAAGAGTACTATCCTTCCATTACAATTACTAAATGAATCCTGGCTTGGGAACAAAAAAATAATCATGCTTGAGCCAAGGCGTTTGGCTGCGCGTTCGGTTGCCATGCGCATGGCTTCGTTGCTGGATGAGGAGGTTGGGAAAACAGTTGGTTATCGTGTGCGATTTGAAAATGTTGTGAGTGCGCGAACACGCATTGAAGTAGTAACCGAAGGAATTCTCACGCGTATGATTCAAACCGACAATTCGTTGGAAGGAGTGGGGTTAGTAATTTTTGATGAGTTTCATGAACGTAGTTTACAAGCCGACCTTGCATTGGCATTATGTTATCAAGCCCAACAAGTGCTACGCGATGATTTAAGAATCATGATTATGTCAGCCACACTGGATGGCGAAAAGATTTCAGCCCTGCTAAACAATGCACCCATTCTAACAAGCTTAGGTCGACAATTCCCAATCACGCATAAATACGTAACCGTTGATAAGAATGATCGGTTATCGATTGCGACCGCGCGTGTTATTAAAAAAGCATTGAGCGAACAGCAAGGTGATGTGCTTGTTTTTTTGCCCGGTGCCGGTGAGATAAAAAGTGTTGCCAGTTTATTGGAAGCTGAAATTATTTCGACACACGTAGTTCCACTTTATGGCGACTTGTCTTTTAAGAAACAACAAGAAGCAATTCTTCCGCATCCACAAGGGCAACGAAAAGTTGTATTAGCAACTTCACTGGCGGAAACTTCCCTAACCATTGAAGGCATTACAACCGTGGTAGATTGTGGCTATGCACGCGTTCCGAAATTTGATCCACGCAGTGGCCTCACACGATTAGAAACTGTTCGTGTTACAAAGGATTCAGCCGATCAGCGAGCGGGTCGGGCTGCGCGATTGGGTGCCGGAGTTTGCTATCGCATGTGGGCAGAAGCAACACATCATGCCTTGCAGTCTGCTCGTCAACCTGAAATGTTGGAAGCCGATCTTGCTTCGTTTGTTTTGGAACTTGCCAATTGGGGAATTCAAAACATAAATGAACTTACGTGGATCACTAACCCACCCGAAGGAGCTGTAAAGCAAGCGCAAGAATTATTGCATTCATTAGAAGCTCTGGAGAACAATAAAATAACTCAACGCGGCAAAGAGATGTTGAAGTTGCCAACCCATCCGCGCATCGCCCATATGTTATTAACTCCCCTCTCCCTTGGGAGAGAGAAACGGCCTGCAAGCCGAAGTGATAACGAAGGCTTGGGTAAGGGGTTAGTTCTCGCCACTGACATTGCTGCCGTTCTCGAAGAGCGCGATCCGTTACCAAAAGAATCAGGTGCAGATTTATCGTTGCGTATTGAGGTATTGAGAAAGTGGCGCGGTGGCGAACGTGTATCCACGGAGCGAAATGTATTAGAGCGCATTGAACGGCTTGCTGCTTCATGGCGCAGAATTTTTAAACTCGAAGTTGATAATAAAATGCCAATCGACTCAGAAGTAGGAAGGTTAGTGAGCGAAGCTTATCCCGAACGCATCGCACAGCAACAAGAAAAACAGAGCGTGCGCTATAAACTCGCGAATGGAAGAGTAGTTCGTTTACCAGATCATGATCCGCTGTTGCGGGAATCGTGGTTGTCGGTCGCGCATTTGGATGCCGGGAGCAATGAAGGAAAAATATTTTTAGCTGCGCCCTTGAATGAACGCGACTTGATTCATCGGGCAAAAGAAACAGAAACTATTTTTTGGGATGCTGAGCGCGGAATGATTGTTGCAGTGTTAGAGAAGCGAATTGGTAACACCGTGTTATCGAGTAAGCCGCTACCTAAAATTTCTGAATCACAACGAATAAAAATTTTGTGTGAGGTTCTCCGCAAGGAAGGATTAAAACTTTTAAACTGGAGTGAAACGCAAGAAGAGTGGCAAGCAAGAGTAATGAGTTTGCGCACTTGGCGACCAGATGAAGGTTGGCCAGATGTAAGTGAAAACGCATTATTAAATACCTCGGAAGAATGGCTTGCTGCTTATCTCATTCAGGTTTCAAAACGCAACGATTTTAATAAATTGGATTTGCATGCTATCCTGGCGGGATTGATCCCCTGGGAACTAACCAGCAAGTTGGATAAACTCGCGCCTGCAAAAATTAATGTGCCGAGTGGCTCGCATATAAAACTTAATTATCAATTGGACGGAAGCGCTCCGGTAATGGAAGTGCGTTTACAAGAAATGTTTGGGTTGTTGGAAACACCTTCCATAAATGAAGGCAGAACAAAAATTCTGTTACAACTACTTTCACCCGGTTATAAACCTGTTCAAGTAACACAAGACTTAAAAAGTTTTTGGCAAACCACCTACCATGCCGTGCGCAAGGAATTACGCATGCGCTATCCCCGACATCATTGGCCCGAAGACCCATGGACAGCCGAAGCGGTTAGAGGAGTGAAGAAGAGGACACCACCTCATCCCTAACCCTTCACCTCAAGGAGAAGGGAACATACTAAGATTTAATAGAGTCACTTTTCCCCCTCTCCCAAAGGAGAGGGGGCAGTCCAACTTCCTTTAGCCATTTGCTTTTACCTATCTATCCAACCTATATTTGATATATGAAAGAAATTGAAGCTCTGGGAATAAAAGCAGTAAAAGACTTGCGCAGGAGAAGATTAAGCCGGGGCGAATTTTTCATGATTAATGTTAACTCGTTACCGCCTGATCATTTTTATTTAGAATATCCGGGTGGTACAATCAAGCTGGCCACTTACGAGTCACGAGCAAAAAATTTCACTATCCTACGAGAATTAGAGGCCGAAGAGAACTTTCGCCTTCGTCAGAAAGTAGGTCTCGAACAAATCCATTAATATTGCCAGAACTCCACGTAATTACAGGTTCAAATGGTGCTGGAAAATCTTCCGTTGGTCCTGAGTACCTTCCCATCCACATCAAACAAGTTTGTAAAATTTTTGATGGAGATAAACTGGCACTAGATAAGACGAAAGAATTATTTGCTACAAAACTTCATAGCTATAAGGAGTCGAAAAGTATTGCCAATGAATGGATCGGTGATTACTTCCAGGAACAAGTAAAAAATGCTATTCAGAAGAATACTCATTTTGCATATGAAGGACACTTCCGGGAAGATTTTACCTGGAAAGTGATTGAGAAGTTTAAGGAAAACGGTTACAGTATCCACTTTATATTTTTTGGGCTGGTTGACGTTAAGCGTTCGCAGATTCGTGTGATGGAACGAGCGCTCAGTGGTGGTCATAACGTTAGTCATGCTGAGATCGATCTTAATTATTATGGAAATTTAGTTCAGCTTGATTGTCACTTTACAATCCTAAATGAACTTAGTATAATTGATACATCTGAAACTGCTCCTAAGGTTTTGTTGAAGCTATTAAATGGCGAAATTGTATTTCATGCAGAGTACTACGATATGCCACTTTGGTTTACCGAGAATTTGATAAATATTACAAGACGTATATTCCCTAATATATAACAGTTCCAAGATTCTGAATTTTATCTGTTTGACATTTGGCAATGTCGAACAGATAGAAAGGATTTTCAGTCTAAAGTATTCAAATCAATTTTTTAAAAATTCATAATTTTACTTGCAGTAAATAGTTAGCCTGAATTCAAATAAAATATCTTATATGAATGCTAAAAATAATGAAAGAGTATACCGTATGTCTTTTGCAGGTGTATATCCGCACTATATTGTAAAGGCTGAGAAAAAAGGTCGCACCAAAGAAGAATTAGACGAGATCATTTGCTGGCTAACCGGGTACAATAAGAAATCTTTACAAAAACAGATCGATACGAAAGTTGATTTCGAAACCTTCTTTGCGCAGGCTCCACAACTTAATCCCAACGTTTCAAAAATTACCGGAGTAATATGCGGGTATCGCGTAGAAGAGATTGAAGACAAACTCATCCAAAAAGTTCGGTACTTAGATAAGCTGGTGGATGAATTAGCAAAAGGGAAAACTATGGAGAAGATCTTGAGGAAATAGTTGGATTTTGTTTAAGTGTCAAGACCGCACGAATCTGTCAGACGTGGTTTCCAACCCATACCACATGAAAATTGAGTTTGTAAACCTTAAACAAACCTCTCATCCTCATCTGAGGTAATTCCTCTTTTTTCCATTAGTAATAAAGTATGATTTGGTTATATTTAACTAGTCAGCCCTTAAAAAGCTGAAAGGGTTAAGATTAATGAGAATATGAATTGATTTTAGTTGAAAAAATCTGCAAGAAAGTAGAGTTTTATATCGAAAACCTTGCAGATTTTTATGCTCTCTACAAAAGCCTCTCCTTCT
>JBGSIM010000067.1:0-202094 GCA_041742535.1 Cyclobacteriaceae bacterium | reverse complement strand
TTTCGATAGAAGTTATCAGGCGGTACGCGATCTGATAACTGAAAGTGGGTGAAGAGTTTTTCTTCAAATGCTTTTCGTCCTTGCATAAGCAAAGATAATTTCAATCACTATATTTATAAAGTAGTCGTGCAACAAGCACATTGTATATATGCCATGGCGCTGGTATGGATGATAATTTTCTATTTTTGCCCAGCGCCACGTCATATATACTGGCGTTGGTGGCAATGTGGCCGGACAAAAATTCAGACTAACGGGTGGCACATTATTGACAAAGATTCTCCACGTGAGCAAGTGAGCGGCTTCGTGACAATTTAGACTTTGAAAAAAATAGTGTTTGCAACGGAAAAATAAGGGCGAGATTTTGCGAATTGAATTTATTAAGGTTAACTTCATTTGTCAATTTAAAACGATAAAAATATGAGAGCAACAAAGAAATTAATGACATTGATTCTGATTCTATTGGTATTTAATCAATGTAATGAGAATCAAACAAAGATTGTTCCGAACAAGATTCAATTATCAAAAGAGGAACTTCAACAAATAACTATATCCTCTATTAGACTAACATCATATTGGTCGTCATTGGCAAGTGGTAAAAATAGAATTTCAGATTTCACCGGAATTAATATTCGAAGTTCAATTCAGGACTATATTAACCGAATCACCGATCCTAATGAAAAGGCTTTCAACCTTGCGGTATTGGAAAATAAGAATGTTCAGAGTCTTCTTTACTTATCTGAGCTAGAACCCAATGCTAAGATTAATGAGTTTTTTGAATCAAATAGTATTTCAGAAGGAGTAAAAGAAATGACAAGCCTTTTGCAGACTGCAATGAATGACATTATTACGAATTATGTAGGAACTGCTATCACCTTTAACGAATCAGATTTATCTTCCGCTTTACAAGCAGGTATTAGAATTTTTGAAAATGAAATTAATGGCAGTTTAAACCTCACGTCAGACGAAAAGAAGGCTCTGCTGATTAGCATTGAGCTTCAATATCAAACTACTCCTGCTATGGTTACGACAGCAAAAACTATTTTTGAAAGCTTAAGTCAACAAGAAGGTGGAAGAACAGCAGGGTTTTGGAAAAAATTAGGTAACATAGTTGCAAGTGTTGTTATTCATGCAGCTGTGGCTGCATTTATTGTTGTAGCTATAGTTTCTACAGCAGGAATTGGCGGCTGGCTAGCGGCACCTCTTTCTGGTTGGTACATTTTCCTTCGTAACTGGCGGAGTTGCTTTAGGAGCCGGAATCGGATTTACAGTCGGGGTTGGAATGGCGGCCACTGGACAATGTCTTGATGGCATATTTGACGGCAATGGCAAAGTATGGTATTATACCGACTGCAATTAATTCAAATCTATGAAAAGGGTATTTACTGTCTTATTAATACTTTCCATATCATTTACTTTTTGTTTTGGTCAAGCATCTCAAAAGGAAATGATAAATACATCGACCTATTCCTCAAGCCTAGTCTTAAGAAATGGGGGTTACTCCTTTCTTGATATTTCTTTTACTAGGTTTCAAGTATTGGGTGTCGTACAACTTCTTAATGACAAGATTCATTTCGCACCAGATACAGTTTTCACATCAACTGCAAAGCGAAAAGTATTTCGGTATAATCATTTGATATGCTCTATAACTATCCCTTACACAGACATCAAACAAATTAAGTATGGCCTATATTTCGCCAAATTTTTTCCAATACGAGTGCCCACTGTTATCACTAAAGATAAACTCAAATACAGATTCTCTGTAAAAAAATCTAAGGTTTTCATTAACGATCTTAAGTTAAAGCAATCCAAATGACAAGGAAACTGACAGACCGAAAATAAAATACTCCAGAGGAGTGTGAGGAGTCGCCACACAGCCACCAACAAAATGTTTGCGCAATGCGGGGGTTTGGTGTAGGTATTAAAAGTATTTTCTTAATTTAGTTCAGTAACGTGGGACAGTTCGGAGATGGTCGGGCTTAACATTTCGGTACGCTACATTTTTAAGCCCTCCTATTCCCGCAACGTCACATACACGGGTCGTAGGGCGGGCATTGTGGAGCGACAGTTCCAACAATTATAGGAAGAGACAAAAAATAGAAAAGTAAAATATGAGCAGAATAATTTTCGACAGCGGAATATCTCTTGACGGATTTTTTGCAGGTGACAACAGAAGTCCAAGCAATCCGATGGGTGGAGTTTCAGCAAAAATTCATATGTGGATGCTTAATCAAAAAGCGTTCTGGGAACACTTAGGATTTGATGGCGGCAAAGAAGATGGATCTGATGGTAAATTTATAAGAGAGACAATTGCAAGAACAGGTGCATTCATTATGGGGAAACGCATGTTTGAGGAAGGCGAAGCAAGTTGGCCAGAAGACTTATACAAAGCTGACGTTTTTGTATTGACGCATGAAAAGCGAGAACCTTGGGTTCAAAAAGGAACGACTACTTTTTATTTCATTAATGACGGGATAGAAAGTGCATTGGAAAAAGCAAAACAATCCGCAAAAGGAAAGGATATAAGAATACAAGGTGGCGCAAACACTATTCAACAATTTCTAAATGCAGGACTTATCGATGAATTTTTTATTCACATTGCACCTGTTTTTTTAGGAAGCGGTATCCGACTCTTTGATGGTATTGACAAAGACAAGTATGATATACAGATTGAACAGGTAATACCTTCAGAATTGACAACTCATATAAGATATAGACTGATTAAGAAATAGAAACAGCCAGCTCCTAACAAGATTTATTCATGGAAAAAGTTATTGAACAGGTTGAGGATTTTTTTACTCTTTATAAAACCTTTGCATGAGAGAAAGAAAGCAAAGGTTTGATTACCCTGTATGACGAGCAGGTCCTTATTTTCGATATGTGGGGTGAAGGACATTGCTCGGATTTGCCTGCTTGGTCGGCCATTATTAAGGAGTGGCTTGGTTCTTTGAAAGACGAACGATTGAATGTGATTTTCGAAATGATACAAATTCATCAAGGTGACAAGGTAAGTTTCGCAACTGCCATCGTTGGGTATCAGGCAATTTCAGCAGATAATAAAGCAATCCGAAGTATGAAGAACAGAATTACTGTTGGGTTTGCGAAAACTGAAACGGGTTGGAAAGTAGTCCATCAACATACTTCAGCTCCCATTGACTCAGATTTAAAAGCGATTCTGGATTTATAATTTCAAACAATCAAAATAAAAAACCTTGAAGGTGCGCTAACTGCAAACACCTCCAATTAAAAGAATATGAAATCATTACTTGCTACTGTAACCTGTCTCCTAATTGCATCTGGTCTTTATGAGCAGGATAATTGTTTCGGAAAATGTTTGGAGAACTTTGAGAAATCGACTGTTCCTGTTCCCGAAAGGAATATTCAAATTCTTCAAGGACTAGTTGGTTGTAAAGCCCCTGATTTTAAGGTCAAGTCCATTGAAGGAGTGGAACTCAGTTTAGGCCAATTAAAAGGTAAGGTTATTGTGATTAATTTCTGGTTTGAAGGATGTGCGCCTTGCATTGCCGAGTTACCAGCATTGAACAGATTAAAAGAAGAGTATGAATCTAAGGATGTAGTCTTTATAGCTTTTGGTAGAGACAATACACTCTCAATAAAGGACTTCTTAAAAGCAAGGGCCTTCAATTACCATATCGTTTCCTCCGATTATAATTTAACAAATAACTTTTGCGTAATTGGTGGCTGGCCTACCAATATGGTTCTTGATAAGGACGGAATCCTTAGGCAGATATTTAGTGGCGGGCATGTTGATGAGAAGGCAAACGCTTTTGCGTATGATAAAATGAAACCCATCATTGATCAATATTTATACGAATAATCCCTGGCCCTTGTTGGAGGTTCTCTCCAGCAAGAAAAGAAATTATAACATATTGGAATGCTTCCTCTTTTGAAGAAACTCAAAGAGAGATACATTCATCAGAATAAGTAGCATCCCATAAAAGGTATCTTCAACGGGGATAGTTCCCATGCGAATATCTATTTGCTCGGCCGGATTGTACCAAACAACTTCTTCAGAAATAAAAGATCCGGTTAAAATTCCATTCACAAGAAAAAAAGGAATTAGAATAATGACAAACGCAAAATAGAATCGGCCCATGTAAACCGGCTTAACTAATACTAAATGAAGCATTATAAAAAGGGCGAGCCCAAAAAATGTTACGGATGTATATAATTTATCGTAGTGGATGCATCCAACTCCAATCAATAGCACAATCAATGTAAGTGAAATGTGTTTTTGAAAAGGCGCGAGGTAATCTGTTTTAATAAGATAATTCAGCGCATGATAGGTAAATACACTAGCGTATGGAATGCAGATGAAAAATAAAACTTCTTCGAGCGGAAGATTGCCTAGATAAATACCTGTAAGATAGCGTGGGTTAAATCCCCAAACTCCTAATCGGGTAAAGTATTCGTCCCACACAATAAAGATAAGAGCCGGAATCAGTATTGCTACCGAAAGGTGTTTCCATGTTTTATAAAAGGGGGCAGGTTTATAAAAACTGAATGCAAAAGGAACGCTAATCGATAGCAGGTTTAAGGCAAGGTAAAGATATTTCTCGTTCAAGATATTTATTGAGTTTCTTTTCTGTCCTCTTTAAGTACGAATTTTTTTGGCTCATATTTTTTTGGTGCGAATAAGAACCCGAAAGCTTCACATCCTTCTTTGGTGTGTTTGCCGTGGTGCACATAATGAGCATTGATCATTCGTTGTAAATATCCACTTCGTTTTGAAGGGCGCCATCGTAGGCGTTGATGCACGATGATGTCGTGAAAGGCAATATAAAATAATCCATAACAAAGTATACCCAGGCCAACGGCAATAAGATAGGGATTGTAGGTTACCACAGAGGCATAGTAAAACAACCCAATGGATGGAAGACTGAATACAACTGCAAACCAATCGTTTTTTTCCAATGTGTGATCATGCACGGTATGATGTGATTTGTGCCACACCCATAAAATTCCATGCATGATGTATTTGTGTGTAAACCAGGCTACTCCTTCCCAGAAGAGAAAAGTACCCACTGTAATGATAGCGCAGAGGAGAATTTGCGATATGCTCATTTCGCGTGTGTTGTTTGTTGGTTGAAATAAGTTTCCAGTACCTGATAGCGATGTTCAAAAATACGATTTACCTCGCGCTCAACAAACAGAGAGTTGGCAATACGACCGATGAACCCAAATGGAATTGCATAATTCACTTCATCAATCATTTCAACACCCTTATCAACTTCTATAAAGTGATGCTGATGATGCCATAATGCATAAGGGCCAAATCGTTGCTCGTCAACAAAGTAGTTGGGTTCACTTACGTGAGTTATTTCAGTTACCCAATTCATAGGAATTCCGGGTAATCCATTAACGACATAGCGGATAAGTTGTCCGGGATACATTTTTTGTCCACCCGACTGGTATTTGATGGTAAACCCCATGTGTTCCGGTGTTATTTTCGAAAGATTAGTTGGGGTTGAAAAAAAATCCCATGCTTCTTTAAGGGATATAGGCAGCACTTGCTTCCGAGACAGTGTATATAATTTCATCTCTTGATTAACAATTAGAATCTTACAATGTTTCTAAGCATTCTGGGAAATATTAACCTATGAAATGGCAACAAAACGTACCAGTATATTCGACCCCAAAGCCCAAGTGGTCTGAATGTGGCAGATTGAGTTATTATTTTTTGTTCTCCGGATTTTTGAGTTCGAAATTCAAGCCACGCCTCACCTGGCAATTTCATTTCGGCATATAAAAGCAACCTGCCATTTTGCTTATCTGCCAGCAGCACCCGCCAGAAGTCAAGTGCGTCACCCGCCTTCAGATCCAAAGCATTTCTTCTCCCGCGCCTCAGGCCTACACCACCAACTAGTTTATCTAAAAATCCACGGATGCCCCACAGCCAGTTTCCAAAATACCACCCGCGGTCGCCCCCAATTGCCCAGATATTTTCAATAATCTCCTCTACTGGTCGTGTAAAAGAAACTACTTGCTTATCAATGAGACAGCCGTGGGTAGGAACCTCAACATAATTCAGGAAATTACGGTCAAGAAAGTTATTAGAAATGGCGTCCTTCCAACTTGAAACGACCATGCGTTGCTGAATGCGATCAAGTGTTAAGCGGATGGTTTCTTCATACGGCAGCAAGGCTATCGGAATAATTTTTTTTATATCCTCATTCTGACAGATCACTTCATTTTTCAAACTGCTTACTAAACTTTTTGCTAGAGGAAAGGAGGTTGACGTTACAAAGTATAGCCAGTGAGATGAAAGTTGAGGAGAGAGCACGGGTACCTGAATGACCCATCTTTTTAAGCCACGAACTTTAGCATAAGCCATGAGCATTTCCCGGTACGTAACAATATCTGGCCCACCAATATCAAACGATCTGTTATACGTTTCTTCGCGCACCATTACACCAATGAGGTATTCAATTACGTTGCGGATACCAATGGGTTGACATCTACTCTTTAGCCATTTGGGTGTAATCATGACCGGAAGTTTTTCAACCAGGTCGCGTATTATTTCGAACGATGCACTGCCTGATCCGATAATGATAGCGGCTCGTAAAACGGTTAAACTGGCCTTAGACTTCGAAAGAATATTTTCGACATTTTTTCTTGAACTAAGATGTTTAGAGAGTACATCATCATTTACTATACCACTCAGGTAAATGATTTGTTTAGCTGTGGTTTGGTCAATATAGGAAACAAAGTTTTCTGCCGATTTTTTCTCAGCCTCCAGAAAATTTTCCTTTGAACTCATTGAATGAATCAGATAAAAGGCTAGGTCGATGGTGGTGGGTAAGTCTTTTAAGCCCGCAGCATCCGTAAGATCCGATTCAACTATCTGCAGTTGGTTGTTAGGCACAGAAGAAAAATTTTCATGGTCGAATCTACGCTTATCGCGAACAAGGCAAATAACTGTATGGCCTTGCTCTAACAAAACAGGCAGCAATCTACGGCCGATGTACCCGGTTGAGCCGGTTAATAGAATAGTCAAAGGGTTAGGTACCATTGTTTGAGATTAAGAGGACAACGCTTCTTTGTAGGCACTGAGTACCCGCTCTCGGGCAAAGGCATGATCAACAATGGGTGTTGGATATTCTTTTGATTCAAATTCAGGCACCCATTTTTTTATATAGATAAAATCTGAGTCAAACTTTTTAGTCTGGATATAGGGATTAAAAACTCTGAAGTAGGGTGCTGCATCACACCCGGAGCCTGCTGCCCATTGCCAGCCCCCGTTGTTTGCCGCCAGATCAAAGTCAAGAAGTTTTTTTGCAAAGTAAGCTTCACCCCATCGCCAATCGATCAATAAATGTTTGGTTAGAAAACTAGCTACAATCATTCGCACACGGTTGTGCATGAAACCTGTTGTGTTGAGTTCCCGCATACCGGCATCAACAATCGGGTAACCGGTTTGACCTTTGCACCATGCGGCAAATTCATCTTCATTATTGTGCCATACAATTCGATCATAGACAGGTTTAAATGCATTCGTTTCTACCTGTGGAAAATGCCATAGGATCATATGATAAAAATCTCTCCAGATCAATTCGTTCAACCATGTTTCGTTTATTTTTTTAGCGAAGTGAACCACCTTTCGGATACTTACTGTTCCAAACCGAAGATGAACACTGAGCCGTGAGGTGCTTTCAATGCCCGGGTAATTCCTGTTAACATGATACTTTTCAACAATACTTTTATAAATAACTCTTTCCGGAAAATGTATTCCTGACGGTTTGAAATTTAACTCTGATAGGGATGGGAAATAGAGTGGCTTTGTCTTTACGAAGTTGTTGACGTAATCTTTTACAGGATACGATTTCAAAGAGTACGAACTTAAAGCAGCTTTCCATTTTTTACTGTAGGGAGTAAAAACTGTGTACGGGGTTCCGTCTGCTTTCACCACTTCACCTTTCTCAAAAATTACCTGATCCTTGTACGTAGTAAAGGGAATATTTTTGCTTGTTAGAATCTTTTGAATTTCATCATCACGTTTACGAGCGTAAGGCTCATAGTCATGATTCGTATAAACTGCTTTCGGATTTATTTTCTTAAAAATTTCGACAGGGTTTCCGTATAAAATTAAAAGTGAGCTGCCTTTTGATTCAAGTTCTGATTTGATAGACTGTAGTGTAGCGTGAATAAACTCTACGCGTGCATCTGCAGGATTATCCAGTAGACCCAGAATTTCTGAATCGAATATAAAAAGTGGAAGAACGTTTTTGTTTTCCTTTAGGGCATGGTATAATCCTGCATTGTCGTCCAGCCTTAGATCTCTGCGGAACCAAAAAATTGTTGTGTTTGCATCAATGGCCGATACGTTATTTTCGAAGCGATTCAATTTCTTTTTCCAGGTTATCGATAGCTTCCATTTTCTGTGCATATAGCCTTAAGTTGCCTGAACGCTGAATATGCATGGCCTCTTCAAGTAATTTTTTTCTTTTGTTTTGTAATGTTTTAATCGGATCGGATTTTAAAAAGGAGAACATAGGATCAATTTTTAACAGTTAAGTAATTCTCCATTTCAGGATGGTTCATGATTAGATTAAACCAGTGTGTGTAGGTTTCTGGATTGTCAATCATGTCCGATTTAAGATCGGTAATTGGCATATATTTCCATTCGGAGGCTTCTTCTATATTCAATTCGGGCAGCCCATCGAATGTGCCCACAAAAACATGGTCAAGTTCGTGCTCGGTTAGCCCGCCTTCAAATTCGATTTTGTAAATAAATGAATAGCAAAACGTGGGCTGAAGATCAATGCCCATTTCCTCTTTCAGTCTTCTTCTTGTCGCCTCGTTAGTAGATTCTCCTGGCATTGGGTGACTGCAACACGTGTTTGTCCAGAGCCCACCACTATGGTACTTTCCTGCCGCTCTTTTTTGCAAAAGAACTTCCCCGGCAGAATTAAGCAACAGCACAGAAAAGGCACGGTGCAAATGCCCCTCACGATGGGTTTTCATTTTTTCCATCGTGCCTATTTGGTTGTCGTTCCTATCTACCAGTATTACTTCATCCATTACAATAAATTCAATTGATGTTTCAAATAGGAAAAGGCAAGTAAGCCTGCCTTTTGGCGGTTACGGATACGAATCCTACTTTTTAAAATCTGTTCTGCAGGGGTGTGTTTTATTTTATTAAATAGAGCACTATAGTAAACATAGGCTACATAAACTCCAAACCGGGACGACCGGGGTAGTTTCTTAATCCCCTCATAACCAACTTCAAAATCTCGCTTTATATTCTCTTCAATTTCGGCTTTCTTTTGCTCGTCAAACCGGCTCATATCTAAATCCGGAAAATAGGTTCTTCCCATATCCAGATAGTCATCTTTCAGGTCGCGAAGGAAATTAATCTTTTGAAACGCAGAGCCAAGCCCCATGGCAAATGGCTTAAGAGATTGGTACAAGGTATCGTCACCTTTTACAAAAACCCTGAGACACATCAACCCAACAACTTCTGCTGAGCCGAGGATATAATCTTTTAAGCCTGCATTGTCATACTCTTTGTTATGAAGATCCATTTCCATGCTCTTGAGAAATAAATCAATAGAAGAACGGTCAATATTATAGGCATGAACGGTTGCCTGAAAACTGTGAAGTATCGGGTTCAGACTAATTCCATCTTCAATTGCTTTGTATGTGCTGGTCTTAAAATCTTCTAACAGATCAGCTTTATCATAGTTATGAAAGGTATCAACAATCTCATCGGCAAACCGAACGAACCCATAAATAGAGTAAATGGGATCACGCAGTTCTTTTTGTAAGCAAAAAATACCCAACGAAAAGGATGTGCTATACGCATGTGTTGTTAGGCGGCTGCATTTGAGTGATACCTTGTCGTATAGCTCTTTCATAATTCGATTTTTTAATTCTTAAAAACTTTGTCACGTTTTATGAGTTCGGTTGCTACCACCTCGCCTGAAATTATTGAGGGGGGAACACCCGGACCGGGCACTGTTAACTGACCCGTATAATACAAATTATTTATCTTTTTGTTTAAAATACCCGGCTTCAGGTTGGCTGTTTGGCGTAACGTATTTGCAAGCCCATAGGCGTTGCCCTTAAATGCATTGTAATCAGTAACAAAATCGTTGTGTGCGTAGCTGCGTTTATAAACAATGTGCTCACGGATGGATTGGTTAGTGAGTTGCTCAAGCCGATCCATTACCATCGTGAAATAGCGCTCCCGAGTTTCTTCTGTGTCATCCAATGCAGTGGCTACTGGTATCAGAATGAAAATATTTTCATGACCTACGGGAGCAACTGAAGGATCGGTTTGAGAGGGACAACTAATATAAAACTGAGGATTGGTTGGCCATTTTGGAGTTTCATAAATTTCCTCGGAATGCTTTCCAAAATCCTGATCGAAAAAAAGAGTGTGATGGAGGAGTCCCTTAACTTTTTTATTGAGCCCTAAATAAAAAATTAAACTGGAGGGCGCCATGGTTCTCTTTTGCCAATAGGCTTCAGTATGAATGCGATGCGTTTCAGGCAAAAGTGTTTGCTCTACATGATGGTAGTCGGCACCGGCAACAATAAAATCAAATGGTCTGAATTGATTGTTTATAATGAGGCCTTTTGCTTTTATGGAATTCAGTTCAAGCTGCTGAACTGCGCTGTTGTATTCGAACTTAACGCCTAGTTGTTCTGCCAATTGAACCATGCCTTCAATAATTTTGTGCATGCCTCCTTCCGGATACCACGTACCAAGAGCCATATCAGCATAGTTCATTAAACTGTAAAGTGCCGGTGTATTTTTTGGAGTTGCCCCAAGGAATAGTACCGGAAATTCGAGCAACTGAATTAATTTTTCTTCTTTGAAATATTTTCGGATGTAGGTTGCTATCGACTGAAATACGTGAAGCTTAAAAACTCCACTTATTAGTTTTGGATCAGCAAATTCTGTAAGTGAAAGGCCGGGTTTATAGACCAACTCATTAATCCCGATATTGTATTTGAATTTTCCTTCTTCAAGAAATTTCAAAAGATTTTTGCTGCTACCCGGTTCTAGTTGATCAAAGAGTTTGCAAAGCGCATCAACTCCTGCAGGAATATCTAACTGATCTTCCGCTGAATAATAAATCCGATAGGATGGATCAAGCCGCTTAAGTGTGTAGTAGTCCGAGGTTTTCTTTCCGAATTTGGCAAAGAACTTTTCAAACACATCGGGCATCCAATACCAACTGGGTCCCATATCAAAGGTAAAGCCAGCCTCCTCAAATTTACGGGCGCGGCCTCCAGGTGTGCTGTTTTTTTCAAATACAGTAACATCATATCCCGCTTTAGCAAGATGACAAGCAGCTGAGATACCAGAAAATCCGGAACCGATGACACCAATTTTTTTCATGAAACAGGTTATCCTACAATATACTCAATAACCAGCTAACTTTTTTTGGATTTCTTTTCTGGCCTGAAAGATTCTGTTCTTTACAGTTCCTAAAGGAATTTCAAGGTGCTCAGCAATTTCTTCGTACTTGTACCCAGATGTGTGAAGTTTAAAAGGAGTAAGAAGTTCATCACGCAATTCATTTACATTTTTCCAAATGTCGTGGTACTCAAAAGTTGTTTCAGGTTTATTAAACGTGTGTGTGTCTTCTACATTTAGAAAGTAAAGATTCTTGGTAGTGTCGGTACTCGTTTTTTCACGCTGTTGCTTTCTATAATTATTGATATAAGTATTTCTCATAATGGTAAAAAGCCAACCTTTAAAGTTTGTGTCCTTTCTAAATTTATCTCTGTTGGTAAACGCTTTCATGAGCGTGTCTTGAACGAGATCAAGTGATTCATCTCTATCCGATGTAAACTTTTTTGTAAACGATCGCAGCAAGGGGTTAAGGCTGGTAAGTTGCTGAGTAAATTCTGTAGTTGACATAACTTTATTGTTTAACCTTTGAACACAAATATTAAACAAAAAGTTTTGGTTGCTTAATTTTTAGATCAAAAACGAGGTTTTGTTTAACGGTATTTATGAAAATCATTCATATCGATCGATTTAGATATCGACAGTTAAACAGAAATTACCAGAGTGATCTGAAGGGGATCAGAGTTTGTCTAGCAAATCGGATAATTCTGTTGCTTTATAATAAGGCCTTACATTTTTAGGAATGTGAAATGCTGTATTGCGCAGTTGATAGCCTGATGCAAAAATTGTAACAGAAGGAAAGTCTTTGGCAAGTGTTTGCAAGTAGGGTTCAAGTTGATCTCCAGCCGGTGAGGAAACTATAGCCGTAATCATTACCACAGGACAAAAGATTTCATTAACTTTTTTTAGATCGGCATAGGGTACTGACTGCCCAAGATATAACGTTTTGAAACCTTGGAGACGAGTGAGATAATGTGAGAAGAGCAATCCGATTTCATGAAGCTCTCCCTCGGGAAGGAATAGTAACGCCTTTTTTGATTTGTTGGAAGGTATTGGAAGAGCTGCGATCGATGTAATAATTTTTTGACGGATCAGATTTGAGATAAAATGCTCATGAGCAGGGGTAATAGTTCCTGTTTGCCACAGAATACCAATCTTTTCCATAAATGGATAGATATACTCAGTAATGGTTTTCGCTAGCCCTACTTTCTTTGAAATCGTGGTTAAGATCTTATCGAATTGTTCCTCTTCCAAATCCACCATAGCAATAATGAGTTGATCGATGGATACGTTTGCCTCCTCATTTTCCTTGCTCAAGCCCAATACTCTCTGAGCTACTTCTTCCAAACTCATTTGAGCTATTTTGGAAATTTTTACTCCGTGAGTATTAAGAACAGAAACGTTGATGATTTTTTTTAAATCCTCATCAGAATAATATCTGATATTGGTGGAGGTACGCTGAGGCTCAATAATATTATAGCGCTTTTCCCAGATTCGAATCGTATGGGCTCTGATGCCTGATAGTTTTTCAAGTTCTTTTATTGAGTACTGTCCCATAGTTTAGTTTTCAGTCAAACATTTAAACCTGTATTTTGTTCAGGACTTATGAAGTTTTTTCTTTGCAAAGTGCAGGTTAGCATAAATAGTCTGTGCAACAAGTATTCTAACTGAATGATTAGTCACGGTTGGACCTCATAAAGATCAATCTAATTTTATTAATAGTTTATATTGCCTCTGAAAACATCCAATCCGCCAATGCACTTTAGTTTTATGTTATTCTCCCTGTTTGCAATCCTGCATGTATCATCGTATGCGCAAGTTGATGTAACTATCGAAATAAATAATTTGAGTAATAATAAGGGGAAAGTGCTGCTTGAATTTTATGATGGCGATAAAAAGGTGATTGCGAGAGTGAAAGGGAATATTGAGAATAATAGCTGTTTCATCTCAGTAAATGACCTTAACCCAGGAAGATATGCCTTTAGATATTTTCATGACGAGAATAATAATGAGAAATTGGATACAAATTGGATGGGAATCCCGAAGGAGGGGTTTGGTTTCTCGAATAATGCACTGGGAACGTTTGGACCTCCTGCTTTTGAAAAATGGATTTTTGAATTAGAGACAGATAAAAAGATCATTTGTAATCCGAAATACATGTAGCCTTAAAATGCGTAGAAGTATTTACATTTTGTTTTTGCTTTTCACTTGTTGTATAAATGCAACTCACCACCAATCTCCCGCTAAAAGTAATGTTACTATTGCTAATGAGTTTGTTGATGCTTTCTATTCATTCAATACAGATTCGTTAGGTTCTATTCTATCCCAGGCTAGTGATTCCCGCTTTGGCATTTTATATTATCAGAAATGGGCTGAATGTGGAAACTATAAAATAATTAAGCGTGGTAACTTTATTGAAAAGAATGATTCTCTTGTATTAGTACCTGTCACTGTAAAGGATGATTTGATGGCGGCCCTTCACATCAATTTCAATGTCACTGACACCTTTCACCTATCCATACTAAATGGAAAAATTCGGCAGGTACAAACGTCTTCCAACGATCCGGATGAATATTATGAAGCCAAAGAGTGGGTGAAGCTAAATCGCCCCGAATTAATTGAAAAACCATGTGAAAGTATTTGGGAAGACGGACCTACACCGTGTGAATGCATTCTGGGAATGATAAAAGGATTTACAGAATTCGTAGCAAGGGAGTACAGGTAATTATTTGGCAATAGGCAACAGCAGTGACAGAAGTAGCAAGACCAATAGAGATGAATATTTATTAGATGCTTAACAAGACCGACATTCCCCATCCGTTTCAACCAAATAAATTTTATTTACTTTAGACATTTAAACAATACAACTAAAAAATGAAAACACTAACTAAAGAAATGCAAATGGCCATCACACCTTCTAAGGCATTAGAATTACTTGAAGAAGGAAATAAAAGATTCGTAAACAATTTAAAGGTGAACAGAAACTTGTTACAACAGGCGAATGAGACATCAGACGGTCAACATCCTTTTGCAGTAATTTTAAGTTGTATTGATAGTAGAACTTCGGCCGAGCTTATTTTTGATCAAGGGTTAGGAGACGTCTTTAGCGTTCGCATTGCAGGGAACATCATTAATGAAGACATTCTAGGTAGTATGGAATTTGGTTGTAAAGTAGCGGGTTCAAAAATTATAGTTGTTTTAGGACACACAAAGTGTGGAGCCGTAAAAGGTGCATGTGATCATGTGGAGATGGGAAACCTAACTGCATTGCTTACCAAAATAAGACCTGCTGTTGACGATGAACAAACAACAACTCAAAATCGCAATTCAAGCAATGCAGAGTTTGTAGAAAATGTATCTACTATTAATGTAAAACGCACAGTTAAGTCAATTATGCAGCGGAGCACTATTTTAAAAGAGATGATTGAGAGTAAACAAATTGGAATTGTTGGTGGCACGCATGACATTTCAACAGGTGTAGTAACTTTTTATCCAGATACAATGATGCTAGGTTCATAAGACAGCCTAATAAAACTCAATTTATTTAATGATTCGCTTTTCGTATACTTGAAATATGGGTAGGCAGGAATTCTTTCTACTAATACCAGCTATCATCTATGGAGTCGCCATTGTCGATCTGTTGAAAATATTCTACCACAAGAAAAATTACATTGAAATAGTTGGTTGGGGCATTTTTATAATGATGACGGTAATTTTTGCATGGATTGAATTGTTCAACAAATTCACGGCAGTAACAAGCAATAATCTAAGTTATTTTCTAATTATTGGTCAGGCCATTTTTTATGCAAAGATTGCTTCTCTAATTACTCCTGAAGCTAAGGATGTTGATACCAAGGCCTATTTCATGAGCGTTAGAAAAACTTTGTTTTTACTCATTAGTACCATAGCGCTTTATGGAATATTTCTGCAATATTTTTTATATAAGGACAGTACGCCTGCCTGGGTTCGCGCAATTGGTATCGTTATCTTCCTGATCACAGGATACTCAAATAAGTATTGGGTGCGACTATCGATGCTTGGTATTGCACTTACTATAAATATTTTAAGAATATTTACGAACGTACTCCAGTAACTAGTAAATATTGATTGATGACAATTGATGATTTAAAGAACTCACTAACTTATTGGAGATTTACCAAAGAGAGATTGATCAATTTGACTATTGGATTTTCTGCAGTTTTGATTTATGAATTTGTAGCGAGACCCATCTATCGTCCCTACATTTATAGAAACAATCTCAATGACTTTCATATCGCTGATACCCTTGGAAATTCATTAGGTACCATTGCGACCATATTTGTTTTGATAGGGTTGATTGGTGAGGGGAGAGTACAACATCTATTTTTGATTACGATAATTACAATCAGTGTGGCCTTTTATGAGGTTGCTCATCCGCTACTGGGTAAGCCAATTGATCCGTGGGATATCCTCGCTACGATATTAACTGGCGGATTGTGTTTTTATTTTTATAAGATAATCCATCCAAACCAAGTGGGTAGTAAATAAAGTCATAGCACAATGAAAGCGACTTAGTTAGGCGACCAAGAAGAACGAAGGGGTAGTTTTTTCTTGACTCAAACTTATTTCTCATGTCGTCTGGTAATTTTTTAAGCTTACCTTTCTTTAGGGTGATGATTACAGTCGGCTTTGTCTCACCCTGCAGTTGTTTATTCTTAAGGATTTCAACTTCCTTAATCCAATTTGGATCAATTTGGGAAAGTGATTTGTAGTCAACTCTTGAAGTGTCCCCCTTTAAATTTGTGAGTTTTGTTGTCTCCTTTAATCATATAGTGGTCAATGTCTGTGGTCCCTTTTTTTGAGAGTTCATAAAGTTTGTGCTGTTAAATTTTGTCAGCAACGCAGGACAAAGATGCAGGTATTTAAACGCATACGTTATATAGCTAAACGTTGTAGCTAATTTAAATCTATCGCACAATTACGGTGTGGGCTTACTTGCCAAAAACTTTTGTAACGTCAACTGAACTCACCTCGCAGCAGTCATACTCTCCATCCTTACAATATGCTTGCTAGCATTATACGAATCAGTATTATAGAATCCTGAAAGAATGCGGTGTGCAATTTGTTCAATGATTAATTCATCATCCGATTTACCTTCTTTACCCCGCCAGAAAACGCGCTGAGGATGTCTCTTCATATCCTCTACATACGATTGTGCATGTGAGAATTGATCATTGGTAAATGTAATGGTGAAGCAGGTTTTTACTTTTTGAGTTTCCATAGATGAGTTAAGTTGATCCCGATACTTATTACAATCAGGATGCCATTATTAACTGCTATTTTAATCAAATTAAGATACATCTGTCAAGAGCTATGCCCGAAGACGGGCAATCTTGTTCGGGTGTGGAACATCGTTAGAATTCAATCCATCACAATTAAAATGGTTATGAGTTGTAGTACGAATCGGTTTAACAAAGAGAAAGAACATAATCAAAACATAGAATTAATAAGTACCGTCACCCCTCTCCTCCGGAGAGGGGCCGGGGGTGAGGTCTAACCACTTTTTGGATTAATTTTGTGCCCGCAATGAGAGAATACGAAGTACATACACTGAAGAACGGGATCCGGGTTATCCATAATAGAGTAACAACAACTAAAATTGTGCACTGTGGCATTATGCTGGATATTGGTAGCCGCGATGAATCTACCACCAATCAGGGGATAGCACATTTTTGGGAACACATGGCCTTTAAAGGTACCCGAAAACGAAAGGCATTTCATATTATTAATCGACTTGAGTCACTTGGCGGAGAGCTAAATGCCTTTACTGATAAAGAAAAGATTTTATTCTTCGCGTCCTTACGCGATGATTATTTCGAACGAGCGCTTGAGTTACTCACTGACATCACCTTCGATTCAATCTTCCCAACTCCACAAATTGAAAAGGAACGAAATGTTATTTTGGAAGAGATGTCGATGTATCATGACGATCCGGATGATTCGCTTCAAGATGAATTTGATTCAGTAATTTTTACGGGCCATCCGCTGGGTATGAATATCCTGGGAACAGAAAAGACGGTACGCTCCTTTAAGCGCAAAGATTTCACCTCGTTTGTGAAAGAACATCTCGATACAAAGCGTATTGTTTTCTCGTGTGTAGGTAATATTCCTATGGAGCAAGTTGTTCGCCTCGCAGAAAAACATCTTGGTGCGATACCTGCATCCACATCAAAAAAGAAGCGAATCCATTTTACCGGATATAAACCGAAAAATGTTGTTCTTAAAAAACCAGTGAAGCAGTCGCGGTGTGCAATTGGCCGTCCCGCTTATTCATTCTCACATGAGAATCGGAGTCCGTTTTATATGCTTTCAAGTATTTTGGGCGGGTCAGGTATGAACTCTCGCCTCAACCTTGCTTTGCGCGAAAAGTATGGCTTCGTTTATTCCATCGGGGCGCAGTTTGCTCCTTTTACGGACACCGGGTTGTTTGTTATTTCTTTTGGTACGGAGCCATCGCAAGTGAAAAAAGGAATTTTTCTAGTGAAACAAGAATTGAAAAAATTGCGTGATGAACCGTTAGGGGTAAAGCAACTCGCATCTTCAAAAGAGCAAATCCTTGGTCAGATTGCGATGGCAGAAGAGAACAATGCAAGTTTTATGATTATGATGGCGCGCAATCTTTTGGATCAAGGCCGGGTAACATCTTTGCAGGAAATTTTTGATCGTGTAAAAGGAACTACGTCACATCAGCTTCAAAAATTAGCTAACGAAATGTTTGATGAGCGAATGTTAAGTACGTTGATTGTAGAACCGATGTAGCATGGAATTTTTGCCAGACGATATCGCAGACTACATAGAAGCGCATACCACAGCTGAGTCTGACCTCTTAAAGAAAATAAATAGAGAGACGCATGCAAAGGTGATGATGCCGCGCATGCTTTCAGGTCAATTGCAGGGAAGATATCTTTCAATGATTAGCCATCTGCTGAAGCCAAAAAATATTTTGGAAATTGGAACGTACACTGGTTATTCAGCAATTTGTTTGGCCGAAGGGTTAGCCGAAGATGGAAAACTGACAACCATCGACATCAATGAAGAATTAGAGGCTAGGGTTCGTGATTATTTTGAACAAGCCGGACTTTCAAAAAAGATCGACTACCGAATCGGGAATGCGTCAACTTTAATTCCCATGCTCAATCAGCAATTTGATTTGGTTTTTATTGATGCCGACAAAGAGAACTATTCGAGATATTACGATCTGGTTTTTGATAAAGTAAAAGCAGGGGGAGTTATTCTCGCAGATAATGTGTTGTGGAGCGGAAAAGTTACTCGACCCAAGCCAGATAAAGACACCCGTGCCTTGCTTGAATTCAATGCCAAAGTAAATAATGACAGCCGGGTTGAAAACGTGTTATTGCCCCTGCGTGATGGAATCATGATGATTCGTAAGAAATTTGATGCTTGATCTTTGATCCTTGATAATTTCTATTGTCAATTGTTCGTTGTCAACTGTGTAAACTTTATTTATCTTTGTTCCATGAGATTTTTTGCAGTTGCACTATTCTTTATTGGTGCTGCCTCATACGCCCAAACTCCCGAAGTGCCCCATAAGATGCATTTCGCAGACATGACACTCACTATTCGTGATGATGCCAGACGCGAAATTCAAAAAGATGTGGATGCCCTTACACAACATCCCCGCTACTTTGGTATTAAAGTAGAACGAGCGAAGACCTACTTTCCTATCATTGAGAAAATTTTTGAAGAAGAAAGACTTCCTGATGATTTTAAATATCTGGTGTTGCAAGAAAGTGCATTGATTTCAGATGCAGTTTCTGTTTCCAATGCGGTAGGCTTTTGGCAGTTCAAGGATTTCACTGCGCTGGAAATGGGCCTGCGTGTGGATAAGGATATTGACGAACGAATGAACATTGCTTCGGCTACACGTGGCGCAGCACGATATTTAAAGAAAAACAATTATCTGTTTAATAACTGGTTGCTTGCGTTGCAATCTTACCAAATGGGCGGTGGAGGTGTGCAACGTTCGGTGGGCGATAAATATAATGGTGCGCGCCACATGGAAATAACCAGTGGAACCTATTGGTACATCAAGAAATATTTAGCTCATAAAATAGCTTTTGAAAATTCAGTGAAAGGCGAGCCACAAGTAAAAGTGGCTCAATATCAAATTCAATCTCCCAAATCAATGAATGAACTCGCCACTGAGCTGGCTATTGATGAAACAACCTTGCGGGAATACAACAAGTGGGCGCGCGCAAGTAAAATCCCAGCCGATAAGCCGTATTTAGTACTAATTCCGGCAGGGCAATTAACTCCTGAGTTTAACACACTCATGATTGCCTCGACAAAGCCGCTTGCTACTGAGGCCGTTCAAAGCAAACCGACATTCATTAAGCTTGAGAAGCGCGATATTAATGGAATACCTGCAGTGAAAGCAGTGGCGGGCGAAACCACAGTTGGACTGGCCGAACGTGCAGGGGTTTCTCTTCCTGATTTCTTAAAGTATAATGAGATCTCCATTGACCATCGGGTTGTGGACGGAGAATACTATTTTTTGAAACGTAAAAAAACAAAATCAGACCAGCCCACACATTCGGTGGTTGCCGGTGATAACCTCTGGGCAATCAGTCAACAGTATGGCGTGCGTATGGCCCGACTAAAAAGGTTTAATAAATTATCAACTTCATCCAGCTTAAGACCTGGTGATGTTGTTTGGTTAGTCAAGAAGAAGCCCTTGAAAGAAAGTACCATAGTACCTGTACTAGCTAATGACGAAACTATTGTTGCTGTTGAAGAAGGAGCTTTTTTTGGTTGGGAGGTAAAACCAAATGAAGAGATAAATTCATCAGTGCCTGTCATCACAACAAGAAAGGAAACAATACCTGAGGTGATAACTCCTATTAAAACGGATTCAGTGGCTATCGTTAATAGTGATCAGGATGGCTTCCATCTTGTAAAGCAAGGGGAAACGCTCTATGCGATTTCAAAAAACTATGGAGTTGCTGTAACCGACATATTATCATGGAACGATTTGAATATTAGCGCAGGCATAAAACCCGGTCAATACTTAAAAGTGAGAGAACCTGAGTTAAAAGCATCTGAACCAATTGTTGAGGTTAATACACCTGTGGAGACCAAGATAATCATTCATGAAGTGAAGCCTGCCGACACTTTATATAGTGTTGCTCGTCAGTATAATGTAACAATCAAGGAATTAATGGACTGGAACAAAAAGGAAGACTTAACCCTATCACTGGGTGAAAAAATCAAGATTCTATCCCGATAAGCCCAAATTTTTTAACTTTTTTGATCAAATACTTACTTGACGCACGATCGCAGTGCCTAAAAGTTTAGGTTGTGGTAAAATTGAATAATTTTGCCCTCTAGTTTAGAATAGGCGGAGTGCTTAGTAAGAGAATTGAAATGGAAACCACTACAAAAACTATTGATCTTGTATTATTAGTAGATGATAATGATACTGATAATTTTATCAGTAAGCGGATAATAGAAATTACAAAATTTGCGAGAAGGGTAGAAGTAAAAAGTTCCGGTAAAGGAGCCTTGGATTACCTGAAAGAACATCAAAGTAATCCTGAAAATATTCCCAATTTGATTTTTTTGGATATCAACATGCCCATTGTTGATGGCTTTGTTTTTCTTTATGAATTCGAAAAGTTTAATGAATTAGTTCGCAGCAAATGCAAAGTGATCATTCTTTCAAGCTCCGATAACAAAAGAGACATCGACAAAATTGTTAATAACAATCACGTTATTAAATTCATCACCAAGCCATTAACTGAGGTGGCATTGGATGAGATCCGGTTTAACAACATCTGATTTATTAGGATATTTATCTATTTTTGCATTCAAAGTTTATACTATGAATTCAAAAATAATCAGGTCATTTGTTAGCTCAATCGTTTGTATTACTCTATTTGCCATTAGTGCAAACGCACAGGTAATTAAGGTCGATTCGACCTCGAATTGGAAAAAAACTTTTCGCACGGGACTTAATATTAATCAAGCCTCCTTTACTTCTAATTGGAAAGGTGGAGGCGTTAACTCTTTTGGCTTCAATGCATTCTTGAATTATGGAGCCAACTATAAGAAAGGAAAAAATGGCTGGGATAATCAGTTTGATTTTTTATACGGAGTGGTAAATAACCAAGGTCAGGGAGCGCGCAAAACGTTAGATCGAATCTATATTGAATCAAAGTATAGTCGCGACTTGAATGAGAAGTGGAGTTTTACCTCGTCACTGAATTTTCTTTCCCAATTTGCAAAAGGATATAAGTATGAAAAAGATGTAAATGGAGTAGAGGTCGGGTCACTCATTTCTGATTTTATGGCACCGGCATTTATTACTTCAGCGTGGGGTGTTGAATACCATCCGGTCGAATATTTTAAAGTGAGATTTTCACCGTTCTCTCCAAGGGTTACTATTGTTTCCGATAACAATGGTCGCTTTGATGCTGTTGATCCAATAAAGCCCTATGGTGTTGAGGTTGGAAGCGACACGCGTTATGAGTGGCTGGCTTTCCAGATGCAAGCTGAGTTTAATAAGGATATAGCCGAAAACATAAACCTAAAATGGCGCTATGTAATGTTTGCCAACTACGAAACATTGGCACTAAAAACAATTGACCATCGTCTTGATCTTGGCTTGGTTGCTAAGGTGAATAAGTTTGTAAATGTTTCTATTGGAGGCATTTTGCTCTATGACTTTGACCAGGATAGTGGTGTTCAGTTGAGCCAGGCATTTTCGCTTGGAGTTTTATATTCCTTTCAGAATTGGGAGGAGAAGAAATAGGTTTTAAAAAAAGTACATCCAAAGAACCTCGCATCATGTGAGGTTTTTTTATTCGAATATGATCGAGATCCGGGAAGCCACGCTTCATGATATTCCAGCTATGCGAGAGGTCGCGATTTCTTCGTATGCTGATACTTTTTCGGACTCAAACTCGCCTGAAAACATGGAGGCCTTTTTTAAGGACTCATACAATCTAAGAAAGTTAGAAGAGGAATTACATGAGCCAAATTCAAGATTGTTTATCGCCTTCGAAGGAGATACTCAAGTTGGATTTTTGCGTCTTCGCAAAAGCAATGAAGTTGTAAATCTATTGGGTGAAAATACTATTGAACTTCAACGGTTGTATGTGCTCACTTCGGCTCAAGGAAAATCAGTAGGCAGGCTTTTAATGGAAACGGCTATGGCTTATGCTCAGCAAAAAAAGTATGATTGGATTTGGTTAGGCGTGTGGGAGAAGAATTTCAGAGCACAACGGTTTTATGGAAATTGGGGTTTTGAAAAGTTTTCTGAACACACCTTTTGGATGGGAGATGATCCTCAAGTTGACTGGCTACTGAAGAAGAAACTGTAACTGTTTTATCAGTTCTGGTGATGGTTTTATCTTACCTTTAATTTTCCAATCTTTCCTATTCAAACTTATTAATAATGTCTAAAGCAAAATTCATTGACTCGATATCAAAGTCTTATTCAATAGCAGGTGGATCTATTTATTTGGGTGCAGGAATTTATCAGAGTGAAATACTAGCGGATGCAAAAGTAAATCTACCACTTCGCATGATGAGTCGGCATGGATTGGTTACCGGAGCAACTGGTTCAGGTAAAACGAGAACTCTTCAATTGCTAGCTGAACAACTTTCTGCAGCGGGTGTGCCTGTATTTATGCCCGATATGAAAGGGGATATCTCGGGAATGGCAAAAGAAGGAATTGAAAATGACAGAATAAAAGAACGTGCAACCGCACTTGGATTTGATTATAAAACTTCAGGCTACCCGATTGAGCTTTATTCTTTGAGTGGAAAGTTGGGTGGACAAATGCGCGCAACAGTTACTGAGTTTGGTCCCGTGCTGCTTACTAAAATTCTTGAACTGAATGAAGTGCAGAGTGGTGTGCTGATGATCATTTTTAAGTATGCTGATGATAAACAACTCCCCATTGTTGATCTTAAGGATTTAAAAAAAGTACTTAACTATTTAACAGAAGGTGCCGGTGCTTCGGAAATCAAGAACGACTACGGAAAAATCTCATCGGCAACAGCCAGTACCATATTGAGAAAGCTGGTGGCACTAGAACAGCAAGGCGTAGATCAATTGTTTGGTGAAAAGTCTTTTGACATTGATGATTTATTTGAAAAAGTTGATGGTCGTGGGGTAATCAGTTTGTTGAATGTTTCTGATATTCAAAGTCAGCCGGCAATTTTCTCAACGTTTATGCTAGCCCTGCTTGCCGAGTTGTATCAAACTTTGCCTGAGGCTGGAGAAGTTGATAAACCCAAGCTTGTTTTCTTTTTGGATGAAGCGCATTTGTTGTTTAAAGATGCACCCAAAGCTTTCTTAGATCAGATCGATCAGATCATTCGTCTTATTAGATCGAAAGGCGTTGGTATTTTCTTTTGCACCCAGGTAACCCAGGATATTCCGGCAAATGTACTGGCTCAATTAGGCAACAGAGTTCATCATGTAATTAGAGCTTTTACGCCAAACGATGTGAAATCACTGAAAGAAACGATAAAGACGTTTCCAAAGTCAGAGTACTATGACATGGAGCAACAGTTTACTCAACTAGGGACAGGGCAGGCATTTATAACAGTGCTAAATGAAAAAGGTATTCCAACAGAAACAGTAGTTACCCACTTAGCACCACCCGCATCTTTTATGGGTCCATTGGAAGCAAGTGAGTATCAGGCTCAGTTGGATAGTTCATCTCTATACAAAAAATATAAGGAATCAATTGATCCACGCAGTGCGTTTGAACTATTGGAGGAGAGAATGGTGACCGCCCGTAAAGAGGAGGAAGTCAAAAAAGAAGAAAAGGAATCTCGTCCTGCTACAACTTCCCGATCTACAAGAAAAGAAAAAAGTGCTTTTGATGAAGTGATGACATCACCAGTAACCAAACAGATTGGCCGCGAATTAGTGCGAGGTGTGTTTGGAATGCTTTTTGGAAAAACACCCCGCAGAACAACACGAAGGTATTAATGCTTGCTCATTAAATACTTCTTGGGTGTTATTCCAAATTTCTTCTTAAAGGCAGCAATAAAATGACTAGGATTGGTATACCCAATTTGATAAGCCACTTCATTTACCTGAAAGCGTGCAGTGTCTAACAGAACACGTGCATGGTCTAACTTGTGGTTTACTAAATAACCAAACACCGTATTTCCATAAATCTCTTTGAAGCCCACTTTAAGTTGATACTCATTAAGCCCGGCAATTTTTGATAACTCTTTAAGGCCTGGCGGAGTTTCCATGTGCTTCAATAAATACTCCTTAGCATGTTTAATCTTGCGCACTGTTTCCTGATCGTTCAGGAAAGGACAGCTTTCCGTGTCTGTTTTTTTCTCTGAAAAGTATAGCCCAAGCAATTCCAGCACTTTTCCATGATAATAGAGTCTTTCCGCATTTGCGCTAAGCGTAATTGTAAACAACTGGCTAAGCACTACATATAGGTGCGAAGGAATTTCCCTCTCATCATAGAATTTTGTCTTCACATTTTCAGGCTTCAAAAAAGGAAGCGCATCATGCGAAAAAAGTTTGTGAAGGCTTTCGAGCGTAATAAATAACGAAACCAGTTTTGTGCCGGGGCCTAACTTCAAATTGAAAGGCAAATCCTTTTCGGGATTATAAAAAAAGTAATTGTGCTGCTTTTCTATTTGTCGACTATAATGCGGACCAAAAGCAAACGTGGCTGTCCCATCCAGGCAAAAATAAAAGTGGATGATGTTTTGTTTTACCAACGCGTCCAGCGTCATCCAATCGCCCTCTTGGTTTTCTACAATCTGAAGCGTCAATTCCTCATTTTCAAATAAGGTCTTAAAATCACTTTTTGAGGTATTTTTTTCTTCTTGAGAAAGTATTTGAGATTCGATCATATAATTAAGTAACGGAAAAATTATCGTATTAAACTGATTTTGGTCATTTAGGTATCAAAAATACCGAAATCCGGGGGCATAATTCAGAAATTTTGAGAAAGGCATTTATTATACTTTAATGGGTATTTTTTATTTAGAATGAATCTAATATTTGCAGCCGTGAAAAAAGACTTTTTTTCAAAATTCGGATACACGTGCTGGTTGCTTACGCTAAGCTTAATCGGGTATTGTCAGGAGGGAGCAGATTCCCTGACAACTCGAGATCTGGAGAGTGTGGTTGTTACTGCTACCAGAAATGAACGAACAATGGGTCTTTTGCCAATGCCAGTTTCATTGGTGTCTCAAGCTTCAATAAAAACGATGGGTTCGCTCCGCTTAAATGATGTGTTAACGGAACAGACTGGTTTGGTGGTTGTGCCACAGGTGAATGGGCAAGGAAATGGAATACAAATTCAGGGATTTAATCCGGATTATACATTGATCTTGATTGATGGTGAACCTATTATTGGTCGTTATACTGGTTCGCTTGAACTAAGCCGAATTGCGATTGGCAACATCAAGCAAATTGAAATTGTAAAAGGGCCATCCTCAAGTTTGTATGGTTCTGATGCGTTAGCGGGTGTTATTAACATTATTACCGAACGACCTACGAATAACAGGTTTAATTTCAATTCAAGGTATGGAACAAATAATTCGCTGGATTTGAATGGGGATGTTAGTTTGACAAACAATCGGTTGGGCATATATCTTTTTGCTGATCGGTATAGTACCGATGGGTATGATCTCTCTCCTGATAGATTTGGTAAAACCGTTTCGCCCTTTGTAAACGTCACTCTGAACACAAAAATTACTTATAAGTTCTCTCCTAAAACTGATTTGAGTATTTCAGGCCGTCATTTCAATGAGGAACAATTCTTCAACTTTGAAGTCCTGTCAAATAATAATCCAATTCGTACAGCGGGTAGTGGCACAACAAAGGATTGGAATATAAATCCAGTGCTTACGCATCGGTTTTCAGATAGGGTAAAAACCATTGCCAGATTTTACCATACACAGTACAATACTCAAACTAATCTTCATTTGGAATCAGACGGAAGTCCCTATTACCAGGACGACTTTAAGCAATCATTTGATCGGCCTGAGCTTAATGCCGAATATTATATCAATGATAAAAATATACTAACCTTAGGTGCGGGATTTATCAGAGAAAGTGTTGAAACTTCCCGCTATGGCGATGAGGAAGTTCGTTCTCAAAATACACGATATGGATTCTTTCAACATGAGTGGAATCCAAAGCAGGAACTTAATTTAATTGTGGGTGGGCGATATGATTACAATACAGTGTATGGTTCGCAATTCAGCCCAAAGCTTAGCACGCGATATGAACTTAGTAAGAAGGTAGCCCTCAAAGGATCATTTGGTGTTGGATTTAAGGCTCCTGATTTTCGTCAATTGTACTTCAACTTCACGAATTCTGCGGCAGGTGGATATTCAGTACTTGGAACAGAGGTAGCCGCAGATAAGTTGAAAGAGTTGGAGGATCAAGGTCAAATCCAAGCTTATTTATTTGATCCTTCATTGTTGGGAAATTTAAACGCTGAAAAATCTTATTCAATTAACCTGGGAACTCGAATTGAGCCTATACCACTATTTGTTGGCGATGTAAACTTTTTTTATAATTCGATTAATAATCTAATTGAGACTCAGGCAGTAGCCATTACCACATCCGGTCAAAGTATTTATAGCTATCGAAATATACTAAGAGCTTATACAGCAGGGTTAGAAACAAATCTTAGTTATCCAATATTAAAAAATATTAACCTTTCAGCTGGCTATCAATTACTTTATGCGAAAGATAAAGATGTAGCTGAATCAGTTCATAGAGGTGAAGTCTATTATCGTGATCCTGCTACACTTGTAACAAAACAATTGAAGCCAAGCGAATACGTTGGATTATATAATCGCTCACGTCATCAAGGAAACGTAAAACTATTTTATAATAATAAAGAGAAGGGAATTGAGGCAAGTGCACGAGTTATTTACAGAGGAAAGTTTGGTATTGGGGATATCCGGGGCAACATTCAGGGTGAAGTTATTCCACCCTCCGATCGTAATAGCAATTCAATTTTAGATGTTTACGATGACTTTGTTCCAGGGTATGCACTTGTTAATTTATCACTCGCTAAATCATTTTTAAAACTTGGTTTGCGAGCTCAGGTAGGTGTAGACAATGTTTTTGATTACACCGAACCTATATTAATACCCAACCTTCCCGGAAGAATTTTTTACACAAGTTTGAATTATACCTTTTCTCAAAAAAATAAGTCTAAACAATAAATACGTTAATCATGATCAAATTTAAAATTCTATTCTCCTTTTTTATATTGGCAATATGCTCAGTAATTGTTTCGTGCGACAATGGTTCGGATCCGGATCCGGTCGTGTCACAAACAATTTCTGATCTGAATGCCGACTATGCTCCTTATGAAAATCCCTTACCAACAAATCGACCGCCTTTGCGCATAGGCGAAACAAATGAATATACCTTATTTAGTTTCAAAACAGGTGCTATCGTTGATGGAATTAATATAGGTACTGATAAATGGGATATTGGTTTCCGTTCTACATCAATCATTGTAAATAGTGGCACGAGCGGTTCAAGTACTGTAACGGCACAAATTGTTTCAGGCACCTTGGAAAGCATTACCGAAGCACCGATGGATGGATATAAGTCAGATAACAATGCTGGAACAACACCAGCTGAACGTAATGCTATACCGGCTGGATCAGGTAATGGTTGGTATACCTACACACAGGCTACAAATCTGGTTTCACCAATACCCGGAAAGGTGATTGTTGTAAAGACAGCCGATAACCGGTATGCAAAATTTGAAATCCTTAGTTATTACAAAGGAGCCCCCGCTAGCGCTTCTCCGGAGCCGGCAGGAGCGGACATGGATCGGCATTATACTTTCCGATATGTGTACCAGCCAAACGATACTCGAACTTTTTAAGTACCTCAATCCTTTACTAAATCGATCCTTCCTGCTGGCAATGGCAGGAAGGATTCTTTATTTTGAAATCAAATGTTAAAACAAGTACATACGCTTCGATGGATAGGCATATCAGAAGGCATTTCATTTTTAGTGTTGTTGCTTATCGCGATGCCGATGAAATATTATTTCAATTTACCGATGGCTGTTAAAATAGTTGGGTGGGCACATGGAGCTTTATTTATTGCCTATGTCGCAATTGTATTTGCATCAATCAAGCTAATGAAATGGAAATTGTTTGATTTAGGATTAGCCTTGGCAGCTTCTCTTATTCCATTGGGAACATTCTTTCTTGATAAGGGTTGGAAAAAGCGTGAACAAGAACTTGCTTCCGCAGATATCTGATGATCTCAGTTATATCGCTTTTACAATTTTAAAAGGGAGTAGGAAGATAGCTTTAATTAAGCTAAAAATTCCTTCAATATTTATTCCTATAATTCTAAAGGGAAGTAACAAAAGCCACACAAGTGGGAATAAAAAAATCATGACGATGGCGAGTGGCCAGCAAATTACAAAGAGCAGACACCACAATACAAAAGCAATAAAAGTTCTCATCTGTTAGATCTCTTGGTTTGGCATTGTCTACTACAAATCATCGGCCATACCTAAAACCTAATTTGAAGCGCTTAAATCGAAGATACATTAATCCAACTATCCGGTTCTGTACAATATGATGGTCAGTTTTGTACACTCTTGCTGCAAAAAGTCCTTTTAGTTGGAAATCACTTTATATGTTTTGAAGGAAGAAGTCATGGGTGATTTTAATCCTTGCGCTTTAGCTTTTTTAATATCCTCAAAGCCACGCTTGTGGCCTTCAATAAATTCGGGTGAGCTTGTCCAGGTTTTAAATGCTTCTTCCGAAGACCAATGACTGACAATCAAATAGTCTCCATCTCCATTCGGTTTCAGAACATGCATATCCACAAAACCCGGCATACGGTCAATAGCGTGCGCTCGAGATGCAAATAGCTCCTCAAACCGAGTTTGGTAGTGAGGTTCACAATGGATGTAATTGATGGCTACGAACTTTTTTTCCATAATTTTATTATTTAGACTAATTCTAAAGAGTGCAAATATGAAAGTCTAATCTGATGAATCAAAATTATTTGGAATAATTCTAAATAGATAAAAACCGCATTTTTGACCTATATTGAGCTAACTTTTCATTTTACGGGCCTATGCAAGACTTAAAAGAGCGCTTTTTATCACTCGATACTTTTCGGGGTATGGATGTGGCATTAATGATTGTTGTGAATTCTCTTGGTAGCTCAAATACCTACTCACCTTTACTACATGCAGACTGGCATGGCTTTACCCTTACCGACCTTGTGTTTCCAACCTTCCTGTTTGTTGTTGGAAACGCCATGAGTTTTAGTCAGGCGAAATATGAAGCGCTAGGCGAAGGGCAATTCTTGAAAAAGGTCTTTACCCGTGCAGCAATCATTTTTCTTCTGGGCTATTTAATGTATTGGTTTCCGTTTGTGGATGTGAATGAAAGTGGCGAGTGGTTTTTGAAACCAATCAGTGAAACGAGAATATTTGGAGTGCTACAACGCATTGCTCTTTGCTACCTGTTTGCCTCCTTGGTTATTCATTATTTCAAAATTCAAGGTGCATTGATTTTTAGTTTAGTTGCCCTTGTACTTTATCGGGTGCTGCTTATGGCTTTTGGCGACTTAACCATGGAAGGTAACGCAGGTTCAAAACTTGATCTCTTCTTATTTGGTGCTAACCATTTATATCATGGCGAAGGAATTGCTTTTGATCCGGAAGGATTATTAAGCACGTTGCCAGCAACCGTAAATGTAATAGCAGGCTATGCAGCTGGTTTGTTTTTACAACGAAGCGGAAAGAATTATGAAACCATTGCTAAGCTGATGATGATAGGAGCTGTTTTATTGCTGATGGCAGCGTGGTGGGATTTAATGTTTCCGATTAATAAAAAGTTATGGACGAGTTCGTACGTACTTCATACAGTTGGGTTGGACTTGATTATTCTTTCAGTACTGGTATTTATTATAGAGATAGCACAACGACAAAAGTGGACAAGCTTTTTTCAAGTGTTTGGAAAGAATACGTTGTTCATTTACCTGCTATCCGAAGTGTTTGTGATTTTAATGTGGACATTTTCGGTGGGAGATCAATCGCTGTACAGCTGGATTTATCAAAACCTTTTCCAGTCATGGGCAGGTGATTATAATGGCTCAGTTTTATTTGCCCTTTGGGTGATGCTTTCTTGTTGGTTGGTAGGATATATTATGGATAAGAAAAAGATATACATTAAAGTTTAGGGAAGTACGAATTTAAAAATTACGAGGGACGAATTGAATTAGCGTATAGCCATTTGTTGCCAGTAATGCCCATGAAAACAGAGTTATCAAGTCGACTGACATTTCTTTACAAAATCTTTGGACTTTTATTCAGCGTTTCGGGTGCAGTGTTGACAATAGGATTAGTAATTGCAAAACGAGATCCACTAGGACTACTTATGCTATTGATCTTTCTTCTGCCAATTATTATCACTTACAGATTGAGCAAAATAACGTTTGACGACAACTTTGTTTATGTTCAGACATGGCTTAACGCTGAAAAATTTGAACTTAAAAAAGTTAAATCAATTAATGAGGGGAACTTGGCATCGATAGATCCATATTTTCAATTAGAAATACTTACTGACGATAATAAAACGATAAGAAAAATTGAGTTTGCGCCAAAGAATTGGGAGAGTCTTGAATACCTCTTTAGAAAAAAGTACGTAGGACGACTTTTAATGTTCAAACGACATGTTGAAAGGGCGAGAGACAACGACCAAAATGCCTGACGGCTTGGGCACAGCTGGCAACAAAAAGCTATGAGCCATTGTTTTATCAAATATTTTTAAAGGCGGAAACAACGGCTCATAGCCAGACGTTATTCGTCATTCAAACTTCGGCACTCTAAAAATCTGGATCTAACCCAAGTTTCTCTTTCAATTCATACAGTGCTGGATTCTTCTCAGCCAGGTGTTCAAACTTTTCTTTATTGGTGTAGGCAATTTTTCTGGTTTGATGTTCCTGCATTATCCGCTCAACCTGTAAAGAGCTGTTACTTAATTTTTCACGTAAGTAGGCCAACAAGTCTGATTTTATAGATTGAAGCAGCGGCTCCTCAATAGGATTGGTTAGGTATAAAGAGATTATATTATTTTGAAAACTAAACTCTTGCTTCAACAAATGGTACTCGGCCATTTGATTCTTTCGCTGTTCAGCAAATTCGCTCCATGCTTCCCGTAATTGAATTTCACTTACCGGTTTATTTTGAACAGGTACAGTTCCGTTTTTTTCTTCTTTTTTGATTTCCTCTTTGGGCTGCCCTTTTAAGATGTTGCCCAGATTGATGGTTGATTTAGGGCGAGACGGCTGTTTAGGCGAAATTACTTCTGGATTGGGTTCTTCGACACCTTCAGCTTCTTTCACTACGGGTGCTTCAATCTCAGGTTCAGGGAGGGTTGCCTTTTCCTTGGCAGGACTTAGTTCAATTTTTTTTTTAACCCTTCCTGAGAAGGTGCGGCTCCATTACCTTTTAGAACCGAGTGTACGTGCGCCATTTTCATAAGGGCAAGCTCAACCAACAAGCGCTGGTTCTTACTGGTCTTGTAATTAATGTCGCATTGTGTGGTAATGTTTAGCCAGGAAAGCAACAACGAAGGTTGCGCGGCATGCGATTGCTCCAAATATTTTTGCTTGGTACTTTCGGGTACTTCCATCAAGTTAACCGTACGCGCATCTTGAGATACCAATAGATTGCGAACGTGTTCGCTCAAGCCTACAATAAAATTGTGAGCATCAAATCCTTTGCGGAGAATTTCATCTAGCAGAATTAACGGCTCAGTATGATTTTCCGCAAGCAGACCATCCACTACATTGAAATAATAATCGTAATCAAGAATGTGCAGGTTGTTAAGCACATCTTTAAAGGTTACTTCCTTACCCGAAGAGAACGTAACCATCAAATCAAAAATAGAAAGTCCATCGCGCAAAGCACCGTCTGCCTTTTGGGCGATTAAGTGTAGGGCAGCTTCTTCTACTTTTATTTTTTCACGATCCGCAACTTTCTTTAATTGACGACTGATGTCAGAAACCTGAATTCGATTAAAATCAAAAATCTGGCAGCGCGAAAGAATGGTTGGAATAACTTTGTGTTTCTCTGTAGTAGCCAAAATAAAAATGGCATAGGAAGGAGGTTCTTCCAGCGTCTTCAAAAATGCATTGAAGGCGGAGTTCGAGAGCATGTGAACCTCGTCTATAATATAGACCTTAAATTTTCCGAATTGAGGTGGATAACGAACTTGATCAATCAGATTTCGAATGTCTTCGACAGAGTTATTCGAAGCCGCATCTAATTCAAAGATATTTAGGGAATTAACTTCTGCTTTTTCTTCAAACCCATTGATCATGCGTGCTACAATGCGTGCGCAGGTAGTTTTACCAACTCCACGTGGGCCGCAAAATAGAAGCGCCTGGGCAAGTTTGTTGGTATCAATGGCGTTTTTAAGCGTAGTGGTGATGTGTTCCTGCCCAACAACTTCCTCGAAACCCAACGGCCGGTATTTACGTGCAGAAACAACAAAATTCTCCATGGCGGCAAGATAGGGTAAGGGGTTTTAAGATGGAATAGCCAACCCATAAAAATCTTAAAAATATACGATGGAGTATCGTATATTTGACTAAACAATCGAAATATGAAAATTACAGCATTAATTTCTGATGAATTGATTCACGATGTAAAGAAATATTCTGGAGGAAAGAATATAACGGAGAGTTTGACGATTGCCCTAAATGATTACATAAATCGCCAACGCATTAAAAGATCAATTCTGAAGATAAAGAAGAATCCGTTAGAGTTTGCTCCAGATTTCAATGCCGAGAGTGTGCGTAAATTAAATAGAGAGCTGTGATTCTTGTTGACACTTCTGTTTGGATAGATTTTTTTAGAATGTCTGACAAGACTCTTGTTGATTTAATGAATGGCTATTTAGAAGATGGTGAAGTAGTGGGGGTAAGCGCTGTTTTTGGAGAATTGCTCCAAGGAGCAAAGAATGAGAATGAAGAGAAAATTATTCTTGAAATTTGGAATTCGTTACCTAAAGTCAATGAAGCAGATTTATTTATTGAAGCGGGAAAAATCTCTTATAAGAATAGATTAACGTCAAACGGAATTGGTTTGATTGACAGCTATTTGTTGGCTGCCGTAAAAGCAAATAAATTTTCCTTGTGGACATTGGATAAAAAATTGCTAGCTGCCTATCAGAAGCTTTAATCAAAGCTTCTCCAAAAGAATTGCTAAGAAAGTCTTCACGGCATCCATATAATTTCCAACGCGAATATTTTCATTTTCAGCATGTTGATTATTATCAGCATTAACAGTAGGCACCGCTACTGCGGGAATGCCTAATGTGATAACGAAAGGAGAGATGGGAATTGAACCGCCTGCAGTGCGCACTTTAATCGGTTCTTTTCCAAATGCTTTAACCATCGCTTTACTTAACCAAACTCCAGTTTCAGAATTGAAGGGAGTTTGAAATGCGCCATAAGAAATGGTAGAATGAAAAGCAGCGATTTTGGGATACTTCATGCGCTCTGCTTCTGTTGGTTCCTTATCTACCAAATAATAACCTTGGTCTTGAACATATCTTTTAACAAGTCCAATTAATCGATCCGGATCACTACTTGGAACTAACCGAATATCAATCTCAGCAATAGCCGTGGCGGGGATTAAGGTGCGTGATTCATTTCCAACAAACAAGGCATCTAATCCTCTAATGTTTAGAGAAGGATATTGCAATGATTCCTGAAAGGAGGTTCCTACTTTATCAGGTTCGGCTATTCCTAAAAATTTCCGAATCTCATTTTCATCATCCGGTACTTGCTTTAAAATTTTCTTTTCTTCTTCGGTTAGCACAACCCCATCATAAAATCCGGGAAGGGTTACCCGACCCTCATCGTCTTTCATACCAGCCAATAATTTGGATAGGCGTAAAGCAGGGTTAGGGGTGTAGTTACCGTAATTTCCGCTATGCATAGGTGCACGTGGACCAAACGTTGTTAGCGTTATTTCGCAGATTCCTCTTGCGCCAAAACTTAATGTTGGTTCATTGCTTACATGCCGTGGACCATCATAAATAATTAGCATATCAGCACTTAATTCATTTTTGTATTTAGTGACTGCAGCCGGAAGGTTGGGTGATCCTAACTCTTCTTCAAAGTCCATAATCACTTTGATGTTGTAGTTGGGTTCAGCTTTTAATTCTTTCAGTGCATCGAGTGAAGCTATAAAAGCCATTGCAGGTCCTTTCGCATCAGATGTTGAGCGCGCAAAAATTCTCCAGTCGCGATTAAGATCCTCGTATAAGCGTTCATAGGCAATGGTATTCCAAGTACCTGATTCATCTTTTTCTTTTAAAGTTGGTTTCCATGGATTTTCCTGATCCCACTTGGATGGATTTGTTGGTTGTCCATCTATTTGCAAGTAGATGAGTACTGTCTTTTTTGCATTTTTTACTTTTCGTTCTGCCAATAAGAGAGGCACAGTTGGTGTAGCTAACCGTTGAGTAGTAAAGCCTCGTTTAACAAAAGCTTGCTCACACCACTGAACGTTTTTTTCAATATCCTTTGGAAAGTGCGCATCATTCGTTAGGCTTAACAGTTCATATAACTCTTTGAAAGAACTAACCGCATGCTTTTCAGAAACTTTCTGAAGGTCAATTCCTTTTTGCGAAAATGCAGAGAATGAGATAGCAACAAAAAGATAAACAAGGTGCTTCATACTATTAATTATTAGTTGTACAAATAAGCATTGAATTTTCGAAAACAGATCCAATTAAAATTTTGTTTTTATAAACTGCTCCCACCGATGATCCTGAGTACGAGGTTCCTTCATTTAAAAATATTTCTTGCATCAGATATTTTCCGGATTCGTCCTTTGATAGTTTAATAACCTGAGAAGGAGAATGCTTTTTGGAATCCTTGGCATGCCCTGCAAACTTTAATAATTGCGGATGCGCTCCAATCCAGAGTGAGCCATCAGTATCTAGTTCGATATTATCAACCCCAGTATTCACATCAATTTTTTCGTTTAAGGTTAAATCTCCGTTGCCGGGATTGCGATCATAGATCAACACTTTTCTGCCAGTACATGATGCAACAAATATCTTTAATAGATCAGCCGAGTGGTTGATGCCATTGGCATAAGCAATATCAGTAGCTACTGTTATAAAATTACTTCCATCGAAGTAATTGACAAAGGAAATAGATCGCTGAAGATAATCCTCTAGCGTACGACCAAGTCCTGCATTGCTGTATCCATGATCGTTTGTTACATAAAAGGAACGCTCCCCTACGGCTGTTACGTCATTCGGACTTGTCATCAAAGCAGGATCTACTATGGATTCTAAATAAATCAAACTATCGTTTCTCCATTCAAATCGCTCCACCGCTTGTTTATTGCGATTATGTCCATGTGTAATCGCAAATAAAAACATTCGCCCGTCAGGTTCTTTCCACAGAGAGATTCCATGGGGATGAAAATCCTTTAGGTCAGGTGTAATGTTTTTTAAGGTCGGTACTGAATCAGAAAGATTCATTACCAAGATTGCCCCATTCACACTATTGGTGTTGGCCATATTTGATCTTCGATCATCCACAGAGATAAACGCCAATCCACTTTGTTGATCGATGGTGATATCTTCAGGGCCTGCAATAGGAAGTTGAAGTTTTGTTACTGTTCCATCAAAGTGAGGCGCAATTGTCTTAAACATTCCGGCAGGAACTAATATTCCAACTACTACATAAAGCAGCAACGCAAGCAGTATGCCCAGGATAACTTTTACAATTTTCATGTTGGTTGAAACGTATTGGTGTGAAAGGTAGGAAAAGTACGGATCAACCAAGCTAAAATTTAGATCGGTGGTAATCGGCTCTAATGATTATTTTTGCACTCGATGCAATCGCCAAAGTATTCAGTAATTATTCCGGTCTATAACCGACCGCAAGAGGTAAAAGAATTGCTGGAGAGTCTCACGCATCAAACCTATAAAAACTTTGAAGTGATTTTGGTGGAAGATGGTTCTTCTTTTTCAAGCAAAGAAGTGTACGAACAGTATGCTGATAGACTTTCAATCCAGTATTTTTTTAAGCCCAACTCCGGCCCAGGACCCAGTCGCAATTTTGGATTTCAAAAAGCGTGTGGCGAGTACTTTGTTGTGTTTGACAGTGACTGCGTGCTCCCCGCTCATTACTTCGAGGCCGTTGATAAATTTTTGAAAACGCAAACAGTTGATGCATGGGGTGGCCCTGATCGCGGTCGCGAAGACTTTACGTTGCTTCAACGAGCAATGGGCTTCACGATGGCCTCGTTTTGGACAACAGGTGGAATTAGGGGCGGGAAGAAAAGCAATTTTCAACCGCGAAGTTTTAACATGGGTATCAGTCGTAATGTATATGAACAAACAAACGGTTTTGCGTTTGATCGGTTTGCCGAAGATATTGAGTTAAGTATTCGAATCAGAAAACTTGGTTTCAAAGCATCGCTTATACCAGATGCTTTTGTTTACCACAAGCGCAGAACAACCTTCAAACAATTTTTTAGTCAGGTTTCTAATTTTGGTAAAGGAAGGATTTTAGTTGGACGTAAACATAAAGGCGAAGTGAAATTTACTCATTGGTTTCCGAGTCTATTTTTAATAGGCTTAACAGTACTTCCGTTTCTAATACTTCTTTCTCCGGTGCTATTTTATATTGCTTCCACTGGTTATGTGGTATATCTTTTAGTGATAGCAGTCGATGCTTTACTTACTACACATTCTGTAGGTGTTGCCGTGCTAAGTATCCCATCTGCTTTGATACAATTGATTGGTTACGGCTGTGGGTTTTTGAAAGAATTAGTGAAACCGATTTGAAGGAATGCTCATAACATTGGAAAAACCAATTTTTTACACAACCTTTATTTAACCAAATACCTATTGCTATGCGCGGCTTTGCATCAGCTTTAATCATTCTGATTGGGCTTTCATTATGTTCATTCACAGATCCAACACCTAAAGGCGACTATCTCCAAAAAGGTTATTATATAGTGGTGGCGGCCTATCGCATTGGGCAGGAGAAATACATGGAGGGTTATGTTGAAAAGTTGAATAAAGCAGGCAAGCATTCAAAATATGGATATGATGCGGGCCGAAAGTTTTACTACATCTATTTAGATTATTATACTGATTTCAACGAGTCGATTCAGGAAATGCTGAGCACCCGAAAAACTGGAGGCTTTACCGATGCCTGGGTGCGCATTATGAAAGAAGGTGAAAACCCAGCACCCATTGCTTTCGAAGAGCCAAGTAAAGCAAGTGATGCGAAATCTAACCCGCAGCCCGTTGTTGTGGAAGTGAAACAAATTGAAGAAAAGCCACAGGAGGCTGAGGAGAAAAAGGAAATAAAGGTGGAAGAAGTAAGCAATGAGAGCCCTTCTGTTCAGCCACCCCTCAAAGAAGGAAATGTTCTATTCTATCTCTTTAACCCAACCAATAGCGAACCTATTGAAGGACAAGTTGAAATAATTGATGGAGATGTTTCACGACTGATAAAAAAAGTTAAGGCTCACGAAGTGCTTCCTATTCCGGATCCCAAAAATAAATCAGGGAAGGTTTCATTGATAGGCTCTGCGTTCGGTTATCGTAAAGTGCAGCATGATTTTATTCTTAGCGAGGTTACACCGGAGAGCATGCCGGAGTATATGGATTGGCGTGAAAATCATTACATCATTAAGTTTGATTTGGCACGACTTCATAAGGGAGATATTGAAACGCTATACAATGTGTATTTCTTTAATGATGCTGCGGTTATGATGCCAGATTCTAAGTATGAGCTAGATAAGCTCCTTGAGTTTATGAATTCAAATTCTGCATATAAAATTATTTTGCATGGACACACCAATGGCAATGCGCGTGGTAAAATTATTAAGATGGGACCAAGTAAAAATTTCTTTGAACTTTCACAGGATGTGGTGGAAGGATCGGGTCCGGCAAAGGAACTCTCAAACGAACGCGCTAAAACCATCAAAGAATGGTTGGTTTCGAAAGGTATTGAAGCTAATCGTATTGAGGTAAAGGCGTGGGGTGGAAGCCGTATGATTCATGACAAGAATAGTAGCAATGCACGCAGAAATGTTAGGGTTGAAGTTGAAGTAATTGAGGATTAATACCTGTTCCAGGGAGATATAAAACTCCAACAATTTGATAATCTCTTTCCTTTTAGGAATTTCACAGTTTTAAAGAAGACATGAAACGAACCTTTCGAAGTTTTTCGCTGATCATTAATTACAAAACCTTCATCATTACCGCACTTTCTGTAATCTCCACGTTTGTGTGTTACAGATTAGGGCTCACGGCTAAGTTTCCGGACATGCTTGTGGGGGTTGCTATTGTTTTTCCAGTTGTGTTTTCAATAGGTTCAGCTTATACCCGCAGGGAAACCGCGTTGCAGCGTTTTGCGGATTTTAAAGGTCATGCCATTGCTGTGTACTATGCTACCCGTGATTGGCCCGAGAGTAAAGATCATGATCTTCCTGCCAGGGTTAAGCAAATTATCTTTGAGATGATGAGCTTAATGCGTGAGATGTTTAAAGATAACAATGATCCAAAATGGAAAGAACACGAAACTAAAATCTATCAATTGTTCTCACAGCTTTCATCACTTACTATGGAGTTAAGGACTCAGGGATTACAGAGTGGTGAAATCTCCAGGATCAGTCAATATGTGAGTAAGATTATTATTGCATTCGATAACATGAAGATTATTCATAATTATCGCACACCCGTTACGCTACGCGCTTACTCCAAAGTATTCATCTATATCTTTCCAATTATTTATGGTCCATACTTTGCCAGCACGGTGGGCGACTATTCCGCATCATTAGAGTATGTGATGCCCGTGCTGTATAGCTTCATTTTAGTAAGTCTCGATAATATTCAAGATCATCTGGAAAACCCATTTGATGATATTGGCGAAGATGATATTACGATTGATGCCGAAGAGACCATTGAACATCTTATATAATTCGGCAATTGGGTATAGTTCTCTCCGTACTAGTACGGAGATGTTAGATATAATCATCGTTAATTGTAAGAACGAGGTAATTTGTTGCTAAATTTTGCAGCATTTTGCTCTTATGAAATTTAGATTTTGCTTTCTCATCCTCTGTACTGTATTCATTCAAACAGTTAGTGCTCAGTCAAAAGAGTATTGGTTCGCTTTCAAAATAAGTTCTGTCACAAAAAAGAGTTCGAATCAATTTTTGGTTGCAATCGACCGAGGTTCTGAAGTAGGATTAAAACCCGGAGATCCAGGTGAGGTATGGGTGACCCCTCAACAAGGACGCACAGGCGAAAATCATTTCTTTAAAAAGATTACCCTTCTGGACGTAACTGTAAAACATGCAACGGGCTTGGTCGAGTCCAAAGATCCTCTCTATGTAGGCGATGAACTTTTTGTAAAAATCCCTACTAAACAAGTTGTTCGAACTTCGTATTTCTATTTAATGTCTTACGACATTTTATTCCTTGACGAATCGGGTAGACCCTACTATACCTTTGAAGAGATTTATGAGAGAGATGGGTATGCACTACGAACAGAGAAGTTTTTGGCTATGCAAGAAGAGATTCGTGCACACGGAAAAAGGTTAGCAGAGCAAGGAAGTACAGAGAAAATTCAAGCGGGTAAGGACAAAGGCAAATTACTCAGTGAAACGCTTGTAGCTACAGACACCTTTGATGTCTGGAATTTTTTATATCATAACACACTTGCCTATAAAGAAACACTGGGAAAAACTTTTGAGCTTGTAAAAGAATTTTCGGAGTATACATTCGAAGGCGATCGTGTAACTGCTGCTGAATTAAAAAAACTTTTTGTTGGTGTAAAGCCTACACTGCGCGAAGAGCACTTTAATCAATATAAAAGAAAAATTACTGCTTCTATTGTAAAAACCTGGGGCAATGAAGCCAAAGACTTGCGCAAGGAAGAAAAGTATGCAGAGGCTGAAGAAGTTTTGGTAGTATGTGTTGAACTGTTTGAAAGATTGAATGACCCCTACAATGCAGGACTCTATTCATACGAAATGGCTGTTGTCTTTGATAATCAAGGTAAATATGATAGTGCCTATGAGTGGCTGATTCATTCGTCTGAACAGTTTAAAAAATCTGGAGACACATATGGTGAAGGATATGCAGAATATTATCTGGCATTTATTTCTGAAAAAGATAACAAGCCTGCATTGGCCCTGCAACATTATAAAAATTCGTTGATGCTGCGCCAGCAATTGGTTAAGGAAGATCCTTCGGATGAGAGTTATCAATCCACTCTATACACCACCCTGAATTCAGTAGCTGGTCTTGCTAAAAAGGAGGGAGATTTTGAAACGTCTAAAGACTACTATTTAAAGGCATTAGATAACGCAAGGGTAACAGGAAATAAAAATCGTGAGGCAACCGTGCTTTGGGATTTGGGAAACTTGTATGAAGCCATGAAACTGTATGCGCCCGCCATCAATAACTCAGAACAAGCATTTGAAATTTATGTAGCGCTCAACGATTCTTCCAATCAAATTGAGTTGAAACGAAACGAGGCGATCTTTTATAATAAGCTGAGAAAATTACCTAAAGCAAAGGAATCAATTGCTACAGCCATACAAATTGCACGAAGTTGGAATCAACCTGGTAAAATTGCCTATACCTTAAATTATCAGGGTCTGCTGTGTTACGAGCATAAAGAATATGCGCGCGCAGTTGAAAGCTATTTGGAATCGGAGAAAATTTATCTAATTCTACACGACACAACTCAACTTATAACAGCAAAAAAGAATCTCTCAAAAGCTTACCGCGATTCGAAAAGAATAAAACAAGCCATCCTTAAATCCCAAGAAATAACTTCCTTGATTAAGCCGAACGATTTATCCGCGAAAGCGGATGCTCTCTGGGAGCTTGCCTTGTTGTATGGAAAAGATTATTCAAATAATCCAAAACAAGCTCTTGGTCATTATGAAGAAGCAAAAAATATTTATATCCAACTGAAGGATACCACTAACGCAGCCTTGGTTTATCATGCGATCGGTTATGAATTTCGCTATTTAGGAGATTCAGTAAAATCCTATCAGTCACATCAAAAAGCAATAGCCATTACCCGCAAGCGGTCGACCGAGCTGGCAAATTCATATGAACGATTGGGATTATCGTATCAGTATTTCAAAAATTGGAAGATGAGTTTGCAAAGCTATCAGAAGTCACTGAACCTTTATAAAGCGACCGATGAATTTGTAAAAGCAGGCATGGCTGCTGAAAATATAGCCTCTGTTTATAAAGAAACTAAGGAGTATGAAAATGTAGGAAAATACTATAAGGAATCAATAGATCTTTATCAAAAAGCAGGCGCCCGTTCAGAGGAAGCTGAATCGTATTGGGATTATGCATATAACCTTGGTCAAAATTTAAGACAGAATGATGAGGCAATCAAAAATTATCAAATCGCATACGGAATGTATATGGAAGAACTCGACTCGGTACATGCCTCGGTTATGCTTTCAAATATTGCGCAAAAGTATTGGAGTAAATTGGATTACGAAAATGCTATCAAATTTCATCAGGAGGCAATTGAGTTAGCAACGAAGTGTAATAATCAAGAGCAAGTAGCGAGTTCATGGTCATCTTTGGCAACTCTCTTTAAAGAATCAAATAATCCGATTGCAGCAACTGACGCACTGACGAATGCAGTGGATGCATTAACTGCCTTGAATGATTCAACACTACTTTCTTCCGCATACAATGATTTAGCAGAGAGTTATTTAAAATCAAAGGAGTATACAAACTCGCTTGAATATTTCAATCGTGCAATTACTCTTAGAAAAGCCTTGCATGATTCTTCTAACTGGGCACTTTCGGTTTATGGTTTAGCAGGTGCTTATCAAAATAAGACGGAGTATAAAATGGCGGAACAACAATATCAGGAATCACTAAGGTTATACAGGAAGTTAAAAGATAAATCCAATACCGCATATAGTCTGGCTAACCTGGGCGTGCTGGCTCAAACTGCCGACAGTGATTACAAAAAAGCTAACCTATACTTTCAGGAAGCAATTAAGCTATCCATCGATCTGAAAGATGATAATCTACTTGCTTATTCATACTTGCGCATGAAAGGGTTGAGCCGCGCGCAAGGCAATATGAAAGCTGCGGATGATTATATCGCAAAGGCTTTGGCATTGTACAAAAAAATTAAGCAACCAAAGGATATTGCTTACACACTGGCTGAGATTGGTAATGATGCTTCGTACGTCTATGGAGATAATGTAAAGGCAATTCAATATTTCGATCAGGCGCAGGTAATTTCAGATACACTGGCAGACCTTTCATTGAAGGCATATTTAATTGGACTGCGAGGCAATATTGCTTCTGAGATGGGAGACTTTCAAAAAGCATTAAACCTTTGCCAGGAAAGCCTTGATCTGTACAACAAGACCGATAATGAGTGGGGATTGGCCGGAGTTTATATTGATATCGGAAATGTATACAAACAATTAAGTGAATATGATCAATCACTGCTCTATCAGCAAAAATCTGATAGTTTGTATAAGAAAGTAAATTCTGAATATAATCGTTTAGCCCCTTTAGCGAATATAGGAGCAGTTTATACTGCGCAGGGTGATTATAAAAAGGGACTTGAGTATTACGAGAAGTCTCTGGCTATTATGACAAAGGCTGGTGACTTCAATGAGAATGTAGGAATCATTCAGGCATCTATTGGTGAATCGTATTATTACCTCAATGACTATGCTCAATCAGACAAGTGGATGAAGGAATCGCTTGCCACCTTTAACAAGGTAGGAGCCATTCGACCAAAGATGGAAGCATTGAATATAATTGGTCGGTTAAAGGTTGATGAAGATAAATTTGACGAAGCTGCTAAATACCTGACCGAAGGTATGAAGGGTTCGAAAGAAAAATCACTGAAGGTTTCATACGTTACAAGTATCGGACTTTTAGGGCAGCTTGAGGTAAGACGTAAAAATTATACGGTAGCAAAACCACTCTTAGAGGAGTGCGTAAAGATTTCGCGCGAGATGGGTAAATACAATACCCTATGGGAAAGTCTTTACTGGCTGGGTATGTTACATAAAGAGAATAAACAACTTGGTGAGAGTAGAAAATACCTTGAAGAATCGGTAGCTGTGATTGAAAAAATAAGGAATAAAGTATCGGGTGGGGAAGAAGCGCGAAAATTGTTTTCTTCTGATAAGAATATTCTAAAAGTATACGAAGCCTTGGTAGATGTGTTGCTGCAGATGGGAGAACCGGATGCCGCCATGAGTTATCTTCAAAAGAATAATGAAGATAATCTAAAAGCAAAATTTAAAGGCTTGGATGTTAAATTTGAAAATGAGGATAAGAATAAAGTCCTTGTTCAGGAAAGAACTATGAAGGCCAGGTTAGATGGCATCGAACAACAAATCGCCAATGAAAAATCAGTTGCTTCTGAAAAACAGAATCAGGAGAAATTAAAAAACCTGGAAAGCACGAAAACAATTGCGGAAGGTGATTATTTAAAGTTTGTCAATCAGCAGGTCAATGTTCGCCCTGAACTCACCAAGTATTTTAACAACAGCATTCAGCCAGCCCAGTTGAAGGGAAAGAAAAAACAAATTCCAAAAGATATGGCACTGGTGTCGTACCTCGCAGGAGAAAATCAGCTTTACATTTTTGTGGCAACTTCCGATACCGTTATTGCCAAAGTAGTGAATGTAACCCGCGCTCAACTCGTGCGAAACATAAATGCTTCGCTTAATATGGTTAAGACAAGTCAGGGTGCGTTTGATAAAATTGATTTAAAGAATGAAACCGCTGATAGAAAAGAATCAGTGTTGGCAACGAGTCAAACTGATCCTGTGTTAAAACCATTTGAAGAACTGTATCATTTCTTGATAGCACCTGTTACGGATGAGATCATTGATAAAAAGAGATTGTGCATTATCCCCAGTGGTTCCTTAAGTTATATTCCTTTTCAGTTGCTAGGCAAAACAATGAAGAGTGGAAAATTTAGTCTGCTCATTAATCAGTACGCAATATTCTATGCAAATTCAACGGATATGTTGCTGCGCCATATGAGCACCGAAGCGCGTGAGTTTAATATTCTTGCTTTTGGTAACCCGGATAAAACATTGCCTTCTACGGAGAAGGAAGTAAATGATCTGAAGAAATTATTTCCAAATACATCGGTGTTTGTACAAGACGAAGCTACCGAAGACAAAGCGAAGTATGCGGGTGAGGAATATAACATCATTCACTTTGCTACCCACGGCAACCTGGACTATGAAGATTTTGGAAAATCATTTCTTACCATGGCCAGCAATCCCGCCAAAGATGAAGATGGAATGCTTACACTGGAAGAATTATGGGGCATGGATGTAATGAGTCATTTGAATATTGTGGTGCTCTCCGCTTGTCAAACAGCGGTTTCCAAAGGCTCAGACGAAAGTTCACCTGTAAGCCCCGCCAGTGGATTTTTGCAAAACGGTGTGAAGTCGGTGGTAGCTACATTATGGAAAGTTGATGATGAAGCGACTGCACTACTCATGGGCGACTTCTATAAAAACATAAAAACTATGGATGCGGTGGATGCGCTGCGACAAGCACAGGTGAGTTTATCTAACAATCCTAAATACTCGCATCCATTTTATTGGGCTGCAGCTGTTTTGCTGGGAGATTGGAGGTAATTGGATATAGCTACATTGACTAGGTTAATGTAATTTTAATCTTTAGACATTCACCATCCACAAAACATGATGGAAATTAAGAAAGGACTACTGACTGCGATAATTATAGCCTTCACTTTTCAATTGGCTTTTTCTCAAGGTAAAATAATTATCGAGCAATCTTTTTGTGATTCACCTAATACTGATCCATTTGATTTACGTGAGAGGATAATTAAAAAGGAAATCAGGAAGGATTCATTAATTGTGATACTTGGCAAACGTGAAATTTGCTGCGGCACCTTTAAGGGTGATTATAAAATTGAGAGTGACACTTTAAAAATTGAATATGAAAATATTGGCGAGCAGTGTTTTTGTATTTGCTTTTACGAATTGACTTTTAAAATTTCAAAAATGAAACGAGCTTCAATTCCTATAACATTCAATGGAATTCTATTCGAACAATCTAATAGAAAATCATCTGATTATGAAACAAGAATGGACACCTTACGAAATGGAAATATACTATGGAGAGAATACGAAAATGAAGAGCTAATTTCTGAAATTGAAGATCAGGACTCGATTAAACTATATAGAAAATATTATAAAGGAAAATTGAGAAGTGTGAATAAATTAAATAAGAATAAAAGCAAATAGAAGAAGTCTATTTTTTTGTTTTGCCAGACTGGCTTTTTACAACTCTGTTTCACTAATAATTTATCTTTCTTCAATCCCTTATTTACACTCATCAACGTAAGTTGCAGCTTCCTGATAGCCCGCTTTCAACGCTTTCTTAAAAGCATCACACGCTCCGGCTTTGTCTTTCAAACGTTGTTTGGCTACACCCATGTTGTAATAGGCAAGTCCATAATCAGGGTTGATTTCAAGCGCTTTAGTATAATCTTCAATAGCTTCTTGTGCCAGACCTTGCTCATCTTTTGCATCGCCACGGAAAACATATGCTTTTGCAAAGGTTGGATCCAATTTGATTGCGCTAGTAAAATCATCAACAGCTTTTGGATATTCTTCTGTCATGTAATACGCATCCCCACGATCCATGAAGTACTTAACAATGGTCGGATCCAATGCAATGGCCTGACCGTAGTATGGAATGGCGGCAGCGAAATCTTTTTGATCGAACTTTACATTACCCAAACCATAATGCGCATTTGCCAGGCTAGGATCAAGCGAAATCGCTTTCTCAAAATCGGGTTGAGCTGATTCAGGATTACTTTTCAGAATATAAGCATCGCCTCTGCCCAAGTAAGCAACTGCAAGAGTACTATTTTTGGTAATCGCTATGGTGTAGTTGTCAATGGCAGCATCATAAAGATTCACGTTAAAATAGCAATCGGCAAGATCTGCATAGATTTTACCAAGCTCGGCATCATTTTGACTATCCTTTGGCCAATACTCAATGGACTTGGTATAATCTGAAATGGCTCCTTGATAGTCATCAATGTTGTATCGTGCGCTTCCGCGAGTAGCTAAAGCTTCAGCATGATCGGGAGTAAGTTGTAAAACAGAATCAAAATTGGAAATAGCCAATGGATAATCTTGCTGGTCGAATGCAGCCTTTCCCTTTTTATAATACTCATCACTTTTGTTGCACGATAAAAGTACAACCGATAATAGAAGAAGACCTGCAAGTTTTTTCATAGGGATTATTCTGAATGGAATTATTAATTTCTTAGTACAACTTAGTGTCTTTGTGGTTCAATTTAAATTATTTTTTAACCACGAAGGCGCTAAGTCACGAAGAAAGCACAAAGGTCAGGGTTTAGTTTTTACATCGATGCTCAATTCCTTCAATTGTTCAGCCGAAATAGTTGAAGGCGTATCGATCATCATATCGCGACCGGAATTGTTTTTAGGGAAAGCGATAAAATCTCTGATTGAATCCGAACCACCAAAGAGTGAACAAAGTCGATCGAATCCAAAGGCGATACCACCGTGCGGAGGTGCACCAAACTCAAAGGCATCCATTAAGAAGCCAAACTGTTTTTTCGCTTCTTCATCGCTAAAGCCCAACTTACTAAACATCAGTTGTTGCGTTGCCCGATCATGAATACGAATGGAACCACCACCTACTTCGGTGCCATTAATTACCATGTCGTAGGCATTTGCCCGTACCTTACCGGGATCGCTATCCAGTAAATGCATATCGTCTGGCTTTGGTGATGTGAATGGATGGTGCATGGCATGCCAACGGTTTATCTCTTCGTTCCATTCTAATAATGGAAAATCAATTACCCATAACGCAGAGAATTTATTCTTATCGCGCAGACCAAGAACTTCGCCCATCTTCAATCGTAACTCACTTAATGCTTTTTGCGTCTTTTCTCTTTCACCGGAAAGCACAAGCATTAAGTCACCAGCCTGGGCATTCATAGCTTCTGCCCACTTCTTTAAATCATCTGCTGAATAGAATTTATCAACAGAAGATTTATAAGTACCATCTGCTTTGCATTGCACATAGACCAGACCTTTTGCGCCAATCTGTGGCTTCTTTACAAATTCTGTGAGTTCATCCAATTGCTTTCGTGTATATTCAGCACATCCATTCGCACAAATACCTACTACCAATTCTGCACTGTCAAATACCTGGAATCCTTTTCCTTGTGCTACGGAATTCAATTCCACGAACTTCATTTCGAAGCGTGTATCCGGTTTATCCGAACCATAATATTTCATGGCATCGTCATAACTCATGTGCGGAACCGAAGGCATGTCAATTCCTTTCACTGTTTTGAAAAGATGTCTTACCAATCCTTCAAAGGTTGATAGAATATCTTCTTGAGTGATGAAGGCCATCTCGCAGTCGATCTGTGTAAACTCCGGTTGACGATCTGCCCTTAAGTCTTCATCGCGGAAGCATTTTACTATTTGATAGTAGCGATCAAACCCGGATACCATCAACAATTGTTTAAACGTTTGTGGTGATTGCGGCAAAGCATAAAACTCACCCGGGTTCATACGCGAAGGCACGACAAAATCGCGGGCACCCTCTGGTGTTGATTTAATCAACACAGGTGTTTCTACTTCAATAAAATTTAAGCTGTCTAAATAAATGCGTGTTTGCTGCGCCATTTTATGGCGGAGCTGCAAATTTTCACGCACTGAATTTCTACGCAAATCGAGGTAGCGGTATTTCATTCGCAAGTCATCGCCACCATCGGTATGATCCTCAATAGTAAAGGGCGGAACTTTGGATGCATTCAAAATTTCAAGAGCAGAAACTTTCACTTCCACATCGCCCGTTGGCATTTTATCGTTTTTTGACAATCGCTCTACAACCAAGCCGCTCACTTTTAACACGTACTCACGTCCGGTTTCGCGTGCGATTTTTAACAGGCTTGCATCTGTTTTTCCTTCTTCTAAAAATAATTGAGTTATTCCGTAGCGATCGCGCAAATCAATCCACAATAAACTGCCCTTATCGCGGGTGCGTTGCACCCAGCCGGTGAGGGTTACTTCCTTGTTTACGTCCGTTATTCGAAGCTGGCCGCAGGTATGAGTTCTTAACATAGTAAATGCTTAAATTTGGGCGCAAATTAATAAACCTTGCACGTTATACATTGCGCCAATCATTTTCGTTAACCTAACTATGAAGAAAATATTGATATTCCTTTTGCTTTTCATCGTTTTTGGGTTTGCCCCCGATAAATTGAAAAAAACAAAAGTGGCTGAGGGGATCACCATCCTGCTACCGGCAGAACTTGCGCCCATGACCCCAGATGATATTGTGCTTCGATATCCTTCTGTGCGGGCTCCATTGGCAGCCTTTACCGATTTAAATCGCACGATTGATTTCAGCATAAATATTTCAGCCACACAATGGCCAGATGGTAATTTAGAAATGGCTCAGAAATTTTTCAAAGCTGGTTTCACAAGCCTGTTTGATCGGGTAGATATTATAGAGGAAGGGATTCATGAAGTGAATAAAAAGAAACTGATCTTTTTTGAATTTGAATCCCGTGTAAACGGAAATAGAATGACGTTGGGGGAACAATCACCAGTATTTCGATACACATACATTCAATACCTGATTGAGCCGGGACGTACCCTCGTCTTTTCTTTTAATTGCCCAAAAGCTACTAAGGAAGACTGGCAAGCCAGTGTGCGTAAAATGATGAAGTCGCTTAAGATCAAATAAACCGCATGGAGTTATTTACCGATGAGTATTTCATGCGTGAAGCATTAAAAGAAGCACGCAAAGCATTTGAGTTAAATGAAGTACCCGTTGGAGCAGTAGTGGTGTGTCAGAACAAAATTATTGGCAGGGCTCACAATCAAACCGAACAACTAACCGATTCAACTGCGCATGCTGAGATGCTTGCCATCACTGCTGCGTCTCATTTTCTGGGTTCAAAATATTTGAATGAATGCACACTCTATGTTACGCTTGAGCCTTGCGTGATGTGTGCCGGAGCGTTGCACTGGGTGCAATTGCAAAAGCTGGTGTTTGGTGCAAAGGATATTCAGCGCGGCTATTCCCTTGTTGAGAAGAATCTACTTCATCTGAAAACGGAAGTATTTAGTGGAGTGGGAGCGATAGAAAGCAAAGAGTTACTCAATCAGTTCTTTGCAAAACTCAGAGAGTAACTCTTTTAAATGTGTTAATGAAAGAATTAAGCCTCTTTAGCAGCTTTCTTCGCCTTTGCCTTATCGTCTACTCTTTTGCCGTTTTTGTGCTCACCCATTAGGATCACATCTTTGGTCATTTCATATTGCTTGGCAGCCTGCATCATAGCCTGATGACTTTCGCGGATAAGGATTGTGCCTGATTTTGCACCCTTGTTCCGCACTTCAAGCCAAAATCCGTCTTTTTTCTTCTTTGGTAGTACAGGAGGTCTTCCCATGATATTGTGTTTTTAGCGTTTATTTGGCCTTTTGGCCTATTAGTTAAACCCTTAAACCCGTGTTTTGGTTCAGGTGGCGCGAAGATACCAAATTTTGAGGAAATCTCTGAGAATGACCTCATTCAAAGTTGAATGATGCCAGGTAAACCGCGCAGAAGGCTGACGAATAGAAAATTGTTCGTGGAGCATAGGTATCTTAAAAGTATTTATGAAATCGGAAGAAATGTTAAATATTAGTTAACAGTAGGATGAAAGAAATTGAAACAATGTTTATAGAAACTCATTCTGATGAGAGATGTGTTTAGGATTAATTATTGAGTTGATATAAGTAAATTACTTTATTCAATAGACGTATTATTGCATGCAATATTATAACGCACTATGAACGAGTCAATCATTTTATGGAGCGCCTTCAATTTGTTTGTGTTGGGAATGCTGGCGCTTGATCTGGGTGTGTTCCATCGCAAATCTCATGAAGTAGGCGTAAAAGAAGCACTTACGTGGACTGGTGTATGGGTAACCATGGCGATGTTATTCAACCTCTTTATCTATTATTATTTCGACAAGGATAAGGCCATAGAATTTTTTACAGGATACTTGATTGAAAAGTCATTGAGTGTTGACAACATCTTTGTCATGATCATGATATTTTCTTATTTCCAGGTTCCGGCAAAATATCAACACAAAGTTCTATTCTGGGGAATTCTTGGTGCGTTGGTGATGCGCGTTATTTTTATACTGGTGGGCATTGAATTAATCCATAACTTTCATTGGCTTATCTATATTTTTGGCGGATTCCTGGTTTTTACAGGAATAAAAATGCTTACCTCAGGAGATATTAAACTTGAGCCTGAAAAAAATCCTCTTGTAAAATTAGCGCGGAAAGTATTTCCATTTACCTCAACTTTTGAGGGTGATAATTTCTTTGTAATGCGAGATTCAAAACGATGGGCAACACCTTTATTTTTGGTTGTTATCCTTATTGAAGCCACGGACTTAATTTTTGCTGTGGACTCTATACCCGCTATTTTGGCTATCTCCGATGATTCTTTTATTGTTTATACATCCAATGTGTTTGCCATTCTGGGGCTCCGATCCTTATACTTTGCAATGGCTGGAATAGAGAAGTATTTTCAATATCTTAAATACGGACTTTCGGCAATTTTAATTTTTGTAGGTGCAAAAATGTGTATTACTGATTTCTACAAGATGCCTGTAGATTTATCCTTAATCATTATTGTCTTTATCTTAGCCATTGCAATGCTCGCTTCTGTTGCATTTAAAAAAGCTGAGGAGTAATCTGCGAATGTCACAAGCACAATTGTCCTACATCTTTAAGATGTAGGACAATTAAAAACTCAAGCCAGATAAGAAGGAATCGCAACACCCGATTTCAAATCAGGATCAGGAACTAATTCTTTGCGCTCAAGTTTCAAAGGTTGAACACCTGCCCAAACGTTTAGGTCATAATCCTCTGCGTCATCTTTTGGCGCCCCTACACGTATTTTAGCAGAGGCTTCTGTAATTTCGAAAGACAACACCATGGTTGCTTTCCATTCACCATCATTGGGCTTGCGAATATCGTCCCAACGACCGGGACACATTTTGTTAGTAAAAACTTCTAAAGCTTTATAGAGTTCGTCTTTGTCGGTAACAACATTTGGTTCTGCAAAAATTGTTACTGATCTGTAATTCACTGAGTGATGAAAGGCTGAGCGAGCCAACACCATTCCATCAATGAGAGTAACACTCAAGCACACCGGTAATTTTTTTGTTTGTAACTCGCGCATATAAAAACTACCCACTGAGCCATGGATGTAAACTTTATTCTCAATCCGGCAGAAGCCTGTAGGTATTTGAAATGGTTGATTGTCGTTTGAGTAGGCAACTGTGCAGAAGAGTGCTTCATCCAAAATGGAATAGACAGTTTCTTTATCATAAACACCACGCTTGGGTAGGCGAGTGATTTTTGTTTTGTCTGTAATAGGGAATGAACTCATAAGCTTGCTCATTTAATTTGTAAAACAATTTTTCCAAACTGATCGCCTTGGTGCATGCGTTGCATGGCTTCGTTGATTTGATGGAACGGATATACTTTATCGATAACAGGTTTTAGATTTCTGCTCTCCAGAAAGTCGAGCATAGAAAGAAACTCATCGCGCGTACCCATGGTAGTACCATGAATGGATAATTGCTTCCAATACAGCGTTCGAGTCGGAATATCCGGAATATCGCCAGCAGTGCGACCAAAAATTGCGATACGGCCACCAGGTACCATCAGATCAAGAAGTTTTGAAAATTGTGGACCGCCTGCACTGTCAATTACAATATCAAACCCACCAGATTCTTTCAGAGCTTGTTGCGTCCACTCAGGATCTTTATAATTGAATCCATTGATTGCACCTAATGCTTTTGCTTTGTTTATCTTTTCATCCGAGCCGGAAGTAACATATACACGTGCCTGATAAGCCACCGCAAATTGTAAAGCCCATAAAGCAGCACCACCACCAATTCCAGTGATCAATACTTTTTCTTTTCCGCGCAAGCGAGCTTTTGAAAACAGTGCTCTGTAAGCTGTTAGTGCAGCAAGTGGAACTGCCGCTGATTCTTGAAAAGAAAGGTGTTCAGGTTTTTCGAAAATTTGTTTTTTAGAAACGACTACAAAGTCGCTAAACGTTCCTGCATCGGGCCACCCTAAAATTTTGAAAGAGTTACCCTGCACAATTGGATTATCACCCCAGTTTAAACTTGGGTTGATAATAACTTCCATCCCGATCAACAGTGTGTCAACATCTTCACCCACATCTTCAATTATTCCGCAACCATCCGATCCTAAAGCAATTCCTTCCGGAGAATTTTGCTCTTGTTGTATCCAAAGATCGCGGTGGTTAAGCGCTGCAGTATGCACTCTTATCAGCACCTGATCTTTTATAGGCTTTGGTTTTTTTAATTCTCTAATTTCAAGGGATTGACCGGGTTGTGTAAAAATAGCTGACTTCATGTGTTGATTTTAATTTACTGACTACTTCAACGGGACTTTAAAATTCCAGTTGTGTGTATCAGCTTCATTACCCATGCGGATGTCATGAAGTTTTTTCTTTACACGTTGTTGAAAACTTGAACTGCTATCTGCAGGAAGCGAATAATCTTTGCCTGCAATATTAATAATCGCAATGGTTGAAACAACTGCAGCAGTTCCTACACCAAAGGCTTCAGTTAGTGTTCCTTTTTCAAATCCTTCTTTCAAATCTGCGACACTGATTCTCCTTTCTTCAGTTGGCATTCCCATGTCTTTGGCTAGCGTCAGCAAAGAATTGCGTGTAACGCCATCCAGTATAGAAGAAGTAAGCTGTGGCGTGATAAGTTTTCCATCCAACACAAACATAACATTCATCGCGCCCGATTCATCAATGTATTTATGATCGCGTGCATCTGTCCAAAGTACCTGATCGAAACCTTGTTCTTTTGCTAATTGAGTAGGGTAGAATGAACCACCATAGTTTCCCGCACACTTGGCAAATCCTGTGCTGCCTTCAGCAGCGCGAACATAAGTTTCTTCTACTTTAACACGTACGGGTTTGGCAAAGTATGGTCCTACTGGACTGGTCAACACAACAAACTTATATTCCTCTGATATTTTTACACCCAGTTTTGATTCTGTTGCAAAGATTACGGGTCTTAAATAAAGTGCTGAACCTTCCGAGGTTGGAACCCAATCAATATCCGTGGCTATCAACGCACAAAGACTTTCAATAAATAATTCTTCGCTAATCGCTGGCATACACATGCGTGCTAATGATTTAAGCAAACGCTGATGATGACGCTGTGGTCGAAAGATGGAAATCTCACCCTTATTATTTTTAAACGCTTTCATGCCTTCAAAAATTGATTGGCCATAGTGAAGAGAAAGTATAGCCGGGGTCATTAAGATTTCTCCGAAAGGCATAATTTGAGGTTGATGCCATTCACCATTTTTATAATTGGCTATGAGCATATGGTCAGAAATGTGATTTCCAAAACCCAGGTTGTTAAAGTCTACTGACGAGATTCTCGATTTTGATATTCGTTCAACAGGTATTTCTGCCAAAGTATTCATGATGTTTGTATTTAATGTATTGTAAAGATATTTTTTTCAATTGTCTTAACCCAATAATCTTTTTAATCAACTAACCTCCTATGGTAATTCACTTGTCCCAAATGATAACTCAAATGCATGGCTAAATGAATTAGAAAATATTCAGTTGTTGTCTTTTCTTTCAGAACAAGCAGTGGATATTCATTATCCAATTGCTCAGGTACTATTGTTGGGATTACCTGCTGAATCATTTGAATAGTTTGCTCAATGCGCTTTACCAATTCTGATCTTGGAACACCTTTTAACGCAAACTCGCTATCGCGATCACGAATGTAACCCGTGTTTCCTAGGGCTGCTCCAATATATGCATTAAGATTTCCTATTAAATGTAAACAGAGATTACCGGCAGAGTTTGAAATTCGTTTGTCAATCTTCCAAATCTGTTTTTCATCTGGATACGATTCAATTTCCAACTTTAGTTTAGAGAGGTCTCTGCAAATCAGGGTAACAAGATTGGAAGTTTTCATATTCTATTTTGTAAGTGTTAACTCCATTTTTATGTCACTTCTTTTATAAGGTCCATCAAGGGCTACCTCTACAAACCCAAGTTTGCGGTATAGAGCGATGGCAGAAATCAACTTTGTGTTTGAATAAAGAATTATTTTTTCCGCGCCTAACTGCTTTGCTTTTTTGATAGCGTTTATTGAAAGTTCTTTACCGATTTTTAACCCTTGATATTTATCCGTAACAGCCATCTTAGTAAATTCATAAATGCCATCACTAAAAAATTTCAACGCTACCGTTCCGACTAATTCATTTTCTAATTGAGCCATAAAGATGAACCCACCCTTCGAGATAATATGCTCTTCCGGGTTTTGGAGCACCTCAAAATCAACAGGCTCCATCCAAAAGAATTTTTCAATCCAATCGCGATTAAACTTTTCAAACCAAGGCTGATGCTCGTATACGTAGTCTATGATTTTGAGAGCTGGCCTTTCCATTTCATGCGAAGTTGGTATCCTTTATTCACAATGTAAATTCCGAGAATCGTTATAAACATCGCTATCACTATTTTAGGTGTTAACTTTTCACTTAACACAAGCCATCCTAGCAAGATTGCTACAATGGGATTGATGTATGCATAAAGCGAAACCAACGTCATCGGTAAGTTCTTAATGGCATAGGAGTAACACGCATAGCCTGCAACGGAGCCTACCAAGCTTAAATAAGTTAAAGAGTAAATTACATCGCTCGACCATTGCAGGTTCGAGTAATCATCGAACACAAGACTAACCGGAATCAGGAGTAATCCTCCAAAAAGCATTTGAAGTCCTGCATTCAGAAAGGGATCAGAGTTCTGATTTTTCCGTTTGATCCAAACACTACCAAATGCCCAACAGATATTTCCTAAAAAAGTAAACAAAATACCAATGCGATATTTTACGCTGGCAAAATCTGCTAAATGCTCCTGAAAAATTAAAACAATCCCTGCAAAGCCAATGGCTAATCCCGCAAGGATGGGAAACGTTGGTCGTTCGTCATTACTAAAAATAAGATTGATAAGTATTACCCACACCGGCATGATTGAACAGATGATGGCTGCCATACCACTGGAAACATATACTTCTGCCCAGCCAACAATACTAATCCCCAACGTGATCATGAAAAAACCACTGATGGCCTGATGAATAAGCGTTTTGGTATCAGGCATTTTTGCTTTCCCTACTGTTAACATAAGTCCAATTAAAATTGGTCCTGCTGTAAGGAAGCGGAGCATAGAAAAGAGGAATGGGGGAAACTGAGTTACTCCAATGCGAAGTGCCAGATATGTAGTGCCCCAGACAATACAAACAGTTGCTAATGCCAAATAGGCGAGAATGGGGGATTTACTGGTGGTTAAGCTCATAATATTTAAATCGCGACACAAATTTTCTTGATTTAACGATGAAAAAACAGTTTCAGTTTTATTAATTTTGACCAGATCAGTTTTAATCCCACTGAGACAACATCCCATGGAAACCCTGCTTAAACCCGATCATAAATACATTGAAGTAGCTGACCGAATTGAAAAGCTAATTGAGAAACAAACCTTAAAGGTTGGTGATAAGTTGCTATCGGTACGATCGTTAAGTAAGCAGCAGGGGATAAGTTTGAGCACTTCATTTCAGGCTTACTATTATTTAGAAAGCAAGGGTTTGATTGAAGCGAGACCTCAATCAGGATATTATGTAAAGTTTTCTCCGCGGCATTCATTTGAAATTCCTACTTGCTCAGAGCCAACCGATGAGGCATTGCCCATCAGTGTTGATGAAATGATTTCGAGTGTGTACCATGATTTGCGTTCGCCTAATCTGTTATCTTTTTCATTGAGTGCGCCACATCCTTCGTTGCTTCCATCTGCAAAACTGAATAAATCAGTAGTTCATTCACTGCGACATTCACCCGATCATTGTTTGGGCTATGAGCACATTCAGGGTAATGAAGAGTTACGAAAGCAGATTGCAAAACTTTCGTTGAACTGGGGAGGAGCGTTAAGTGAGGATGATCTTGTAGTAACAGCTGGTTGCATGGAGGCACTATCATTTTGTTTACGAGCTACTACAAAGCCTGGTGATGCAGTTGCAACGGAGAGCCCTACCTTTTATGGTATCTTTCGTGTGATGCAGAGTTTGGGTTTGAAAGTTGTGGAGGTGCCTACCGATCCAATAACGGGTGTTGACATTGACTATTTGGAACAGGCTATCAATCGCTTTGATATTAAAGCCTGTTTGTTTGTACCAAACTTTAACAACCCTATTGGAAGTTGTGTACCCGATGAAAAGAAAAAACAATTGGTAGAACTTCTCGCCAAGAAAGAGATTCCATTAATTGAAGATGACATATATGGCGAAATGTATTTCGGAAAAACCAGACCACGAACGTGTAAGACGTATGATAAGAAAGGACTTGTTCTGCATTGTGGATCGTTTTCAAAATCGCTTGCGCCCGGCTATCGTATTGGTTGGACCGCTGCGGGGCGTTATAAGAATGCCGTCATTCAATTAAAGCGAATGCACAACATCTCCACTAACACGTTGGCTCAAGTATCGATTGCACATTTTTTGCAAAATGGCAGATATGAGCTTCATCTCAGAAGATTACGAAAAGATTTGCACACACAATGCTTACGATATCTTCAAGCCATCACAGAATTTTTTCCTGAGGACATTCGCATCACCCAACCGCAAGGCGGTTTTGTTTTATGGATTGATATGAAAAGTGGAGATGGATATAAACTGCACAAGCGTGCGCTTAGGCATCACATTGGTATCGCACCGGGTCAGATTTTTTCAGCACAAGGTCAGTTTCAAAGTCACTTCAGGCTAAGTTATGGTTTGCCATGGAACGACCAGATTGAGAAAGGATTAAAAACGCTGGGCGAATTAATGTATAAGGAAATGGCCTAAGGTCCGTATTGATGTTGCCACAACTTTACCCACTTTCTTTTTTGATTTGTATGTAGCGTGTCCCAAATTTTTTGACTGCGCTCGACTAATCCTTCTTTTACAATTTCCTGTTTCTCTGGCATTCCAACAGAAGTATTTCTAACGGAAGTTTCAATCAGTTGGTAATATTCTGAATTGATTTTTTGAATTGATTGGCACTGGCTATCCTTCAATCTTAGCTCTTCCTTCCAAAAAAGGGGATCGTAAACAACCGAAAGGTTTTCAAGTTGAGCCTCTTGACAAAAAACAGGAGAAACTACTAAAATGAGCGAAAAACAAGTAAAACCGATTAGAACAAGGCGTTTCATACCACAAAATAAATACATCTTGTGGAAATAACGAACCCATTCGACCTATCATATCGACCAAACAGATTTTTCTATAGACAGAGAAAGAAGAAGAGTCGTCAGTCCATAGCCGATTCAAACTATCGACTATGAACCATCGACTCATGGATTCTCTTACTTCCCAGATTTCAACTTAGTAACTTCAGCTTCGTATTGAGGCAAAAATTGTTTCTGATCTGCTGGCAAGTTTTTGATGGCTAAATCCCAATATTTAATAGCGTTCTTTTTATCGCCAATAGCAGTATAACCTCTGGCTAATCCTACATTAGGTGTGAATTTGTCTTGGGGATTCTTTTGCGCATTGAACTTAAATATTTCCATTGCTTTTTCTTTATCACCACCATTTAGCAAAGCCCGACCATACATATGAATTTGTTGAACCGTTGCATTAGGGTCTTTTATTGCCTTATCCATTTGGGCAGTAGCTTCCGCTGATTTACCTAATGACCTATAAAGTGCAGCACGGGTTTGATACGTGTTAAAATTTTCTACTCCAATAAACGGGTCACTTACCGATTGATCTACCCATGTTAATGCTTCCTCCAGGTTGATTTTATTTACAGCGCAGAACTGGGCAGCAGTTAACCAGTTCTCCTGCTTAAAGCCGACCGAACTTCTAAGGTCTTCGCGCATTTTACTTACATAAACTTCATTGATGTTAGGAACTTCGATGGTAAAAGGAATTCTTTTCTTCTCCCACCGCAGATATGCTTTTGCGGAGGCAGGCAAGCGATCCTCAAAACCAAATGTGAGCCACTCTTTATAAGGAGCTTCTAATGGCATTACCTCTACCCGAAGAGCATCCTCTTTCGCATCGTAAAAATAACTTCCCCAGCTCGAAGAATTTTTTGAAAAGATCCAGGTGTAGGCACCTTCTTTAGCAACGGCAAGAAAGAGTCCGTATGTTCCTGCCTTTAATTCTTTGCCTTCAATTTTTACATCGTGCGAAACGGTAAATACGGTATTCTCGTTTGCGCCAGCGCGCCAAGGAGCAGCTTTAGAGGTTCCAAAACCCTGGTCAATAAATCCGAAGTGTGCTACCTCACCCCAAATTTTCCCGGTTCTATCGGTTCCGTCAGGTGTATGGACATCCGGACTGCTGTATCTAATAGATACTTCAACGGGTCCAATAAATTGAGTCACTTTTGATTTTTGATTATCGCCACTAGGTGGTGTGGTGAGCGCCTGTGCCCATGCACCGGAGGCTACTGTAATGAAACAAAGAATAGTAATGATTTTTTTCATGTTAAAGAGTTTTGAGGGTGTGAAGATTATTAACCTAGGGTTAAACGGAAGCGAATCAATTTTGGATAATCCTGTTTGGGGTATTTCTAAACCTTTTCGGAAGATTTTGGAACTAATATACGCAACGATGCGGGATGTATTTCAATTGTAAAATTGTTGGTTGGCTCCATTCCTTCGCCATCAATGTGATAAGGCATGGGTTTGAGAAATGAGAGTGAGATTTTTTTCCCCTTTTCAATTTCTACGAAGGCCGAACTTTCTAATTGTCCTGTAAACATTTTATTAGCAAACCCAACTGCTTGTGCGATGGGAACTTTACGGATAAAACTTATATCCAAAATTCCATCACATACAGAAGCATGCGGTGCTACACGCGCATTGTTTCCGAACTGCGATGAATTTGCAAACGCAATAATAAAAGCCTTCTTATGTAAAGTTTTATTATCAATTAAAACGTCAGTAGAAAAATCCTGATAACTAAAAAATTCTTTTAGTACTAATTTGCTATAGCCAATGAGACCGCGCTTTCCATTCCTACCAAACAAGCCCGCGATGTGCCCGTCAAAACCAATTCCTGAAACGTTAACAGATAATTTTTCATTTACTCTGAAAGTATCCGCAGCAATTACGGTTTGCGAGTTAATATATCTGAGCGATTTTATAAAATTCATCGGAATACCAAGATGACGGGCTAAGCCGTTACCGGATCCTTTCGGTATGATACCCATTACCTGATCGGTATGAACAATTCCTTGCGCTACTTCGTTAACGGTTCCATCTCCGCCCACGGCAAAAATTGTTTTGAAATTATTTGCAGTAGCGGCTTCCCGCGCCAGTTCTGTTGCATGCCCACGTCCTTGCGTAAACTGGATGGATGGCTCAAGGCCAAGATCGGTGCAGTGGGTAATAATTCGCCCCTCTACGTTGGGTTGATAGCCCCCGCCCGAAAATTTATTGATAATGAATAATACCTTCTTACTTTCGTCCATACATTGACTCACAGTAAAGGTAGTTTGTTCAGATATGGAATTCAGCACCCGGAAAATAAAATTTAAAGCTTGGGATCAGGAGCATCGATTGCTGATGCGGCTTAATAGTATTGATTGCAATAAAGGTGAATTGATAAAGAAGAATCACATCCTACTTCAGTTTACCGGATTGCTTGATAAGGAAGGAGAGGAAATCTATGATCGCGATGTGCTAATGAAATCGCTTGATAAGTTTGTAGTTTTTTGGAATGAAACTCAGAATGGTTGGTATTACGCGCCTATTACAACATTGGATATTCAGATGCCTTTTGTGGCTGCTGAAGCAAAGACTATGAAACGATTTTGTAATTACTTTGAACTAAATTAACCGCAAAGTCGCTGAGGGGCAAAGAAGACGCTTGTACTCATTCGTACTTTGTAAGTCACAATTCGTACTTTCTTATTATCCTAGCTTACTTTGGATGTAGTTAACTGCTTGCCCGATCGTCTGCATTTTTTCAGCATCGTCATCTGGAATTTTTATGTCGAAGGTCTGCTCAAACTCCATTACCAGTTCAGCATAGTCAAGGGAATCAATACCCAGGTCTTTAACAAAACTTGCATCGGGAGTAATTTCAGAGTCGGGGATACCTAATTTTTCGATAAGGATGGCGTGTACTTTCTTTTGAACGTCCTGCATAGGTTTTTGACTGTTGTTCAAAGCTAATAATCTTTCGGGATTTTTTGTCAGGTCATCTTAAACTGTTTACCATTACTTAGGTTGCCCCTCTGGGGCAAGTGCATTTAAAACGAAAATCTACAAAGTGGTTGCCCCTCCGGGGCAGAATCGATCCATAAAACTTGTCATATGCTCTACGATACAACCTATGCTGAAAGCAAATGCAAAAGTTTAAAACCGAAGTAAGAACTCAGTGCCCTCGCCCAGGGTCGACTTAACAGTTATGTTGCCTTCATGCTGGCGCATGATCTGCTTGGACAAACTTAACCCGATACCCGAGCCTGATTTCTTGGTTGAAAAGAATGGAATGAAAATTTTCTCTTGTGCTTCGCTATCAATACCGGCACCATTGTCTTTAACAGAGATAACAGCCCGGCCTTTTTCATTTGAGAAGGCAGTTAGATCAATCCGTCTATCAACTTGCTCATCAAAAGCCTGAATGGCATTCTTGATTAGATTGATGAGTACCTGTTCAACCATAGTTTTATCAGCCAGAATAAAAAGATTCTCTGGTTTTACTTCAATACTTACGTTGATGGATTGATCGGCTAACTCTTTTTTGTGCAGTAGGGAAAGTTCTTCCAATAATTCTTTAACAGAAACTTCAGCCAATTTTGGTTTTGGGATCTGGGTAAGGTTTCTAAACTCTTTTACAAATCGAATTAAACCAGCACTTCGCTTACTAATAGTTTGAAGTGATAAATACATGTCTTCCAAATCGCCTCTCTGTAAAGGAACATCAATTTGCTGATCGATGCGGAGTTTTAAATCATCTTCAACAATGCCAGCCAGCGAAGAGATTGGGGTAACCGAGTTCATGATTTCGTGCGTTAGCACACGCACTAAGTTTTGCCAAGCCTCCATTTCTTTCTCTTCCAGTTCGCTCTGGATGTTACTCATTGAAATGAGTTTCACTTCTTCATCCCGTAAGGTTAGCTCAATTGCAAAAACGGAGAGTTGTATTGTTTCGTCACCAAATTTTAAGCGCAGCAATTCACGACCACCGGTTTTTAGTTTAACGAATGTATCTACCAGTGTTTCGCTCACATCTTTTAAGTCTGAAAGTTGGTCGGCTTTGTTTACGCGCAGCAATCGTTTTGCTGCGCTGTTCATAATTTGGATGGAACCATCTTTTTTGAACGTGAGTAATCCTATGGCTACATGCTGAACAATGTTTTTAAAGAACTGATATTCGGAATCCCTTTCTTTACGCGACACACGCAGACCGGAAAGGGCTTCATTCAATTCTTTGTGTAGCCTTTGAATGCTGGGATCGTCACTATCCGTCTTAAAACTTTGCGACAAATCATCAAACCTGACTGAATCCAAAAAGGAAGCAATGTTGTCATTAGAGGTCTCCAAGGCTTTCATCAACTTAGAGAGTTGAAAAACAATGGCACCCAATAGAGCGAGTATTAGTAAGTAACTCCGATTATCGGCAGTTAACAGGAAAGCAAAAACCACAATAGTAAAAACGAGTATGCCTACTCGTGTTACTAACGGGGATCGCCAATTAAAGTCCATATTTTTCCATCCTTCTGTAAAGTGATGCGCGCGTTAAGCCAAGCTCTTCAGCAGCCTTTGAAATATTTCCATTGTGGAGATGAATGGCTTTTACTACGGCTGCTTTTTCCACCTCGTCAAGATTTAGCGTGTCGGCAGAAGATTCATCAGTTCCCTTGCGGTTAAAAAGAAAATCACTTTCCTGAAGCGTAGGCGAATCGGCCATGATAACCGCGCGCTCAATTGAGTGCTGAAGCTCGCGCACGTTTCCCGGCCACGGATATTTTTTTAACTTGTTGATGGCTCCTGGTGAAATGGTGAGCACTTCCTTCCGGTATTTTTTTGAATAATAGTTTAAGAAATGAGTTCCAAGCATTGGTATGTCATCTACCCGATCACAAAGTGGAGGAATCGTAATCTCGACAGTATTAATTCTATAAAGTAAATCCTGACGGAATTTTCCTTCTTTCACCATTTGATGCAATGGCATGTTGGTAGCGCACACCAATCTGATGTCAACATCAATGGGTTGATTAGCACCAACACGTGTAACCTGGCGTGATTGCAGTGCACTTAACAATTTGCTCTGAAGGCTTAAACTTAAGTTTCCAATTTCATCAAGAAACAATGTGCCGCCATTAGCTAATTCAAATCTTCCGGGGCGGTCTTCTCGAGCATCCGTAAAAGAGCCTTTCTTATGACCAAAGAGTTCGCTTTCAAAAAGAGTTTCTGTGATCGCACCCATGTCAACCGCTACAAACGAATTATCTTTTCGTAATGATTTTTGATGGATAGCACGTGCTACTAATTCTTTTCCTGTTCCATTTTCACCGAGGATCAAAATATTTGCATCTGTCTTGGCCACTTTATCAATGAGCGAAAAAACTTCTTTAAGCGCAGCGCTCTCGCCAATAATATCCCGAAAGGGTTGACTGATTTGCTCTTCCAGCATTTGCTTTGCCTTGCGCAACTTATCAACTTCGTTATAAGACTTTTTAAGTTTTATTGCGGTTGAAATAGTTGCCACCAGCTTTTCATTTTGCCAAGGCTTAAGAATAAAATCCGTAGCGCCTTCTTTCAATGCACGAACGGCCATCTCGACATCACCAAAGGCAGTGATCATAATCACAACCGCATCAGGATCGCGTTCTTTAATTTGACCTAACCATTGAAAGCCTTCTTTACCGCTGGTTGTGTCTTTGCTAAAATTCATATCCAGCAGGATAACATCGTATGTATCGTTATTCAGTAGAAATGGAATTTTGTTTGGATTCTTTTCAATGATAACCTGATGACCAGATTTTTTTAAAAGCATTTTTGCCGCCAGAAGTACATCTTCATCGTCATCAATCATCAGGATTTTGCCGCCTTCGTTCACAGTAGATAGGTTTAAGATTTTGTTATACAGAGGAAAAATTATGCCAGTGCGTTAACCGTCCGCAAATGGCGTTTTTATAAGTTGAGTTGTGCTTATACGTACCAAAGATGTTCAAAAATGAACAGAGTTAAAAGCTAGGGAGCCTCAGGAGAATAGGAGTAAAGCATAACTTTTCCTTTGGAATCAAGAGTGATAATGCGCTCATCCGTAAGGATAGCTTGCTGAGTATCGATGGGTAATTGCACTTCGCGTTGCTTTTCCGTAAGGATATTGATAAACTTCAATTTATCATTGTGCAAGTAGTAAAGATCTTCACCATAGAAGTAAAAACTTTTAAGATTAGAGACTTCAATCTTGCTAATCACATTTCCCAAATGATTAAGAATAAGAATGCCCGAGTTCTTATCCAGCAGGAAAATCAGATTAAGATATTCGCGCAAGTAAATGAATTTATTGTTTGGTGATACAAGGGTTGAGTCAATTTCAAATTCATGAATAACTTCATTGGTATACCGATTCACTTTTTTTAAGGAAAGATCAGCATGATCCAGGATCCAAAGTTTATTGTCGTGAGTAGGGCAAACCAAGTAAGGTTCAATAGCAAGAGCAGGTTCAATCTCGAACTCTTGTCTATTTTCAAAATTGCGACCAGTAACGATGTACTTCTGTTTGCTGCGAACATACATGAAGATAGAGGGCTGATACCAGGGTTCAATTAGGGTAAGCGACTTTTCTATACCTGACGCAAGCACTTTTCCATCAGGATCATACTTTTTTAATTTACCGTCTTTCTGAACAAGGAAAAAATTACCTAAACGATCTTCCGTTATCAGTGCAACATTTTTTGTTTTCCACTCTTTTACCTTTTTAAGATCGGTTTGAGAACTTGCTATAAAAGGAATAAAAAGAAACGATAGGAAAATCAATTTACGCATGGACCTCAAACTTCTTTAATGAAACAACATTGCCATCATATTCAGCATACGTATCAAAATGCACCCACTCACCCAGATTAATATATCGACTTGAAGAAGAAACTTCTAAGTCAAGGGGCAGGTGACGATGACCAAATACATAGAAATCATGATGCTGAGTCTTTTCTAACTCGCGACAGTACGTGAGCAAGAATTCATTTTCTTCGCCTGTAAATTTTTCTTCGAGTTTCATGTTGCTGATTCGGCTTTGGCGACTCCAATAATTGGCAATACTAATGCCAAGGTTTGGATGAATACGCGCGAAGAGCCACTGACAAACTCCACTGTTGAAAAAATTCTTCAGAATCTTATACGTAGTATCTCCAGGACCTAATCCATCGCCATGGCCAATTAATAGTTTTTGAGAACCACAATTAATGATTTGTGGCTCGCGATAGATAACAATGCCTAACTCTTTTTCAAAATAATCGAACAACCACATGTCATGATTTCCGGTAAAGAAATAAATCGGTATTCCGCCATCTCTTAACTCAGCCAGCTTTCCCTGAAACCTGATAAACCCTTTCGGGATTGCATGACGATACTCAAACCAGAAGTCGAAAATATCTCCCAATAAATAAATAGAATGAGCATCTGCTTTAATCGAATCAAGCCAGGTGATAATTCGCTTCTCGCGTGCAATGCTGCTTGCGTGATCGGGCACACCCAAATGAAAATCGGATGCAAAGTATATTTTTTTACCCGCAGGCAATTCTACAGTATGGGTCATCAATTACAAATAACGGTAAAAACTGATCCAATGAAAAAGCCCTCCGGAATTCCGAAAGGCTTCTTAATTTTATATTCTGTTTATCTACTTAGAACTATTCTCATTACTCTCTTGAGTAGGTTCCGTTCTTTTATTTTCGGCATCAGAACCATTCACAGTAGGCAACGTAGTGCCCTCAGGTTCAACCACTGTTGCGTTAGTGAATTTTTCATACGTAGTTTGGGTCGCGAATGGGCGCTTACCAATCAAACGTTCTAAATCACTCTGGAATAAAATTTCCTTTTCAAGAAGTTCTTTGGCAATTACCTCCAAATGATCCCTGTGTTTTTCTAATAAACTCTTGGTGCGCTCATAAGCTTCATCGATAATTTTCTTTACTTCTTTATCGATCTTTTCAGCTGTTGCCTCTGAGTAAGGCTTATTGAATGTATAATCTGATTGTTTGGAATCGTAAAATGACATGTTTCCAATTTCCTTATTCATTCCATACACTGTAACAATGCTGTAAGCTAGTTTAGTAATTCGCTCCAGATCACTTAATGCACCCGTAGAAATTTTGCCAAACACAATCTCTTCAGCAGCGCGACCTCCAAAGGTCATACACATTTCATCCATCAACTGTTCTGTCTGATACAGAAACTGTTCCTTAGGAAGATATTGTGCATACCCTAACGCAGCTACTCCACGTGGAACGATACTCACCTTCACGAGTGGATCGGCATGTTCCAGGAACCAACCTGCAACAGCATGTCCTGCTTCGTGGTAAGCAACAATCTTCTTCTCATCGGCTGAGATGATTTTTGTTTTCTTTTCAAGGCCTCCAATCACGCGATCAATCGCATCATGAAAATCTTGCATTTCTACTTCAGTCTTATCTCTGCGTGCTGCAATCAAAGCAGCTTCATTGCATACGTTGGCAATTTCAGCCCCAGCAAAACCTGGAGTTTGAGCCGCTAATTTTTTAACATCAACATTCTTCGAAAGCTTAATGGGCTTCAAATGAACTTTAAAGATTTGTTCACGACCGGCAATGTCTGGCTTATCAATACTGATTTGACGATCGAAACGACCTGGGCGCAACAACGCTGAATCTAACACATCAGGTCTGTTAGTAGCCGCCAGAATAATTACTCCGCTATCCGTAGCAAAACCATCCATCTCCACCAACAATGAGTTCAATGTATTTTCACGCTCGTCATTCGAACCCGGCATTTGACCTCTTCCGCGCGAGCGACCAATGGCATCGATTTCATCTATAAATACAATACACGGTGCTTTTTCTTTTGCTTGCTTAAACAAATCGCGAACACGCGCAGCTCCAACACCTACAAACATCTCCACGAAATCAGAACCTGATAACGAGAAGAAGGGTACGGCAGCTTCACCGGCAACTGCTTTTGCAAGCAAGGTTTTACCTGTTCCCGGAGGGCCCACTAACAAAGCACCTTTCGGGATTTTTCCGCCCAACTTGGTAAACTTTTGTGGAGTCTTAAGAAAATCAACAATCTCTTTTACTTCTTCTTTCGCTTCCTCAAGTCCGGCTACATCGGCAAACGTAATTTTTACTTTACTTTCAGCATCAAACAAGGCAGCCTTCGATTTTCCAATGTTAAAGATTTGACCACCCGGACCACCTCCACCGGTCATCCTGCGCATCAACATCCAAAATCCAAATACAAGCAACACCAAAAAGCCTATGTTAAAAAACATGTTTGTGTAATCTTGCCTGTCATCAACTTTGATGTCAATCTTTTCATCCCGTGGGATGTTCTTCGTGATTAGATCATACTTTTCTAAAAACTTATCGATCGAGCCAACCTTCATTTTATAATGAGGTCCGTTTTCGCTAATGCCTAGTGTGTTTCTTTGCTCCAACTCTTGTTTATAGCGTGCATTTTTAAGTGCATCGGCTTTAAGAGAGATCTCTATGATCCAAATATTGTCGCTTTTGATTTGAACGAGGCGTTTGATATCCTTCGCCTGAACCATATCGGTAAAGCGACTTTCAGTTATTTCTACTAATTCTCCTGTTTTAGTAAACCAGCTAATTGCTAAGATTACACCCACCAATGCGAGAATAACCCACATCTGATAGTTTGGGCGTGGTACCTTAGGTGCTACTTTCTTTTCCTTATCCATTCCTATAAAAATTACAATTGATTAACTAACGTCCTGGTGTATTTAAAGTTCTAATCTTCAATTTCTGTGATTTCTGCATCGCCCCACAATTTTTCCAGTGCATAATATTGTCTCTTGTCTTTACGGAAAACGTGCGACACCACATTGATATAGTCGAGAATCATCCACTCTTTATTGTTTTTGCCTTCCAGATGCCACGGCTTTTCTTTCATGGCCTTGAAAACCTCTTCGTCTATCGAGTCGCTTATGGCCTCCAATTGCTTATCAGAATTTCCAGAACAGATCACAAAAAAGTCGGCAACCGCGTTTTTTATCTTCCTTAAATCCAACAGGACGATATCTGTGGCCTTCTTTTCCTGCATTCCTTTTATAATGGCATCGCTCAGTTTTTCAGAATCAATCCCTTTCTTTCTTTTAGCCATTAACTATCTTCGATTTTTTAATTAGAACAATCTGCAAAGCTAACTAAAATACCTTGTATAAAATCCCTGCCAGCACCCTTTTCGTGGGAAAGAAGCTTGTTTCTGTGCCAGAATGTCATTCAACGAACACACTCGCAGCCGAACTTAGTCAGCGCGGTTCTGTGGTGGAGGGCACGCTGGTAATTACCAGCAATCAATTTGGTGGGCGTGGACAACGGGGCAATCAATGGTTTTCGGAGCCAGGGAAAAATCTTACGTTTTCACTGATATTAAAACCAACATTTTTAAAACCGGATCAGCAATTTCGGCTTACGCAAGTTGTTTCGTTGGCTGTGGCCGATTATGCAAAAGGCAGAACGCATCACGGTGTGAAAATAAAGTGGCCGAATGATGTGCTCATTAGTAACAAAAAGATCTGCGGCATCCTGATAGAGAATTCAATTTCTACAGATACAATTCAAACTTCCATTGTGGGAGTAGGGTTTAATATAAACCAAACTGAGTTTATCGGGAACAGAGGAACTTCATTAAAAAATGAAACGGGTTTGGATTTTGATTTGCAATTTGAATTGAATGAATTGTTGCATTGCATTGAAGTTCGCTACTTGCAACTGCGCGATGGAAAGTTTGAGAAATTAGCCGATGATTACTTGCAATGCCTTTATCGGATTGGGGAACAACATGCTTTCCGAATTGGTGATAACGAAAAGCTGGGTATGATTGAAGGTGTTGATCAGCGCGGAAGACTTGTTGTTCAGATTGATAACACCAAACAATATTTCGATCTTAAGGAGATTAGTTTTACCGATCAGTAATTTGCTGCTTTTAAATAATGGGTTTTATTATACTTTGCATTTGAAATGATCAAGACCCAATCACTTTCCTATTCCTACAACACTTCGAAGGAAATTCACTTTGCAGATTTGGCGATTCAGGACAATACACAATTTCTTTTGCTGGGCGAGTCGGGAAGTGGAAAGACAACGTTGCTTCATTTACTGGGCGGACTTTTAAGTTCGCAAAAAGGAAGTATAGAAGTGAACGGTACAGACCTTACAAAACTTTCGGAAGCAGAACTTGATCGCTTTCGCGGAAAGCAATATGGATTTATTTTTCAACGTAATCATTTGATTCAGGCCCTTACGGTGGAGAAGAATTTATTGTTGGCACCTTTCCTTGCGGGATTAAAGCAAGATTCTAACCGCATCGATGAGGTGCTGGAACAACTTGGTATTGCAGATAAAAAATATTCGAAAATTCAGGAATTGAGTTTGGGGCAAGCACAGCGGGTGGCTATTGCGCGGGCCGTGTTAAACAAACCTGCTATCATTTTGGCCGATGAGCCCACCTCAGCACTCGATGATAAAAACTGCGAACGGGTAAGTGAATTGTTGTTAACAGTTGCCAAGCAAAATCAGGCAACGTTAGTAATTGCTACGCACGATCAGCGCTTGAAAAGTAAGATCACTAACTTAATTCAATTGTAATGAATTTGTTAATCCTCGTGATCAGTTATTTAAAAGCAAAGCCACTGAATACGCTGCTGAATATTATCTTGTTGGCTTTAGGAATTGCTGTAATCACCATCTTACTGTTGTTCAATCATCAGTTGCGTGAAAAGATTTCTGATAACACGAAAGGAATTGATTTGGTAGTAGGAGCAAAGGGCAGTCCGTTGCAGTTAATACTTTGCAATGTATTTCATATTGATTTCCCTACCGGAAATATTAATCTAAAGGAAGCTGAGCGGTTGGCTAAGCACAGGTTGGTAAAGAATGCCATTCCTTTAGCATTGGGCGATAGCTATCAAAACTTTCGCATTGTAGGCACAAATCCTTCCTATGCTGATTTATATCAGGCCGAATTGGCAACAGGTGTGTGGTGGTCGGCAGATTTGGAAGTTGTGTTAGGTGCTGCTACCGCAGAGTTGCTTAAACTCGAAGTGGGTGACACCTTTGAAAGTGCCCACGGACTAAGCAAAGAAGGTCACGCTCATGAAGAAAATCCATTTGTAGTGAGAGGCGTGCTAAAGAAAACCAACAGTGTAATCGACAATTTAATTTTAACCAATGTATCCAGTATTTGGAAAGTGCATGCCGAACATGATTCGATTGAAATGGTTAGCAAAATAATTTCTGATACCTCGGTATTGGTACCAACTCATGAAGCCGGTGATTCTACCAAAGAGATTACTTCGTTGTTGATAAAATATCGCAACCCGATAGCGGCTATTCAATTACCACGCTACATCAATACCTTTACCTCTATGCAAGCTGCTTCGCCCGCATTTGAAGCAGCGCGACTTTTTTCCATTTTGGGTGTGGGTGTGGAAGCGCTTACCGGATTTGCGTATGTTCTGATTTTAATTTCTGCTCTCAGCATTTTTATTGCGTTATATAATTCCTTGAAAGAGCGGCAATATGATTTGGCGATCATGCGCGCCATGGGTGCCAGCCGGACAAAATTATTGATCGCTACGCAACTGGAAGGCGTTACCCTTACGGTGCTCGGAAGTTTAATTGGGTTAGCGTTGGGTCATATTGTACTCTATGCATTTACCTTGCTGGTTGCCGAAAGTCAAAAGACAGGCCTGAGTGCGTTCGTGTTTTACAAAGAAGAATTATATCTCTTTATTGGCAGTCTGGTGTTGGGTATGCTGTGTTCGCTCATTCCTTCGTTTCAGGCGTACCGAACGAATATTCATAAAGTGTTGGCGGGGAGTTAGTGTTATCGTGTGGAGATTTCTATTATTGAGTAGTATAATCATTTAACGTTGTGGAAAGTATAAATTCAAGGTGTATTTTCGCTTGTACTAATCTTAAATAAATATATAATATGAATCCATTTCACCTTGCTATTCCAGTAACTGATTTAGAAAAATGCAGGAAATTCTACGGTGAAGTTTTAGATTGCGCAGAAGGTAGAAGTGACATCAACTGGGTTGATTTTAATTTTTTTGGACATCAGCTGGTTATTCATCAAAAACCTGAGTCCCTTGCTAAGCAAAAAGAAATTTCAAATCCTGTTGATGGACATGATGTCCCCGTGCCTCATTTTGGTGTTGTTCTAGACTGGGATGATTGGACTGAGTTATCAACCAAATTGAAATTAAGAAATATCAAATTTATCATTGAGCCCTATATTCGCTTTAAAGGACAAGTAGGCGAGCAAGCGACCATGTTTTTTCTTGATCCGGAAGAAAATGCATTAGAGTTTAAGGCGTTTAAAAACCTGGATCAACTCTTTGAAAAATAATAGCTTTTGTTTTTCAAAAAATTAAACCTCTGTCGTGAGCGTAGTTTTCCGTTTATATAGTTTTTTCTAAATGAGGGGTTCTAATTAGCTACTTTTAGGAGCTAATTTTAACTGCTATGAACCGAATAGGCATTTTAGTACTTCTTTCCTTTACTATGGTATCAGGCTTTGCCCAAACCGATAATTGGGCTGTGTTTGCCAAAACCAAGTTTGATGCAAAGTATAATGAGAAGGCAGCTGAGTATTTTTTGGTTCCTACGTTCTCTGCGGATTTAAAAGCGCAAGTAGGCAAACAATTTGATTTGGAAGGCTATTATTTACCGATTGATGTGGAGGGTAATGCCTATATCATTCTCTCCAAGTTTCCATACAGTCAGTGTTTCTTTTGTGGGGGTGCGGGGCCTGAATCCATTGCGGAGGTTTATTTTAAAGAGAAAGCTCCAACCTTCGAACCCGATCAATTTATCAGAATCAAAGGGAAACTGAAGCTAAATGACTCAGATTTGGAACATGGGAACTTTATTTTGGAAGAAGCGGTACTTATAAAATAATTATCAGACCTTTACCTACATCAACAGTCATTAATGAGTTCTTTTAATAAAATAGTAAAGACTTATTTAACGATCAGCGCAAAAGTCACGGCAGTGGTTCTTTTGGCTGCTGCCTATATTATTGGCAACTCTCCAGGCGAAGCACTTCATAAACTTTTTCACAATCAGGAAATAACGATCGTTCACACAGTTGATCAGGAGAAAGATTCTTGTCATCGTACAATCTATCATCAGGAAAAGGAAGACGGCTGTGAACATAAATCGCACATTAGTAAAGTTGATAAATGTAATTTGTGTCATGCGCTATCGCACATTGATCAAATTGCAATCTCAGACTCAACCTGCGAATTCATTTCAAACGATGTTGAGATAGCAGGTAAAATAATTTCTCATCGTCTCTCCTTAGCAGATACTAATCTTCCTGCACGCGCTCCTCCGGTAGCTTAATTGCATCTTTTTTTGAATCATTTTACTGGTTATGCTTAACCAGTGTTTCTTAATTTATTTATTGAATGCACTTAAGGAAAGCAATTTTAGTTTTGTTGACTTTGTATAGTTATCTGGGCGTTAGTGCGCAGAGTACATGCAAGAATATTTTTACCGGTCGCGTGCTTGACGAATCGAAGCAACCCGTGATTGGCGCTACTGTTTTAATGTTACCACAATACCTTGGTCAGGTGGTAGATGTTTCGGGCAATTTCAAATTCGAAAATGTTTGTCCGGGAAAATACACCGTACGTGTCCAATACCTAGGTTATCAGGATGAAGAGTTTGAACTTGAAATCAATGACAAAGTAAATCGGGTCATTACCTTAAAGGAAGATGTAAAGGAACTTGGTGAAGTAGTTATAAACGCACACCATGATGCAGCGCATACCGAGTATGCAAACAACTTCACACAGCTCAGCGAAAAGCAGTTGGACGAAGTTGCTGGTAAAAGTCTGGGCGAATCGTTGAAGGAAGTAGCCGGTGTGAGTAGCATTCAAACCGGACCTGGAATTTTTAAACCCGTGATTCATGGAGTGCATAGTCAGCGCGTGCTCATTTTAAATTATGGCATCCGACAGGAAGGTCAGCAGTGGGGAGCCGAACATGCACCGGAAATTGATCCATTCATTGCGTCCAACATTATTGTTATTAAAGATGCATCTGCTATTAAGTATGGAACTGATGCGTTGGGCGGAGTAGTGGTTGTGAATCCACCTGAGCTTCCACGTAAAGCAGAGTTGGGTGGCACGTTTAACACCGTCCTTCAAAGCAATGGACTGTCAGGAACCATTTCTGGAATGTTGGAAGGTGGCATTAAAAATCATGATGGCTGGGGTTGGCGTGTACAAGGTACAGGTAAGCGAAGTGGAGATTTTCATACGCCTGATTATTCACTCACCAATACAGGTATAAAGGAGTTGAATTTTTCAACATCAACTGGATATCACAAAGAGAATGCAGGCTTTGATATTTTTTTCAGTCACTTCCAAACAGAGCTTGGAGTTTTGAAAGGCACAGCAATTAGCAGTCTTGAAGATTTGGAAAATGCTATGGAGCGAGAGCCACCTTTATACACTTCAGATTTCTCCTATCAGATTGGTGAACCCCGTCAGCAAGTAAGTCATAATCTTTTAAAACTGAATGGACATGTTCTTACTAAGTACGGTGAGTGGAAACTTCAATACGGATTTCAAAACAACAATCGAAAGGAGTTTGATATCCGCATGGGCGACCTCGTAAAAATTCCAGCTATTGATCTTAAGTTGAATACTCATACGCTCGAAGCTGAATGGGAAACTTTGCATTCAGACAAGCGCACAATTTCTTTTGGAGTGAGTGGCATGCATCAAAACAATCAGAACATTTATGGTACGCAGCGATTGCCCTTCATTCCAAACTTTGCAAATCTATCCGGTGGTGTTTTTGCGGTAACTAAATTATTTCTCAATCAATGGACGGTTGATTTAGGAACGCGCTATGACTATCGGTATTATGATGTAAAGGGATTTGATTATAAGAACACGCCCTACGAAAGTTCTTTCAGTTTCAACAACATCAGTGCGAGTGCTGGAGCAACTGTAACTTTGCCAAAGGATCAAACGCTTAATCTAAATCTAAGCAGCGCATGGCGGCCACCTCACGTTGCAGAGTTGTATAGTGTGGGCACCCATCAGAGTGCAGCTGCCATTGAGTATGGATTATTGTTAAATGATAGTACCAACGAAGTTATGGATATTGAGGATGTTAACTTTAAAACAGAGCAAGCGGTGAAGTTTGTTACAACTTACAGTCGCTCGTGGCAACGGTTTGTAATTGAAGTTAGCCCGTATGTTAATTACATTTTCAACTACATTTATTTACGTCCGGAAGGAGTCACAAAAAATGTGCGCGGAGTCTATCCTTATTATCGTTATACACAAACAGATGCGCTTTTTACAGGTGTTGATGTTACCGGTACATGGCACGCTTCTCAGTATATAAAAGTAATGCCAAGGGTATCGTTACTAAGAGCGAGTGATGTGCGCAATGATGATTACCTCGTATTCATTCCATCAAACAGGTATGAGCTTGCATTGCGTTATGATCGACCTGCACTTTCGTCATTTAAAAATCTCTATGTGGAATCAAAGGTGAAATATATCGCTAAGCAACATCGTGCACCTCGGGTTATCACTGTAAGCGATATTATAGATGCCGAAGCTAACAATGAGGATATTTTTGCTGACGATGATTCCAACTTTGATTTTATGGCAGCACCCGATGGGTATGGGTTACTAAACCTGGCGGTAGGCGCATCGGTAAAGCGTGATCGCGTTCAATATGATTTTCGCATTGCGACCGAAAATGCATTGAATCAATCGTATCGGGAATATACAAACCGATTTAGATACTATGCAGATGATGTTGGACGCAATTTTATTTTTTCTCTTAAATGTATCTTTTAAACTTTTAATTTAATTGTCATGAAAAATTATATAAACAATTTCAAAATTTTATCTGTTGCTATTATTCTTATTTCAATTGGTTTCCTCTATGGATGCAAAAGTGATGATCCAAAAAAAGAAGATACACCAGAATTAATTACCAAAGCAACATTAACCTTTACTCCGATTGGTGGAGGAGTTGTGGTTATAGCCTCAGCTACTGATCCGGATGGTGATGGGGTGCAGGATATTGTTGTAGATGGCGATATTAATTTGGCAGCTGATACTGATTACACCCTTACACTCACATTAATTAATGAATTAGCTGATCCAAGTGATCCAGCTTATGATATCTCAGCGGAGGTGGAAGAAGAAGGAGCGGAGCATCTTTTCTTCTTTGGGTGGACGAACAGCGTATTTTTTAATCCGATAGGAAATGGAAACATTGACAATCGTAGTGATGGAATAAATTATAATGATGCAGATGAAAATGGCTTACCCATTGGGCTAAGCACAAATTGGAGTTCGAGTGTGAATGCAGCATCTGGGGAATTCCGAGTTATGTTAAAGCATCAACCGGATTTAAAATCTCAAACCTCAACATCAACTGATGGCGAAACCGATCTTGATATAGAGTTTGTTATTAATGTTCAGTAATCAATCGGTTAACGATTCATGAATTTGCTGATCTCATTAAAAAATTTATCTGGGTCTTGCCAATAGTTGCGGCTATACACCCGAAGGAAAGGCCAATGCTTTAACTCCAGTAAATGTGGAGTTAAAGCATGGTCTGCTTTCGCACTTAAGCTTTGATGATAATATACATCGTCTGTAAGAATGGCGCCAATGGTTCTGTTATTAAGGCGCACCGTGAGATCATAAAAGGGAAGTCTATTTTCTTCTAATTGGTATTCAGGCCATTTGCCGCTTGCCCATTCTTTAATTTCTTCTTTTAGGTTGCCCGTAGGCTTTTTAGAAGTTGATACACGCTTAAAAGGTTCATATTGTCCTTTCGATACATCGAGTACAAACTGTAAATAGTCTTTTAAAAGTTTAGGGCCGTTGTGCAGTGTATCGTCTACGTGTAATTGGTCGGGCATAATACTGGTCACAACAATTATTTTTTCCCGTGCACGACTTACTGCTACGTTCAATCTATTTTCCCCACCGGCCAAATTCAAACTGCCAAAGTGTGCCGAAACTTTTCCATTTTTATCGGCTGCATAACCGACTGAGAAAATAATAATATCACGTTCATCACCTTGCACATTCTCAATATTTTTTACAAAAAGAGTTTCAGGTATTGAGCCTAACGATTTCTCAAGCGCATCCATCACCAGGTATTGCTGAGGAGCATTGAATGTAACAACACCAATTTCCTTGGCGGGATTTTCTTTTATCAACTCTGAAACAAGATAGGCGATATGTATTGCTTCTTCGGGGTTTGTATTGTTTTCCCAATGCCCATCAATTTTTTCGTAAAGCAAACAAGGTTCATCCACATTCATTTCCTTCATGTCTGGAAGCAATTGAAGATTACCACTATAGAAATGTCGGTTGGAGAAGTCAATGAGCTCAAGTGATTTGCTCCGGTAATGTCCTTGTAACTGAACATTTAACAAATAGCGACTGCTGAGTTCTAGCAAAGAATCAACTTCTGCATCAGGATGAGTCTCATCTTCTTCTTGCCAGCGCGATTGATAAAAATCGCCAGGTTTTAATTGCATGGCATCACCAGCAATTACAGTTTGCTTTCCGCGATAGAGCGCTGGAATGCCACGCTCGGCATAACATTGTGAGGCTTCATCAAAAATTACCAAATCAAAAAGTTCAGTCATCGGAAAAATCGCAGACACCGATTCGGGTGAGGCTAACCAGCACGGAACGAGCTTAAAGATTTCTTCATTGAATTCAGAAACTAGTTTTCGGATGGGCCAAATCTTCTTTTTCTTTTTCACCTGATGAAGCAAATCCCGATACGTTACCTGATTCTTAAGGCGATTGAAGCTTAATTCATCGATTACTTTTTCGCGGGCACGCAATAAAATTATCTCTTCACTGATGCTGTGCTTTTCATTTAGCAGATCACGTAATTCATTTTCAAGTAACCACATCTTGCCTGAAGAAATCATGCGCAGTTCCGGACTCTTTGCTTCCAAATGATCGATCCATGCGAGGCTTAAACTATTAATGAACAAATTCTTTAAGGTATATTCATTCCAGTTTTTTTCATGCTCATGAAGTTTTTCAATGATGGAACGTTCATCTTTTGAAAAGCCTTCAATAAGCCTATCGAATTCACACAGTGCATCAAAATCTTCTCTCAAGCTATCTGTAAAGCGTTGAGCAAATCCGGGTTGTTGCGTAATTGAATTGATTTGAGACGAGGTAAGATAATGCAACCATGTGCTTTTCAATCCTGGTAAATCAAAAAGCAGATTAAAAAGTAAATCAATTTTATTGATAAAATCTGGCAAGGAAAGACCTACCGGGTCGATAATGTTTTTAATTCCGCGAATGCTGTTGAAATTGAGTTTCGCTTCGATGGCAAAATGCTGATCGGCAAACCATTGAATAAAGTCTTTCTGATTGAGTGTTTCAGGTACACGTTTAAGCCAGAGCTTTGCTTTTAGTTTTGAAAGATTATGTTCAAAGTTTAATCGGTTGTCGAGTCTCCGCTCCAAAGTTTTGAAACCTTGTTTATTGCTTTCCAGATCATTCGAGACAAGTGTGCGCTTTATCAAGTACTTATCTTTCGAAAACAACTCCCAGCGAACCAGCCCGAATAGACTCTTTCGCGCCTTCATACTTCGGTACAATGCTTTTTGCAAACTACCAAGCTGAGACGAAGAAATAGACATTTCGGGTCCATCCTCAGCATAGCAGCTCATTAGGTTTTTTTCTACATTCGAAAGCCACAGTGCGCTGGTTTCTTCATCGGTCTCGGCTACCATGTTTTGAAAATAGAAGTAGGAATCTTGATGATCGAGCAGCGATTTTATTTCCTTTAGTTCAGGCTCACATTCCGTTAATGCTTCATATTGTTCCCAATCAAGGCGGGTGTTAAAATGTTTTATCAATGATTCGGATAAAGCGGAAAAGAAATTGGTTATATCTTGTATGGACTTTTTTATTTGAGGTTGGTCGGTTGCTGAGTAACTGCTAAATGATTTTCGGTCTTTCCAGGGATAATCGTTCCGTTTAAACGTAATGGCATAGTGTGCATAGCTGCTCAGCTTTCGCGTAAAGTCATGGATAGTATCAAATTTAAAATGTTGAAACTCCTGTTTCAGGTTTATTATTTCTTCGTTCGGGTCCGACTGTAAGTAAAGTTGTTTAATGGTAGTTCCACACTCCGTAGTGTTGAAGAGCGCTTGTTTGAAAGATTCTAATTCTTCTGAGATATGATCAATGCGATGACTTATTTGTAAAAACTTTCGTTCTAATTGAATTGAATCTAAACTAATGTTTCGGGATTTGTATTCATCTACTCGTTCAATCTGACGCGCCATTTTTTGATAGATTTCTCGCCTGTCATTTTTAAAGTCATGAACCAAGGCAAGATAATCGCTCAACTGATGAGACTTGAGTCGGTTGTACACTACATCCAACGCAGCTCTCTTTTGAGAAACAACCAAAACTCGTTTGCCGGAAGCAATGGCATCGCCAATCAGGTTGGCAATGAGTTGTGATTTACCCGTGCCCGGTGGACCTTGTACCACTAGTGAGTGACCAAGTTTGACTGCCTTAAAAGCATTTTCCTGCCAAACATCTTGCGAGAAAACGGTGTATACTTTTTCTTCTTTTACCTTATTTAGAAAAATTGTTTTAGTATCATCCGCTAAAACTGTTGATCGCTGTTGAAAGAAATTTTCAAGATCTTGAATATCTTTTTTTTCTAAGAGGTGCATGTAATCAGGAACCAAATACGAGCCTGCTTGAGGAAAAATCCCTAAAACAGCTTTGGGATATAATTTCAATTCTCCGTTTTTCAACCCTTCTGCATATTCTTCTTTCTTCAAGTTTACAAAAGGAGTTAACTCATCGCGATAGTTATCTGGATTGAAATGGATTTCAAGTCCACTCTTCTGTAGCATTTGATAAAGGGTTGTTTTAAAAGCGGTGCTTTCGCGATCAATCTCTTCAAAGGTTTCTTCCAGTAAGTCCTCGTTGACTTTTACGCCATTGTAGTAAGCAAAGGCTAGTAAAAATGATTTATTGAATGTTATACCCGCTTCTTCACGTGGTTCCAATATCCACTGATTGTTTCTGGTCTTTAGTACTACTGGGAAAAATAGGAGTGGACACCGTACCAATGTGCCATCATTAAATTTTCCCTGAACAACAGGCCAACCCACATGTAAATCTTGTGAGCCACGTTCGTCAAAAATAAATTGATCAATACGTTGCAGTTTTTTTAATTTCTTACTGGCCTCATTGGAGGCCTCCATGCGTGCATCCAGTATGGGACAAATCAATTTTTGCTTTTCAGCAATCAGAGCTGCTATAATAGAGAATGCATTCTCTCCATTTAACTGGCTCAACTCCTGCAAATCGATAAATTGATCAGCAGTCAATCTTGGTAAAAACAGAGATCGATTGTTACCCGAGAGATTTGTTAGCCTGCGCAGGTAGGTAGTTAATAGTTTTTTTGTTTGAGTATGATCAGACACGCTAAGGATTTAGGGTAAGATAAGGTTTTATTTTAGTATAGAACGCCTCATCTACCAAGGCTATTTTAGTAAGATCTTCTAAAGACATAAAGTTACCGTGTTGAAAACGGTAAGCGGTAATTGCTTTCGCTAATTTATTACTTATGTAGGGATGAACTGCCAATTCTTTTTCGGTAGCTGAATTAACATCCAATTGATTTGGGTTAAAATCTAGGCTAACAAAAGCTTTCTTATTTAATTCTGCTACTACTGTACTGTCCAATCCATATACTTCTCGTAATTGATTCATAGAAATAAAACCACCTAATGCATTTCTGTATTTGATGATTCGTTGTGAAAGTTTATTACCAATGCCGTATATACGAATGAGTTGCGTTGTATCGGCCAAATTAAGATCAAATTTCTCTTTAGTTGCGACAATCGGTTTCTTTTCGCTCGGAGTAGGTTCATAGGTCTTGGTTGTTTTTTCAACAGGAAGATCTATAAACGGATACAATCTCACATAAAGTGAGGAATCCATTCCGTACAGTTTCATAAGATCAGACTTAATGACAAATCGTCCATTCTTTGAACGGTAATTATCAAGTCGGTTTACCAGATTTGTTGGGAACCCAAGATTTGCCAACTCTTCTTTGGTTGCTGTGTTAGGATTGAACGTAAATAATTGGATTTCAATATCATCAATGCTGTCATTTTTTTCTACCCATTTCCAGGTAGCCAGCAGACTATCTAGCTCTTGATTTTCTTTAGTAAAATCTCTTGTCTGACTGGCTTTCCACCAACGATAGGAAGGAGTGATGAAGAGGCTAAGCACCAAAAGAGGCAATAAAATCAGAAAGCCACGAGTCTCCCTTCGGGAGAGTCCAAAAAATGCCCTGATCCAAGCCATTACACGATGCATGCATATGAATGTAAGGAAAAATTTTAAAGATTATTCCAGGATTGTTTGAATTGCTTTAAGAATTTCACCCCTGATTGTTGAGAGATCAGATTGTAAACTTTTGAACGAAACTCATTTTAATTACGCCAGAGGCGTAACCTGTTTGTAGTAGAATCAATAAAGTAATGTAAAATTGCCCCAGCGGGGCAACCTATAATCTTTAAATGATTCCAATAGTTTGAATTGCTTTAAGAATTTCACCCTGAATAGCTGAAAGATCAGTGGCATATTTTTGATTGACTTCCAATTCTATTCCCGCATAGTGACTAGACGGAAATTGTTTTCTTAACTCAGTGGTAAATCCATCATCTGTACCCCTATAGGGCTCGTTAAGTTTTATTTTTTTGTTAGGAAGATGAATCTCAAGAGCACTTTTTAACAGTGTACTGAATTTCTTTTCAAGCTCTTTTTCTGGATCGAAAAGAATTCCAATATCGACTGGTCGCTCAACTCCATTCCAAATTGGAGTAAACGTATGTATCGACAGATGGAGCACTGGTTTGGCTGCAGTATTTATAAATTCTTTAACCTGATTCCGGTAAGAATGATAAATAGTTTCTATTAGTCTTTCTTTTTCTGGACTAGAAAGTTCAGAAGAGTAAGTTGAAAACAATTGCGGATTATCTAGAGAACGATTGGCTTCAATTAACAATCGCGTTGTATGACATCCGTACAAAGGAGCATTTAAATGGGTACCTAAAAATTGGGCTAATTCCCAGGCACCAAGATCCCAACCTTTATGGGTTTCTAAAACTTCCGGTTCTTGATCAAATAAATATTTATAATGCTCTGGTATGATATTGCCCGCATGTTCACAACTCAGGATAACCGACTTAAACATGGTTTGGAATAAACAATTTATTTTCCTTCAAGCAAACACTTAATTGATGATACACTCTTTTAATTCCTTTTTCAGAGACGTCCGCGCCAAGCGCACGAATAATTCGTTCTGACAATGATCCCTCCGAAATAATGGTGTTAATCACTTCTCGATTTACTTTTTGATAAGGAGTTAATGCTGGAATTTTCTCTAGCAGTTTAATCCACAACTCTTTAATACTAGTGGGGGTCTTCATACCAAAAGCATTCAAGTAACTCAAGTCCTTAACCTGTGTTGCAAAACCTGTAGCAGCTGCCTGATCAAAAATAGAAGCCAGAACTTCAGTATCCACCTGCTTTTGCTGGGAAAGTGAAATCAATTTTTCATCAACAAACAGTTTCAGGATTTCAATTACGGTGCTTACAATAGCCATATCTGCAGCAGCGCACTCTTGAATATCCATCACCCTAATTTCAATAGAGCCACGATCAAACCGCGCCATCGCACCCCGCGAGTTTACCCAGATGGGATCTAATATGGTTTCTGGATCATACGGAGCAATTGCTTCGGCAATTGGTAAATAAACATGATTCTTGTATTCGTCATAAGAGTAAAGGTTCTCAGGAATTATCCTTCCAGTGATAATCGGTAGTTTAGATTGATTGGTTTTATAATACTGAAGTCGTGTGTCCAACATTCCTGTTAGCTTTCCATCAAGTAAAGGCGAACTTGCGCAAAGTGCAGGAAGCAATGGAAGTATCAGCCGACAGGCCGCATGAAGTTTGGCAAACTCTACATCGCCATGAAAGGGCAAATTCAAATGCGTGCTTTGCAGGTTCGACCAGCCGTGGCCTTTCGAATTAAAAATTTTATCGTAGAGGGCATAGACTTCATTATTATCGTGCGGCCAGAGTTTTGTATCCTTAAAAGGATTCATTAATGGATGCGCAGCCGAGGGGAGAAGCATCGCATTCCATTTTGAGAGTATTCCATTAATACGAAAAATATTTTTTTCAAACTCTTTCTCCAGAGTTTCTAAATCGGCCTCGGGTTTGGAGGATTTAATTTCAATCACATGAAGCACTAACTCATTACTCCAGGTAACAATCCCGTTTTCAAAATCGCTGCCGATCTCACCCAACTCGTATTTCAGGAGTTCATCGGCAATGGGTTTTACCAGCAACGAATCTTTATCAACAATCATGTATTCTAATTCAATGCCGAAGCACTGAAAGAGATGATAAGGGGATGAACTCATTTAATCGCTTTGATTTTGTTTAGGAATACTTCCATAATGATTTCGTAGAGTCGCTCTTTTAATATTTTGTCTTCAATACCCGCATCGATATTCGGATTGTCATTGATTTCAATTACGTAAAACTTTCCATCAATCTCTTTCATATCAACCCCATACAAACTTTTACCAATTAATGCGGTTGCTTTTAATGCGGTTTTCAATAAACCTGATGGTGCCTGATCAACCGGTATACTCTCTACATCGCCTTCCTGCGATTGCTTTTTAGCACTCCAGTTTACAATTTGCCAATGTTTAGTGGCCATAAAGTATTTACACACATAAATTACCTGACCATCTATAATCCCCACCCGCCAATCAAATGCAGTGGGTAAAAACTCTTGCGCTATCAGCAAGTCAGATTTCTCAAACATGCTTTCTCTCACTTTTTCAAATTCTTCTGTAGAATTAATTTTAAATACTCCTTTCGAGAAAGCACCATCAGGTTGTTTTAAAATAAAGGGAAATCCCATCTTGCCTTCCAACTGATCACAATTGTCTTCAGTAAGTACAAAAGCTTTTGGAGTTGAAATTTTATTAGAGGTCAACAACTCATGCAGATATACTTTATTCGTACACTTTAAGATTGATTCAGGATCATCAATTACTACCAATCCTAGCGATTCAGCTTTTTTGGCAAACCGAAACGTGTGATGGTTTACATTTGTCGTTTCGCGAATGAAAAGTGCATCGTATTGAATGATCTGATCAAAATCATTTTTGGTAATAAATTCTGTATTGAATCCAGCTTCTAAAGCGGCTCTGTAAAAACGTTTTAATGCCCGATCATCAGACGGTGGATTGGTGTCATCGGGATTAACCAGAATAGCAAGGTCATACTTCTTTTTATCAGGCCTGAAATCACGCTTGCGTAAAAGGTAACGCTCTAGCCCTTGCACCAAAATAGGTTTATCTTCATCGGGCACTTCACTTAAACTGATCGGTTTTATTTTTCGTAGCGACCATTTTGTTTTCTTGGTAAACAAAACTCTTAATGAGGGTGCTTGCACCATTTGAAATAGCTGCAACCCTAGTCGGTTAAAGTTTTCAGATTTTGTAAAACCAAAATAAATATTGAGTTCTATCCGATCTCCCGCTTCAGTTTTAAACGTGCTTTGAATTAACTCATCGAAATCGAGGGAGTCATCTCGTAAAATAGAAGGAAACCGTAAGTCTTGAATCGTAGAAACTTCGGGTAGAACTTTATGTCCGCGCGCTTCAGCCAGCAGCGAAACATAATACCCCTCACTCTGATATTGATAAGACTTGCAAAGGTTAAGGACTTTAAGGTTTCTAGTATTCTGAAAGGCAAGATCAGTAATGTAGCGTTCAGGAGAAATAACCTCAACATCGTTCAAACTAAACTTCCAACGCTCCGGTTTATCTACCACAATCAGTTTTGGCATAGCTTATTTCTTTTGTTCGATGATTAAAAGATTGGCATCGTACGTCACAATGCCTAATAAAATACTATTGATGAGCCGATCGAAGTTCACACTGTAATAGTGACTTTTAAGAGGATTTGTATGTAGCGGATCAGCCAGGTAAACGGTTTCAGTAGCTTCATCAAACCCAGTAATAATTACAAAATGCCCCATGGGCTCTCCTTTGATGCTATCATACTTTCCGCTGCTTGGAATTTCGCGCTGTGTTCCATACAAATAGGTTGCGCTCAATCCCGTAAGGATAGGCTTGTTTTGTCTTAAATAACTTTTAATTAAATCGGCACTTAATTCTTTTTGAAAGATTTTTCCTCCAGCTTCTAAAAATTTTATATAAGCTTTAGAAGCAAAAATGAGTTTCTTCTTTTTTACTTTAAACTTCATTTGTTGCTTAAGCAGCTTAATCATTTTAGGGGTTGAAAATTTGAACCACGAAGGATCAAATGCATTTAGGTTGTAGGTATGGATGTGTGCTTTGTATCCGCGTTGCAAGGCATGGTTGCCAAGCATGACCGCAAGTGTACCACCACTTTTCAAACTCTTCACCTCTGAAATAACTTCTTTAAGTCCTATCTCATCATTATAATATTGATAAAGTGCATGCAAGCAGGTAGGCCCGCAGGTGACTTCATCTGGCTGGGCTTTGATATCAAAATTTAGATTGAGAGTTTGGCGGTTTGGCATTTGAATATTTTAAATGGTACAGTTTTTAAATTAAGAACAATGAGACTCTCTAATAGTAATGCATGCAAGTTAAATTTAACTTATTCTTAACTACAAGTAGAGGATGCTGAAACTAATAATTATCAAACCCATATTGCTGATAAAGTTTCTCATAACCAGGTGTACCTTTTAAGGATTTGAATGCCGGGTCAATCTTAAAAAGATGGAAAGCTGCTTCAGGTTTCTCAATGGATTTTTCCAGCCATAGAATACAGGAATCATATTGATTACGAGAAGCATATATAACCGCATTATTATAGTTACTATCATTCTGCTTGTTGGCAGATTTTTGAAGTTCTTTTAATATTGAATTACTCTCCTTCAATCTATCGGTTTTATAAAATGCAATGGACAGCTGAGCCATTAGATCCTCATTTAGATTTTCATTTTTGCTTAGGATTAAATTACATTCTTGAATTACTTTATCGTAACTCCCATTTAAGAATTCATTATAGATCATTTGGTTTCGAAACCTTATGTTATTAGGAAAAAGACTAATCCCCTCGGTGATATATTGTTTTGCTTTTTTTAAATCTCCAGTATATTGGTTTACCATGGCAAGAATTAAGTAGCCATTGAAATCTGCGGGATCAGAATTAATAGCCTCAGAGGAAAGTTCCTTTGCCTTATCAAAATCTCCCATCCACGTAAGAAAGTAAGCGTACCGATTTTTTAATAACGCAGAATTAGGATCAAGCTGAATTGATTTTTCAAAGTTTGTTTTGGCTTTTAAAAAATTACGTTCTATAGTCCATGCTAATAATGCAATGGCGGAATATCCTTCAGCAAGTTGAGGAGAAAGTTTTATTGCATGTTGTGCAAAACTCTCGGCATCCTTAAAAGCCAATGTGTTTTTGAAATCTTTGCTGTTATTAATTATCCAGGTTTTAGATAATGCAATGTAGGCATAGGGTAACGCATAGGTACTGTCAATGCTAATTGCTTGAGTGAGATAGTCAATACTTTGTTCAAATTTGTATTCACGATAGGCATAAAGACCCTTGAGATACAAAGTATAAGTCTCGGGAGTGGTTTCGGTCTTGATTAGTTGTTGATTTTCTGAAAGGGATAAAGAGATTTTTAGTAGTTCTGTGATTACGCTGGCAATTTCATCTTGTATCTTAAAGATATCAACCATTTCGCGATCGAATTTTTGAGACCATAAATGTGAATGATCTTTGACCCTTATTAGCTGAGCAGTAATACGGATTTTATTTCCTGATTTCTGTACACTTCCCTCGAGAATAGTACCAACATTCAACTTTTCTCCGATTACTCGTAAATCCAATTTTTCTCCTTTAAACTGAAAAGAAGAAGTTCTTCCAATTACTCTGAGGTCTTTCAGTCCTGAAAGTGTTGTAATAATTTCCTCCGCTATTCCATCTCCAAGATATTCCTGATCTTTTTCTGGGCTCATGTCAACAAATGGCAGAACAGCAATGGATTTAGAAATGCTTTCAGCTTTATCATTTGGAAAGGAGAAATTCTTAAGCAAGAAAAAAACAATCAGTACTAGTACACTTAGAGAGATTCCAACCAGGATATTTCGGTTGATGTTATTTTTATTTTTTAGTTTCCCTTCTATATTTTTTCGTTGTGGAGTATAGAGACCTTCATTCGTCAGAGCAAAAATTTCCATGGATCTGCCTACATTCTTTAAATCAAAATGACCAAGGGATATAGTAGAGATAGAAATATTATTTTTTATTTTATCATGGATTTCTGCAGAGATCAAAATTGTATTTTCCTGACCAAGAGATTGAACCCTTGATGCTACATTAACTCCATCGCCTAATGCTTTTGAGTCCTCAAAAAAAACTTCTCCAATATGAAGACCGATGCGCAATGGAACTAACGGTTCGTTTTTAAGTTCTTTCTGTATTTCTAAAGAGCAATAGACAGCTTCCGTGGCGCTGTTAAAAATGCACAAGGTTCCATCGCCATAATAATTAAGAACCTTTCCTTTAAATTGATTGACCAATCTCTCAAGTGTGGCATTATAATGCTTAATAACCTTCACTGCTTTTTCCTCGTCAGCCTGCATCATAGCCGTGTACCCGACAATATCGGAAAACATAATAGCAGCCAGCTGACGAGATTGAGACATCGGGATTGTTTTATAAGGAATTCATTTGCTTTTCTGAAACTGCATTCAAGCCACTTATATCAAAATTAACCTTATTATCATCCATAAGAAATCTAACATTCGATGAAAATTTTAATATTGCGACTTAATAAATGGAAACTATGAAAAGGCTGGTTTTGGTATTGATTTGCGTGATGGTGTTAACCAAAGGATTTGGGTGGGGAGTTACCGGGCACCGTGCTACGGGTCTTATTGCTGAGCAATATCTAACCAAGAAAGCTAAGAAACGAATCCAACAAATTTTGAATGGCGAATCGTTGGCCATGGTGAGTACCTGGATGGATGAAATCCGGTCGGACTCAACCTATAATTATACAGCCGATTGGCATTGGACTACCATACCGGATGGCGGACGTTATGAAGATGTTGAGAGCAATCCTGATGGAAAGGTTATTATGATGATTGAAAAGTTTACCAAGGAGCTAAAGGCTGGAACGCTTACTCCTAAACAGGAAGCAGAATATTTAAAAATGCTTGTTCACATGGTAGGCGATATGCACCAGCCTTTGCATGTAGGCAGACCAGGTGATAAGGGTGGGAATGATATTAAAGTGAAGTGGTTTAGAGCCGATTCAAATTTACACCGTGTATGGGATAGTGAAATGATTGATGATACACGATTGAGTTACACTGAATTAGCGCAATCCCTTGGCAATCCTTCAAAAGAAGAAATTACAAAATGGCAGAATTCAAGTGTGCGTGAGTGGGCGCTGGAATCTGTAAGTTGCCGACCAAAGGTGTATGATATAGGAAACGGAAATCTGAGCTATCAGTATTCTTATAAATATTTGTCTTTGGCTAAAACGCGAGTGCTGCAGGCGGGCGTAAGACTGGCAGGATTGCTAAATCAAATCTACGGGTAGATTGCGCGCAAAGGCGCAGAGTTCGCAATGTTAAAATTCTTTTATGCTTCGTGGTCTTAGCGGCTTTGCATGAAAAATTTCCGCCACCACGTCTGAAAAACAATCAGCCCCCAAATGCGCGCGTGAACATCTTGTGGGTTTGATGACATCAATTGAAGTTTCAATTTTTTTATTTCTGAGTACTCAAAAATTCCCTGTTCTCGAATAGTTTTTTCAGAAAGCAGGTCATCCATAATTAAAGATTTCAATTCGGTACGAAACCATTTTAACAACGGAACTTCAAAACCTTTTTTTGGTCGGTTATAAAGTTCGCGGGGGAGTACATCGCGAAAAGCATCTCGTAAAATTCTTTTTCGGATGGATTGATTTATTTTAAAATCATCGGGTAAACTAAAAATGAAATCTACTACTCTATAATCAAGAAAGGGAACTCGTACCTCCAGGCTATTCGCCATGCTCATCAAATCAACTTTTGTAAGCATATCGTTGGGAAGTACTAAACTCATATCGGTAAGCAAAATTTCCTGAATGGTTTCTTTTGATGAAATAAATTTTAATTGCTCTTCTTTTCTGTTTTTAAACTCTTGTTGATCTAATTTTTGCTTAGTAGCATCCGAGAGCAACGAATAGGCATCTGGCTCTTTTGCAAAACCAGCCCATTGCCAGTAGCGTTCTTTGCTATCGAGTTTCATTCCTTCAGCAAAGCGTATAGCCTGCCGGACTTTATTACTAAATGAGTTGCTTCTTGATTGGGGAAGTGTTTTTAAAACAGGCACCAATGAGCTGATTAAACTCTCCTTCCATCCTTTATTAATAATACGATGTGCTGCGGCATGTTTATTATACCCGGCAAGTAATTCATCAGCACCATCACCTGACAAAGCAACGGTTGCATGTTTGCGGGTTTCTTTACTGAGGATAAAAACATTGAGCGCAGATGAATCGGCAAAGGGTTCATCGAGAGAATCGAGCACATCGTTTACATGAGCCAGTAAATCTTTATTTGTTAATGAGAAAACTGTATGCTGGGTTTTAAAATGTTTAGCGACCAGATTAGCATAGTTTGTTTCGTCAAAAAACTTTTCATCCCGAAAGCCAATTGAAAAGGTATGAAGATCGGGTTTGTGCTTTGAGGCAAGTGCGGTTATTACAGAAGAATCAATTCCACCACTCAGAAAAGCTCCAAGCGGAACATCCGAAATTAATCTGCGTTGAACAGAATCTTCCAATAACTCTTTTAGTTTTTCTTTTGCCTGATCATAATTGACGGAGTCGGCCTTACCTTGTGAAATTGGTATCGTGTAATAACAATGTGTTTCTATCTTTTTATAGCTAACTTTTAAATAATGACCGGGCATTAATTTTTTGACAGAACGGAAGATAGTGGCAGGAGCGGGGATGTAATTTAATTGCAGATAAGTATAGAGCGAGGTGTGATCAATCTCTTTATCTATTCCATACTCAATAATGGCTTTCATCTCAGAGCCAAACAAAAACTTGTCTTCATCGAATTGGTAGAGCAAAGGCTTTATTCCATATCGATCGCGTGCTACGAAAAAAGTCTGCTCCTGTTTATCGTAAATACAAAAGGAAAAAAATCCGTTTAGTTTTTGAAGGCATTTTTCTTTTTCATGGATGTAAAGTTTGAGCAGTACTTCGGTATCAGAGGAAGATTGGAAAACAACTCCTTGATCTTCGAGTTCATTCTTTAATTCCTGATAATTGAAAATCTCGCCATTGAAGACAATTCCGTATCGCTTGCTTTCATCCCACATGGGTTGATTGCCCGCGGTGCTGGTATCAATGATTGAGAGCCTACGATGACCAAGTCCAACAAACTCATCGATATAAACATCATGAACGTCTGGCCCTCTTTTTTGCAGTGCTATGGTCGCAGTTGTAACATGAATCATGTTAAACTTACCCACCAGGTTAAACGCAAATATTCCAGTAATGCCGCACACAGGATATATAAGTTGAGGTATCGATTAAATAATAACTGTGATGCAACAATAGTAAAAATTAAAATTACAAGTACCTTTTTATAGATTTATGAGAATTTTGAGAGGTTACCAATCAGACTTCTGATAAATTAAACCAAAATTATATCCTATGAAAATTAGAAATTTTACTGTAGCAAGTGTTGTTTTTATCTTAATTGGAATTAGTTCGCATGCTCAAATCCATTTAGGGGCTACCACAGCATACAATGCAACCTTTGTTCTTGATAAGGGGCTTAGTGAGGATCCACGCTATAGTTCTACATACACCTACAACTTTGCCCCTGTAGGGTTTAGTTTTGGTGTTGATTTTGGTCGCAAGTTTGGCCTTAGCCTTGAATCAATTCTTGCCAATCAAGGTCAGATTTATGAGGTGGTAAACGTAGCTAAGCAAGTTGCTGGTGAACGCAAAATCGATTTGCAATATCTTCAGCTTCCTTTGATGATGAAATTTATGGGCGGTGGCTATGGGAAGGCAAGAGGCAATTTTAATTTTGGACCTCAGCTGTCTATCATGACGAAAGGAGTTGAATCCTTGCGAACCAGTGCCGGAGATTATGAAATTCCTGAAGGGGTTGACTTTGCAACAATTAAGCAAGATTATCCTCAAGCCATCGACAATGGAAATGGAACGTATGAATTGCCTAATAATGTGCCTACAACAGATCTGCTTACCAAAGAACTTGATGAATTTAAAACCACCGAGTTTCAATTGGCTGCTGCGTTTGGGTTGGATATTGACTTATCTAAACACCTTTTTTTAACAACACAAATTCGTGCAAATTATAGTTTAACGGATATGCGCAACGAAGATGTTATTAATGCACTAAAAGATGGTGACTTTTCAGAAATTTTTGGAGGCCGTGCTAACTTTTTGGTAGGAGTGCAGATTGGTTTACATTACTACTTCGGAACACTTCGTTCGTTTAAGCAATAATAATTTGCCACGAATGCACAAAATAGTATTTGAGCATTCGTGGCATTGTTTTTTTAAAAAATCTTCCCGGGATTTAAGATTCCATTAGGATCAAATACTTTTTTAATCCCACGCATCAGGGTTAGATTCACTTCGCTCATTGCTATAGGCATGTACGGTCTTTTGGCAATTCCAATGCCATGTTCCCCTGACAAAGTTCCGCCCAAACTAACGGTAAGTTTAAATATTTCACCTATACCATCAGGTATTTTGGTTTCCCAATCTTCTTCGCTAATGTTTTCTTTAAGAATGTTCACATGAAGGTTTCCATCACCCAAATGACCAAAGCAAACTGTGTTGAATCCGTATTGCTTGCCAATTTCTTTAATTCCTTTAATCAACTTAGGTAAGTTGCTGCGTGGCACCACTACATCATCTGATTTTGTAAGCGTATACCAGTTTACAGCAGGAGAAATATTTTTACGCACTTTCCAAAGTTCATCTTTCTGAGCAGTACTTTCTGCAAAAAGAACTTCACCACTTTGAAATTTCTCAACAACAGTCATAACTCGCTCAGCATCGCGCATCAGCACTTCTTCATCATTGCCATCCAACTCACATAAAACAAAGGCATCCATCCCTTCGTCCAATTTTGTAGTCACGGGACTGTGCAATACTTTTTCACAATATTCAAATGTTTTTGCTGCTGCTTCCCGTTCAAAAAATTCCATCCCGGAAGGGGTAATTCCGGCTACAAAGATTGCCGCGATGGCTTTACAGGCTTCTTCATTGGTAACAAAGGGAATTAACAGCAAAACATTTTTTTGAGGAAGCCCCCGAAGCTTGAAAACAATCTTGGTAATAATACCCAACGTGCCTTCACTGCCGCACATCAATTGCGTGAGGTTATAACCAGTTGAATTCTTTAACACGTTTGCTGCCGTCCAAATGATTTCTCCGGTGGGCAACACCACCTCCATGTTAATGACATAATCGCGGGTAACGCCATACTTTACTGCTTTTGGTCCACCGGAATTGTTGGCTAAGTTGCCACCCAAAAAACAAGAACCCCGACTTGCTGGGTCGGGCGGATAGAATAATCCTTTTTCTTTCACCACATTTTGAAACACTTCAGTGATCACTCCGGGCTCAACAATAGCCTGAAGATTTAATTCATCAATATTCAAAATCTTATTGAAACGCTCCATCGAAATCACAACTCCCTGATGAACAGGCAGGGCACCACCACTTAATCCTGTGCCTGCTCCACGTGGAGTAGTTGGAATTTTATGTTCATTACATAAAATTAAGATCTCACTTACTTCGTTAGTAGTACCAGGCTTTATAACAAGGTCAGGAAGAAATTGATAGTCCTCAGTTTTATCGTGGCCATATTCTGTGCGTTGTTCTTCATTAACTAGAACGTGTTCACTACCAACAATGGCCTGAAATTGGCTAATGATCTTTTCAGTCAGGAGTGTAATCGGTGCTTCACTTTCTTTAACGTGTGCCATCAATACTGTAACTTTGAGGATCTGCTTATGGATTTAAAATTGAGTCACAAAAATAAACAATTAACCATTCAAAGACTTTCTGTTTTTGTTCTCATTTTAATATTGTTTGGCGCTTGTGCTTCCGCGCGGAGAGCAAAAGCGCGGGCGGAACAAGTGAATGAAGTTATTCAGGCTGCTCGTGCATTTACAGGTACCCCATATAAATGGGGTGGCACCACTCGTTCGGGTATGGATTGTTCGGGGCTTACCGGAAATGCCTATCGTGCTATTAATTTGGATTTGCCGCGAACAACAGATGGGCAGGCAGTGATTGGAGAAAAAGTAAAACTTAAAAAAGTAATACCAGGTGATCTTGTGTTTTTTGCGACCGGGAAAAAGAGACGTCAGATTACTCATGTGGGCATTGTAACAGATATCAAGGCACGTGACAATGTGAAATTTATTCATGCCTCAACTTCACTGGGGGTGGTCGAAACAAACTTGTATTCCGATTATTATATAAAACGGTTTCGAACAGCGCGTAGAATCATTGATAAATAGCTAATCTTGATCCTTCATTTATAAATTCGTATCCATGGCTACTCGAAGAAAATTTATTCAACTCGGCACGTTGGCCTCATTGGCTCCTGTCACTAAATTATTTGGGTTTAAGCAATTAGTACCTGTTCTTAAACCTGTAGTGGTCTCCACGTGGAATTTTGGTTTGGATGCAAATGTAGAAGCATGGAAAATTCTTTCTACGAATGGGAGAGCACTAGATGCGGTGGAAGCAGGGGCGCGAGTTCCTGAAGGTGATCCGAAAGAAAGTTCAGTAGGATTGGGTGGTTTGCCGGATCGTGATGGTCGTGTAACCTTGGACTCCTGTATTATGGATGAGTTTGCCAACTGTGGAGCTGTGGCGTGTTTGGAGCACATTGTGCATCCGGTTTCGGTTGCCCGGAAGGTGATGGAAAAAACCCCTCATGTTTTTTTGGTAGGTGAAGGAGCGTTGAAGTTTGCTCTGGATAATGGTTTTAAAAAAGAAAAACTGCTTACCAAAGAATCTGAGAAAGCATGGAAGGAATGGTTAAAGACGGCTCAATACAAACCCGTTGCTAATATTGAAAATCATGATACCATCGGTATCGTTGCCCTTGACGGAAAGCAAAATTTATCGGGTGCTTGCACTACCAGTGGAATGGCCTATAAAATGCAAGGTCGGGTGGGAGATTCACCTATAATTGGTGCGGCCTTGTTTGTAGATAATGAAATTGGTGCCGCAACCTCTACTGGTGTTGGTGAAGAAGTAATTCGCATTGTAGGTTCACATTTAGTGGTTGAACTAATGCGTCAAGGAAATTCTCCGCAACAAGCGTGTGAATTGGCCGTTGCCAGAATCGTAAAAAATCAACCAAAGAAATCGAAAGAGATACAGGTTGGATTTTTAGCGCTCAGCAAAAATGGTGAGTATGGAGCATTTGCATTGCAGAAGGGATTTACCTATGCGGTCTATAGCGAAGAGGTAGCTAATAAATTGTTTGAAGCAAAAAGTTACTATTGACCGCTGATAGATTTCATTAAAATGATTGGTTTGATTGATGATCAAAGAGCATGATAAGTACAGCGATTTAACTGAGAAAATCATTGGATGTTCTATGCGTGTCCATAATACACTAGGGAATGGTTTTCAAGAAGTAATCTATCAAAGAGCTCTGGCAATTGAGCTTAAGAAACTTAGTATCGACTTTGATCGTGAGTTAGAAATGTCAATCATATATGATGGAGTTTCAATTGGAACGAGAAGGGTTGATTTTTTGATTGAGGAAAAAGTCTTAGTGGAGTTGAAGGCTATTACAAAGCTTGAGAATGTTCACCTGGCACAGGCTATTAATTACCTTGAAGCTTATAATTTAGAGGTGGGTTTACTAATTAACTTTGGAAATACAAGTTTGGAATTCAAGCGATTGATAAATACACCAAAAACAATCAACGAAATCCTAAAATCAAGTAATCTGCGATGGATTTTGAAAGAGGCAAGTTTAAACTATTATTACAGGCTAACAATCAGGAGAATCCTAAAATCATTTTAATCTGCGGTCATGACGATTGAAATTGTAGTCTACAACATTGAGTCAGCCTTGCGCGCACAGGAAGGTGGGGCCGATCGCATTGAGCTTTGTGATAACCCGGCTGAAGGTGGCACAACACCCTCTTTTGGTACCATCGAAGCCGTGCGGCAAAATGTAAACATGGATGTATATGTGATGATCCGTCCGCGCGGTGGCGACTTTCATTATTCGAATTATGAGTTTCATTCAATGAAGCGTGATATTGATCAGTGCCAGAAGATTAGCGTGGATGGAGTGGTATTTGGGATTTTAAATGAAGATGGTAGACTTGATAAAAAGAGATGCAAAGAATTAATTGATCGTGCTCGTCCGCTTAAAGTTACATGCCATCGGGCGTTTGATATGACCCACGATCCATTCGAAGCTTTAGAAGATTGCATTGAAGTGGGCTTCCATCGCATTCTTACAGCCGGCCACCAAACTACTGCTTTAAAAGGAGTTGACTTAATTGCTCAACTAATTACAAAAGCAAATGGTCGCATTGCAATTATGCCAGGTTCAGGTGTAAATGAAAATACTGTTGAGGAATTAGTTCGAACAACAAAAGCAACAGAGATTCATTTTTCAGCAACTGCTTTCCGCGAAAGCGTAATGCAGTACCGCAATCAAGCCATAGCGGGCATGGGCTCGGATGAAGGTGCTGAGTTTAAGTATCGTACTGTTGATCCTGAGCGAGTGAGAGCAATGAGAAAGTTGGCAGAAGGAGTGAAGAAATGAAATACTTGATATCTGCTCCAAAACCAACTCTACTAAATAACTAGTATGCTTTACCTCTTTGTGGGTCTTGTTGTTATCTTCTTTGTCGTGCTCATCCTATCGTTTTCTAATAAGTCGCGTGACCGAAAGAAATTGGAAGAGATCAGATCTCAGTGGGCAAAACCTAAAACATGCGATTTTGATTTTAATCTGATTGGTAAATTTTCAAGAATAGAAGATTCTAAAGACTATCACAGTTTATCCAATCAAACTATTGAAGACATTGACTTTCATAATCTATTTGCTCTGGTAGACAGAACTGTTTCCAGAATTGGCCAGCAATGGTTGTTTAAAAAACTGACTAACCCCACTGATAAAATTGATGAGACGTTAAATGTAAGAGCAGATTTATTTACCAAGGATTCTGCAACGCGCGAAAAGATCCAACTTGAGTTATCAAAGCTTAGTCACAGAAATGCCTATCACATTTCATCCTTGCTTCAGGAGAAGCTAATAGATAAACCAACTTGGTTCTGGGCGTTAAAAGTAAGTGTAGCAAGTATTGCAGTATTGTTGATACTATCGATAAAATATCCCGTGCTGCTTATTTTTTTGCTTATCCCCATTGTGGGTAATATGCTGGTGCATTATTGGAATAAAAGCAACACCATTCAGTTCGTTAGATCACTACCTCAATTAGGTGTTCTGGTTAATGTTTCAACCAACCTAACAAAATCACATGATTTGTTTTCTGATTCGAATGTAGTAAAAAATGCATCGTTGCTTCAACCACTGCAGTGGAAGATGAAAGTTCTAAGTTTGGATGGTGACGGTGGCTTAAAAGACGAACTCGCTCAATTGGGATTATATCTTGTTGAGTTGCTCAAAGCTTTCTTTTTGGTGGAAGTGTTTATGCTTTTTCATTTAACGAAGGAGTTAAAGAGCAAACGCGAAACCATACTCTTACTCATTAGGTATGTAGGTGAAATCGACTTAGCATTATCGATTGCTTCCCTTCGAGCGGGATCGATGACTACCTGTAAACCACAAGTAACCAGTAATCACAAGGAGTTTGAAATTCGCGGGGCGTATCATCCACTTATAATCGATTGTGTGAAAAATGATCTTGTTTTAAACGGTAAAGGTATTTTAATAACAGGATCGAATATGTCGGGTAAGTCAACTTTTTTGAGAACGCTTGCGATCAATTCAATCCTTGCTCAAACGGTTAACACATGTTTTGCGGATGAGTTTAAAATGCCTTTTGTTAAACAGTTTACATCCATTCGTATCAATGATAATTTGTTCGAAGGAATGAGTTATTATTTTGAAGAGGTGCGTAGCATTAAATTGTTAATGGATGAGGCAGAATCGCAATCACAAAACTTATTTATTCTGGATGAAGTCTTTAAAGGAACGAATACGGTTGAGCGAATCTCCTCCGCAAAAGCGATATTATCTTACTTAAATCAGGGAGACAACCTGGTGATTGCTTCTACACACGATATTGAATTGTCGGACTTACTGAAGGATGAATATGACTTATATCATTTCACCGAGACCTTTGAGGATGATCAACTTCATTTTGATCATAAGATTAAGGTAGGTCAGCTAACCACCCGCAATGCAATCAAAATATTAGAACTATCAAATTACCCGGCTTCGGTAATTAATGAGGCAAGGAAATTAAGTTCAGAATTTAGAAAGTAAATTCAATAAAAAATGCCGACTCCCCCGAGCCGGCATTTACCCAACAACCTACACCCTTTTCTTTTTTATTCTCCGCGTTTAGCCTTCATCGGGAATGAACCGAATTGACCAACCGTCATAACACCAGCAAATTCTTCGCCAGTAATTACTCCTTTAACTGTTATTGTATTTGTGTTAGGACCAAAGCTGGTTTCGTAATTAAAACTAAGCTCATTTCCATTCACTTGAATATCCTTAATCGGTGCTTCCTTTTGCATGCGACTGTTAATGATTGTACCTGAATAGGTTTCGCCTTCTTTCGTTATTTTCAAGATTCCTCCATTAGCGCCTTGCGGTGATTCTATTGTATAAGCCCAGGTTCCGGCTGCTTCAACAACAGCTGTTGGATCAGATACTATAGCTGGTACAACAACTGCGCCAGCAGCCGCAGGTCGTTGACCGCCTTGTGCTCCAGCAAAACCTCCTGCAGGTTGTCCACCTTGTTGTTGATCTTGTCCACCTGCGTCAAAACCACCACCTTCGCCACCTTGTTTCAAATCGTCACTGGAAATTGATTTGCGACTTCTGCGTGAACTAGAACCTCTGCTATTACCTTGTCCTTCGATTTTTCCAAAACGCAAGTTTACATTGACTTTAAAGTTTAGGTTCTGGCGAATGGATGTACTGTTTTGAACGAAATCATTTGTTGTGGTTTGACTTTTTATAGTTATGGTTTGACCAAAAAAGTTTTCAGCACCAAATCCTATACTGCCTCGTTTGTTCGGAAGGTTTCTGTTAAGCCCAAGAGAGTACACGCCAAACCCACCTTGAAATCCTTGAAGGAGAACATTGCGGCCACGGGCAAAACTGAAGAATTGAAGACTCCAATCCTTTGTCATATTATAGCTTCCAAATAATCGACCACTAACAACCCAACCTTCGTTACTTGCTCTCAAGTTATCATCAGGTACATTGTTTGTTAACGTTGCATAGTAAATCTCTGGACCACCGTTAAAGGTTAGTTTATCACCGATTTGGATGTTTGCATTAATGCTTGTTCCGTATGAGTTTTCTATTCCAATATTGTCATACGTATTTTCAACAACATCCGTATTGCCAACGCGTGTACTAACGCGTTGAATAGAGTTATTACTATTGCGTACAAAACCAGTTAGATTTAAACCCAGTCCTTTCATATAAGTACTATAACTCAACTCGAAATTATTCGTGAATTCAGGATCGAGAGATGGGTTTCCTATAGTGTAATTCAAAGGGTTTGAACCTTGAATATTTGGATTTAGATAGCGAATGGAAGGCCGTTGAATTCTTCGGTTATAGGCGGCCTTGATCATATTGTTGTTAGCAAGTTTTTTGGAAATATTAACAGAGGGAACAAAAATTCCATACGAAGGAATTTTGATATCCTGCTCATCTTTGAAGAATGCATCAATAGTTGTGTATTCGTAGCGACCTCCTGCTTTGAAGGCATATTTTTTAAGATTTACCGTATACGAAAGATAGGCAGCACTTACATTTTGTATATAGTTAAAAATGTTGGACAACTGATCATTTACAATAGTTTGATATGGATCGTCCCCGTTAGCACTAAAGTATTCATAATTACTTAGCGCCTTTCTTCTTGTTTGCTTGCCACCCACTTCAAGTAATTGATCTTCTAAAACAGGTGTTTGATAGTCTATCTGAAATGCATATTCTTCATTATAACTGTCATTATCATTTTTCAGTCTCCTGATCGAAGAAAAGTCGGTGGGATCGAAAGTAATATTTTCAAAATCATTAATCCCATCATCAATGCTATACAAGCCAAGGAAACTCAACTCGCGGTCTTTCTTTTCATACAAATGTGTAAAGTTGAGATTAACATCAATTGAGTTCGACTGGTTATCGGTTACAACATTTTGATTGGTCTGGCGATACGGTGTAACACCGGCATAAGAAATTGAAGTTAAATTATCCTGATAGTCTTTACCACCCCGAGATCCCAATCTAATTGAAGAGGTAATAAAATTCTTTGGGTTAAAATCATAATCAATACCAAAAGAATAGTTTGCTCTTAATGAATTACTACGTGTGTCTGCTGATTGTATAGTAACGCTATCGGTACCGATAAGTCCTTGAGAGTTTTCAAAACTTCCAAGTGTATTATAGCCAAATCGACCAAACCCACCGAGAGAAAGTCCAAGCTTACCTTTCTTATAACCACCACGCAACCCAAGGTTTGAACCTCGATTACCTACACTTCCATTTACATTTAAAGTGGCGCCTTCAAGCACATTCTTTTTTGTAATAATGTTGATGATACCGGTTGTCCCTTCCGCATCATATTTAGACGAAGGAGAGGTGATTACTTCTACCGATTTAATTTCGTCTGCCGGAATTTGCTTAAGCGCATCGGCAACGCTACCAGCCGTTATTGTAGAAGGACGGTTATTAATTAGTACTCTTATGTTTTGGCTTCCGCGAATGGAAACATTACCATCCAAATCAACTGTTAAAAGAGGCACTCGTTTTAAAACATCGGTTGCATCACCGCCTTTAGCGGTATTATCATTTTCCGCGTTGTAGATCATTCGGTCTACTTTCTCTTCAATAAGAGCTTTCTGTGCTTCAACCGTTACCGCCTCTAATAGCTCAGATGTTGAACTAAGCAACACAGTGCCCAAGTCAGCATCCCAGTTCTTATCCGTAATTTCTATTTCGCGCCTAATGGTTTCAAAGCCAATGAAAGAAATTGCTACTACATACTTCCCGTTATTTATTCCTTTTATGGTAAACTTCCCTTTGGCATCTGCAATAGTACCATCCACTGGCTTGTTGGTATTTGGATCGTTAAGTGCCACGGTTGCAAATTCAACGGGGTTGTTGGTTTCGGCTTCATTGATAGTGCCCGAAACTTTTCCGTTTCCTTGTGCCACTGCCACTAAGGTGGCTGCACTAAAAAGAAGAGAGAGATAGATTTTTTTCATTTTAAGTTTTATGGATAGAGTGCCTTTTCGTTCAAAATTTTTTGGATTACAGCCTATTTAACTGCAAATGAAATCCAATTGTTCTGGCTGATAAAACATATTATATAGACCACCATAAATAATCGACAATCAGGTAATAAACCCAATCAAACACCTGTATAGTGTATAATGGGGGATATGTCGATGATTCAGAGGGATGGGTCGGAAAAGAGTAAAATTATACTTTGTATTACCATACATCGTGTACTTTTGCCACTCATCATGGGTTCAACATCGCAACGCACTAAAGTTATTCTTCTACACGTATCCTTTTGGTGCGTGTATCTTTCCGTTCTTTTCTATCAAGTTTCTTCTTTTCAGCGTGGGCGCGACATAATAGATTGGGGAAGGGTGCTAACGATTGTCTCCACGCAGGCATTTTTTGCTGCTTTACTCTCCTATGTTAACTACTTTACTTTTTTACCTGGTCTATTGGCTAAAGCCAACAAGTGGAAGTATGTAATTCAGTTTATCATATTTTTTACTGTTATCATCACGGTGCGAATTTATTTAGAACGTGATGTACTAAACGTAAGCGCAAACCGCGAAGGCTACTTGTTTAGTATGCGCTTTATTGTTCAGACAGTTACCAGTAACTTGTTCATTGTGATTTTTGTAGGGATGTTGCGCTTTGCCGAAGACTGGTTTCAGTTGGAAGCCCGAAGAAAAGAAATTGAACATGAAAAACTGGCTGCAGAACTAAATTTCCTAAAAGCCCAGATCAATCCCCACTTCTTGTTTAACACGCTAAATAATCTTTATTATTTGGCTTACACGAAGTCGGATAACACGACCGAGGTAATTGCCAAGCTTTCGCAGATGATGCGGTATATGATTTATGACTCGAATCACCCAAAGGTGTTATTGAGCAAGGAGATTGAGTACATGAAAAACTACATTAGCCTGGAACGTCTGCGATTGAATGATCAAATCCCAATCAAGTTTGATTTGAAAGGAGAGGTCGAAAATAAATGGATCACTCCCCTGATCTTTATAACGTTTTTAGAAAATGCATTTAAACACGGAGTTAACAATGCTAACCCAAAGGCATGGGTAAATGTATCTATCCAGATTACGGACAATGAGTGCATTTATACCGTAGAGAATAGCAAACCTGAAAAAACTGATGTGCACGAAAAATCAGGGATTGGTTTGCAAAATGTTGCCCGCAGGTTGGAGTTAAGTTATCCAGGCAAATATCGGCTCACCACCGAAGATAAAAAGGATGTATATTTCGTACAACTGACGCTTACCTTGCGGTGAAACTGAATTGTGTCATTATTGAAGATGAGCCGTTGGCTCGCAACCTGATGATTGATTATGTGAAGAAAATACCTTCGCTTAATTTACTGCAGGCATTCTCAAATCCATTGGAGGCACTGGAAGCGCTTCGCACCCTTCCTGTAGATGTCCTTTTTCTGGATATACAAATGCCGGAATTAACAGGTATCTCATTGTTAAAAGTTCTCACCAAGAAACCATTTATAATTCTTACTACTGCCTATTCCGATTATGCATTGGAAGGCTATGAGTTGGATGTGGCCGACTATCTGTTAAAGCCCGTTACCTTCGAACGGTTTCTAAAGGCAGTTGATAAAGTAATGCTTCGTGCAGAAGCGGAATTAAAGCCAGTAATTGTACAAGGCGAATCAACACACTCAACAGCGCCCTTTGTTTTTGTAAAGGATGGTACCAAGTTGGTGAAGGTAAAGTTAGATGAGATTTTATATGTAGAGGGGTTAAAAGATTACGTAACCATCCACACCAAAACTCAAAAGATAGTTACCCTGCAAAGACTTAAAACGTTAGAAGAACAATTACCCGCAGATAAATTCATCCGTATTCATAATTCGTACATCGTGGCGTTAAGTGCCATTGATGTAGTGCACAAAAATGAAGTTCAGATTGGATCTGCTTCTCTATCGATTGGAGATACCTATCGCAAAACTTTTAAGGAGTTTATCGACAAGAAACATCTTCAATAACCCAATAATACTGACCTGTAGAAGATTATTTTCCAAAACCTTTTGTCTCTGTAAATCCGGCAGGGATTACAAAATCAGAGGCTGGTAACGTTTCCTTTTTTATTTCGGTGGCCTCCATTACCATAACCATTTGTGGTGTGGTCAATTCCATTTTAAGGGGAGTTCCTTCAAGACCTTCATAATACATGGAATTACCTCCCTTGCCCAAGCCCTGCTTTGAAAGACTTTTTAAATCAAGTCCTTTAATTTCGGTCGTTGTCCAAAATACTTGATTTGCGGTTACACCATGCTCCGTTACTTCCACAATGTATTTGGTACATGTGTGATTTAATATTTTAGTTGTTTCGCTTGTTTTAGTAACTACCGGTTTTGATGATGTTTTTTCATTTGCATTAGCAGAAGTTACTACATAGGTTTTTGCTTCGCGATCAATTAAGTAAGATTGATTTTTATCGTGCAGGTATAAGACTTCCGCTGCAATCATCCCTCCATCCATTTTAGAAATTGAATTGTTCCCTTTTATTTTAACAATCAGATTTTTGGGCATCATAGAACTCATATCTCCACCTTGCATCATTTTTAAGGCACTTTCCATTTGCGCTTTCATTTGTGGATTTGATTCCAGCATAGCTTTCATCTGCGGACTATTCATCTGTTCCTGCATCTGTTTCATTTTAGCCTGATTAGATGGATCGCTCATTTGCTGTTGAGCTTTTTCCATTTGTGCTTTCATTTTCGGGTCAGTTATTTCCGATTTAATCGACCAATGAAGGGTGCCTTCAAAAGTTTGTGCTTGCGTTACAAAAGTAAATGCGAGAAAAAGAATGCTCAGTATTGTTTTCATAAACCTGTGGTTTGATGTAAATATAATTAAGAATGATTTCGGATGTAGTACAAAAATCAGCCCAATATGTTACTTGACCGAATTAATTGTCAACTGTTAATTACTCAAAATTATTTCAGATGCCTGCTTTAAACCCGTTACCTGATACTCGGCTTTTTCATGTTCTTCAATCTCGTCTCCTATTTGTATGGTTCGAATGCCAAGTTGCTTTGCCGGAATAAGATCGCGCCCCCGGTCGCCAATCATCCAACTTTGAGTTGTATCAATTGAAAAACGCGCAATTGCTTTTTCAAACATAAGTGTGCCGGGTTTTCGTGCAAGGGAAGCGGTTACCGTGGGATGATGTGGACAGAAATAAAAATGATCAATCCGGTTGCCACACATCTTTTGTAGATAGGCGTGGCACTCTTCCATTTGTGCTTGAGTATAAATTCCCTGTGCAATGCCCGACTGATTTGTGACAACTACTAATAAATATCCAGCCTGCTTTAGTTGGGTAATCGCTTCAAGTACACCGGGCAAAATTTCAAAGGCTTCTACTTTATAGGTATAGTTTGGATTATCCTTATTGAGTACACCGTCACGATCTAAAAACACACATTTGTTCATTCTTCTTGTAAGTTTTTTAGCGAAATCCATCTTTTTCAGTTCCAATGATAAGGCATTCTGTCAAAGGAAACCAAGCGATGGTCTAATTTCTGACAAGTTCATCTTTTCAGGGATTGTTTCGCGCACTCTTTTATTTAGATTTGTTTCCTCTGGAATTCTATTCAGAGCTAACCAAAAGGCATTTGAATAACGCGATTGTCATTATACCCACCTATAATGAAAAGGAAAATATCACCTTGATCATCGACTCGGTATTTTCTTTGGCTAAGGATTTTGATGTGCTGATTGTAGATGATAATTCACCGGATGGCACAGACTTACTCGTAAAAGATCTTCAAAAAAATTATAATAGTGAACAGGAGGTTCGATTGCATTTAATGCAGCGACCGGGTAAGCAGGGTCTTGGAACTGCCTATATTGAAGGGTTTAAGTTTGCCTTGCAACATGGGTACGACTATGTGCTTCAGATGGATGCGGATTTTTCACACAACCCGAAGGACTTAGTTAGTTTATACTTGCATTGTGCTGAGTGGGGTCACGATTTGGCGATTGGTTCGCGTTATGCTACAGGTGTTAATGTGGTTAACTGGCCCATGGGTAGGGTACTGCTTTCTTTTTTTGCCAGTAAGTATGTACAGATTGTTACAGGCATACCCGTACACGATACCACTGCTGGCTTTGTGTGTTATCGCAGAAAAGTATTGGAAACAATTCCATTAGATAACATTAAGTTTGTGGGTTACGCCTTTCAAATAGAAATGAAATTTCTAACGTGGAAATATGGCTTCCGCCTGAATGAAGTGCCGATTGTATTTACGGATCGCACGCGTGGGCAAAGTAAAATGTCTGCCGGTATTTTTAAAGAAGCTTTCTTTGGTGTGATTCAAATGACTATCCAAAGTTGGTTTAAAAAGTATATACCTTCTTGATTTATGAAATTATTCTTTTCAATCGACAATAGAATAACTATTGGTGAGTTGATGACAGTTATTTCGATTGTTTTCTCAGCAGTATCAGTTCTTATTACGTGGAGAAACGAACAGAACATTCAGATTCTTGAAAATGCAACGCGCACGCGTGTTGAAATTGCAAAAACGCTTAATACTGTAAATCAGGTTATTCAAATTCAATTATCTTTTTATGAGTTAATTGAGGAAGATATTGTAGAGGCAAGTAGAATTTCAGTGATTGATCATGAACCTGCAAAAGCCAGAGACTACATGTGGGAAAAATTCTATCGTCATAGAGCTGAAATATTAAACATCATTTCCCAAAATGAATGGGAGGTTGCCTATACAAATTTGCTCACGTATGGGATCTCGGCAGATTCTCTATATATAAATTCAGTTAAAAGGTTAAAGGTTCTTCAGGAAAATCAATTTAATCTTACTCTTCGAGCTTTTGAAGAAGAGTTACTAGACTTTAAACCTACTTCTGCAAAACAGACAACGTTATTAATAGATCGACTTAGAGAATTAAAGAGATACTATCGCCAAAGCCATTTAGAATACTCTAATATGGCAACAGAAGACCTTTACTCATTTTGTCTGAATTTAATTAATGAGACTGATAAGAAATTAATCTTTAAATCTGAGTAGCACTAATACCTCACTGCTTCCCTTTTCTAAAATCCAGCGGAGGCTTACGATCACCAATCATAGATTTGTATTTGAAATCGGGGCCCACAAACGCATCCAATTCTTTTTGAGCTTTAGTGATAATAGTTGGATTATTAAAAATATCAATTCCGGTCATAGCAATTGTTTTTGCAGCGTTATTCATAGCTTTAAATCCAATACTTGTTCCGCCTGTTGCTACGGCCTGCCACGAGTGAGCAGGAACTCCCGGTACCCAGGTTGCCGTTCCCAAACCTGCGGTAGGCACTACCCAGGTAATATCACCAACATCTGTTGAAGCAGGAAAAAATCCACCCGTTTTAAAAGGCTGCACTTCACGTGCTGATTCTAAAGGAGGCACCTTAAAAGTGAGGGTACTTTGAAGTTTTTTTCCAAACTCAACTTCCTCGGCTGTATAATTTACGCCACCCACAATTTTTAAATTGTTATACATCAGACGAGCCAATGTTTCATTCGGTACCAAATTAAAAGAACCCGAGATCACTTCGTATTTCATGGTAGTTTCTGTTCCACTCGCTGCACCTTCTGCCGCTTTTACAATCCGATTCCAGATTTCTTCCACCATACGTGCATCAGGGTGACGCACCATGTATTCAGCTTCCGCAAAATCAGGAACAACGTTGGCTGCCAAACCACCTTTTGTAACTACATAATGAATGCGGGTTTCTTGGGGCACGTGCTCGCGCATCAGGTTTACCATGTAGTTCATAGCCTCTAAGCCATCTAAGGCCGACCGTCCTGCTTGCGGTGCTGCAGCCGCATGTGCTGATCGTCCATAAAAACGAAACATAGTTTGTTTGATGGATAAACATGATGATGGACTGGCATCATTTGCACTAGAAGGATGCCAATGCAACACTACATCTACGTCATCAAACAAACCATCTCGTACCATATAAACTTTGGCTGCACCACCTTCTTCCGCTGGGGTACCAAATATTTTTACTGTCCCAACTTTTTTATTTTTTATCAACCACTCCTTAAGCGTTACTGCGGCTGCTACTGAAGCGGTTCCAAATAAATGATGGCCACACGCATGACCGGGGCCACCTTCCACCACAATTTTTCTATCAGCAATTGAATCTTGTGAAAGTCCGGGCAACGCATCGAATTCAGCAAGGATACCAATTACAGGGCCACCATTACCATAGGTTGCAACAAATGCTGTGGGCATTTCTGAAACTCCGGTTTCAATTTTGAACCCTTCGCTTTTTAAAACCCCTTGCAAACGTTCTGTGCTTTGTGTTTCCAGAAAACCTAGCTCTGCATATGACCAGATATCTTTAGCTACTTTTCTATACACCGGAAATTTTTTATCCAACTCAGCAGTTACAAAAAGCTTATCCTTATCAGGTTTAATCTTTGGGTTAATTTCAGTTTGTGCTGTGGCGATTAATCCCGAAAGGATGAAGAAAGAGAGTAGGAGTTTTTTCATGCTTTTTGCTTAAGTGAATATTCTAGAGTTTGGTGCCTTCATAAATTTCTTTTACGGGAATAGAAATATTCATGCAAGGCATTTGAAATGTTTCTGTTAGCGATTTGTATTCTTCCAGCTCCCAATGATTTTGTGGATTCAGACGAAAGGATTCGATGCGGATAGATTCTGATTCAATTAGAATATATTCTTTTAGTGTGGGTATATCACGGTATAGTCTGAATTTACCACCACGATCATAGTTGTGAGTTGAAGGTAAAAGAATTTCAATTAAAACGGTAGGTGAGGTAGCTGTGTCTTTATCTAATGATGAGGGAATAATATCACTACAGATTATTGAAATATCAGGATAGGTAAATAAAGAATTTTGAGCAACATGAATTCGCAAATCGCTGCCATAGGGTTTACAGGGTTTACCTTTCAATAAACTTCCTATGGAAACAAATAAATTGGAGAAAATCACATTATGTCGGGCACCTGCTCCGGCCATAGCAAAGATTTCACCTTTATAAAATTCATGCTTTTCTTCAGATTCCTTTTCAAACTCAAGATATTCCTCAAGGGTGAAAGAGGTCTTGTTATAGAGCACGATAGGATCACGAACTTCCATAAACTCTCTGATGGGAGATATTCCACCCTTGGTAGAATTTAGATTTTAGCAGTAGTCAATATCCAGGATTGAAATTAATTGTCTTTTAAAATCTCAAACTCAACTCTTCGATTAAGTTGCTTGTGATCATCGGTAACCTCCTGCACAATAGGTTTTGAACTTCCGAATCCGATAGCTGTTACTCGTGAAGTATTTATTTGAAACTGACTTACTAAATACTGTTTGATAGCATCGGCTCGGGCTTGTGAAAGTTTTAGATTAGCTTCTTCTTTTCCTGCAGAATCGGTATGACCGGAGATTTTCAATTTAAATGTTGGGTGGTCAATTAAGAAGTTGGCAATCTTATCCAAATCAGAATGCATCTCTGGTAAAATATTGGCTTTACCGTTTTCAAACTCTAAGGATTGAAAAGCAATTTTACTTTCTATCGGTTCTGCAATTTTGTTAATCTCTGTATCACCATCCATGAAAAATAATTCTTCAATTCTGAAAAAATCATCACCTTGAATAATCAATAGATAGTTACGTTTATTAATTAAGTTAAAATCAAACGTGCCATCCTCACGAATGAATTTAGGCGCCACTTCAACACCTTCATCCAAATCAATAACGGATACAATACCCTTAACAGATTTACCTTGTGGATCTTTCAAACTTCCTTTTAATCGGGTAATTGCCTCGGGCTGCGCTTCCATAGGAACAGGGAAGGAATGCAAATCAAGATTCTTGATATCCTCTTCTAATGAACGCGCGTAATATAATTCCTTCGATTTTGAATCAATGGTGAAGTAGTACTCACTTCCACCCCCATTTACCAATGGACCTGTATTTAATGGCTCACTCCAGTTATTTTTATAACGATACGATTTATAAATATCAAACTCACCAAAGTTTAAAGGATGTCCGTTTGAACTGAAGTACAATACATTAAATGTATGATGGAAGAAGGGGCTCACTTCACTTTGCACCGTATTTATAATGGGTCCGGCATTAAGTGCTTTTTGCCATTCACCTTTTGAGTTTTTTATCGCGAAGAAAATATCAGACAAACCAAAAGTGCCCACTCGATTGGAAGCAAAGAATAATGTATCGCCACCATGTGTAAGAGATGGATGTGAATCCCACCCACTGCTGTTAATATTAGGTCCAAGGTTTTTAACATCCCCCCATGTACTATCTGCTTTAAGTTTAGCAACATACAAATCACAATTGCCTAATCCATCTGGCGCCATACAACGCGAGAAGTAAAGAAGTTTTCCATCCTGACTCAAACAAGCTGAACCTTCATTAAATTCTGTATTGATGCTTGTAAAGGGTTGCGCATCTGTCCAATAGTTTTCCGCCTTCAAACTGAAAAACAAATCTTCATTATATGTGTGATCATATTTTTCATTTCGCTTAGAGGTAAATAGAATAAGATCATCAACATTACCCACCGTGGGGCCGTAATCTTCTTTATCGGAATTAATATATCCACCCATGTTTACTAAAATTGATTGTGGTGGACGAAGTGTGTCAATATCCTTTCGGTACTCAACTAATTTGTAATAGAAATCTAGCGGCACATAATTTTCTTTCTTGTCAGGATCAAGCATTTCATACCGCTTGTAAATATTTTGAATGTCTAATCCTTGTTGGTGATGTTTGAGAACCAACTTATAAAGTAGTAACGATTCTCCAGGTGGGCCATTGGTTTCAGAAAGTTTTGCGAGCCGCCAAATCATGGCTACATTTTTACTAAAATTCTCGATCCCAAAATTTTTCACATACTCTTTCAATTCCTGATACATCAGTTCTTCCTGACCAGGTGTGTCAAGACTCCGTATTTTTTGAAGTTTTGCATTATTCTGATAGTACTTAATCTTATTTACATTCGGGAAATTGAATATGTCAGACTGGCTGTAGATCGATACAGAATCATTTAGGGCAACTACACCACCTTTTTTAAAGCCTTTTTTTTCTTTTTGAGCAAAAACAGTGGTGTGGAAACCGAGCATCACCACCAAAAGCACTAATAAACAAGGCCTTGTAAATCTCAAATTGTATTTTAGAATGTTCAATTCACTCGAAAATTGAAACAAATTTGCCTGATAACCAAAACATTGGCATACCGATTGACCCATACTGCGTTCTATAAATATTAATTGGAGACACCCTTTTTTTGTGTCAAATTGGCACCTATAAATATGTTTAAATCCCTTGCAATAGCACCCATGGTTCAGGAAGATTCAGAAGAGTTAATTCAATTAATTAACCCCGAGCAGGAGTCTGATCTTAAGCCTGAAGATCTTCCTGCTGAACTATCGATACTTCCTATTAAAAATACAGTGCTGTTTCCTGGAGTCGTGATTCCAATTACAGTTACTCGTCAGAAATCAATTCGGTTAATAAAGAATGCTTATCAGGGCAATCGCATCATTGGTGTAATTGCTCAAAAAAATAAATTGGCTGAAGAGCCAGGGATGGATGATCTCTATCGCTTTGGAACGGTTGCACGCATCATTAAGATGCTTGTGCTGCCCGATGGAAATACAACGATCATCATTCAAGGCAAAAATCGTTTTCAGATTCAAGAGTTTTTGCAGGACGAGCCTTACATGACTGCAAAAATTGATTTGCTTACTGAACCAGATCTTGATTTGGAAAGTAAAGAAGTGAAAGCATTGGTGCAATCATTGAAAGATGCGGCATTAAAAATCCTTAAACTAAATCCTGAAATTCCTCAAGAAGCACAGGTTGCTTTGGATAATATTCAAAGTACCGGTTTTCTTATCCATTTTCTTTCCTCGAACTTAAATGTGGATGTTGGGGATAAGCAGAAAATTCTCGAGACAATCAACATTGTAGAGCGAGGCACGTTGCTTCTTCAATTCATGCTGAAAGAGATTCAGATGTTGGAGATTAAGCATGAGATTCAGAAAAAAGTACATACCGATATTGATCAGCAGCAACGTGATTATTTTCTGCGTCAACAGATTAAAGTGTTGCAAGATGAATTAGGATATGATGGTCCTGATAAAGAAGTTGAAAAACTTCGCAAGCGCGGTGATGAGAAGAAATGGCCCAAGAGTGCAAAGGATCATTTTAACAAAGAGCTTGATAAACTATTGCGCATCAACCCACAAGCTGCAGAATTCCCTGTTGCAATGAATTATGTAGAGTTCATGCTTGATTTACCGTGGAATGAATTCACTGTTGATGACTTTGATTTAACGCGCGCTAAGAAAATTCTTGATAAAGATCATTTTGGGTTAGAAAAAGTTAAGACCCGCATCATTGAGTACTTAGCTGTACTCAAATTGAAGAACGACATGAAGGGGCCAATACTTTGTTTATATGGACCTCCAGGTGTTGGTAAAACTTCGTTGGGCAAGTCAATTGCTAAATCACTTCAAAGAAATTACATCCGCATGTCGTTGGGCGGTGTGCATGATGAAGCTGAGATTCGTGGTCATCGCAAAACTTATGTGGGGGCGATGCCGGGAAAGATTTTATCGAACATAAAGAAAGCGAAGTCAAGCAATCCGGTTTTTATTTTAGATGAAATAGATAAGGTGCGTTCTGATTTTCGTGGCGATCCATCTTCTGCTTTGTTAGAGGTGCTAGACCCCGAACAGAATAATACGTTTGGTGATAATTATTTAGATGTTGAATACGACCTCTCTAAGGTATTATTTATTGCTACCGCTAACTCATTGGAAACCATTCATCCTGCCTTGCGTGATCGGATGGAAATCATTGATCTTACGGGTTATACTGTTGAAGAGAAACTTCAGATTGCTATTCGGCATTTAGTGCCAAAGCAATTAGCAGAACATGGACTAAAGGCAAAGCAAGTTAAGTTCAAAAAAGAAGCGCTTACAAAGATTATCGAAAGCTATACACGGGAATCGGGTGTTCGTAGTCTTGAGCGGAAAATAGGTTCTGTAGTGCGAAGTGTTGCCAAGTCTGTGGCGATGGAAGAAAAATATGAAAAGGAAATCACTCCGACCTTTGTGGTGAAGGTGTTAGGCGGTGAAATTTTTGACGATGAACTTTATCAGGGCAATGATATAGCAGGTGTAGTAACCGGTTTGGCATGGACCCAAGTAGGTGGCGATATTTTATTTGTGGAGTCAAGTTTAAATCAAGGGAAAGGTGGCTTAACAATTTCGGGGCAGTTGGGTGATGTGATGAAAGAATCTGCAGTAGCTGCGTTGTCGTATTTGAAATCTAATGCAAGATCATTAGGTATCGACAATAGAATCTTTCAACAATATGATTTGCACATTCACGTGCCAGCCGGTGCGGTTCCAAAAGATGGACCGTCTGCGGGTATTACTATGCTCACCTCATTAGCATCAATTTTCACACAACGAAAAGTGAAAGGAAAATTGGCCATGACTGGCGAAATCACATTGCGTGGAAAAGTACTTCCGGTAGGAGGAATCAAAGAAAAAATATTGGCTGCAAAGCGAAGCGGCATTAAAGAAATAATTCTAAGCCAGAAGAATAAACGCGACATAACAGAAATAGAGAAAACATATATTAAAGGATTAACCTTTCATTATGTAGATACAGTTGATGAGGTTTTAAAAATTGCTTTGTTGAAAGAGAAAGTAGCTAAGCCGGTTGACTTTGTATTAACAGAGGCGAAACCTGAGAAACACTAATTTTAATCTGATGCTATCAGCAACTTATCTTACTCCTCAGCAAATTGTTAAAGAACTTGACAAGTATATAATCGGGCAACATGAAGCGAAACGGAACGTGGCCATTGCGTTGCGTAATCGCTGGAGACGCATGAATGTTGCTTCCGATATTCAAAATGAAATTGTTCCCAATAATATTTTAATGATTGGTGCCACAGGTGTGGGTAAAACCGAAATTGCCCGGAGGCTTGCTCGCATTGCCGATGCACCTTTCGTAAAAGTGGAAGCATCGAAGTTTACAGAAGTAGGCTATGTGGGTCGCGATGTAGAAAGCATGGTACGCGACCTTGTAGAGCAATCGGTAAACATGATCAAAACCAAGAAGAAGGAAGAAGTGAAGGAGCGAGCTGCTCAAGCCGTGGAAGAAATTATCTTGGATGCGCTGATTCCGCCCATGCGACAAAAGGCAACTGGATTTCCGGTTTCTACCACAATGGAAGAAACAAATGGCGCACCTGCCAGTGATGTAGAATTAAATGAACGCACGCGTAATCTATTTCGTGAGAAGATAAAGAATGGTGAGTTAGAGGATCGGAAGATTGACATTAACATAAAACCAAGTGGCAATCCGGGTGTGGGTATGATTGGTGCGGGCATGATGGATGAAGTTTCTATGATGAACCTTCAGGACATGATCAGTGGCATGATGCCTAAGAAGGCTAAGAAAAGAAAAGTGACTGTAGCGGAAGCAAGAAAAATTTTGTTTGAAGAAGAAGCTGCCAAACTCATCGATATGGATGAGGTGAAGGAGGAAGCTATTCGAAGAGCAGAAGATGCCGGTATTATTTTTATAGACGAGATAGATAAGATTGCTTCTGGTTCAGGAAAGAAAGGCGGAAGTGGCCCAGATGTTAGCCGCGAAGGTGTGCAGCGTGATCTGCTTCCTATCGTGGAAGGGAGCACGGTAAATACAAAATACGGTGTTATAAAGACCGATCATGTTTTATTTGTAGCGGCCGGTGCATTTCATACTGCAAAACCGTCTGACTTAATCCCAGAGTTGCAAGGGCGTTTCCCAATTCGCGTAGAGCTAACCAATCTTACCAAAGAAGATTTTGTACAGATTTTAAAAGAACCTAAGAACGCATTGACAAAACAATATCATGCTCTGTTTGAAGCAGAAGGTGTGACCATTGAGTTTGATGATGAAGCAATTAATGAGATTGCGCAGTTTGCATTTGATATTAATGCGGAAGTGGAAAATATTGGTGCGCGTAGGTTGCATACCGTTATGAGCCGACTGTTGAATGAGTTTTCATTTGATGTACCTGATAAAATTAAAGCCGGAACAAAAATCTCAATCACACAACAACTTGTGAAGGACAAACTTACTGGCTTTGTAAAAAATAAAGACTTAAGCGAGTACATTCTCTAAAGCATGGTTCGCATACTTTTTGTGCTGATCGCTTTTTGGGTTTGTGCACCCGCGACTCATGCTCAAACAGATTCATTACGCGACATTTACATCAAACAGTTTCCAGATAAATTCTTCATTTGGCCGCTACTAAAGAAAAGAGAAATTTCATTTAGCCTTAATAGTCGCGATGACAAGGGACAAAAACTAAATTACAAACCCAACACTTCTTTTAGCGCGGGTATTGGCTTTTACATATTTGAGGTAGCTGCTGAGTTAACCTTTGCTGTGCCCATTGATGAGCGAAGCAAGGCCACCTATGGAGGAAGTGATGCCCGAGATCTTCAGATGAATTTTTTAGGGAAAAGTTGGGGCGTTGATTTGTATCATCAAAAGTATTCCGGGTTTTATGTTCCGAATCCTGCGCAAAGCCCTTCACTACCCGATGCTTTCATTAAGCGGCCTGATATTGAGTTAAACAACACGGGGATAAATGTCAGGTATGTGTTTAACAAAAATAAATTCTCGCTTAAGTCGGCCTATAATTATTCCGAACGCCAAGTAAAAAGTGCAGGCTCAGTGATCATTTCCGGCACGGTAAATACGTTTCGCCTGCAAGCTGATTCATCGGTGCTTAGCCAGGTATATGCTCCAGCCATATCGAATACTTCAACATTTAAAAATTTCCAATACACAGCTTTTAGTATTGCGCCCGGTTATGCTTATAGTTTAATCTATAAATCATTTTTTTTGAACGGAGTATTTTCCATTGGCCCTGCTCACTATTGGATTTCGTACACAGCCCCAGACCAAACCACACAATATAATATCACGCTTAATACCTTCGCAGATATTCGGTTTGCATTGGGTTACAATAGCGATCGTTTTTTTGGCGGAATGAGTTTGGTAGCACAATCGCGCGATATTCGATTTGATGAAATCCATTTTGCCAATGGAACCACGGCATTTAAGCTAGTGTTAGGCTACCGTTTTGGTGAAGTAGGTATTTTAAAGAAGCGGGCAAAAGATTTATTAAATCAGTTCTAGCGTTCTTAACAAGAGTCAGGTCATTTTCCAATTGATCTCTCTGAACCATTACCTTCCAAAAATTTCTCTACACGCAATGCTACATTTTCACGAATGTTCATATAAAAGAAATTGATGTCGGCTCGATGCCATACTTTGTGTTTAAATAACCAACTGCCTTTTATGTTTGGTCTGTTTACCCACAATAAACCCTGATGATTTTGAGCATCCACGATATATGGAGCGTATGTAAATTTTAAAGCAACACCCCCTTTATTCAATTCCTTAGATGCATACTCTTCGCTCGCATTCCACAGCAATGGATTTGTTGAAAGGGCATTCTGGTACCGTGCATAATTAGTGGGGATGTAGTTTCGTGCGAATGTATTCCACGATGCCCACACCCCAATTTCATCAGGTGTTTTTGTTGGCGTAATATGCTGAAATGCCTGTGGCGAAATAGCTCTGCCAATTAGATATGCAGCAACCAATTGGTTTTGTAATTCTTTTCCATCAAAATAATCTTGTAACAATCGCTCGCAATGGTAACTCCCCTGACTATGAGAAGCGATAACGATGGGCCGACCTTGATTATAATGTTCCAAATAATATTCGAATGCAGCTTTTACATCCTGATAAGCAAGTTCAAGTGCTTGTTTTCCATCTTCCGGGTTTGGTGTATAAAAAGCAAATAAATGCGCTTGTCTATAGTATGGAGCAAAAACACGACAGGCACCATTGAAAGCTGTCGCCTGATTTAATAGAGTCGATCGTTGAATATCATTATTCAACACACCATCATTCACATCGGCATTCCACTGATATTCATTTTTTGGAGCATTCGTAAAAATAGTTGGATAAACAAAAAACACATCCGCTTTAGCGGATACTTGATTATTCGTAACGTTTGATTTTTTTGGTGTGCTATCAGCAGCATCAACTTTGTTTGGCAATGCTGCCCAAGATTCAATCTTACTATAATCGGGTACAGCTGGAGTAGGGGAGTTTTCATACCTCACCGTTAGCGTATGAGTTTTAACACTGCATGAAAAAATAATTAATGAAAGAAAAAACGTAAGGATTAACTTTAGCATAGGAATAAATCTGAAATTATACTTCTATCCATTCATCTTCAGGATGTCCGATGTCTGTAAAGGTAGTGCGTACCGGAACTTCAAGAAATGGATAGGTTACTTTAGAAAGGAATAATCCTTGCGGGAAGGCGGGTTCAAAAATTTTAGGAGTTACCCGAGTAATGAAATAACTTTCAAACTCTTCAAGGCTAAGTTTGTTTTGCCCTATCAATAAAAGTTTGGCAACAATAAAGCGCACCATACGTCCTAAAAAACGATCGGCAGAAATTTGAAATCGCAAGCGATCCCCATTTTTATCAGCAAATAATTGTGCTGAAGTAACTTTGCAAATGGTATGACGATGTAAATCGGGAGTTTTGCAAAATGCCTTGTAGTCATTATACTGTGTTAATAGCGCCACCGCCTGCTTCATTTTATCCAAATCTAAATTTGGATTTAGGTAAAGAGTACTGATGCTGTTGAGAAACGGATCTTTATATGTATGAATGAAATAATCGTATCGTCTTTGCGTGGCATCAAAGCGCGCATGATCATTATCTTCAACAGGAAGGATCTCAAAAACAGCGATGTCGCCAGGCAACTGTTTATTAAGTCTGAACAGAAGATCGTAATCCCATTTATCCTTCACATCCATATGAAAAAAAAATTGACTGGCATGTACTTGCGCATCGGTGCGACCGCAACCCATAATAGAGACAGGCTCTTTTAAGAGGGCGCTGAGCGTGCCCTCAATAATTTCCTGCACACTGCCCACATTGGACTGGCGTTGCCAACCTCGATATTTAAATCCATTGAACCCTATGTGGAAGAAAAAGCGCATTTCGCATAAAAATACTACTATTTGGTCTGATGCTTATTATTTTCGTTCTTGAAGTTGGATGCTCGATACTAGTTGCTTGATTCAAGCGGTAAGTATCCAGTATCCAGCATCTAAAAAAATCTATTATGAAAAAATTAACCTTATTCCTTATCGCATTTTCAATATCATGGGTATCACTTGCTCAAACCGGAAAAGTAAAAGATAACCTTACGCTGCCCAGTAAGCTTTTGAAAGGCGATCGCAAATATGCCATTTATCTGCCACCAGATTATGAAACTTCTGAACGGAGCTATCCGGTGCTTTATTTGCTTCATGGTGCTGGCGATGATCAAACTGGATGGGTTCAGTTTGGTGAAGTACTACATATTGCTGATAAATCTATTGCCGAAGGAAAAGCAACTCCTATGATCATTGTGATGCCCGATGCAAATACGGGACAGCGTGGCTATTTCAACGATTTAAAAAATGAATGGCGCTATGAAGATTTCTTTTTTGATGAGTTTATGCCCTTTATAGAAAAAACGTATCGTGTAAAAAAGGAAAAACGCTTTCGAGCAGTGGCAGGGCTTTCCATGGGTGGAGGTGGTTCATTTATGTATGCATTGCATCATCCCGAATTGTTTTCGTCAGCTTGTCCATTAAGTGCTTACATTGGCCCACTTACATTAGCTGATGCAAAAGCAGGACTTGAGCGTAGCAATCAAAAGGGAACTGATGCTGAGATAGAAGCGTACTTTAATAAACATAATGCGATCTCGTTGGTAAATAACATTAAAGACGACCAGAAGAAGGCGATGCGTTGGTATATAGATTGTGGGGATGATGATTTTCTTTATGAAGGAAATTCACTCATTCACATTGCCATGAAGAAGAAAGAAATTCCACATGAGTTTAGAGTACGAGATGGGGGCCATACCTGGACGTATTGGAGAACTGCCTTGCCAACCGTGCTGAGTTTTGTTTCTGATGCCTTCCATCAATATTGAAAGGATCTGAATTCATTTCTTACATCGTACCAAAAGAGTTTTATTATGACAGATGTTGACGACACGAAAGGCTTAATTGCTATCTTTTAATGAGGAAGAGTTTGCGAAAGATTGACTCTCAAATGTCTGTGTTTTAAATTCAAGGTGAAGTATTTCCATGTTAACTTGCATGCCGAAGTTGATTATACCATGAGCAGGCGGTTAATATATTTCTTTTCTCTTTTTCTAACTATAAGCACGGGTTTAGTTGCTCAGCTAAATCCTGTACGCACAGCCACAAACCGATTAGAAGATGGAAAATGGGAGCGTTCACATCGCCTACTCCAAAAAGTATTGCGCAAGGATTCAACTGATGTAGAGGGTAATTTTGTTAAAGCCCGGTGGTTTTTAGAACAACTAAATCCAGCGTTTCAATTAGACTCAGCTGATCGATATGCACGAAAAGCCACTGCGTCCTACTACTTGCTTGAAATCAGAGATCAGGAGAGACTTCAGAAAGTTCCGATTGATAGTCTTGTCTTGCAATCCCTTCGAGAGGAAATTGATAGTCTGGCTTTTAGACATTCAAAACTAATCAATACTGAAGAAAGTTATAACCGATTTATAAATTCCTTTCCGGAAGCACTTCAATATGATATGGCTATTGAACTTCGCGATGAAGTAAGTTTTCTGGAAGCCTTAAAAATAAATACCTATTCAAGTTTCGATGATTATTTGAATCGATATCCGGCTTCGCATCGGGCAAAAGAAGCAAAAGAGCGGTATGAAAGATTATTGTTTGATGAAAAGACGAAAGATAAAAAACTCACCAGTTATAAATTATTTCTTAGGAGCTATCCTTCAAGTCCCTATTCTACAATTGCTGAACGTGAAATTTTTGAATTGACTACTGCCAACGGTGAGCCTGAGAATTTCTTTCAATACCTAAGGGAATATCCGAGAGGGCATTATTCAAAACTGGCGCGCGATCTTGTTTACCATTTGTATAGAGAAGTGGACGAAAAAATCCCCTCCATTATAGAGACAGACTCGCTTCGTGATGTTATTAAAGTGAGTTCCAAATTCTGGATTCCTTTTTATAAAAATGAATTATATGGATTTATGGATCAGGATGGGAAGGAAACCTTGGCACCTGTCTTTGAGGAAATAGAAGAAGAATATAAATGTGGTCCTGTTAAAGATGATATTTTAGTTTTTAAGTCCGGGGTGTTTAGCCGCACTGGAAGGAAGTTAGCAGAACCGGGTACTGAGATTACAAATATCGGCTGGGGTTTTTTAATAGCCGAAACAAAAACGTGTAGTTGGTTGATGCATAAGTCGGGCACTGTAATTATCTCTGATTGTTATGATGACTTTGAGATTGTAGGGAATAATTTTATAGCAGCCAGAAAAAATAAGCAGTGGAAATTATTTACACTAGCTGGAAGATTGCTCAACATTGATGGCCTCACGGAAGTAAAAGAAATTGAAGGAGTAATTGTCCTAAGCCGCTTCGGAAAGAAAATTTTAACCACTGGACAACAATTATCGGGGTTTGCTAATGGACTTGAATTGAATGATGAACTTGTGTTTGATGATGTGCAAGCGATCAGCAAGGGCCTGTTGTTGGTGCGCAATGGCTCGCTGGAAGGTATTATTAATAATCAACTCAAGTTTGCAGTTCCCTTAGATCGACACGTACTTACAAAAACCTCTTTTGGTTTGATCGAGAAGCAGCCCACCGGAACGAAAGTGCATGGGCTAGCTGCAGAGTTAGAAAACGAAACCTGGTACAGTGTGTATTATCATCGCGATTGGATGGTATTGACTCGGGAAGGAAGGTTACAGCTGTTCAACATCTCAGCTAAGAAAATGGTGTTGATGAAAGCCGATACCATTTGGTTCGATCGAAGTTTGGCGTTTGTTCAAACCAATCAAGCTACAAAGGTATATCTCACAGCAACTCGCTCCATTGATTTACAACCCGATTCAAAAATAAAGTTTATTAACGCGCGCGATTCTGTTCAATTCTTTTTTACGGAAAACAAAAATAAAAGGACCGTATTTAGCATTGCGAGTGGTGATCCCATGTTCAATACAGAATATGAATTGATAGAAACAATAGGAACAGATTATTTCATTGTATCAAAGAAAGGTAAGAAAGGTGTTTTGGGCCGCACTGGAAAGGAAGTAGTGCCAGTTGAAATGGATGCAATCATTCAAAATCAAAGTAGTCAACTTTCATTGTTAAAGGATAAAAAGTTTGGATTGTTTGATCTCACAAGTCGCAGATTGATAAAGCCTGTATATGAGCGTAACGTAACGATGTTAAATGCAAATCACTTAATTGTTTATAAAGATGGATTTTTTGGTCTAATAGGCTGGGATTCAAAACCCATTACTGACTTTGAATTTTCTGAAGTTGTTCCGTGGGGTGAACATGTAATTTGGGTAAAGAAAAATTTTCAATGGCTGTTGATTAATTATGAAACGGAGGAAATAATCTTAGATCGCATTCGTGATTTTACCTGGTTGCGAAATAGTGCCGAAGAAAAACTCGTGCGCGTTCATCGCGAAAATTATTATGGGGCTATTAGCAATCGAAAAGGATTGATAATTCCACCTACGTTTCACGACCTGATTAATCTGGGAACAGAAGAAGTGCCGTTTTACTTTACAGAAAAAAGTGTTGAAGAAGCCGGAATCTATGTTGTAATTTATTACGACCATACAGGAAAGTTGGTGCGCAGGCAAGCCTATGAGGAAGAGGAATACGATCGTATATATTGCAATGCACATTAGTTATACCCAAATCCGACCTTTCACGTAACTTTAATATAGAGGCTATACTAGTTTTGTTAAAAATGCTGATTATTGTAATATGAAAAATCTTAAAATTCTCATTACACTGATGATTATCAGTGCACCATTATTTTCGCAAAACCAACCTAAGTTGGTTGTTGGTATTGTAGTAGATCAGATGCGTCAGGAATATTTATATCGTTTTGAAAGTAAATATGGAGAGAATGGCTTTAAACGGATGATGAATGAAGGCTTTATGTTAAAGAATGCCCACTACAATTACGTGCCCACTGAAACCGGTCCGGGTCATGCCTCCATCTATACAGGAACCACACCTTCTACTCACGGAATTGTAGGTAACGATTGGTATGATCGCACTGCCAAGAAAAATATCAATTGTGTGGGTGATGAGAATCAGAAAGCTGTAGGTGCTGAAACCGGAGGTACCGTTTCTCCTTCACATTTACTATCAACTACGATAACAGATGAACTTAAGTTAGCAACGCAGCATCGTGCAAAAGTTGTTGGTGTCTCTATTAAGGATCGTGGTGCTGCGTTACCGGCAGGTCATATGCCCGATGGCGCCTATTGGTATGATGGCCGCACTGGAGCTATGATTACAAGTACTTACTATAAAGAAAAACTTCCAGCTTGGGTAACTAAGTTTAACAATAAAAAATTGCCCGATGATTATCTGAATCAAGATTGGAAGACATTGCTCCCCATCAAGCAGTATGTTGAATCACAACCAGATGATTCACCTTATGAAGGAAAGTGGAAAGGCAAGGATAAACCCACATTTCCTTATGACCTTAAAGAACTTAGAAAGCAAATGGGGCAATATAGTTTGCTAACCATGACCCCTTTTGGAAATACCTTCGTAGCGGAGTTTGCAAAAGCTGCGTTACTAAATGAAGAGCTTGGTAAGGATGAAGTTACCGATTTCTTAGCTATATCTTTTTCCAGTCCGGATGCAGTCGGTCATGCCATGGGGCCTGATGCAGTAGAGGTGGAGGATGTTTATTTGCGTCTGGATAAAACGCTGGAAGATCTTTTTGAATTTTTGGATAAGGAAGTGGGTAAGGGGGAGTACACGGTGTTTCTTACAGCCGATCATGGGGTATCACATGTTCCCCAGTACTTAAAAGATCTACGAATTCCTGCAGGATATTTTCGACCTGCATATGTTAAAGCTGGTTTGAATGAACATCTGCAAAAATATTATCCGAATAAGCAAATTCTTGAAGAAGTAACGAGTGATCAGATTTATATCAATCAGGATGCTTTTGATGGTGATCCGAAAACATCTGGTATTGATTTGTTTGTGGTCACCGAATTGATTTCTAAATTTTTGCTCAACACCGAAGGTGTTGCGCAAGTGTTTGCATCAAGTACACTCCGGCAGGTGAGTACGGATGAGAAAGGAATTCGAGGAAGTGTAGTACGCGGATTTAACTCAAAACGCTGTGGCGACATTCTATTTTCATTGGAGCCAGGTTGGCTTGCCTGGGGTGGAGTAACAGGCTCTACTCATGGCTCTGCGTACACCTATGATACGCACATTCCGATTTTATTTTATGGGAATGGCATTAAGAAAGGAAGCTCTTCACGATATCATACAATCACCGATATAGCGCCAACACTTTCTGTGTTGTTGAAAATAAAATTTCCAAGCGGTTGCTCAGGCCAACCGGTTGTAGAGATTGTGGATTAAGTATTCTATGAAGACTCGCACTAAGCGCTAAGGTTTACAGCTTACAGGGGCATAAAAAATATTGTTTCAGGAAAGTATGAAATCAAAACTTTCAGATAGCGATCAGGTAACTGAGCATATTGGGAAATTAAAACCTACGTTGTCAAAAGCTATTGAAACTTTACGCCAACTAATTTTAAGCACCGACAAAGAAATAGGCGAACGAATTAAGTGGAACAATCCTAGTTTTTATTATACGGGAGAAATGAAAGAGTTTGATCCCAAGGAATATAAGCGAGATATGATTGTTATGAACCTTCACAAGGGGAAAATAATGCTTGTATTCCCCAGTGGAGCAAAAGTGAATGATAAATCAGGCCTTCTTGAAGGCGATTACAAAGACGGAAGGCGAATTTCAATTTTCAAGGACTTGAAGGATGTAAAGGAAAAGCAAAAATCTTTACAAAAAATAATTAAAGATTGGTTGAAATTAGTGGACAAGTAAGACTAGTCTACAGAGCTTAGATTTACTACCTGCACGTTACAATATCAATCATGCCTTCTTCGAACGAAGCTGCATGTGGCATGTGAACAATAAATACTTGTGCAATCAACACAATGCCAGATACAACCAACATACTAGTAGTAAGGGTTCTCATATTAAAATGGAATCGTTTTATTAGAAACTGAAGAATGCTTGTGAACCCAAGCATAACGGGTAACGTACCTGCGCCAAAGAGTAACATGAAGACAAAGCCTTCCATTGGTTGTTGCAACGTAAGACAGTAGGTAAGCGCGAGGAAGGTTAAGCCACAAGGAAGCAGGCCGTTAATTGTTCCTAATAAAAATAATGATCCGTAATTTTTTTGATTGATAAACCTGCCGAATAGATTTTTTAGTTTTAAACTGAGTGATTGGAGTAGGGTGGAAAGAAAAGGAATATTTAACCTTCGGGTTCCTCCAAACGCAATGAATAGAAGTGCAATGCCTAAGATAATGGAAAGTAGGTTTTGATAATTCTTTGCCGGCAAGGCCATGCCTGCTCCCGCCACTCCCATGCCGAGTAGTGTATAGGTAAAGATTCTTCCGACATTGTACACTAGCTTACTCATAATAACGGATGGCTTCATAGCAGTTGCGGCCATTATTAGTGGGCTGCACATGCCAATGCAATGAAGGCTTCCTGCTAATCCAATAAGTAAAGCAGTAAAAATCATGTTAGATGTTGATTATCTCTTCCAGATAGAATTCTTTTCCCTGCATAGTCCAAAGAAGTTTTACTTTATACATTCCACTTTCCAAACCGACTAAATCTATTTCTTCGCCTCCATTATTCAATAATTTCAACTTAAAATTTCTATCCATTTCCGAATTGGAGGGACAGAATAATTTAAGCTGACCCTCTTGAATTTTCTCCAACTGGTTGAATTCAACTTTTAAGATGCCAGGCTCAACAATTTTTACGGTTGGCTTTTGAGCGAGTTGGTGGGTATTATTCAATCGTTCAATCTGAGTCTGGTACACTAATTCTTCTTTATAATAGTTTTTCGACACCAAGCTGATATCTTCCCGAAGACAGATTGTAACTAACGTACCAATAAATACTGCAAAGAGTATGAAGGAGACAACGATCCATTTTCCGGGATTCATAGACTAATTTTTAGTTTCGTTTTGCATCAGATGCCTTGCTTACCGGCCCAATGAATTTTGCTTTTACTGTTTCTATCTTTTTACCATTCTCATAAACTCCCAGCGTGACTTCCGTGCGAACACTTTTTACATCTTTCTCCGGAATTTTCAGGAAGAAAATACCCTTGGCCAGACCCTCTGCAGGGATATCTATACCCTTGCCATCTACTTTTAAAATTTGAACGCCTTCTGGATGCTCTACTTTGACTTCGAGTGTAATCGGTTCAAAGGTCTTATTTACAAATTCAATGTTATAAAGATTGGTTATAAGATCTCCTTCGCGCTGGTATAGCGTACCAGGAACTTTCAGTATCGTAGTTTCAACATCCGAGCGCGTAATCAGTGCAAAGCTCAATATCCCAATGAGCCCTACTAGTACAAAAGAGTATGCTATAACCCGAGTGTTAAATATTTTTGAGATTCCTTCTTTTATGGATCTGTACGAAGCAAATCGGATAAGTCCTTTCGGTTTTCCGATTTTAACCATTACATCATCGCAAGCATCAATGCACGCAGTGCAGTTTACACATTCAAGTTGAGTTCCGTTACGAATGTCAATTCCTGTAGGGCATACATGCACGCACAATTTACAATCAATGCAGTCGCCCAACTCGACTTGGGCGGCAGTATTTTTTTTACGATGCCCCCGAGGTTCTCCACGCACCCAATCATAGGCTACAACAATGGATTCTTTGATTAGCAGCACGCCTTGTAGTCTCCCGTAAGGGCAAACGGCAATGCACGCTTGCTCACGAAACTTAGCATACACAAAGTAAAAAATTCCAGTAAAGACTACTAAAGCCGTAAAGCCAGCCAGGTTTTCCATGGGAGAGTGACTCACGATATTAATCGTTGCATCAATGCCAATAATGTATGCCATTAAGGTATGTGCAATCAGTATGGAGATCAACAGGAAAATTAAATGCTTACTGGATTTCTTAATTATCTTATTAGCATTCCAAGGTTCTTTAGCCAATCTTCTTTGTGCCGATGAATCGCCTTCAATAAAATATTCAATTTTGCGAAATACCATTTCCATAAACAATGTTTGTGGACACATCCAACCACACCATACTCGACCAAACACCACGGTAAAAAGGATAACGAAAACGAAAAAAGTAATCATAACAATTGCGAGCAGTACAAAATCCTGTGGCCAAAAAGCCTGACCCAGCACAATGAACCTTCTCTCAATCACATTTATTAAAAGAAACGGCTGGCCGCCTATTTTTATAAACGGCCCACCAAACAGTAGTGCAAGCAACCCTACGGTGACAATAATTCTTAAATTGTGATAATGACCTGAAGGTTTTTTTGGATAAATCCAGATTCTCTTCCCTTCGCTATCAACTGTGCCAATGCTGTCACGAAACTCTTCATCATCTCCCAGGATATCAAGATCTTCTATGATTCCTTTTTCTTTCATCACTGCGATTGTTAGTTTCCAATAACTGATCCTCTACAAGGAAGCTTGAACATTTGTTGAATCTGACTTAACTACTTCTTGCTTATATATTTCTCCTTGTGGAGCCTTCGCATCAACAGGATTGCTTCCCTGAAGACTCATAATATAAAAGGCTGCTGCCTTTACATCTTTTGCGCTCATTGATTTTCCCCAGGCCGGCATACCCTTTTCAACAACACCATTCTTTATCGTTGCGAATATGTTTGGCATCGAGCCGCCATGGATCCAATACTCATCGGTGAGATTGGGGCCAATAGTATTACCGCCCCCATCAGCACGATGGCATGTAGCACAGGTGTTGGCCAGGAAAGCTGCTTTTCCTTTTTCAATAAGTTCAAGATCGTTTGTAAAGACAAGCGTACTCTCGTCAATGACCTCCTGTGGTTGTGAAGCTTTCAGTTTTCGGATTTGCTCGTTGGCTAATGCTATTTCCTGTTCGTATTCATCTAGCTGAAGTGGAAGCGTATCAGAAACGTGATAGACAATCAGATAAATTACTCCCCAAATAATGGAACCAACAAATAGGCCTGTCCACCACGGTGGCAAGTGGTTGTCAAGTTCTTTAATCCCATCATAGTTATGATTCAGCTCAATTTCTTTTTCTTTCTCAACAGGCACCGCTGCGTTTAACTGATCGATGAAGTTAGTCCACCACGCTTTCTCGGGTGTATAGGCAATTCCAAGTTTTGCCGCTTTTTCTTTTTCAGCTTCTTGTGTTAGAATAGTTAATATTCGTAAAAAATAAATAGCAACAATGAGCACCACCAGCACCACCGCAAATACGAAGGCTGAGAGAAGATAGAGAGGGAAATAAGGATCGCCTGTCAAACTTGTTTGCGCTGCCCCGGCTTCCTGGGCAAATGTTGAAATTGAGAGAACAATAAAAGCCAGGAGTGAAAATACTTTTTTCATAACCCTATGTTTAGATTAGTTTCATTTTTTAAATCATTGCCTTCGAAAGGAAGGTTCTCCATTTTTTCAATGTGCTTTTTGTCGACAGAAAATACCCATAACAAAAGGCAGATAAAGAAAACAAAGAATATCACGAAGGAGACCATTGGCCAAATGGCGATGTTCTCAATATTTTGAAGTACGTTTTTATACATAATCGTAAGTATTATAAGTTGTTAACAAACTTCAACTATTCCTTTGCCGTAGCTTCTCCCTTAATATCACGACCTAAGCGCTGCAAGTAGGCAATTAGTGCTACTATCTCGGCATCATCAGCAACCTCAATACCGTCAGCTTTTAATGTTGCAGTAATTTCACTGGATTGTCTTTCAAGATCGCTGTTTGCCTTGTCTTGATAGCCTTCTTCATAGGGCACACCCAATGTTCTCAATGCGTTGATTTTTCCGGCTGTTAAATTTTTATCAATACTCTGTTCAAACAACCATGGATAAGCTGGCATAATTGATCCTGTGGATACTGCATCCGGAATAAGCATGTGATTGTAATGCCATGTGTTGGGATATTTTCCGCCTATGCAATGAAGATCCGGACCTGTTCGTTTTGAACCCCACAGAAACGGATGATCATACACAAACTCTCCGGCTTTAGAATATTCACCGTATCGTTCTGTTTCTGACCGAAACGGTCGAACCATTTGTGTGTGGCAATTCACACATCCTTCTCTAATGTATATATCGCGACCATGCAGCTCCAATGGAGTATAAGGTTTTACACTCACAAGGGTTGGTACATTTGATTTAATTAAGAATGTAGGAACCATTTCAATGATACCACCAATAAGAATAGCAATAAGAGTAAGCACTGTAAATAAGATTGGCTTGTGCTCGAGTACACGATAATGCCAACCTCCGCTTTTTGCAACGTAATTTTTAACTAGAGGTGCTGCTTCAGCGTTTTCGTCAGAAACAAAAGATCCGGCATAAGCAGTCTTGATTAAATTGTAGGTCATGATGATTGCACCTGTGAGGTACAATGCGCCCCCGGTGGCTCTCAGCATGTGGAGCGGTAAAATCTGAACAGTTGTTTCTAAAAAGTTTTTGTAGACCAAGAATCCTTCGGGATTAAATTCCTTCCACATTAAACTTTGAACAACGCCTGATACATACATAGGCAAGGCATAGAAGATGATACCCAAGGTGCCTAGCCAAAAATGAAGGTTGGCAAGTTTTGGTGAATAAAGTTTTGTACTCCACATGCGGGGAACTACCCAATACAGCATGGCGAAAATCATGAACCCATTCCAACCTAGTCCACCAACATGCACGTGAGCAACAATCCAATCGGTAAAGTGAGCAATAGCATTTACGTTTTTTAGTGAAAGTAATGGGCCTTCTAATGTAGCCATACCGTAAGCAGTAATGGCAACCACCATAAACTTAAGTACTACATCTTCGCGCACCCGATCCCAGGCGCCACGCAAGGTCATCAAACCATTTAGCATACCTCCCCATGAAGGAGCTATGAGCATGATGGAGAAAACTACGCCTAGCGATTGTGCCCAATCGGGAAGCGAAGTATATAACAGGTGATGGGGACCTGCCCAGATATAAAGAAAGATTAGCGACCAGAAGTGAATGATAGAAAGCTTGTAGGAGAAAACCGGCCTGTTGGCTGCCTTTGGCAAGAAGTAATACATTAAACCTAAAAAGGGAGTTGTGAGGAAAAACGCAACTGCATTGTGACCATACCACCATTGTACCAAAGCATCTTGCACACCAGCATACCATGAGTAGCTTTTGAAAAAAGTTACGGGTATTGCAAATGAGTTAACAATGTGAAGTACCGCTACTGTAACAAACGTGGCAATGTAAAACCAGATAGCAACATACAGATAACGCTCTCTGCGCTTAATAATAGTGCCTATCATGTTCCAGCCAAAAACAACCCAGATAATGGCGATCGCAATATCAATAGGCCACTCAAGTTCAGCATATTCTTTTGAAGAGGTGAGCCCAAGGGGCAGAGTAATTGCTGCGGCCAGAATAATCAATTGCCAGCCCCAGAAATGTATCCAGCTAAGGGCATCGCTAAGCATGCGCGCTTTCAATAAGCGTTGCAGGGAATAGTAAACACCCGCAAACATGGCGTTGCCAACAAATGCAAAGATGATGGCGTTTGTGTGCAGCGGACGAATGCGCCCAAAGGTGGTATACTGCAGTTCAAAATTAAAAATGGGATAGACCAACTGAAGGGCAGCGGTAAGACCTACTAGCATACCTACAAGTCCAAACACCACAGTAGCAATGATGAAGGCTTTTACAATCTTGTTGTCGTAGCTGAATTTTTCGATTTCCATATCGAGTAACGCGGTTAGAAAGTTTTTACTAATAATTATTGAATACGTATCGCTCCATAATAAACGTCACGAAGATACTGGTTGCTTGCATTTTAAAATCCTGATTTTAGTCATGTTGTGTCTTGGAATAACTCATAGTATCTGTCAAATAGTTTTTTCAGAGTGTTCACTCATTTTATTGGACTTACTTATTTTACTACTTCCAATCTGTGAAGGTGAACCTGCCTTTTTTGGGAGAGGCACATCTGTAGCGCTTTTAGGTTTGTTATCAAATAACATCCGTACCGAGGGTGTGTATGTGTCATCGAATTGACCATTTTTAATATTCCAATAGAATATTCCAAGAAAAAGTAATGCGATGGAAATACTGATAGCGATAAGTAGCACGAGAATCTCCATATATTCAGAGGATAGGTTGGGATAATTTTATCTTAGACGAAATGTTTACAGCCAGCACCGAGAACCCCACCACACTTATGCTGCTGATGGGCATTAGAATGGCTGCCACTAAAGGAGTTAGGTGTCCTGATATAGCAATACTTAATGTAATTGCATTGTATAGAAATGATATCACGAAACCTATTTTCAAAATAGTGGTCGATGATTTTGCCAGTTGAAGAATTTTATCAAGGGAAGAAATTTTTTCTCCGGCAAGGATTCCATCGCATGCCGGGGTAAACACTCCGGTATCATCAGTTACAGCTAAACCTACATCACTTTGTTTCAATGCACCGGCATCGTTTAACCCATCGCCTAACATCATAACTTTTTTTCCTTGCGATTGAAGATGTTTGATGTAGTTAAGTTTATCCTGCGGACTTTGATTAAATAATAATTCCACGGCAGTGCCAAATAGTTTCTGCATATGCACTTTATCATCGTCATTATCTCCGGAAAGCAAGGCTGCACACTTTGTCCCCAAACGATTAATCATTGCTGCAATATTCTCACGGGTTGAACTCTTAATTGTGAAATATCCTTTCACTGTATCATCAATCGCAATAAATACACGTGCCGAATTCGTGACAATAGTATCATTAATACCTACAAACGTAGCTGAGCCGATTTTATAGATACTTCCATCAATTGTTCCTTCTATTCCTTTACCAGGTATTTCTTTAAAATCAGTTACAAGATATTTGATAGACGACTTTAAATGTTGGGTAATTAATATGCTTAGCGGATGGGCAGAGTAACTCGTAAGTATCTTAACAGCACTTATTTCAAATTCATCGAGCATACCTTCAAATTTTATTTCCGGTTCTTTTCCGTGTGTTATCGTTCCGGTCTTATCAAATACTATCGTATCGATGCTGGCCATGCGTTCAATAGCATCGGTGTTTTTTAAGTATAATTTATTTCGCCCAAACACGCGCAACATACTGCCAAATGTAAATGGAGTGGTCAGTGCGAGTGCACAAGGGCAAGCAACCATAAGTACGGATGTTAATACCAGCCACATTTTTTCAGGTTGGGTAACTTGCCAATAGATGCCCGTTGCACCTGCAATAATTAGTACAACCCATGTAAATCGTTTTGCGGCCAAATCAATTATTTTCTGATACTTATTTTCATTCCCTTTTTTGAAGGCATCGTTATTCCATAAACTCGTTAAATGACTTTGTGAGGTTTTCTTTTCAACCATAAGTTCAATGGGAGAACCTATCAATCGCCCGCCCGCATAAATCACATTACCTTGCTTTACTTTCACGGGTCTTGATTCTCCGGTAACAAAACTGTAGTCGATGTATGCCAGGTCATTTAAGAAGATCGAATCAGCAGGAATGATTTCCATATTCCGAATCTTAATTTGATCACCTTGTTTGAGTTTATAAATAACAACGGGTTGCCATTCATCGTTTACTAAAACATTTACAGCTAATGGAAAGTAAGAAGTAAAATCGCGATCAAACGCGAGACTTTCATAGGTTTTATTCTGAAACCATCTTCCTATAAGCAGAAAGAAGACTAATCCTGTAAAGGAATCGAAGTAACCCGGACCGGTAGAGGTTATGATATCATAGGAGCTTCTTACAAAGAGGGCGATTAAGCCTGCAGCAATAGGGACATCAATATTAATTTGGCGTTGCTTAAAACTTTTGAAAGCCGAGCGCAGGTAATCAAATCCGCTATAGAAAAATACAGGAACAGAGAAACTGAGATTGAGCCAGGAGAAAAGATCCATCAATTCTTCTTCCGATCGATCGATACCCAGGTATTCCGGAAAGCTGAACAGCATGATGTTTCCAAAGCAGAAACCTGCCAGAGAAATTTTCAAAATCAGGCTATTATCTTTTTTTGGGATTTCATTTGCATTGGTAGCCAACGTAATCTTGGGTACGTAGCCAAGTCCTGCAATCAGCTTCGCAATGGCACTTATTTTTGTTTTTTGTGGATTGAAATTGATGGAAACAGTCTTTTGTGTAAAGACAACTTCGCTATGCAAAACCCCATCATTCATCTTTTGCAGATTCTCTAACAGCCAGATGCAGGAAACACAATGAATGGATGGGATGAAGAAGGTCACTTTGGCAAACGCATCCGAATCGAAATCTAACAACTTAGTCCTAACGTCTTTATCATCGAGGTAAGCATAAGTTTCTTCGCTAATATGTTTTAATTGAATACCCGGGGTTTTCTCCAGATCATAGTATTCGCACAAATTGTTGCTACTTAGAATTTCATATACGGTTTTGCACCCGTAACAACAAAATGGTTTTTCTTCCGTCCACTGTGGATCATCGCATGACTGCCCACAATGGAAGCATTTCAGATCAACATCAACTTTGGTTTGGATCATAAGATTTCAGTTGACAGCAGAATTATCATTAGCCTTTGATAAAAATGTCCAAATAAGACCATGTTGAAAGATGATTGAAGTAATTTACAAATTGACAATTATTTTAAATAACGATCAATTGAAAAATAGCTGATTTTTGTCACCTTCCCGCCTCAGGCACACCTACCTTCGCTTCTCAAACTCCATAATCAAGTGCTTTCCAAGCAGCACATCAAAAGAAGTATTGAGTTTAAATATCTCGCGATAGGTTTCTGAATTTTCAGGATCATTCTTTATCTGCAGCTTCATGGCCTTTCGATTGAAATAGTACAAAGCAGGATACCATAAAATCAAAAGCAAATAGGAAGTGGAACTTCTTTTGGTGGGATGGATTTGTTTTAAAATTAGATTGTTGATTGCGGCCAGCGTTCTGAGTCGCAACACACCACTGAGAAAGATTTTGCTAAAGTAGCCATCATTACTATTGTCCCATTTCGTGAAAGCATTCAGCTCGTTAGGTGCGGGGGCACCGTAATGTTCACTCTCCATCATAAATTGTGAAAAGCGACTTCGTAAGGAAGATGTATTGGGTGTAGTAAGAATAAAAACTCCCCCGGTCTTTAGAATGCGACTCACTTCCTGAAATAAAAAATATTGATTGGGTAAATGTTCTATCGTTTCGCAACAAATAACAAGGTCAATAGAATGATCTTCAATTGGAAATTGTTTTTGAAGATCGATATGCTGAACGGTTGTTTTAGCAAACTGATTTTGATTGGGAAATAAATCGAAAGGTTTTACAGTAGCGCCTGTTTCTTCAAACAGGTGAATGATATAGCCACGACCCGCTGAAAGATCGCAAATCGTTTTGGTGCTAAGCCAGGCTTTTTTCTGCTGAGTATAATTCCTGAAAAAGGTTAACGCGCCTTCGCGGGAATGATCAACCGATGGTGTTTCATTCATGATGGTGCAGATAGTGAAGTGCTTCCTTCAAATCTTCAGGAGTATCGATACCTAATGTCTCCAATTGAGTTTCGGCTACTTTTATTTTGTAGCCATTCTCAAGCCAGCGCAATTGTTCAAGTGATTCCGCTTTTTCTAAGGTCGAGACTTTTAACGAGGTGATTTCTTTTAAGATATCAGCGCGATATGCATAAAGACCAATGTGTTTATAATATGTATGCTGATTCACCCAGTCGGTTTCTTTACCACGCCAGTAGGGGATAGGCGAGCGACTGAAGTACATGGCTTCTTTGTTTTTGTTGATAACAACTTTAACAAGGTTGGGATTTGTAAGCAATTCTTGCTTTTCTAATTTTTTAGCCAACGTAGCTAATTCAGTTGTGCCGTCAAGCATAGAAGCTAACAGATCAATTTGCTCAGGTGCAATAAAAGGCTCGTCACCCTGAATATTTATAACATAATCAAAAGTTGATTTCTCTTTTGTCAACACTTCAAAGCAACGGTCTGTGCCACTCACATGATTTTCATCAGTCATGTACACATTCCCGCCAAAATCAGAAACATGTTTATAGATTTCTGGATGATCAGTAGCAACAACTACATGAGTAAGCGATTTACTTTTTGTGGATTGTGTATATACACGTTTAATCATTGACTGACCTGCTAAGTCAGCTAATGGCTTTGCCGGAAAACGAGTGGAGGCGTAACGCGCTGGTATTATTCCCAGTATCTTCATTCCACCTTTTTTACTTTTAGAGTAACACCTTCCGTACCGATAACTTCAATCGTATCTCCCTTCTCAACAAAATCACCACGGGTGAAGGCATCATAAATTTGTTCATCAATCATCACCTTGCCACTGGGACGAAGTATTGTATAGGCTGTACCGCGCTGATTGAGAAGATTTGCATTGAAGGTATTTACCGAGTAACCATCTTTTACATCTTGCGTATCACTCAAGGCAATACGTTGAAAGGCTTTTGTTTTTGTAAGTCGCGCCCCACCAAAGAAGAGCAGAAGTACTCCCCCCGTGAGTCCACCAATGGTAGCAAATGCAGCGACCATGATATCACCCAACGGTACAAATTCAAAATTGAAGAAATCGTTGTTGAGCATGATGAGCACCATCGAAAAAACTGTGAGTGTAATACCTGCAATACCGGCTACCCCAAAGCCGGGAATAAAAAATATTTCCGCTATAATGAGGAGCACACCCACAAAGAGTGCAATGATCTCCCAATATTCGGCAAGGCCGTTGAGGTAATAAGGAACTAAGTAAAGAACCAAGGCGGTGATCGCTGCAATTAATGGAAAGCCTACACCTGGAGTTTGTAGTTCAAAATAAATTCCACCCATAATCACCAGAATAAGAATTCCACTAATAAAGGGATTTAGAAAAACAGCGATGATTTTTTCTGATGCTCCTAATTCAAACGTATCGATTTCATAGTCTTCAATATTGTTTCGTTTCAAAATCTCTTCTATGGATTCCACTTTAGCTTCGCAATATCCATTTTCAATGGCTTCTGCAGTAGTAAATGTTATTACTTTGCCAGCTTGCTTCACACTGTCAATCACAACACGTTCATCAACCATACCTTCGGCAATGCGCGGGTCGCGTCCATTTGTCTCAGCTGTCGATCGCATAATAGATCGCATATAAGATTGATACTTATCAGGTGCGGCTGCACCCGATCCATCCACCACAGTAGCAGCACCAATGGTAGCGCCAGGAGCCATGTAAATACTATCGCAGGCAATAGAGATTAATGCTCCCGCGGAAGCGGCATCGGAATCTATAAAAACCCACACAGGGACTTTTACATCCATAATCCAATCAACAATTTCTTTAGCATCACTCAGGCCACCGCCAAACGTGTCCATATCCACAATGATAATATCGGCTTTGGTTTCCTCGGCATGATCTAACGCAAGCCGTACATAGCGAGCCATACGGGTGTCAATCTCTGCCTTTATCTTCATCACCATCACTTTCTTCTTTTCATTTTGTGCGGCAGCAATAAAAGGGATTGAGGCACTCAGAAAAAGTATTAACAGGAGCTTTCGCATGGTTTAGCTTATTTTTGTTATAAAAATACTAAGTCTTGATCGAAAAACCCCGTGGCAAATTTTCTATAACGCTGGAAGCAACGCTTTGGAATGTGTTGCCTGTGCCAGCCAAACCATGGGTTATTGTGGAGGAAAGAAATGAAACCACACGACACGTTTCCTTTGCGGCAATCGATTATGAAAAAGAGAAAGTGGTCTGGAGGACAAGTTCACCCAAGGAAACATGGTGGATTAATCTGGTGCGGGTAACGAATGAACAAGTTCACCTAAAGATTTTTGAAAACACCAGCAATCCGGATAAAACCTACTGGCAAGTACTTGCGTTGGAAAGTGGAGGAGTTATTGAAGGAGAACCAAAAATTGAAACTGAGTATACGAATGACGTAATCCGTCCGTTTCAATACTTGGCGGGTGAAGGCGATTTCGAGACCATCAAGAATTTTTTGAACGAACGATTGAACGTGCTTCCAATACTGGGTGTCGAATATGTTGAGTATTTAGATTTTGTTTTTATATCCTATTATTTTGGAGATCCGGGCAAGTTTAATAACGTGCTGGCTTGCTTTAAAAGGACAGGCGAACTGCTTTGGCAGGAAGAAATTGGCACGAATTTGAAAGGTATTGGAGTAAATACGTTTTTTCTTGTCGCGAATCAGCTATTTTTTGTGAAGAACAAAACAGAATTGGTAACTTTTGGCATTGTTTAAGCTATGATTAAAGTAATTTTTTTAACTCTCAGTTCATTTATCCATCCATCAGCTCCTGCAGACTCACTGCGGATGGAAACCATCAACGGAAAACGGTTCATTATCCACAGTATTGATGAGAAGGAAACACTCTATGCAATCTCAAGAAGATATGGAGTGCCGATAACATCTATTCTAGAAGCCAACCCAACAGCCGATGGCGGGTTATCAGTAGGCCAGCAATTAAAAGTTCCTTACGTTCCAAAAGCAAAGCCAATTCAAACTAGTGCAGGCGATCGCAAATATAAAGTAGCGGCCGGGGAAACGTTGTTCTCAATTTCGAAGTTGTATGAAGTTTCTGTCGATGAGATTAAGGCTTGGAATAATTTAAAAGATAACTCGCTTTCGCTTGGTCAGGAGTTAGTTATTAAAAAGAAATCAGGTACCTCTACAACAATTACAGAAGTTCCCGCAACCAACTCCTTAAAAGGAGTTCATACGGTAGTTGCTGGCGAAACGCTTTATTCCATTTCGCGTCAATACAATGTTTCGGTTCAACAATTAAAAGAATGGAATGGCCTTGCTGCTTATGAAGTACAAATTGGACAGACACTTTTTTTAACTCAGCCCATGAACGGAAGTTCACCGGAAATTAAACCCGAAGTACAAGTAACTGAGAACAAATCGGAAGTAAAGCCAGTGGTTGTTCCTGTGCAACCTGAAGTAAAGGAAACTACCATTCGCATTTCCGAAAAAGTTACCGGCTCAGACGAAATTAAAGAAGGCGGTTTAGCTGAGTTGATTGAAGGTACAGATGGAAATAGAAAATATCTTGCTCTGCATCGCACGGCTAAGGTGGGTACTATTCTTAAAGTGAGAAATGAGTTGAACAACCGTGAAGTATTTGTGCGCGTAGCGGGCTCGTTGCCAAATATTGGTGCAAACACCAATGTTATTCTCAAAATTTCTAAATCTGCTTATGATCGATTGGGTGCGATCGATCCAAAATTTAGAGTGGAGGTTACTTACTATAAATAATCTACATGCGGGCCGGGGCATGCCTTTTTTTTCTTGCCATCGTGCAGCAAGCACTTGCTCAAAATCTGGTGGCTAATTCCGGATTCGAAAAGCATGATAAGTGTCCAGGTTCATTTAACTATTCTTCAAAAGGTGAACTAGCACCCGGTTGGGTTTCACCAACCACAGGAACTCCTGATATGTTTCATTCCTGCAGCATTGGCGATGCCGGAGTACCTAGCAATTGGGCAGGTTATTCAAAGGCCTATACCGGTTCTGGCTATGCGGGTATCTATGCCTATATTCGAAGAGACTCCAAAACATATCGCGAATATTTGCAGTCACCTTTGCAAACTCCACTTGAAGCGGGAGCAAAATATCAGGTTGAGTTTTATTTTAAATTGTCCTCTAACTCAAAATATAGTATTGATCGAATTGGCTTCTTACTAACTGATTCGTCTTATAAGATCATGAATGATGAAGTGTTTCCAGCTCCCGCAACCTACGAGCGAATAAATCGCGAGATTTATAATCGGGGTTCAGGTTTATGGACTCGCTTTTCCTATGTGCATATCGCAACGGGCGGAGAGAAATATCTAATCATTGGCAATTTTTCCGGTGATGGTAAAACGCGAAAACAATTAATTCCTAATTCTCAAAGTACAGAACCTATGCTGGCCACTGCCGCTTATTTTTATATTGATGAGGTAAAGGTGATTAAGGTTGGCGATTCGCCCGATGCACCTGTGCTTACCGGTTACCCGGAAATTAAAACAGATGAAGATTATGTGCTTAAGAATATTCAATTTAAGTATAATGATTTTGCCTTGGTTGATTCTTCCTATCCTGAATTAAAAAAATTGGTAGACATCATGCGCTTTCATAAAACATGGAAAGTAGTAGTGAGCGGGCATACCGATGATGTTGCTTCTGACGAGTATAATCTTCAGTTGTCAATACTTCGTGCAGGTAGCGTGACCGATTATTTAATAAACGCAGGCATTGATCCTTCGCGCGTAAAGACTCAAGGTTTTGGTAAACAATTGCCGTTAGTGAAGGGCAAGGATGAAGCATCGCGCGCTACCAATAGAAGGGTTGAACTCCGATTCCTAAACTGATGGCCAAGAAAATGGATTGGTTGCATCTAAAAGAATTTCTTGATTCAAAAGTTGAACTATACAATCGCCCCGAATTTATTCCACATGATCCGATATTAATCCCACATCGCTTTTCAAAAAAGCAGGACATTGAGATTGCCGGTTTTTTTGCTGCTACGCTAGCGTGGGGACAGCGCATTACCATTATTAATAAATGCAGCGAGTTGCTGGCTATGATGGACAATGCTCCGCACGATTTCTTATTGAATCACAAGCTTGAAGATCTAAAAACGTTTGAAAAATTCAAGCACCGGACTTTCAACAGCACCGATACACTTTATTTTATTGAATCGCTGTCAAACTATTATCGCACTAACGATTCGTTGGAAGATGCCTTTATAGGAAATCCAGCATCGGATTCAATTGAATCCGGATTAATAAATTTTCATAAAATCTTTTTTGGTTTGCCCGATTTCCCGCCAAGGACAATCAAACATGTGTCAACGCCATTGCGCAAATCGGCTTGTAAAAGATTAAACATGTATTTGCGGTGGATGGTTAGACAAGACACGAGCGTAGTAGATTTCGGGATCTGGAAAAAGATTAAACCTTCGCAACTAGTTTGTCCGTGTGATGTGCATGTTGAGCGCGTGGCCCGAAAACTTAAACTGATTAAAGGAAAAGGCATGAATTGGAACACTGCAATGGAACTCACTACTAACCTTCGCAAGCTTGATTCAAGTGATCCTGTTAAGTATGATTTTGCCCTTTTTGGGTTAGGTATTGCAGAACGATTCTAAAAGAGACATTAAATCGAAAATATGACGAGCGGTTATGCAACTCATCAAAAAATATTTTTACCTTAAACCTTCATTTCACTCAAAATTCTACCTTATTAGCTATGAATTTAAATATTGAAGCAGACGAAAAGAACACGTACGATGCCATTGTTGTTGGAACAGGGATCAGTGGTGGCTGGGCCGCAAAAGAACTCAGTGAAAAAGGATTAAAAACGCTGGTATTGGAGCGTGGTCGCGATGTAAAACATCCCGATTATCCAACAGCAACGAAAGATCCTTGGCAGTTGCCAAATGGTGATCGCCCTACACAGGAAGCATTGACAAATCAATTTAAGCAAGCCCGTACAGGCTACACAGTTAGGCCTTCTACTGCACACTGGTTTGTAAACGACTTAGAGAATCCATATTCCGAAAAAGAAGGCAAACGTTTCGATTGGATGCGTGGCTATCACGTAGGAGGTCGATCCATTATGTGGGGTCGCCAAAGCTATCGTTGGGGAGATTTTGATTTTGAAGCCAATGCAAGAGAAGGCATTTCTATTGACTGGCCGGTTCGTTACAAGGAAATTGAGCCTTGGTATACATATGTTGAGAGCTTTGCAGGTATCAGCGGGCAGAATGAAAATATTCCGCATTTACCGAATAGTAAATTTCTTCCACCCATGGATTTGAACTGCGTGGAGAAGGAATTGAAAAAATCCATGATGGATAAGTTTGGTAGGCCATTAACAATTGGTCGGGTGGCGCACGTTACCGGACCATTGGGTCATAACGAAAGTCCACAACGTGGTTCATGCCAATTCAGAAATATGTGTAGTCGTGGTTGTCCTTATGGTGGGTACTTCAGCAGTAACGCATGTACCTTACCATCTGCAGAGCGATCAAACAATATGACGTTGCGCGCCAACTCAATTGTGTATGAAATAATTTATGATGAGCAAAAACAAAAAGCAACAGGTGTAAAAGTGTTGGATTCCGAAACCGGAGAGAACATTGAGTATTATGCTAAAGTAATTTTCTTGTGTGCTTCTACGATGGGCTCTGCCTTTATCATGATGAACTCCATCTCCAATCGTTTTCCAAATGGATTTGGTAATGACAGTGGTGAACTGGGACATAACATTATGGATCATCATTTGGGAGTAGGCGCTGGTGGAACGATGGAAGGTTTTGAAGATCAATATTATTATGGACGAAGAGCCAATGGAGTGTATATCCCTCGCTTTAGAAACATTGGTAAAGATAAACGTGATTACCTGCGTGGCTTTGGCTACCAAGGTGGTGGCAGTCGCCAAGGGTGGAGTAGCCTTGTAGCGGAACTTTCCATTGGTAAAGAATTGAAAGATGCAGTAACAACACCGGGTGCGTGGAGCATTGGTATTGGTGGCTTTGGCGAAATACTCCCTGACCATTCTAACATGGTATCGATTAACAAAGACTTGAAAGACAAGTATGGTTTACCAACCTTGTTGTTCGATACAGAATTTAAAGAGAACGACTATAAAATGCGGATAGACATGGCAAACGATGCGGCAGAGATGTTGGAAGCTGCAGGTGCTAAAAACGTGAAGTCGCATGATCGCAAATCGCAGCACGGCATTGGCTTAGGAATCCACGAAATGGGAACAGCCCGAATGGGTAAGGATCCTAAAACTTCGGTGCTCAATAAATACAATCAGGTGCATGCATGTAAGAATGTGTTTGTAACAGACGGTTCGTTCATGACATCGGCTAACTGTGTAAACCCATCACTTACATACATGGCGTTTACTGCGCGCGCAGCTGACTATGCAGTAAGTGAATTAAAAAAAGGTAATTTGTAACATCTAACTACTGAATGACTATGAATAAAATCATCGATAGAAGAGAAGCCCTTCGCAAAACAGCGTTGTTAATGGGCGCAGCAGTTTCGGCAAGTGCCCTTACGGGAATTTTGCAAGGATGCAAGGCTAGTCCAGAACTTACCTACACACCTGATTTTTTTACAAAAGAACAAGCGGAGTTGGTAAGTGAGTTGGCAGAAACTATTATACCTAAAACAGACACGCCCGGTGCCAAGGATGCCGGTGTACCGGGATTCATTGACAAGATGTTGAAGGAGTGTTATACGAAAGAAGATCAGGATAATTATTTAGCAGGCCTTGCAGAGTTTGATGCAGCGTGTAAATCAGCCAATGGTGATAGCTTCATTTATCTCAAGCCTGAAAAACAACTTGAGTATGTGAAAGCACAAAATGAAGCCGCGCTTAAAATGAGCAAGGAAGACCCTAGTGCTAAGCGACCTTTCATTTTAACAACAAAAGAACTTACCCTGTTGGGATTCTTTACCAGCGAGCCTGGTGCAACCCAAGTGTTGCAATATGAAGCCGTACCGGGTTCGTATAAAGGGTGTATTCCATTATCCGAAGCGGGCAATGGAAAGACCTGGGCTACTTAGTAGGACATAGGAATTAATTTGAAAGGCATCCGTGAGGATGCCTTTTTGTTTTGAAGTTAGATAGGTTTGTTTATCAAGTGGGCAACAAAACATCTTCAAAATGAAAGAAATTCTAATTACTTTGTTAACTCGTATATAATAATTATGAAGCTAAGTCAAATTTACCTAGTTCTAGTAGTTTTTTTTTCGTGCAAAAACGATGATGAAATTGTTTTACCATCCATAAAGACAAATGCCCCATCCGCTATAACTTTTAAATCCGTAACATTGGGTGGTGCATTAACTGTGAAAGGCTCTGCCCCAATAGGTGATCATGGTTTTATTTGGTCAACATCAGTTAGTGTTTCTGAAACAACTGGAACTATGATAAGCCTTGGCGAAAGGAGTGAAAATGGTTCTTTTGAAGCAAATTTAAATGGCCTTAACCGAGGTGGAAAATATTATTACTTAGCGTATGTGATAGCTAATAATAAATTTTATTTAGGTAATGAAATTGAATTTACTGCCGGTGCCCACACAATCACATCAGTCTCTCCAGCGTCCGCTTCAGCGGGTAGTAAGATAACCATCCTTGGATCTGATTTTGTTTCAGATCCATCTAGAATAGTTGTTTCAATTGGTGGTCTTAATGCACCCGTTATCACAGCAACAGAAACTCAAATTGAAGTTGCTCTTCCACTAGAGAGCTCTGGAGGTGGCAAAAGCCTAAAAGTGAGAATTGATGATATTGAAGTCTCCTTTTCTTCAAACATTTCTGTTATTCCAGTCATTGAAAATTTTAGTAAATCATGGGGATTCGCTGGTGATACCGTTGAAATATTAGGAAGCGGGTTCGGAAATATATCGGAGGTTTTAGTAAAGCTCAATAACAAGAATGTTACTGTAACTTCGGCTAATTTTAATAAGATTAATTTTATTGTGCCTTCCAATTCCGGTGGAGCAAATTCGACTAGTGTTAGTGTTAACTCGGTTTCTTTATCAAATCCTATCATTTTCAATGTGCTTGCATGGAGAAAATTGAAAGATTTACCTTTTGTTGGTAGACGCGGTTCTACATCCTTTATCATAAATGACAAACTTTATGTTGGATTGGGAGCTTCTCTTGATAATGTTGTGTACAAAGATTTTTGGCAAGTTGATTTACAATCAGGAGCTGTTACAAAGCTTGGCGATTTTCCAGGCGAAGCCAGGTTTGCGAATAAATTCTTTACCCTTGGTGATAAGGGATACATTGTCTTAGGGTATGGCAAAAATGCCATAGTGAATGAATTGTGGGAATTCAATCCCGGTTCTGATAGTTGGACTATGAAATCGCCTTTTCCAGGCCAGTTACGGAGTGGCACTGTATCATTTGTATTGAATGGCAAAGCTTATGTTGGTTGTGGAATTGCCAATGGCATTACTTCACTTGATGATTTTTATCAATATGATCCTGAATTAGAAATATGGGAACCAGTGGCTGACTTTGGAGGAGGCCCCATCTATGGTCAAGGTTCATTTGTAATTGATAATAAAGCTTACTTAGTAGCAGGTGTCAAAAACAATAGTACATTAGTTAGTGAACTTTGGGAGTTTGATGGATCAGGTTGGAGACAACGTGCAAGCTATCCTGGTCAACTGATCACCGATGGTTTCGGTTTCAATTACGGAGGCTTTGGTTGTTTTGGTTTTGGTTGGATAGGCTCTAACGATGCCGGGATTGAGAATTGGAAGTACAAACCTTCCTCTAATTACTGGAAAAAGGTTGAAAATTTTTCTGGCCCACCACGATTTGATGCAGCATCTGGTTCATCAGAAAAATATTGGTATTTTGGATTAGGATATAAAGGTAATACTGAGTACAGCGATATTTGGATTGTAGAACTACCTTAAGATCAACTGTTTTGCAGTCAGGTCTTACGACCTGACTATATCCCCGAAGAAATCCTTCTTTGAAAAATTGGTTTTAAAACGGTTCGATCTAAGACGACAAACGCTAGGGCTAAATTCAAAATCAAAATCCCATTCACTAATACTTTGCCGTTAAACGGAATACTTACAGAGGGCACTTTTAACCAATCTGTTTTTAAAGGTGAGTCTAATACCAGTGGTGCAGTGGGCGCATCAAAAACGCCTGCAGATAGCAATGCTAATGCAATTCCTGATGCAATGATGGAACCTATAAAGAGCAACAATCCTTTTCGTGGTGTGAAAGTAGAGGTAACAGGTTTTGTATCGAGGCCACTCATTACCTTCATGGTAAAGTTCTTGGAAGGAGTTTCTAATCGTGCCTTTTGAATAAGAACGGATTGAACTAAACGCAATTCTTCCAATCGTGCGCTCAATAATTCTGAAGTATGAATTTCAGTTTCGAGTGTTTGTCTGGCTTGAGCATCCAACTCGCCATCCAGGTAGCGAAGTAGTTGTTCTTCTATTTCTATTGATAACTTCTTCATATCTCTATAAAGTTAATGCTTCTTCTTTTAATAATTTCTTTAATTCATCGGCTAGTCTAAGTCGAGCCCTATGAATGCGCACTTTCAACGTGTTCATGTTTTGCCCCATCGTTTCAGCCACTTCCTCCAACGAAAACTCTTTTATATAAAAGAGTTGAATGGCTAACCGATCAGCTTCATTTAAACTTTCCATCGCCTTGCTTACGTAATGTTGCTTGTCATCGCGTTCCATTTGTTTGTCAGCTTTGTCTGAGTATTCCACAATCGTGTTTTCAATACTTTGAAAAGCTGGTTTGCTTTTACGCTTGTAACTAATGGCCGTATTAAACACAATCCGGTAGAGCCAGGTACTAAATTTAGCAGTACGGTTAAAAGTCTTCAGGTACTGAAATGCCTTTATAAAGGCGTCCTGTGCTGCTTCTTCTGCCTCAGGACGATTTCCTAAAATCTTAAAAGCAATGGTAAACGCGTAGCTTTTATAGCCATCCACCAGAATGCTATACTGTTGTCGGTCTCCCGCCAAAATCTTGTCAATCAGCGAATATTCTTCCTGTTGTGTGATCACGGCTCTTGGACGCAGGTTTTGATAGCTAAGTTACAGATACTAATTAATATTAAGTGAAGAACTTAAAAGACCGCCCTAGTAGGTGTCTGACCGCTCAAAGCGGTCTTGACACCTAAACCCAAGTATTCTTAAAGAAAGTTTTGATCACCCTGTAACCGACCCGGTTTACCCTGCGTCATAGAGGCAACTTTAAATAATATTTTTATGGATGGTGAAGTAATAATTCCGGTATTAGGCATCATGTTGCCAATCATTATCACGTTAGGTGCATTTGTTATGATTGTTTATATCCGCAAATTCGAGAACATCGAACGCATGACAATCATTGATAAAGGATTGAGTCCTGATCTTTTCAAGCGGGAGCGGTTTACCTCAGGTGCTTTACGCGCATCTTTGTTATTAACAGGTGGTGGTATTGGTCTCTTGATGGGCTATTGGTTAGACCACGCATTTGACATGGAGGAAGTAGCCTATTTCTCAATGATCCTGATCTTCGGTGGCTTGGGTCTTGGCCTCTCATACCTTATTGAAGAGAAAAAAGCGAAGGAGGAAAAGCGATAAGATTAATTGACAATTGATAATTTTTCAATTGTCAATTTTTTAGCCTACCCATTATCTGTATGGAAAAGGCTTCCAAAAGCAAGCAGGAATAAAGAGTTGCAATAATTGTTAACTGACCATTGGCAATTGACAATTATTTAAAACACCCAGGTAATAAGTGTTTTAGTTGCTAAGTAAATAACCAGTACAGAAAGAAGATTAAGTACAATACCCGCGCGCATCATATCCTTTACTTTCATATGACCGCTGGAAAAAACAATGGCATTTGGTGGGGTTGATACGGGAAACATAAAGGCCATACTCGCGCCAAGTGTTACAGGCATAGCAAGTAATACGGGATTCATCCCTAGATTGGTTGCGATACCAAATACGACCGGTATGAAAATTTGAACCAGCGCCACATTGCTCATTACCTCAGTAAGAAAGATGGAGGCGGTGATCAAACCCAATAGAAGCCAGTTTACTGAATTACTTTGTTCGGCAATGCGCGCACCAACTGCTTGAATGACTCCAACATTCGACAATCCTTGTGCGAGACACAACCCACCCCCAAATAGAATTAATATTCCCCAGGCAAGTTTTTCTGTATCTCGCCAATGTAACAGGAAAGTAAACTTTTTTAAACTGCTCGGCACGATAAACATTAATGATCCGCCCGCCATGGCGATGTTGGTATCGTTGAGCATGTCGGAGCCTATCAATAAATTGATGGGTTGTTGAAAAATCCAACAAGATGAAGTAAGGCCAAAAATTATCATCACTAATTTTTCTTCTTTGCGTATAGAACCCAACTCGGTTAGTTTGTTTTTGATCAATGCATCCGCTCCGTGAATCTTTTTAAGATTGTTCGGAAATACAAAGCGAGTGATAACAAGATGGCATGCAGTTAATAGCACAATGCTAATAGGTAATCCGATAAGCATCCATTTTCCAAATTGCACTTTCTGATCATAAAACTGATCGAGCAATCCAGCAAAAACCACATTAGGTGGCGAACCTATGAGTGTGCCTACACCACCAATGTTTGCGGCATACCCAATCACCAGCATTAACCCAATCCCAAAATTTCGTTCACCTACAGTTTCTTCTTCCGGGTTATTTTTTTTTTCGGTACGTAATAAAGTGATGACGGAAATAGCAATGGGAAGCATCATCATAGCTGTGGCCGTGTTGCTAATCCACATACTGATAAAACCTGTTGCAATCAGAAACCCGAGTATAATCCCATTCCCTGAAGTTCCGGTAATGCGAATAAGGTTAAGTGCAATGCGCTCATGCAGACGGTGTTTTTCTAATCCGATGGCAATCATAAATCCACCCATGAAAAGAAAAATGATGGGGTTGGCATAGGGAGCAGCGGCCTCACTCATTTTCATTACCCCTAACACCGGAAATACAATTAATGGTAATAAAGCTGTGATAGGAATTGGAGCGGCTTCGGTAATCCACCACACAATCATCCAAAGTGCAACCGCAAGAACTTTATTAGCGCCTGGTGAAATGAAATTAGGATCGACAAGAAAGAGTACTAAGAAAAAGGACAGTGGCCCCGCCACAAAACCAAATTGTTTTATCCATGTTGCGCTTGAACTTTCTTCTTTCATTAATTCAATAATTAGAACGATTCCTAAAGTAAAGATTCATAGAGGGTATTACAATGAATGTTTTACTTAAAATAGAAAAGCGAGATGAATGGTCTCGCTTTTTAATATTGGGTTAGTTTGAATTCTATCCTTGACTGCCCTCAGTAGGGGCTTTTGGATTGGCTGGCTTCACTACAATGGTGCGGCCATCCAATTCTGTTTCATTTAATGTGGCAATAGCCTGCTGTGCTTCTGCATCGTTGGGCATTTCAACAAAGCCAAATCCTTTTGAGCGGCCGGTGTCACGATCCTTTACAATTTTTGCGGATGACACTTCACCAAATTTAGCAAACGCAGCTTCCAGTTCTTCAGAGCGGGTTTTAAAGTTCAATCGGGCTACAAAAATGTTCATGATCTCAAATAATTAATGTGAAACTTCATTTTAAATGGATTATAGCCTTTCTGACAATCCATTCATGTACAAAATAGAAATTATAATTTATTTATCAAACCTTAACGAGCCGTGCAGCTCAAGGGTTTAGCATTTCGCGGGCATTTTCAAGCGCTAATGCAGAAGGTTTAGCACCACCAATCATTTGGGCGATTTCCGTAATCCGGTCAGCCTCCTTCAATTTTTTCATGGAGGTGATTGTGCGATCAGAAGAGTTGTCTTTATAAACGAAAAAATGAGCATCGGCTTTTGCCGCAATTTGGGGTAAATGGCTGATGCTGATGATTTGATGGCGTTGTGCCATTTCTTTCATTCTATCGCCTAATCGAATGGCAATTTCACCCGACACACCGCTATCTATTTCATCAAGAATAAGAGTTGGTAGCGCAGCTTTCTCAGCCATCACATATTTAATGCTAAACATCACGCGCGAAAATTCACCACCCGAAGCAACCTGAACTAAAGGGCGTGGTGCCATTCCTTTGTTGGCACTGAAAAGAATTTCTACCGAGTCTGCACCTTTTGGATTGGGTGCGATGGCGGTATGTTCAATATCAAGTTGTGCGTTCGGTATGCCTAACTCTTTTAGTAGTTGAGTAAGTTGTTTGGTAAGAGGAACAAAAGTTTTTTGTCGCGATTTACTAAGTGCGTTGGCTGATTGAGTTAATTCTTTTTCTGCTTTCGCTAGATTCTCCTTTGCTTGCTTAAGCAGATCATCAAGATTATTTGTTTTGTCAGCTTTTATCTGAAGTTCTTCTTGTAGAGCAATCAATTGATCAACATGTTGAAGTCTATGCTTTTGCTGAAGTTGATAGATTAACCCAACCCGATCTTTAATTTCTTCTGCTCGTTGTGGATCGAATTCAATTTTTTCTTCTGCATTTTCAATCTCTTCTAAAATATCCGTAAGCTCAATGCGTGTGCTTTCAATACGTTTTAATAGTTGAGTATATTCCTCTGAATAGTCGGAAACTGATTGTAATTGATTACGAATAGCAAGCAACGAGGAGTTAACCGAAAATTCTGATTTATCTAACTGATCAATGATTAAGTTGAACTGGGTTTTGATTTCCTCGGCATGTTCGGAAATTTTAAGGTCTGATTCTAATTTTTCAAGTTCGCCAATTTGTAAATCGGCTTTTACTAACTCATCTAATTGAAAAGAAACAAAATCGGATTCCTTCTTAAGTTGAATGGATTCTTCTTTTAGGGAATTAAATGTTTGCTCCGTTACGCAAAACTTCCTCCAGGCTGCAGAATACGATTCCTTTAGTTCTTGATTTGCGGCATACGAATCGATCAAATTGAGTTGAAAGGATTTGCTTCCTAACTCAAGGGTTTCGTGTTGCGAGTGAATGTCCATTAAATGTGAGCCTACCTTACGCATCACATCTAATGTTACAGGTGTGTCATTGATAAATGCCCGACTTTTGCCGGCAGGACTTATTTCTCTTCGGATTACCGTGTGCGCTTCATAATCCAGATTCTCAGTTTCAAATAATTCTTTGAGTGAATAGGCAGAGATATCAAATATTCCTTCGGTTACACATTTCTCGTTTTCATCCCACAAGGTTTTACTATCGGCACGATTGCCAAGCAATAAACCCATCGCACCAAGCATAATGGATTTGCCCGCTCCGGTTTCACCTGTTATCACATTCAAATTGCCCGAAGGGTTAAACTCCAGGTGTTTTATGAGTGCATAATTTTTTATGGTGAGTTGCGTGAGCATGAAGGAATCTGTGGATTAGACCTGTAAATTAATTAGCAGGGCTAAGAAACTTACTAGTTAGAAATTATTTTTTGATAAATATTCCTTTTTGAGTCAATAGAAGTCAGGATATCAAATGCTTCCCGCCTAACAGAAAGATCGCCTTCTGAGAAAATATTGACAAGCTCAGTGGCTTTGGAGTCAAAGAATGAAATCATCAAAATTGAAGTAGGGTAGGTGGTCCATACAGTTTTAACGTTTTTCAGAACCTCCAAAATAACTTTCCGGCTTTCATCTGGCGATTTATCAAAAACATCTAATCCAAGCCGATGATACCGATAGGTGTTTTTTCTGAGTTCAACCATTTGCTGATTGGTAAGATCGGTTACAAGGGCATTGCGATTGCGATTGCTACCCAGCGCTGCCCATCCCTCCCGATTCGAAGATTGAGCATTGTTAACAACCATAAGCGCCTTTTGTACAAATGCATTTCCACCTAATTCACTAAACGAATCGTAATCCATGGCCAGCACGATATACGCATAGTATGCCAACATGGAAGTAAGGTTGGTCATATAGGTATTGTCATTGTATTCCAGGGGCAAGGATTCGATGTACTCAAATTCCCACTCACGATCGGCAAAATTGAAAAGTACAGTTTCGTAATTACTATTATACACGGGTCGGGCTGCTGTTACCTGCATGTTGGCAACAAAATTTCCAATGGAAGGCATTTTAGAAATATTGAGAAACAGCGTGCAGTTAATTTTCTCATAATTTTTAAATGAATCTCCTGTCCACTTTCGTGTATTCAAAAAATTGGCGAAGGAGCGTTCCATATCTTTAAATACGGCTCGGTCGGAGGTCTGAATTTGATCTGCATTAACGGTGACCTTAAAATTGAGTTCTTGCGCAGAAGCCAGAATGCAGGGTGCCAGTATAAAAGTGAAAAGCAAAAAATTACGCATGCAGGTGTTTGATTATCATAGTAACGATGTCTCGCGCAACTTCTTTCTTAGATTTCAAAGTAAATTCTTGCGATTTCTTATTGGAATCAATAATGGTGATTTTATTGGTATCGTGGCCAAAGCCAGCACCCTTGTCATTAAGGGAATTCAGCACGATTAGATCAAAATTCTTAGAAGTCAATTTCTTTTCTGCGTGCGCTTGTTCATTCTCCGTTTCCAACGCAAAGCCAACAATAAACTGACCATTTGTTTTTAGTTTACCCAACTCGGCAGCTATGTCTTTGGTCTTAACCAGTTCAAGCGTTAGCGCATCATCTTTCTTTTTAATTTTTTGATCTGCTTTTTGAACTGGCTTGTAATCTGCTACGGCAGCTGAAAGTACCGAAATATCAGCGTCTTTAAAACTGGCTATCGAAGCGTCATACATCTCATCAGCTGAGTTAACCGGTATTACTTTTATTCCCCTTAAGTCTTTTGAGAGATAGGTGGGCCCTGTAATCAATGTAACAGTTGCTCCTTGTTCTGCTAATTGTTCGGCAATGGCAAATCCCATTTTGCCAGTGGAATGATTGCTGATAAAACGCACAGGATCAATCGCCTCGTGTGTAGGCCCAGCAGTAACCATTGCCTTTTTTCCTTGCAATGGTTTTTCATTGAAGAACTCCTCAAGTGCAGTAAGTATTTCTTCGGGTTCGGCCATTCTACCTGTTCCCACCAATCCACTGGCTAACTCGCCATGGGTGGGATGAATGAGATGATTACCCCATGCAACTAGCTTCTCACAGTTTTGTTTTGTCGAAGGATGTTGAAGCATATCCAAATCCATAGCAGGCGCAAAAAACACCGGACACCTTGCGGAAAGATAAGCGGCCAACAAAAGATTGTCACAAACGCCATTGGCCATTTTAGCCAAGGTGTTGGCACTGGTTGGTGCAATCACGAAAGCATCGGCCCAAAGACCTAACTCAACATGGTTATTCCATTCGCCTTGCTCCTTAGTAAAATGAGTAAGAACAGGATTTTTAGAAAGTGTTGAAAGAGTAAGAGGGGTTATAAAGTCGCGAGCCGAAGCAGTCATCACAACTTTTACTTCGGCTCCACTTTTTACTAATAACCGGACAAGAATGGCTGACTTATAAGCAGCAATGCTACCACTTACGCCTAGCAAAATTCTCTTTCCGGAAAGCATGCTTATTCAGCCTTTGCTTCTACAGGAATTTCAGTTTCCGAACGCAAACGATAATTCAACTTCCCTTCCAAAAATTCCTCAATAGCAGTAGAGGTTGGTTTAGGCATCCGCTCATAATAACGAGAGATTTCAATTTGCTCACGGTTTTCAAAAACCTCTTCAAGGTTATCTACCGTTGTAGCAAACTCGGCAAGTTTATTATTTAATTCTTCTTTCAGATTAACTGCAATCTGGCGTGCGCGTTTTGAAATCACTACAACAGACTCATATAAATTTCCTGTTGGAGCTGCAATCTTATCAACATCGCGGGTTACAATTGAAGGTTGAATAGCCATAATTTAGATTTTATATTTTTTTAATTTATTTACTTGTGCTAAACTTTCTGAATAGTAACGTTCGGCATCTTTTAGAAACGGACTATTCGGAAAATTATCTACTAATTCTTTGTAGTACTCGACCGTGGTTGTGTAGCGATCAAGCTGCTTCGTTGGTATGCTCACTTTAGCAAGTTCAAACTCAGCCTGAACTTTTAAGTAAGCTGTCTCCTCAAGATATTTTGAATCGGGGAAATTCTTTTTGAAATCATCGAACGCAACCACCGCAGCACCATACATCCTAAGTTTTATGTAATGCCGTGCATTTTCAAATCCTTTCCGTTCAAGCTTTTGCTGACTTACCGTAATCACTTCAATGGCCTGATTCATAAACTGACTTCCCGGATAACGGTTTAGAAAGTTCTGCATAGCAGCCATTGCCTCAATACTACTACTTTGGTCTTTATTATGATCTGGTGAGGATACATAAAGCGAATAAGCATACATGAAGTTGGCTTCTTGTGCGAACGAACTTCGTCCGTACGTTTCGTAAAAAGTTCTAAACTGATCGGAAGCAAGCAAGTATAGTTTTTCGTAATACTGGCAGTAAGCAAGATTGAATTCCACTTTTTCACCTTCTGGCAAACCTCTAACAATAGGCAAAATGGATTCAAATAATATAGATGCGTGATAGTAGTCTTTCTTTGCGAAATAATTAAGCCCCGCTTCGTACTTCACACGCCAGTCTTCGCTCTTTTCCAGTTTCCGGAAATTACTGCAAGAGGATGTGAGCAAGGCTATTACTACAAATGTGGCTAACGGGCTAAATCTCATGTTTTAATTAAAAAAGCGTACCTAAACGTGAAAATATTCAGGTTACCCAATGTTTAAGCCTGCAAATATACGATAGAGGGGTAAATTAGCAATTTGAGGTTTCGTCCAGAAAACGATAAAATTAAAGCTTTATTTTCTAACGATTAGCTTTCGGGTAAGCACCCCGCTATTGTCCAGATAAAGGGTATAGAAGTATATCCCGGACGTAAATTCTTCTGTTTGGAGTTTAACGCGGGTTTCTGAGGTTGGAAGGTCAAATTCATTCATTGGTTTACCCAAAATGTTGTGAATAATCAATTTTGCTTTCACATTTTCATTATGGATACGGTAATCCACAAATGCATGGTCTTGAACCGGATTAGGATAAACATCCTGGATAGTAATGTCTTTAGATTGAAATAATACGGGTTTTTCGGTTTTTTCGCTTATCGCGATTGATACTGAATATTCAGTTATTTCATGAGGACTTCCCTTGGGGAATACTTGAAACCTAACAGAATTTTGTCCACTCAACATGCCGCTTTCAACAGTATAAACCAGTTGTTGGATAGTTTCACCTGGCTCAATGCGTTTTGAAAACTCATTAATAGTGGTTTCAAGACACTTTTTATCCAAACAGAAATATCCTTTTTGTGTTGAAGTTAAATCAGATTGAACCTTCCTGATGATGTAAAACTGAGGCTTATCGGAGGTATTCTTAATTTTTAGTGGAATTCGAAAGGTTTCTCCTACGCTTGCTTGAAAGTTCTCTTGTTTATCGAGAAGCTCAAAATTTTGGGTCAGTCCGGGAAGACTGATCATCAGTAAAACAACGATGAAAACCCATGATTTCATAACCAGATACACTAATTCAAGTGAAAAGGTATTATAAAATGTATTTTTTACCTATCGAATTGAAAAAAAAATAATAGAATTCACAATTTTTTAATATTGTTAATCGTTACCGCTGATTTTTTACAACATCTTCACGAATTGGTCGCCTTTCTCCTTTCCAAACAAAGCCTTTCAGCTTTCTGTCAGCTTCTTTGATTTCTAAGGGTGGGATAAAGGAAGCATCAGGCATCACATAGGCAGTCACATTGTTTACTTTTCCCTTCACGAAGTTGATGCGCATATTACTACAAATCATTTTGTTCATTCCAACAGTAAAGGTTAGAAGGTATTTCGCGCTGTCTTTTTCAATTTCTTCCTCTTGCAGCGCGTAAAAAATACTTTCACCATTTCCTTCTACAATTACATGATTGATCATGCTTAAATCAAAATTGGCAATCATTCTTCGTCCTTTAATCTGATTAAAATTCTTGAGTGAATCCTGTGAAGCCACAAAGGAATTTCCAACCATGTACAACTTGTCGATGGTTTTGTTCTTAAGAAGCATATAAATTGAATCAGCAGTCATCTGGTTTCCATCACTCCATAAAATAGGTTCAGTGAAAAAATGAATGGTAGAATCAGCAGACTGATATACCAGCGAATCGGCTACACCCTGTAAGTCATCTCTAAAAATTTTCACATTATTATAAGCCAACAACCTTTTCTTCCGGGGGTCTTTGTTTTCAATAGAAACAAGAGTGTCGGCACTTATATAGAGTGTATCAAGATCATCTCCAATTTTTGCCACATAAGCATTTCCATACACTTTCGAGATACCGGTTTTCTTGTTATAAAAACTATTATCGCCATAGATGATCATGTTTTCTTCTTTGGAAGTCATAACCACTTTTACTTTGGCGCGATACATTTTTGTTGCATCATCTATAAAATATTCATCGCCTTTAATCTTGTATTCAGCAGTTTCAATTATGCCTATATTAAGGTTGGAAACTTTTAGATTGGTATTATAGAATCCGCTTTTGTAGACTGCTTCGGCACCCTCCTTATCAGTAATGGTAGTGAGGTCACGGAAGTAAATAATTTTAGTTTTTGAATTGTATTGTAGTGTATCCGACTTCAGCGTGTAATCAGGATTTTCTCCAACCACATCCTTTTTAAACGATGCTAAGTTTGTTCGAATATCGTAATATCCCTTTTTGCTAACCAGCACATTGGTTGTGTCAACCAACTTGCCACCATTAAAGTATCGCGCTTCATTTTTCGTGCGATCATAATCCAGAAAGTCAGTATAGAGTTTCGCAATCCCAAGTTTGGTGAACACCACATTTTTGCGCAGGTAGGCAATTTTCTTGTCACCATCATACGATAACCCGCGTGAAGTAACATCTACTGAGTCACCTTCCGTAATATGAATTTTTCCAAAGGCGTCAATTTTATTTTCAGCTTTGAAGAAGTGAGCTGAATCACAATAGATGGTGGTTTTATTTTGAACAAACACCACATTACCAATTACCCGATCGAATCGCTTGCCGTCCTTAACTCCACCAATCAAGTCATCAGCTTTCTTGAGCTTAACCCGCTTCTGAGCGTAGGACATTGTGCCTACAAGGAGTAATAGTATAATTAAAGTAAAACGGTTCATGAGGCTCAAAAATAGATAAATTTACAGTGTGCTACGAAGCATAGCCTCAATAGCTTGGCGAATGTTGATTCTGCAATCATCGCAACATGGATTAACTGATTTTGTAGAGAGCGAAGTAGTAACTTTGAACGGTGAAAGAGAAATTCCTGAAGCATCTTGAAGAATTGGGCGTGGTTGAAGCTGACCGCCTGCTGCTGGCAGTGAGTGGTGGCCACGATTCGATGGTGATGGCTCATTTGTTCCAATCGTGTAGCTATTCGCTTAGTGTTGCGCATGTCAATTTTCAATTGCGGGGTGAGGACTCTGATCAGGATGAACAGTTCGTAAAAGATTGGTGCATTCAAAACAAGATTCCTTTTTTTTCTCAGCGCGTTGAAACCAATAATTATGCCACTGAAAACAAATTGTCTATTCAGATGGCTGCGCGGGATTTACGCTACACGTGGTTTAATGAGTTGCTTGATCAAAACGGATTTCAATATCTAGTTACTGCCCATCATTTGAATGATTCCATTGAGACTGTGCTTATTAACCTGGCTCGTGGCACCGGGTTAGAAGGATTGACGGGTATCTCCGCCAAAAGTGGAAATCTGATCCGACCCTTGTTGTTTGCAACCCGAACGGATCTTGAAAATTATGCGGTTCAGCATGAAATAGCCTGGCGCGAGGATAGTAGCAATGTCTCTGATGATTATCAGCGTAATTTTATCCGCCATCATATTGTTCCTGCTTTTAAAAAGCTGAACCCTTCCTTTGAAGAAACGATTAAAGAGACATTATCAAAAATTAGGAGCGAGTTCAGTCTATTAGAGAATGATCTTGAGGTATGGAAAAAGGAAAATCTTTTTAACGAGAATCCTATAATTAAAATCAAAAAGAGAGGTCTTGAATTTCCAGATAGTCCCGCAAGGTTATGGCATTGTATCAAAGATTATGGTTTCAGGTTTTCTACGTGCGAGGATATTGTGCAGGCATTGCCTGGTCAGTCAGGTAAACAATTTCTTACTCATTCGCATAGGTTGGTTGTTGATCGCGATTTTCTTGAGTTAACACCCATTGATAATAATTGGACTGAAGTCTCAATTGAGCAGGGGCAAGACTCAGCTATGTTAGGCCCTTGGAGTATTGAGATGTTCAAATCAGACAACACTCAACCCTCCGGTAATTTGAATGAGGCCAGTTTAGATTTAGAAAAACTTTCATTCCCCCTTGTGTGGCGAAAGTGGAGGGCAGGTGACTCGTTTTATCCTTTGGGGATGACACAACGAAAGAAAATCAGCGATTTCTTGATTGACCGAAAGATTTCACTGGGCGAGAAGGATTCTGTTACAGTACTTGAGTCGAGCGGGGAGATTGTATGGGTGGCGGGGCATCGGATTGATAACCGTTTTCGACTTACCGATTCAACCCATAGCATAATAACTTTCTCAATCAGCCATATTTAATAGGCAATATCTTTTTCTTTCATTGCGATGCGTATAAATTTGCCACTCGATTCTAGTTACTTAATCCATCTAATATTATGAAAATAACTGTTGTAGGTGCCGGAAACGTAGGCGCCACTTGTGCGGATGTTCTTGCATACAAAGAAATTGCTAATGAGATTGTTCTGGTCGATATACGCGAGGGTTTTGCAGAAGGCAAAGCGTTGGATATCTGGCAAAAAGCTCCCATCAATTTATATGATAGTCGCACGATTGGTTCAACTAATGATTATTCGAAAACGGCTGGCTCCGAAGTAGTAGTGATAACCTCAGGGTTGCCTCGCAAGCCAGGTATGACTCGTGATGATTTGATTAATACCAATGCAGGTATTGTAAAATCAGTTACTGAGAATGTTGTGAAGCATTCACCCAATGCCATCATCATTGTGGTGTCCAATCCATTGGATGTAATGACCTATCAGGCTCACATTACTTCAAAATTGCCACGGACAAAAGTAATGGGTATGGCAGGTATCTTAGATACAGCTCGCTACCGTGCTTTTTTAGCCGAAGCATTGGATGTATCTCCAAAAGATATTCAAGCTCTTTTATTAGGAGGCCATGGTGATACGATGGTTCCCCTTCCAAGATATACAACGGTGTCTGGTATCCCGGTAACGGAATTGATAAGCAAAGACAAATTGAATGCAATCATTGAGCGTACCAAAGTAGGCGGTGGCGAATTAGTTAAGTTAATGGGTACTTCAGCGTGGTATGCACCGGGTTCGGCTGCTGCACAAATGGTGGAGGCGATTGTGAGAGACCAAAAAAGAATTTTGCCTGTATGTATGCAGTTAGATGGCGAGTATGGCATTAAGGATTGCTACCTCGGAGTGCCAGTAGTACTAGGTAAAAATGGTATTGAAAAAGTAATTGAATTGGATTTGAACAGTGAAGAAAAAGCACTGTTAGAAACCAGTCGTGTTCATGTGAAAGAAGTAATGGATGTGTTGGACAAGTTGGGATAAGATTTCTTCCTTTATAATATTAAAGACCTCAACTCAGTTTGAGGTCTTTTGTTTTTAGAGAAGTCAAACTATTGTACTCTGACTTGCATCTATTTCTCAAATAGTTATTCATGATCCGAACACTCATATTCCTTTTGGTTTCTCAACTTGCTAATTCGCAGATTCTTATTCAAGGTAAGGTGGTTGATACTAATAATCGCCCAATTCCTTATGTGAACATTGGTATTTTGAATTCAACGGTCGGAACGATTTCCAATGAAGACGGAAGTTTTGCTGTGAGCATTCCTGTAAGGCATCAGCCAGATTCTATTTTATTTTCAGCGCTTGGATATGTGAGTAAACGTTTTGCTGTTGCTGATGCAAAACAAAATAGTTTACTGGTATCCTTATCAGAACATACTATTTATCTTAATGATGTGGAAGTTAAAACAAAGGGTGAGTCCAATAAGTATTTTGAATTTGGGAATGATCGATCACGGGGTGGCGTATTAGAGACAGATACAATATCAGCTGGAGCTGCATTAGCTATTTTAATAAATCAAAATGCGAATCCCGAATTCTCGTTTCCGGTTTACTTGAACAAAGCACAAATTAGAATTTTCAGAAACAATCTTCCTTCATTTAAAATGAGAGTCCGATTTTATGAAGTTGACCCCATAACTAATCAACCGGGTAAGGACTTACTTCAGCAAAGCATTGTTCTGGAATCTGAAATGAGAAATGGATGGCTTGAGTTTGATCTCTCAAAATTAAATTTTGTTGTTAGGAACCCATTCTTTATGGGCTTTGAGCGAATTGTAACCAGAGAGGATCGGGAATTAATTGCAAGCAGCTATCAGAAGTTCATTAAAGAAAATCCTAAGAAACTGGCTATAGATACAGTTATTGTTGACGGTAAGAAAGAAGTACGTCAAATTCTTAAGGGTGGAGGAATTGATTTACCCGGAACCTTCATCGCTATTTCAACCACAGCCAAAGACCAGGAAGAATTTGTTTGTTATACGCGTGATACCAGCTTCGACTTATGGAAAAGAAGTCGCGGAATATTAACAGCCACGGTCATGCTTAGTAATCAACCTACTTCCAACCCAAATAAATAATTTCATTTTTTGAAATTCCGTATCGATCGGACTGGGTTTTAGCAAATTTGTTTTCTTCAGGTTTTAATCCTGACTTGTTATCAAATAGATTATACTCCTGAAGGAAAGTATGAATCAAAAATTTTTGCAGGAAGCATATTGGATGTGGACATTGCTTCTTCCATGATTGCTATAGCTTCTTCGTGTTTACCACATGTGATGTACGCTCCCATTAACTCAAACAAAAGCCAATGGTGCCGATTTGATAAGCGTGCGGCAACCAAAAGAGCTTCAATGGCAAGGTCATATTTTTCCTGACCCAAATAACTTAACCCCAAAGCGCGTTGTGCCATAAAAGAATTAGGATCTTGATCTATTGCTTTCTGTGCTGCTTTGTGAGCATCCTCAAATTTTCCCCGGTGGAGTAGGGCATATGCATGTAAAAAATAAGGAATGGTTGACAGTGGTTCTGATTCTGCTTCTTCAAAGTTATTTGTAATCTGATCAAGGTATCGTATGTACCTTTCACGAGATGTCGGATTGTTTGGGTTTAATGCAAAGACTTTGCTAAAATTTTGTTCTGCATCCGGCCAATTCCATTCATAACACATTGCAATAAAAGCGAGTGCCGAATATGCTTCAGGTAAAGTGGGGTCAATTTCCAAGGCAACTAATGCAGCCTCCTTTGATTTTTTAATTGCCTCATTAAAGGGATTGAGATTGTAATAACCGAGTAAAATATACGTGTCGGCCAAGCCTACATAAGCCAATGCAAATTGAGGATCAAGATTTATGCTTTTGTCAAAGCAGGATAAGCTTTTCAGCAAGCTCTCTCCTTGTTGATACCAATAATGTTTCCCTTGCAAATACAACTTGTATGCGTTAATGTTTTGCGTTGGGATTTTATTAATAAGACTTCGCTCACCGTCACGAATCACCACGTTAAGTTTTTCTGCTATCTTATATGTAATTTCCTGAAGCGTTTTGAAAAGATCACCTATTTTACCTTCAAAGGTTTCTGCCCAAAATACTTTTCCAGTATTATTTGCCTGAATTGAAATGACAATATCTTCATCGTGAAGATCAATACTACCCTCGATAATTGTACCTATACCGAGTTTTTCATTCACATTCTCTGGGTTAATCGTATCGCCCCGAAATTGAAAGGAGGATGATCGTGAAGCTATTTTTAAACCTTTAATATTTGTTAGTGAATTTATAAGGATTTCAGCCAATCCATCACCAAGGTAATTTTCCTTTTCTTCATCTGATTTATGTGTTGTAACAAAAGGTAAAACAGCAATTGATTTTGAGTTAATACTTGGTTGATCGGATCCGGAATAAATAGAGGATATCGGTTTTGCCTTTGTTTGAGCAACGTGTGAAGAAGATTTTTCGAAACTCTTAAGCCCATAGATAATATCTTTTATCGCATTGGCTGTTTTGTTTATCTGGTCGCGATACAAAATCTTGTAAGAATTCTTCAACGGGTCGTCTTCCGATGATTGTAAGGGTCTGTTAACCCCTGACGATTTAAAAATAAAATCAATGGGTCTGAGTTTACCATTTAATTCCTTTTCAATGCTGGTAATATCATCTGTATCAAGTTCATGGATGCGAATGGGAAGCACACGATTGCTCACATTTCCATTTAGAAGTTTAGCGCTTGAGCCGAATTTATCAGTTGCTGAAATTTTGTTAAAAACAAGAAACTCGTGTTGCCATGCAAAGCTTTCAGGGTCACAATAGGTTTGAGAAACTATTGGAATGAAGATTAGGCATTTCAATTTACCAGCAAGGGACTCATCTACATTGTGAGTGTCCTGAATACCAACGTGCGGATTTTTATCAAAATAGACATCCACTTTCCCTTTTACAGTGGCTTCAAGTTCAAGGTTTAAGTTGGCCACAAATTCAGTTACCCAACCCTCGCCTTCCCCGGAAAGATATTTGTTATCATTTTGGCGGTAGCTGATGAATACATCAAATTCGAATCCTGCTATTTGAGAAGCCATAAATTTACTTGCTCTCTAAAATTGGGGCTAAACAAGGCATATTCCAAACTTAGGAGAAACTCAATCCAGGTGCAAACATAATGTTGACTAAGAGCAGTTACAACTCAAGAAGAAATCATAGGACTTTTGATGGTACTAATTTGGTTTTGCTTAAAAAGGCAGGAAATTAGGTGACAAGGGCAAGCTTTGTATCAATTATATCAAAAAATGTATCATTAGAGATAGGCATGAGGAGCTTGGCTTCCCCAATTTTGGCTAACAAATTTTAGTCGAAAATAAATCGAACATGAAGCCAGTAACCCCACAGGAGAAAAGTATTCTAGAACTAATTGGACAAGGGTTTTCTACCCGCAAAATTGCCTTAATGCTCAAGATCAGTTTTCATACCGTTCAAACGCACCGGAGAAGTTTATTGAAAAAGTTTGATGCAAGTAATTCCGCTGAACTTGTCCGGAAAGCATTCGAATCAAATGGATTAAAAAATTTTAGTGATGACTCTTTAACCCTGTAACCATGAAAGCTAATGATTGCCGATTTATGAAAACCGCTTTGGGTTTTTCAATATCAACCAAGATAAAAGGTTTAGGATTGGGGTTTGCATTAATGCTATGTATTGGCGCTGCCGCCCAAGACCGGCTGGTCCAAGGCAAAGTAACTTCAGCAGAAGACAATTCGCCAATTCCAGGCGTTAACATTCTAAGCATGGGAAAAGCAGTAGGAACAGTCTCTGATGTAGATGGTATTTATTCATTACAAGTACCAACCTCAACCAGTAGCCTCGTTTTTTCATTTATTGGATTTAAAACCATTGAAGTTGAGTTAGGTGAAAGATCAATACTGGATGTAAGCCTTGAAGTGGACATCACTCAGCTGTCTGAAGTGGTGGTAACGGGAACGGGCGTGCCAACTGAAAAAAGAAAACTAGCCTTTGCCGTTGAATCAGTCACAACTGATAAACTTCCAATAGTTCCAACAGCCAGCATTGATCAAGCACTGGTGGGAAGAATACCGGGTGCACAAATTTCCTCCATCAGTGGAACCCCTGGTTCGGAAATGAGTATTGTATTACGAGGAATCAATACAATCAATAGTGGAACTATGCCCATGATTCTGGTGGATGGTGTACAAATGGGGGCAACTCTCTTAAGTAGCATAGACCCGAATTCCATTGAAAAAGTTGAAGTAATTCAGGGTGCAGCTGCTGCAACTATTTACGGAGCACAAGGTGCTAATGGAGTGCTACAAATTTTTACGAAGAAAGGTAAGAGCGGGCAAATTAAAATTGATTTTTCAATGGGATTTGCAAACAATAAAATGTTAAACGTAGGTGGAGTTAGAAAAGCTCAGCTTCATGGATTTACTACTAATTACAAAAATGAAGTGACTGTTGCCGGTGATACCTCTACATTATTAATGCTAGACCCAGCCACCTTACTCTACAATAGTAATATTGGATACGACCCGCTTAATCCCAGTGTGAAGTTTGACAAACCATATGACCAAAACCTTCAATATTTTGACCATTTCAAAACTTTCTTCGTACCAGCAAATACTTATAATACAAGCATAGCGGTCTCAGGAGGAAGTGATAAAACAGATTTCAATGTCTCACTATCCAAGACTCGACAAGAAAGTACATTTAATGGAAGTGGGTACAACGACAGGACAAACCTGAGTTTAAACCTCGGCATTGAGTTGGCCAGAAGTCTTCATCTAAGAACCATTACACGACTGATTAATAATAAGAACACAATCAACGTGGAGGAGAAGCAAGACTTCGGAACAGGAATTATTTTTGGGTCTATACTTTATGCACGGCCTTTTGCAGATTACAATAGAAAAGACATGGAAGGAAATTACGGAGCCGATTACGGAGAAGCGTCCAGTTTATTGCAATTCAATCCAAATTATCAATGGCAGTACTCGTCCACACTTGACAATAAGATTGATATACTTCAGAGTTTTAATCTAACATATTCGTTTCCGAAATATCTTGATCTTGACCTGCTGTACGGCATTAATTATCAGGATCGAAACTTAAGGCATGAAGTCCAGAATCAATCCCTAAATCAAAACTCTGTTAATGCATTCACCTGGTCATATTGGAATAATGATGTGGACAACACCGGAGAGATAACCACAAATTATAATAATCAAACTTTTCAGAACCTTAAAACCACAGCCTTTTTGCGATTTGATTTTGAGAAGGACTTTAATTTGAAAATACCAATTAAAGCGACTACTCAATTATCCTATGACTATAGAAGTGATGCCTCAAAAAAATACGAGAACTATGCATTGGGTATGCCTGTTGCGCCACCCCTCACTTCCATACAGGGAACAACATTCGGTGTATATCAGGATTATAAGGAAAGATTTGTAACCTTCGGCTACCTAATTAATCAGCGCTTTGAATATGGTGATCTTGCAGGCGTTTCCGGTGGCTTTAGAAGTGACTATTCTTCCGCCTTTGGCAAAGGATCAAAACCTTTTACTTTTCCAAGAGCAGATGGATTCTTCAGACTTTCTGGCTTGGACTTTTGGAATAACAGCGGAATTTCTAACGCTATTTTAGAATGGAAAGTAAGGGCTGCTTATGGTGAAGCGGGCATCCAACCCCGGCCTTTCGACCGATATGTAACCCTAGGGTCTAGAGCGCTTGGCGCTACGAATGCACTTTATATTCCTGCCGATCAAAGCAATGCTAATCTTAATGTTGAAGTGTCAAAAGAATTTGAAGTTGGAACCGATATTATGTTTGAAGGACTAAAGGGTGATTGGCTGAGAAATTTTCAAACTTCCATTTCCTATTGGACACGGACTACCGAAAACGCTATTTTCAGGGTGGATGCGGCACCATCTACCGGAGTGGGTACATTGCTTGACAATGCCATATCACTTGAATCCAAAGGATTGCAGGTTTCTTTGAACGCTTCTATGTTTAAAGGGTCAAAGGTGACGTGGAATCTTACTACAAACTACAGCCAACAAAACTCTATTATATCGAAGGTAAAGGGCGATGAAATTATAGTAGGGAATCGAATTCTAAAAGCTGGTGAGCCAGTAGGTCAATTATATGGATGGCTGATGTTGAATAGTGTGGACCAAAAGAACCCTAATGGGGAACCTTTCATTGATCCCTCACAACAATCCAATTTTACTGTGGCCAGTAATGGATGGGTAGTTAACAAAAGTTCTAAGCAACCTTACATAACTCCTGACCGGTATGGCTTGGGTAATCCCAATCCTGATTTCATGATGACCTTTATTAATGATATTTCTTATCGAAATTTTCTAACCTTTTCTTTTCAGGTGGATTGGCTTCAGGGCAACCATTTAATGAATTATACAAAACAATGGATGTACCGCGATGGGGTTCATTCAGATTATGAAAAACCAATAACTATTAATGGTGAAACAGGTGCATGGTCGGCATTTTATAGAGGAGTGTATAATAACACTTATTGGGATAAAAATTATTTTGTGGAAGATGCTTCTTTTGTTAGGCTAAGGAACGTTTCGATAGGTCTTGATTTTGCCAAACTCTTTACCATTCAAAAAATCAACAGACTTCAGCTTGTTTTATCGGGTAGAAATCTATGGACAATAACAAAATATACTGGAATGGATCCGGAGATTAGTTCATATGGAGCAAATACTAATTATTCTTCAAGGAACTCCCTTTTCAGAGGTATTGACAATGGTACTATGCCAAATTTTCGCACATATCAATTTACATTTTTTATTAGTCTATAATCTTAATGCTATGAAAAATATCACTCGAATCTCATTGATTTTTATGTTCGTCATCACATCAGGATGTCAGGATCAATTGGATATAACCAACCCGAATCAGCCAACACCAGAGAGTGTGCGGAATGAGCAGGGCATTATTTCTTTGGCTCAGGGTGCACTGTACCTGAATGGGTTTCAAGGAACAAAATTTGGTTCCTATTTCTTTGCAATCATTGTAAACTACCACGAGCGCATGGGGGATATAGTAGGGTCACCCTTCGTGCCAGTTGAACTTTATAGTCCCGACCGAATTATTCTTGATAATGGAAGCACTAGTGAATCGATCAATGCGCAAGGACAAAAGAATTATTTACGAAGTATCAATATTCCTTCTTCACAAAACAATCCACTGGCTTACGAATGGACATTCATGTATTCTTTAATCGGTGCCATGAACAGCGTGCTGGCCAATGTTGATGAAATTAGTATGTCAATTGGAAAAAAGAATACGATCAAGGCCTGGGCTTATTTCTGGAAAGGTTTTGCCTATAGTAGAATTGGTTCTATGTATTATGCCGGCATTATTAATGATGAGTTCAATACACGCAATAATGTGTACGTAAGTAAAAGTGAAATAATAATAGAAGCTGAAAATAATTTCAGTGACGCGGAAACATTATTAGTGTCGTTATCCGGAAACGCAGATTATCAAAACGTCATTGATGCGCTTATTCCAAGTATTTGCAAAGAAGGAAAAGGAGACTCACCAACTATTGCTGAATGGATAAGGAATATTAATACTATGAGAGCAAGGAATATTTTGGTTAATACACCCGCTGCAGAAATGACCATTGAGCAATGGAATAAGATTTTGACCTTAACTAAAAATGGAATTGAAATGACTGACAATACTTTTACAATCCGCACTGATGACCAAGGTAATCTTCTGCCAACCAATGCTTATACAGCTGCACAAGCAGTAGGCCCTGCTTCAAGCGGAGGCGGAGGTAATAAGGTGAGTGAACGGTTGATTCAAGATTTCATGCCGGGAGATAAACGTTTCGCAAACAATTTCACTCAGATTCCAGTCTGGGTTGCTCCGGGTGACAGGGGAGTGAGTATCAATACGCGTTATCTTTTAGTAAATAAAGGAAAAGGAGTGCCAGAAGTTATTATAATGGTTAATAGAGACATTGGCGCACACGAACTTTACATTGCTGGTTCGTATGAAGAGAATGTGCTGATGCAGGCCGAAGCTAATATTTACAAGGGTAATATTGATGCAGGTTTGGCATTGATAGACGAACTGCGAAACTATCAGGGAGCCGGATTAGCAACAACTACAGGCACGGGTCTCACAGTTGTTCAGGCAAAAGAAGAGTTGAGAAGTGAGCGAAGAGTTGCTTTGGCATTCCGTGGGTTTTCATTTTATGATGCGCGAAGATGGGGTATATTGAAAAATGGAAGAACAGGCTGTGTAGTGGTAGAATCTAATGGTGCAATTAATACCAATGCTACTATCCGATATGGTTATATGGAATATTGGGATGTGCCTATTGCGGAATCATTTTATAATCCGCCTTCACCCGACAGTGCACCGATTGTGAATCCGGATTGATTAACCATTGTGCTTGTATTATTAAGTTAATCTTTTGTGTGCAATATTATGAAGCGATTGGATTTATGAAAGTTGTTCTTGCAGCCCTATTCATGATAATGGCTCTTGCCTGCCAAGGGCAATCAATTCAATTCAAAGAATTTGGCATTAAAGAAGGCTTTACATTTCCGGGTGGTCACGTGGCTTATGCTCAGGATAGCTTGGGATTTTTGTGGATTGGAACTGGGGCAGGGCTGAACCAATTTGATGGCTATAATTTCAAAACCTACAAACGCGACCCCAAAGACCTCGGTAGTATTTTGACTGAAGGTGTCCAAACAATGAGTGTTGACCCGAGCGGCAAATTGTGGATTATCTATAGCAATAAAATGCAGTTCTATGACAGAAACAAGGATGAATTCGTAACGGTCCAAGTTTTACCCGAGAAGAGTAGAATCCGATCAGTTTTTTTCGATTCGCCTGAGTCGCTATGGATTGGATCATATGGGGAAGGCCTCTTCCATCATGATTTAATTAAAGGTATCACTGTTCGATTCGTCAATGCCGCTTCTGACACATCGCGGCTTGAAGATCGAAATTATATATATGACATCTCTTATCAGAGTCGCTTCCTGATTCTTGGCACCCGTGAAGGGATTTGGAAGTTCGACCGTTCCAACAAAACTTTTCAACGACCCTACACCACCGAATCAGAATTTATCGCCAGCTGGAATCACCGCTATGTAAATAGGATACTGAAGGGCAAAGATCATTTCTGGATTTCTACGAGTGTTAACATGCTCAAGCTTGACACCTCTCTCAGGGTACTCAAGCAAGCTCCAGTTGGCAATATGGGAACAGTTGAAGATGCGTTGGGAAATTTATGGGTGCCTCAAGGTGATGATGGTTTGGTTTGTTATAATGCTATTGACGAGAAGTTAACGCACTATCGAAATAATAAAAATGATCCAAGGTCGCTGCCTAGCAATCATATTACCAATGCATTTCTGGACAGAAATGGCAACGTCTGGCTGGGGTCCTTTAACAATGGAATATGTCAAGTGGTCAAACGCCAGGTTGTTGTCCAACGTTATCTTGAAGGCCAACAAGTTACGGATGTAAAATTGCTAGGTACAGGCACAGATAAGGAGCTGTTGGTATCAACTCTTGGGGCAGGTGTTTATAGGAGCTCCTTTTCCGGTTCCGTAGACAGTCTTGATTTTAGAAATGTCTCGGACATAAGCAAAGTGGAGGGATTCCGTGACGTTATTTCGTTACACTTATCCAAGAGTCATTTATGGTGTGGATCATTAAATTATGGAGTACTTGGTGTTCCAATTGATAAGAGATCTGGCCGGCTGTCACATCAAACCTCCATGGTTAAATTTGGCAATGAGCAGCCTAACACCATTTCCAATGGGCAGGTAACTCAAATGTATCAAGATGCATTTGAAAATCTTTGGATTGCCACCATGGGCTTTGGTGGAAATCTTGACAAAGTTCAATTGAATAAGACCTATGGTGATGTTCGGTCAATTAAAACGTATTGGGGGAGTGATTCAACAGGACTGTCGCGGGGGTGGATTTCCGGTTTAGTTCCAGAGGGCGATAGCTCGCTTTGGGTTGGAAGCTATCGCGGGTTGGAACTATTCCACGTTGCAACCGAAACATTTGACCCAGTTGTCAATAATGTTGAAGGTACCTGTTTGAGTCGCGCCAATGATGGCACTATCTTCTTCGGCACCAAGCGAGGCTTATATGAAGGCGTGAAAGGCAAGAATGCATATCAATTCAAATTATCATCCATTCTTGGCAACCAATTCATTAATTCAGTCGATGAAGATAGTAATGGTCGCAGGTGGATCGGGACGGAATCTGGCCTTTACTGTTATAATCCAAAAAATCATTTGCTGATACATCTTAATGATCCGGGAATATTTGAGCGACTTACTTTTGGGTCAAGTATGATTAATAACGGCAGGCATTTGGTATTGCCAAATCACAATGGGTTAACGATTGTTGATGTCCTATCTCTCAAGATCAGCACGGATCCGATAGTTCCAATCATCACCCAAATACAAATAAATAACAAGGTTGCCGATGTAACAACAAGAATAACTGATGTTGATCAGTATGTGCTGCCAGAAAGTGCCAATACCATTGGGCACCTTGAATTGGATCACAATCACCGAAACATTTCCATTCAATTTGCTTCGCTGGACCTCACTTCCCCATTAAATGTTTTGTATCGCTACAAACTTGAAGGGTATGAGAAGGAATGGAGAGAAACACCTACAACCTACAGAATCGCGAACTATACCAATCTGGGACCCGGTACTTACAAGTTCTTGGCAATGGCATCAAATGCCAGTGGAGTATGGAGTGGTCAACACAAGACTTTGGTTATAAGAATACATCCTCCACCCTGGAAAACATGGTGGGCTTATGTGGGTTACGGGTTGCTGATTTTGGGATTGCTGTATTGGGGGAGAAGTAATATTGTTAAGCAAGAAAGATTAACAGCAAATTTACAACTCGCGAAAGTTGAACAGGAGAAAGAGCATTTTGAATTGGAGAAGGCCAAAGAAGTAGATCGGGTTAAAACTTCCTTCTTTACCAGCATCTCCCACGAGTTCCGCACACCGCTTACGCTTATCCAAGGACCTGTTCAAAGCATGATTGAACAATTTGTAAAAGGACAGAAAGATTTCGATAGGAATAAAATTGTAGACCAACTTAAACTCGTTCACCGCAACTCTGAACTGCTGTTACGCTTGATCAATCAACTACTTGACCTCGCTAAGTTAGAATCTGGAAGTTTGAAAGTAGAAAAATCGGAAGGTGAGTTGAATACATTTATCGGAGCCGTTGCCAGTTCCTTTCATTCTTTTGCTTCACAAAAGAATATTTCAATCCGGGTTGAACTTCGCGCTGAGCATTGCCTTGCACTATTTGATAAAGACAAAGTAGAAACCATACTGATCAATCTGATAAACAATGCTATTAAGTTCACGCCTGTTGGGGGTAATGTTTCCGTGATTGCTGACTTTACACGCAATCCAGATTTACTTTCTCTCACTATCCAGGACACTGGCATTGGCATTCCCGAAGATCAACAGAATAAAATCTTTGAGCGTTTTCATCAAGTGAGCGAAGCTCATAAAGAAGTAGGAACAGGCATCGGATTATCACTTGTGAAGGAGTTGGTCCATTTGATGGGAGGAAATATTTCGGTTAAAAGCAAGGCAGGAGAAGGTAGTGAGTTTATTGTCATTCTACCAATTGAGGTGTTAAGCAACATAGAAGAGTATACAACTGTGATAACAAAAGAATCAGTTACCCGTCAACAGTTCCTTGCAACCATTGACGGAAAAGCAATAATAGATCACAGGCAACAAGATGAACAAACAAAATCTAAGCCGCACGTACTAATAGTAGAAGATAATGCCGACTTGAGAGCTTTCATCATTGATTCGTTAGGTAATGAGTTTTATTTTCTGGAAGCGGAAAACGGCAGGATAGGACTTAACATCGCCACACGAGAAGTTCCTGATCTGATCATCAGTGATGTTATGATGCCAGAGATGGATGGAATAACGATGGCCACAAAAATTAAGAAAGACATTCACACAAGTCATATCCCACTTATACTTCTCACGGCAAAATCTTCGGAGGATAGTAAACTCAGTGGCTTGAAAAGTGGAGCGGATGATTACCTGACCAAGCCTTTTAATAAAAATGAATTGTTGCTTAAAGTAAGAAATGGAGTTAGCCGTCAGGTGAAGCTAAGAGAAAAATTGAGAGCTGAGTTAATGAGCACGGCACCGAAAATTGAAGTGCTTTCGGAAGATGAACAATTTCTTAAAGGCGTAAAAGAAAAAATATTGGAGCGCCTAAGCGATGAACAATTAAGTGTGGAGTCTTTGGCTGAAGATATGGGTATGAGTAGGGTGCAATTGTATAGAAAAATTTCGGGACTCACGGATATTTCAGTGAATGAGTTGATCCGGAAGTTACGCTTGCAAAGAGCAGCACAACTGCTGCAACAGAACTGGGCCCCTGTTTCTCAAGTAGCCTACGAAGTTGGGTTTTCTAATCTTTCGTATTTCAGTAAAGTATTTAGAGAAGAGTTTGGAGTACTGCCCAGTGAGTATAGTCTTAAAAATTAAACACTTCTAAAACTTAATTCCTAAATAAATGATTTCAGCCTTCTGCAAACCGTATTTCTCCTGTTGCGTTTTTGCAAAATCATCCTCAACAGCTTTCAATCCTGCCAGCTCAATTCGTCTGGTATAATCCTTTCCAAACATGCGCACATGATCATCCTGGCCAAAGGCTTTTTCACGATCGCGAGAATTTGTGATGGAAGCATCTTCATAGGTGACTTCCGGAATAGGTGAGAAGAAAGGCACTTGCATAATGGCCCACCCGCCTGGTTTTAGCACCCGATTAATTTCACTCATGGCCTTAATGTCGTCTTGTACATGCTCAAGCACATGGTTGCAAAGCACCACATCGAAATGATTTTCCCCGAAAGGGATTTGATGAATGTCCATCTTCACTTTTGCAAGTGGAGATTCAATGTCTGCAGTAATGTATCTCTCGCCATGCTGCTCCTCAAAACGTTTCATAAAGCAAGGTTCGGGTGCAATGTGCAGTACATCTAACCTGGCTGTGAAAAAATTGGTTTTCTCCTTTAAGTAAAGCCATATTAACCGATGTCTTTCTAAACTTAAACAATGCGGACAAAGCGCATTTGGTCTGGGATTAATTCGTCCGTAGGGAAGAAATTTGCTGTAGGTATGATTACACACAGGGCATTCAACATTATTTCCGCTATAAAAAACTCCCATTATCTTCAGTCCTACACCACTAAAAAGTTGCAGGTACTTGCGTGGAACATAGCGGATTAAAAAGGCAATTACGTTTTTCATAAACGGCAAAGATACTACCTAACTCATTGGATTTTCAATTGAAAAACTATGCAAGTTTTCATCTTTATGAATGGTATGTTTCTTTAAAAAAACTATCTTGCCAACTGGCCATCAAGATAGCAGTCGGGATGGTCTTTCTAACCTAACCGAATGAACGCTACCAGCTTTGCATCTGCAGACTTAGATATTTCTAATCAGTCTATTGACTTAAGTAAGATCAGGCAGAAGGCAGTAAAGAAATATATCCATACAAATGGTCTTCTGCAACTTGATAACTTTGCCCGCATCATGCACTCGTGTTCTACAGGTGCCGACACGAAAAAATATAATCGCCATCTAAAAATATTTCTATTCAAAGAGACTTTGGATAAAGTCTGGGAAGCTTATAAAACTATTGGTCCGGTTGAAACGTGTAAGGGTTCGATGTTGGGTTTCGGTCTTCAGTATTCGAGAAATAATCACAAGATCACCTATCATGAGGATGACCATGGTGAAATTGAAACTGGTCAAATTATTATTTTGAATTTGAGATTGCTCTGGAATATGATTAGCCTGGCTGTTGGTCACGAGATCACAGAAGTGAATGAATCTGAAAAATATATTAAGATGTGCTATTTGGAAGGCGGAGCATCAAAAGGATTTCAGTTCATACGCCTGAAGCAAATGGAAGACGGAAGCACCGAAGTAGCGCACGAAACATTTTATAAAAGTAATTCTGACTTTCGTGACAAGCAGTTATACCCATACCTACATGGACAGGTGATCAGTGAGTTTCATAAGAATGTGGAAAAGAAACTGGCCGCGGGCTAAATCACTTATTTTACGTCCTTAGTTTTCCAATTGATCCTAATTCATTGGTCTTTGCGGTCTTCAAAGTTTTTCTGTTTAACGTAAAACTATTTATGCCAATCCCGCATCTTTATGGTGCAATTGGCAAAGAATTAATAGAAAACTGATCGCTTTCTGTGACCGAAACCTTACTTGATATAGCTATGATGCATTCGGACGCCCTCGTAGGTCGGGCCCGCGAAGGGGATAAGAATGCCCAGGGAAAACTGGTGCAGCTATGGTACAAGCGTATCTATAACTTCTCGTATAAGTTCTTTTTCGATCATGACATGGCCATGGAAGTATCTCAAAAGACTTTTATCAGCATGCACAAAAACATGGAAGGTCTTCAAGAAGTTAACCGATTTAGAAGCTGGCTGTATACCATTGCTGTGAATTATTGTCGTGAGGAGTTACGGAAAAAGAAAACAAGACGTTCAATTTCACTGCATGACTTAAGGCCGGGTGAGAGTGAAGAAAGTTACCGATGGGAGGCAAGCAGCAGCCGGAGTGAAAATCCGGAGAAGCAATTGAGGCAATCAGAACTTTCGGATTTGCTGCAGCAATGCCTGATGGAATTGAGTGATGAACAACGCGAGGTGGTGATTATGAAAGAGTATGAAGGATTGAAGTTTAGAGAGATTGCGGAGGCACTTCAAATTTCAGAGAATACTGTGAAGTCAAGAATGTATTATGGGTTGGATGGGCTGAAGAAGATTTTAGAAAGCAAGAATATTACAAAAGAAACAATTGGTTATGAATTATAAACCAGACGAGAGCACCCTAATAGCTTATCTGTATGATGAGTTGGATGCTAAAGAAGTAGAAAAAGTGCAGGAATATCTTAATCGAAATCCTGAAGTCTTAAAAAAACTTCTAGGACTGAATGAAGTTAAAAATGTGTTGAGTCATGCAGGCGATCAGGAGGTAATTGCACCGCCTATTTTTATGGACAGTACAAGTCATGCTTCACGGTTCTGGCAAAGTGGCTATTTTAAAACGGTTATGAGCATAGCTGCTTCCATTCTATTTTTATTGGTAGCTGCGCGATTAATCGGGCCAGAGATTTCATATTCGGGGGGAGAACTTCGAATCAGTTTTAGCGGGAACAAGAAAATTGAGAAACCAATAGAGCAAGTGGTTACTCCCTTGGTTTCACCTGATGAAGTCCAGAACATGATTAATGCTTCATTGATAAAAAACAACGAACAGATTTCTTCAGAGTGGGAAAACAACAATAAAAAATTGCAAGCTTCCTTGAGAAGGAATTTATCCAACAATTCTGAAAAAATTGATGAGCTGATGAAAGTTGCCTCACAGGCATCGCAAGATCAAGTACGAACTTTTGTTGCAAGCTTGCAACAGGATAATCTTCAACTCATGAAGGATTACATGCAACTTTCAGCGAAGGATCAAAAGACGTATGTAGAGAGTTTGCTGATGGATTTCTCTAAATATCTTCAGGAACAGCGTAAGCAAGATCTGGTGTTATTTCAAACACGCATGAGCAGTATTGAAAAGAATACTGATCAGTTTAAACAAGAGACAGAACAAATTTTAGCAAACATAATTTCTAACCCTGAAGGGGCTTTAAAAAGAGTAAACAACTATTAAAATAATTGGATATGAACAGAGTAGCGAGGATTTTAATGATGATGGTAATGGTTCTTGGAACCTATTGTGTAGAAGCACAAAAGAAGATAGATGAAGAACGGATGTTACGTGATATTGAGGTGACTGAAAATATCTTGAGTACATTAATTAAACAGCAATTTGAAAAACGTGCATTCTTCCCTATGGAAATTAGAGCTGAATACCGAGAAGGTCATGGAGTAACCTACCGATTGCCATATGAATTTAACGGCCCGATGGTTTGGGGTGTGGGTAGTGCTCCTGATATGGCCATATTAGACGGTCGGGGCTTTAGTTATTCATTCGAGTTTCCAGGAGAATCTGCTGATGTGGCACGAGTGTATGATGGAAACGGTAGAGTGACTACAGAAAATATTCAGGGGGCAAAAATTCGTTCTCGTAAAGTGAATGTAGATAGTATCCGCGAAGCCTCAACAACAAAAACCATCAATGCTTGCAAAGATTTTTTGGCCGACTATGGTGATTTGTTAACTCAACTATCTCCAAATGAAAAAATAATGATTACAAACCGAGGTGATGGAGATCGAATTTGGTATGGGGCTTTTGTTAATAATTCCAGACCCAGCTATATTTCTTTGGAGGCATCTAAAGGAGACATCACACAACTAAAGCAGGGAAAAATGACACGTGATCAGTTTATGAAATCCATTAAAGTTATTAACAGCGTAATGGATGATGAGCTACAACCCGATTTGGAATTGTTGACCAGTATTTTTAATCGCTTGTATCGCAAAGATCTTTCTAAAACCTATTTCACAGAAGAGAACATCTATTATGAGAAATTAAAAGATTATGGAGTGATCTATTACATGCAGGTGTACTCCAGCAATCAGATTGATTACAACAGAAGATGGGTGATGCCAACCGTTGGCTTAGAAGGATTAACAACCGAGGAACGCGATAAGAAGGTTAAAGAATTATATCCTCAATTTGAGAAAGACTTTAAAGCCGACATTCTTGAGTATGGGCGTACCGTAAAAAGTTTAACATCCGAGGAGCTGCTTGTGTTTAACGTTAAATTAACAAAGTGCAATGGATGCGGAATTCCATCTTCGCTTGAATTTTTGGTAAAGGCTGATGTGCTGAAAGATTATGCATCAGGCAAATTGACCAAAGAAGCAGCTCTTGGAAAAATGACTGTAAAGAAATCAGGCACCCAGTAATTAGTGAGGTGAAAGGCATTTGAAGCCTTTCACCTCTTTTTTTTGCCTTTCTAATTTTAAATTGAGTTATCTGTAACCCGAAAGCAGGGTTGTGAGTACATAGTTTTAGAATTGAAGAACTCTGAATTGGCAGATAATAAATTACTCTTTTAAGAGTTTATTAACATTGTTCAAAGTCGCAATAGATTACTTTTACTTTTAAAAAAAAGCGCATGAAAAGAAACATACTCATTGGAGTAGGAGTAGTTGGGGTGTTAATGATTGGTTATTTTGTAGTAAGTGGAAGTAAGGATGGCGAAGCGGCCTCCATCATGGCAACCGTAAAAAGGGGACAATTTAGGGTAGATATTGAAACCACTGGAGAATTAGAAGCTAAGAACTCGGTAAAGATTCAAGGGCCAAGTCAATTGCGAAACTTTCAAATTTGGGAAGTCTCAATTCAAAATATCGTTAATGAGGGTACTGTTGTAAAAAAAGGAGACTGGGTTGCTACCTTGGACCGCTCAGACTTCCAGACAAAATTTATGGCTAAACAAATTGAGTTGGATAAGGCTAATTCAAAGTTCAATCAAATTCAATTAGATACTACCCTTCTGCTCCGTCAGTCGCGCGATGAACTTATTAATTTAAACTATGCAGTTGAAGAAACCGGAATCGTATTAGAGCAATCGAAGTTTGAACCCCCTGCCACTATTAAACAGGCTGAAATAAATATGGAAAAAGCCAGACGCACGTATCAACAAGCGGTCGAGAATTATAAGATAAAAAAGAATCAGAATATTGAAAAAATGCGCGAGGTAAATGCCGAACTGCGCAAAGTGCAGTCGGAGTATGATGGCATGACTAAAGTTCTTGAATTATTTAATGTAACTGCTCCGGAAGATGGAATGGTAATCTATCACAGGGGTTGGGATGGAAAACCGATTAAGTCGGGTTCACGAGTTCAAATGTGGGATCCAACGGTAGCTACATTACCGGATTTAACCACTATGATGTCGAAGACTTACGTGAATGAAGTAGATGTTCGCAAAGTTCAAAAAGGACAATCTGTAGATGTTGGGTTAGATGCTTACCCGGAAAAAAAATTAACAGGTTTAGTTAGGAGCGTGGCGAATGTGGGTGAGCAACGCCCCAATTCAGATGCAAAGGTGTTTGAGGTATTGATCGAGATTAATGGAACTGACCCATCGCTTCGCCCTTCTATGACTACCAGCAATAAAATTGTTGCACAGGTTCAGGATAGCGTATTATATGTTCCGCTTGAAAGTCTACATAGTCAGGCAGATACGATCACCTATGTATTTAAGAAGGATGGAATAAACACAACAAAACAAGAAGTGATGGTAGGTGCTACGAATGCAAACAATGCTATTATTCTGGGTGGTATTGATGTGTCGGATAAAATTTATCTTTCTATTCCGCCTGGACTGGAAGAACAACAAATACAATTGCTTCCGCAGATGGAGGGTAAACGTGGCAAGAAAGAGGAGGAGCCGACACCTGCTCCTGCTGCAAAAGTAATATCCCAAGCTGCAAGCAATTAGCCTGTGATTTATACGAATAAATATTTTTCACCTCGCTTGTGGGCTAATCTATACATTGCAATAGATGCAGTGATTGCCAACAAGATGCGTTCGTTACTCACCGCACTCGGTATTATTTTTGGCGTGGCTGCGGTAATTGCCATGTTAGCCATTGGTAATGGTGCACAGCAGGAAATCTTAAATCAGATCAAATTGGTGGGCGTTAATAACATTGTTATTAAACCAATCATTGAACAGAAAGAAGAGAAATTAGATGAACAGGCTAGTGGTAAAAAGGAAAAGAAAAAGTTTTCGCCTGGCTTAACGATTCGTGATGTACAAAGCATTCGTTCAACCATTCCAGGATTGGAGCGAGTTAGTCCGGAAATAATTCTCAATACAAATGTGATTCGAAACGGTATTAGAAGATCGGCTAAACTAGTAGGAGTAGAGCCAACCTATTTCGAGATTTATGATTTTCAAATGGCCGAGGGGCGGATGTTCAATGATGAACAAATGCGGTTAGGATCGTCAGTCTGCATTATTGGGTCAGGATTGAAGAGTCGATTTTTCCCTACAGAAAATGCGATTGGAAAAAGCATAAAAGTGGGTCCGCATTGGCTTACGATTGTTGGTGTAATGCGCGAACGATTGGTTTCAGAAAGCAGTATTAGCAAATTGGGGATTCGCGATTTTAATATGGATGTGTATGCACCTCTTCAAAGTGTATTAATTCGATATCAGAATAGAGACTTGATTACTACTGAAGAATTGCGATTGGCCAACATGAGAAGTCAGGGTTTTAATGATGGTAGTAGTGAATCTGAAGAGAGCGAATTGGAAAAGAAAAATTACCATCAGCTTGATCGACTTGTTATTCAAGTAAATGAAACAGCAAAACTGCAAACAACAGCCGAAGTATTATCGCGATTGCTTGCTCGTAAACATTATGAGTTGATTGACTTTGAAATAGAGATACCAGAACTACTGCTGAAACAACAACAACGCACCAATGATATTTTTAATTATGTATTAGGAGCCATTGCTGGGATTTCACTTTTGGTTGGAGGCATCGGTATTATGAATATTATGCTAGCCTCGGTACTTGAACGGATTAAAGAGATTGGTTTGCGCCTTTCAATTGGAGCTCAAAAAAGCGATGTCGTTCAGCAGTTTCTGTTTGAAGCAGTAATGATTAGTGTATCGGGGGGTCTCATTGGAGTTGTGCTAGGCGTCACGATGGCCTACCTGGTTTCCATATTTGCCGGTATCCCAACGATTATCAGTTTTACTTCAATTGTTCTTTCATTTGGTGTGGCAGCTACTGTGGGTTTAATTTTTGGAATCGCCCCTGCCCGCAAGGCCGCCAGTCAGGATCCAATAGCCTCTTTACGATATGAGTAAAAAATTACTTTTGTTCAGTTTGATTTTGTATTGTGCAACTCTTGCCAGAGCACAAAATGTATTTTCAATTGAAGACATTATTCTCCGGGCAAAGAATCAATCCATTTTTTCCAAACAGGCGGAAACGCAACGCGAGACGAGCTATTGGCAATATCGTTCGTTCCGCACAAATTATAATCCACAACTTAGGTTGAATGGAAATATTCCAACCTACACCAATTCAGTAACTCCAGTAATTCAACCCGATGGTTCAATTGAATACCTTCCCCTAAATCAGATCAACCCAAATATAAACGTTGCCCTTCAGCAGCCCATTGCATTAACGGGTGGAATGATCTCTGCCAATACGGGATATAATTTTTTTAACAACATCTCAACAACTGATACACAATGGAGTGGAACGGTGATGAATATTCGGCTTACCCAACCTGTATTTGGTTACAACCCATTGAAGTGGGATAAGCGAATAAAGCCAATCGTATTTGAAGAATCAAAACGAATTTATGCAGAGCGAACGGAGGAGATCAGCAACAATGTGGTAAGTTTTTTCTTTGATGTGCTGGTTCAACAAGTAAATGAGCAGATAGCCTCCTTCAATTTAGCCAATAATGACACCATCAATAAAATTGAACAGGGTCGATATAATATTGGCAATACATCCTTGGAAAAATTGTTACAGATTCAACTTCAATTGCTGCGGTCGCGGCAAGAAGTAGCACAAGCAAAACTTGATTTAGAAACAGCACGGCTTCAATTGCGTGCTTATATTGGTTTGAGGGATGGGGATAGTTTTCAGTTGATTCTACCAGATCAGATACCTCAATTTGAGGTTACTGTGGAGGATGCTCTTAAATATGCGCGATTGAATCGTGCTGATTACATTGCTTTTGAGCGTAGGAGGTTAGAGGCTGAGAGTGAAGTTGCACTCGCAAAGAGTCAGCGCTATCAAACAACTATCTCAGCTTCATATGGGTTAAATAATGTAGGATCGACAGTATCTGATTTATATTCAAACCCAACCAAGCAACAGATAGCCGATGTGTCTTTTAATGTCCCAATTGTGGATTGGGGAAGACGAAAGGCTTCAATGCAAACCGCACATGCAAATAAAAAACTGAGAGACTACATAATTGATCAGGATGAAATAATTTTTGAACAGGAAATCATTACTAAAGTAAATCAGTTCGAAATGCTTCGATTGCAGATTGAGATTACAAAGAAATCAGATGAAGTTGCACAAGAACGATACAACGTTGCGCAAAATCGTTATTTGATCGGAAAGATTGACATCACTAACCTAAATATCGCTTTACGCGAGAAGGATGATGCCAAGCGAAGCTATTTGCAAGCCCTTAAATCTTTCTGGACTTCCTACTATGATTTAAGAAGATTGACCCTATACGACTTTGCGAATAGGAGTTTGCTTTATGTTCCTGATACCGAAGATTAATTAGGCGTATGTTTTATTTTCTTCCAACCGAGCAAGTTTTTCATTAACCATTTTTTCGAAACCAGCTATTGAAGTTAAGTCTGTACCCCAAAGACTTTGATTCGACAAAACAGTTTGAATTGTTTTTGCTGAATCGTTAAGCACCCAGGCTTGCTTGAAGAAATCAAGTATTTCAGCTGAATCATTGAGTGGAATCGTTTCACCTTGCCATTCGCCTTTATAAAAACGAATTAATGCAGCTAGTGAAAAAATTAATCGCTCAGGCAGTTTGCCGGTTTGCTTATGGTATGAAAGTAATGAAGGAAGTACCCGTACTTTAAATTTAGAAATCGAATTAAGGGAAATGCTAATCAACTCATGCTTAATGAATGGATTTTGAAACCGTTCGATTACATCATTCGCAAATTGTTGAAGTTCTTCGGCTGGTAAGTCCAGTGTTGGCACAATTTCTTCACTGATTGTAGCGCGAATAAATTTTCCAATCGTTGCATCATCAACCGATTCTTTCACCAAACGCAGGCCACTTAAGTAGGCAACCGGAACAAGCGCGGTATGTGCTCCATTTAGGATTCTGACTTTTCGTGTGCGATAGGGTGTAAGATCTGCTACAAACTTTACTTGCAATCCGGCTTTCTCGGTAGGGAATGCCTTCTTAACGGCAAGTGGTGCTTCAATCACCCAAAGATGAAAGGGTTCAGCAGAAACAACGAGATTATCTTCGAAACCTAACTGTTGTTGAATTTCCTTTATCGTGTCTTTTGGGAATCCCGGTACAATACGATCTACCAGTGTATTGCAGAAAACACAGGTTTCAATAATCCAGTTTTTAAACTCAGTAGAGAGTTTCCAGTGGTCAACATATTGTAAAACAATTCGCTGTAGATTCTCACCATTTTTTTCAATGAGTTCGCATGGTAAAAAGTAAAGTCCTTTGTCGTCAGCACCTTTGTAACATGTAAAGCGATGATATAATAGCTTAGTAATTTTTCCGGGGAAACTTGCAGGAAGTACATCCACACTTGTATCATCTGCATTGAATTCAATTCCTGATTCGGTAGTGTTTGAAATAACAAACTGTAAATCTGGGTTTTCGCACGCTTGAATAAATTCAGATTCATTTACATACGGATTGATTGCGCTGCTTACACTCTTGATCAATCGGGTTTCGGAAATAGTTTTACCTTGTTGAATTCCATTAAGGATAACATGATACAAACAATCCTGATCTTTCAACGCCTGAATCATCCCGGAAGGTAAGGGTTGAACGATTTGAATGTTTCCATTAAAATCTGTTTTCTCGTTTAAGATGTCAATAATCCAATCGGCAAAGGCACGGAGAAAATTGCCTTCTCCAAATTGTAATACTTTAATTGGCCTTGTCGACAATGATACAGCCTGTTGATTTAATGCTTTCATAAAAAATTTGTTTACACCTAATGATTTTTAAGATGAGTTACTCAGTTTTTCTAACTGAGGATTTGCGAATAATGAGTTCTGGTTTCAATACAATTTTTTGGGGAGTAAATTTTTTATCCTTGTTATTTATTTCTTCTAAAAATATTTCGGCAGCAGCATTGCCCATGCGCATACTGTGCTGTTCTACTGTTGAGAGTGAAGGTTCTGTCAGGTAGGTGAAAGGCTCATTACTAAATCCTACTAGTTTTACTTGATCGGGTACATTTATAGAATGTTCTTTTAATACCTGCAGTGCACCCATTATTCCATAGGCACTGGCAGAAAAAATTCCATCAGGTCGTTGCGACATCTGTAATAATTTTTCCATTGCCTCGCGCCCATCTTCTAATTGAAGGTTTCCCTCAATAACATAGGCATTATCATACGGAAGTCCATTATCGATCAATGCTTCTTTATACCCTCGAAGGCGTTCTTTGTAGATATTGATTTTCCGCACATTTGTAAAATGGCTAATACGGGTGCATCCCTGATGTATCAGATGTTCCGTTGCTTTATAAGCTCCCAAAAAATCATCCACAACCACTTGACTCATTTCTAACTCGTCATTTGTTCTGTCGAACATGATAATAGGAACGCCTTTTTCTTTAGCTTTTAAAAAATGATCAAAGTTTTTTGTGTCTTTAGCGAATGATACAATGATGCCATCAACTTGGGCATTCAATAAAGCATTTACAGTAGCTACTTCTTTTTCATAATTATCATGACTTTGGCAAATCATTACATTATACCGCGATGTGTTGGCAACTTCTTCAATGCCATGAACTACAGAAGAGAAGAAACTTCTATCGATAGAAGGAACAATGATGCCGATAATATTACTTTTTCCGCTGCGAAGGGAAGCAGCAATTTGGTTGGGTTGATAGTTTAGAAGTTCTGCAGCTTTCTGAACTGCTTTTTTTGTTGCGATACTTATTCTTGGGTGATTGTTAAGTGCTCTTGAAACAGTTGAGGCAGTGATATTTAGTTTTTCAGCAATATCATGAATAGTCGTTTTTCCTTTCTTCATAGAGGTCAACTAATAACACAATGCAGATGAAAACTTAAAATCATTTTAACTCGCTTGGTTTAACCGAATCCATATCTGTATAGTCAAGATTTTCTCCGGCCATTCCCCAAATGAACGTGTAGTTTGAAGTACCAGCGCCTGAGTGAATAGACCAGGGTGGAGATAACACAGCTTGATTATTCTTCATCCAAATGTGTCGTGTCTCTTGAGGGTTTCCTAAAAAATGACAAACAACTTGATCTTCGGGAACATCAAAATATAAATAAACTTCCATGCGTCTGTCATGTGTATGCGCAGGCATTGTATTCCACACGCTACCCGATTTTAATTCTGTTAATCCCATTTGCAATTGGCACGTAGGTAGTACACTATTCACCAAAAGTTTTCGAATTGTGCGCTGATTAGCTGTGTGTGTCTGTCCCATTTCAACAGTCTCGGCCTCATCAAGCGTCACTTTTTTAGTAGGATAGGCTTTATGTGCGGGCGCACTATTGAAATAGAATTGAGGTACACCCTTGCTTGCTTTTTCAAAAATTACTTCGATTACATCTTTGCCTATGTATAAAGCATCTTTTTTATTCAAGATAAATTGAACTCCATCAACAGAGACTGTTCCAGTATCCCCAACGTTTATTATTCCTATTTCTCTTCGCTGCAAAAAGAAATCAGCTTTTAATTCTGGCGTGGGTTCAAGTTTAATAGATTTTGATATGGGTTGAATTCCACCAATAATCATTCGATCATAGTGAGAATACGTGAAGGTGATCAAATCCTTTTGGAAAAGATCTGAAATCAGAAATGATTCTCGAATCTGTTCAGTGGCCAATGTTTTAAAATGATCAGGATGAATGGCATATCGAGTATTCATAAAAGTCTAATAATGAAAATGTGTAATTCTTGTGAGATTGAATTTGCGAATTGCTTATAAAGACACCCCACGTTTCCAAGGAATGAAATCATCTTGATTTAAAAGAACCGCTTTTGATTTTATGTTACCACTCGCGATCTCAATAATATAGTCAAGAATTTGTTCACCCATTTGTTCAATAGTCTTTTCACCAGAAATAACCGGACCGCAATCAACATCAATAATGTCGGGCATTTTATTAGCCAGCTTTGTATTGGATGAAATTTTTATTACCGGGCTAATCGGATTTCCGGTTGGAGTACCAAGACCTGTTGTGAATAGAATAATGTTAGCGCCTGATCCTGCCATAGCGGTGGTACTCTCAACATCATTACCCGGGGTACATAATAAATTAAGTCCGGGTTTTGTAGCGTACTCGGTATAGTCCAACACAGCAGCAACTGGTGAAGTACCCCCTTTCTTAGCGGCTCCTGCAGACTTCATGGCATCGGTAATCAAGCCATCTTTAATATTTCCGGGCGAAGGATTCATATCGAAACCAGAACCAACTGACTCTGCGGCTTTTGAATAAGCGCGCATTAATGTCGAAAACTTAGTTGCTGTGGTATCGTCAACAGTGCGGTTGATAAGTTCTTGTTCTACACCGCATAGTTCAGGAAATTCTGATAAGATTGTTTTACCACCAAGCGCAACAACTAAATCGGAGGTATGACCAATAGCCGGGTTCGCTGAAATCCCTGAGAATCCATCTGAGCCACCACACTCAAGTCCTATCACAAGTTTACTTAACGGTGCCGGCTTGCGCGATTCTTTATCAACCTCCATCAAGGCAAGGAAGGTTTGCTTAATTGCTTGAGCCAACAATTCATTTTCGGTTCCTTCTTTTTGTTGCTCTAAAATGATCAGGGGCTTTTTGAAATCATTATTCAGTGCAGCTAGTTTGTTTCTAAGTATTTCAGGTTGCGCATTCTGGCATCCTAAACTAAGTACTGTTGCACCCGCCACATTTGGATTGTTAATATATCCGGCAAGCAATGCACACAGTGCTTCTGAATCTTGGCGGGTGCCGCCACAACCTCCTTCGTGCGTTAGAAATTTAATTCCATCCAGGTTGTTAAAGATTTTTGATTTTCCATTGATTTGATTTTCTCCCAGGTTAAGCGACTTAATGCCAGAAGTGTTTCCACTTTTATAAAGTTGAACCAACTCATGCACATAATCTTTGTAGGCATTGTGTTTTCCAAAACCCAATTCTTCTTCAAACGCCTGACGGATTACGTTTACATTTCTGTTTTCGCAAAATACAAGAGGGACTACAATCCAATAGTTTGCAGTACCTACTTGTCCATCAGGACGGTGATAGCCCATAAAGTTTTTGGTTTTCCAACTTTCGATTTCAGGAGCTTTCCAAGTAAAGCTTGCATTGCGCCCACTATATTGAGAGGCCTCGTGTTTTACATTGTGAGTTCCAATGGCGCCCCCTTCCGGAATTAGCTCAGTGGCTTTGCCCACTAGTAATCCATACATCCTGATTTCATCTTTCGGATTCATAACCTGCGGTAAAAATTTGTGCTTGGCAGGTATGTCTTGAACTAATGTAATTGTCTTGCCTCCGTATTCAATTTTGTCCCCGGTTTTTAAATCGGTAAGAGCAACCAAAACATTGTCGGAAGGATGAATTTTTAGAAATTTCTTTGCCATATAAATATTTGACTAAATTGAGCAATCGATTGCGCAAGGTAAGGGTTTTACCCTAAATTTGAGTCTATTGTAATAGACTATAAATAATAATTTTATTCATTCAATCGATTATTCTTACCCTCATTTCCAGCAACGGCTTTTTTATTGAAAAGCATTTACAGAAGTTTAATGTATAGAAAATAACAGATAACAATTAATATAAAGATGAAAAACAAAGTTCTAACATTCGGTGAAATTATGCTCAGGTTGGCAACGCCTGGCTATCTTAGATTTGGTCAAGCTGCAGAATTTGAAGCCTCCTATGGTGGGGGTGAAGCAAACGTGGCGGTCTCCCTTGCTAACTATGGAATTCCGGCAAGTTTTGTGACCAGTTTGCCAAAAAATGATTTAGGCGATGCTGCTATTGCCTCTTTAAAATCACTTGATGTTGAGACAAACCTGATTACCCGGGGTGGCGATCGAATTGGTGTTTATTATCTGGAGGCAGGTGCGGTGAGTCGAGGAAGCAAAGTAATTTATGATAGAGCGGGTAGCTCATTTGCCAAGCTGAAGAAAGGATCGATTGATTGGGACAAAGCGTTTGAAGGCGTTACCTGGTTTCATTGGACGGGCATTACACCTGCTGTATCCGAAGGTGCTGCCGATGCATGTTTGGAAGCGTGTGAAGTTGCTTCTAAAAAAGGAATTACTATTTCCACAGATTTAAACTTTAGAAATAAATTATGGAAGTGGGGTAAGACTGCCGGTGAAGTAATGGAAAAACTGGTTGCTCATTGCGATGTTATTTTAGGAAATGAAGAAGATGCAGGCATGGTTTTTGGGATCAAGCCTGAAGGTGTTGATGTTAAATCAGGTCATGTGGAAGGAGCAGCCTACGAATCAGTGGGTAAGCAATTGATGACTAAGTTTCCTAAAGCGAAAAAGGTAATCATCACGTTGCGTGGCTCGGTAAGTGCAAGTCATAACTCATGGTCAGGTGTGTTATGGGATGGAAAAAAATTAAGTGAAGCCCCAACGTATCAAATTACACACATTGTAGATCGCGTAGGTGGTGGCGACTCTTTTATGGGCGGTTTGATCTATGGATTGATTGCCTATCCTAAAGATGATCAGAAAGCATTGAACTTTGCAGTAGCCGCTTCATGCTTGAAGCATACAATAAAGGGTGACTTCAACAGAGTAACTGTTGAAGAGGTTGAAAAGTTGATGGAAGGTGATGCTTCCGGGCGCGTTTCGCGATAACTTGTAAAACGTATAAGGCGTCTGACACCTTCATGGTGTCTTGACGCCTAATTCAATTTATTAATGATGTATTTTATTTCTATAACCTAATGGCAACTTTTTCAATTGATTCTATACAACAGACGATGCGTTCGTCTGGAATGATTCCGGTTTTTTATCATGCTGATATTGAGATAGCCAAGGCTGTTCTCGATGCATGCTACAAAGGCGGGGTGCGTGTTTTTGAATTTACAAATCGCGGTGAAAATGCGTTTCAAGTCTTTACCCAATTACTAAAACATGCGGAGCAATATCCTGACCTGATGATGGGTATTGGTACTATCATGAGTGGTGAAGTAACACAAAAGTTTTGCGATGCAGGAGCTCACTTTATTGTGTCGCCTATTTTGAAAAGTGAAATGGCGACCGTGTGTGCTAAAAATGATAAACTTTGGATACCGGGTTGCGCTACACTTACTGAGATTGTTACGGCTAAAGACTTAGGAGCTAAGGTGATTAAAATATTTCCGGGTTCCGTGTTAGGTCCAGGCTTTGTATCTTCTATTATGCCGGTAGTGCCGGGATTGCAATTAATGCCTACAGGGGGTGTTGAACCTACGGAAGCAAATCTATCGGCTTGGTTTAAAGCCGGAGTAGTTTGTGTGGGGATGGGCTCGCAGTTAATTTCAAAAGATATTATCGAAACAAAGAATTGGGCAAAGCTTGAGCAAGGTGTGAAAGATGCTTTGGCAATCGTTAAAGCAATTAGAAAATAGTAATGAGGTTTAGCAAGCAGCAGATTGTGAGTGGCATGAAAGGAGCGGGAATTGTTCCGCTGTTTACTCACGATAATCCTGATGATGCGCAACAGGTGTTGGAAGCTGCTTACCGCGGAGGTATCCGGGTGTTTGAATTTACCAATCGCAGAGAAAATTCATTTGAAGTTTTTTCGCATCTGCTAACTGTGGCAAAAAAACATCCTGATCTCATGCTCGGCATCGGTACGATCATGGATAAAGCAACAACAAAAAAATTTCTAGATGCCGGAGCAGACTTTATTATCTCGCCCATCTTAAAATTGGAGATGGCTGAAATGTGCAAAGAGTACAATGCATTATGGATTCCGGGATGTGCCACCTTAACCGAAATTGTAACGGCAAAAGATCATGGTGCTGAGATTATTAAATTATTCCCGGGTTCCGTTTTAGGGCCGGGTTTTGTTTCGTCCATCATGCCCGTGGTACCAGGATTGCAATTGATGATCACTGGCGGAGTAGAACCCAATGAAAAAAATCTCACCCAATGGTTTAAAGCGGGAGCAACGTGTGTGGGCATGGGCTCACAATTATTCACCAAAGAAATTTTAGCACAAAAGAATTGGTCATTGCTCCAACAAACAGTGACTGAATGCTTAGCGATTGCAAATAGAGTAAGAAAGTAACTTTTAATATTAGTTTAATTTTAACCCACTCAACTTGGAAAATTTAAAGACTGCAAATCAGCCCATCGGGAAATACAGATGGACCATTTGTGCCCTTGTGTTTTTTGCTACTACTGTTAACTACCTCGACAGACAAGTGCTGAGTTTGCTTCAACCGCGATTAGAGGAAATTTTTGGTTGGACGAATACAGATTACGCAAACATCACAGCCGTTTTTCAATTCACCTATGCAATTACCATGTTGTTTGTTGGTCGTCTGGTTGATAAGCTAGGTACACGCTGGGGATATGGTGTAGCCATCATCGTTTGGTCGGTGGGTGCGTTGGTTCATGCGTTAGCTATTCCTATTGGCGAAGGTCTTTCTACCATGCTTGGTTGGGTGGGTATTACCACGTTTTCTGTTTCAGTATTGGGCTTTATGTTTTCACGAGCGCTGTTGGCATTAGGTGAGTCTGGAAACTTTCCGGCTGCCATTAAAGCAACTGCAGAATATTTTCCGAAACATGAGCGGTCTTTTGCAACCGGTATTTTTAATTCGGGAACTAACATTGGTGCGATCCTCGCGCCTCTTACCGTGCCCTGGATATATAGACATTGGGGTTGGGAAGCTGCGTTTGTCATAATAGGTGCCATTGGTTTTCTTTGGTTGGTATTGTGGTTGATCATGTATGAACAACCCGATAAACAGAAGCGTCTTTCTGCTGCTGAGTTAGCCTATATTAATAAAGACGAAGAGGATGAGAAGGATGGTGGAGTTTCAAAAGACAGTAATGTTGATAAAGTTTCATGGGTTAAGCTGCTAAGCTACCGACAAACCTGGGCATTTGCATTTGGCAAGTTTATGACCGATGGCGTTTGGTGGTTCTTTCTTTTCTGGTTGCCAGCTTATTTGAAAGCGCAGTACGGAATTGTTGATGAAGCGGTCATGTTTCCGCTGGCTGTTTTATATTCTATGTCGATGGTGGGTAGTGTGGCGGGTGGTTGGCTCCCGGTTCTTTTTATTAAGAAAGGACATGGGGTGTTTGATGGCCGCATGCGGGCCATGTTAATGATTGCTTTATTTCCGTTGGTGATTTTGATTGCTCAACCGTTGGGCGACATTACTTTTTGGATTCCTGTTTTATTGATTGGTGTGGGCACGGCTGCACACCAAGCGTGGAGTGCAAATTTATTCACAACCGTATCGGATATGTTTCCTAAAAAGACGATTGGCGCGGTAGTAGGTATTGGTGGCTTAGCCGGTGGCGTAGGAGCTGTAGCACTTACTAAATTAGGGGGTGCCTTGTTTGATCATTACAAAGCCTTAGGTCATATCGAAACCGGATATACCATCATGTTTGCAATTTGTGCTGTGGCTTATTTAGTGGCGTGGGGTGTTATGAAAATGTTGGTACCTAAGTATAATCCAATTAGGGACTTGTAGTTTATTAATAATAGGAATATATTATTTGTAGGTGCATATAGGCCGCTTATTTTGTGTGGTGTATATGCACCTTTTTTATTGATATAGGTTGATAAGTTAAAAGATTAGATAGGGATAATTTTTTATCTTAGTTCGGATTGTTTTGTAATCAAACATGTAAGACCATGAAATATCTATTTATTGCATTCATTTTAACTATTATATCCGTTGGCGTAAATGCACAGAGTTTGGATGCAGACAAGAGTGAGATTTTGAACGTACGCAAAGAGTCAAATTTGTCTTTCAAAAATCATCAAGTCGAAAAGATACTAAATTTCTTAACAGAGGATTTAAACATTGCAGCATCGAATGGGAAAATCATTTCAGGGAAAACTAATTTCAAGGAAGATTTAACAGCTCTTTTCAATAGCAATCTCGATCTGTATTTTGTGAGAAACTCAGAAGAAGTCCTCCTAAATGTTGAGAAAAATATTGCCTGGGAAAAAGGCACTTGGGTAGCCTTACGACCTAACACAGATAATTGGAAAAATTATGGAGGAAGTTATTCAGCCTATTGGGTGAAAATAGATGGAATTTGGAAAATCAAATCTGAACTATTTGTTAAGCTTTATTAACATTAGCTATTAGACATTTGCAATATCGAAAAAAGATGTTTTGGATTTAAGTCCTTATTATCAAGGTTCGGGATTACAAATCCCGAACAGCGTCACATTCTCTATGTGCCTATGTGCCTATGTGTTTATAAATTTTCGTGTAGTCTTAAATCCCCGTATAATTAAAAGGACTTATTTTCTTTAATCGATCTTTTAATTCTGTTTTTATTTCAAGACCATCAATAAAATCATGCATTGTCTCTTGCGTGATTTTTTCATTTTTACGCGTGAGTGATTTAAGTGCTTCATAAGGATTTGCATATCCTTCTCTTCGTAACACAGTTTGAATGGCTTCAGCAACTACTACCCAGTTATCTTCCAGATCCTGATCGATAGCAGCTTTATTGAGTTCAAGTTTCAGCATTCCTTTCTCTAAGGATTTGAGCGCAAGAAATGTATGGGCAAGAGGTACACCAATATTCCTAAGAACAGTTGAGTCGGTTAGGTCGCGTTGTAAACGAGAGATGGGAAGTTTGGCAGAGAGGTGTTCAAAGACTGCATTCGCCAATCCTAAATTACCTTCAGCGTTTTCAAAGTCGATCGGGTTTACTTTATGCGGCATCGCACTCGACCCTACTTCACCTTCTTTTATTTTTTGTTTGAAATAATTCATGGCCACATATTGCCATACATCTCTACTGAAATCCATTAAAATGGTATTGATTCTTTTCAGATTGTCAAACAGGGCAGCGAGGTTATCGTAATGTTCAATTTGAGTAGTAGGATTACTGCGCACCAAGCCTAGCTGACTGCTTACAAACGTATTGGCAAAATGATTCCAATTAATTTCAGAATAGCTTACATGATGTGCGTTGAAATTACCGGTTGCTCCACCAAACTTGGCTGAGTAGGGAATGGTTTTTAACAACTCCAATTGTTTTTGAATACGCTCCACGAACACATACATTTCTTTTCCCAAGCGAGTGGGCGAAGCGGGTTGTCCGTGCGTGCGAGCAAGCAGTGCTATGTCTTTCCATTGCACTGACAACTTAGTAAGTTCGTTTATAAATTTTTCCAGTGCTGGAAGAAACTCCACCTCCATAAACTCTTTCAGCGAAAGCGGAATGGCCGTGTTATTGATATCCTGCGAAGTAAGTCCAAAGTGAATAAACTCTTTGTATTGACTTAGTGCGAGGTCATCAAATTTTTTCTTAAGAAAATATTCCACCGCCTTTACATCGTGGTTGGTTGTTTTTTCAATCTCTTTAATTTGATTGGCATCGGCTTCACTAAATGATTTGTAGATATCTCGAAGTTTTCCCTCCAGGTCTTTTGAAAATCCAGCAAGTTCAGGCACTGCATAAGTAAGTGCTATGAAGTATTCTACTTCTACCCGCACGCGATAATGGATCAAACCAAATTCAGAAAAATAAGGGCTCAGTGATTCAGTGGCTTTATGATAGCGACCATCGATAGGAGAAATGGCCGTAAGAGAGTTTAATTGCACGTTTTGATAATTAGTGTGAGCCTAAAATTACTAAAATCAATTGGGAAATTGACTTTTCGACTTCACTCAAACAGGAGTTTTACCACTTGTACTATTCCAATAACTTTTGCAAAAAGGAATGCGTTTAGCAACTGGTTTAACAAACCCCTTTTTTTAGTTTTGCGCCCGCCTCTGCCTATGAACCTAAAGTTACCACGGTATATCTTAGTAGCTGTCCTTTTTATAAACGGCTCATTTTGTCTTGCACAAAATAAACAGGGTTCAGGGCTTTCGATAGATCGGGCAAAATCTGCCATTATAATTGATGGTGTGCTTGATGAAGAATCCTGGAGTGCTGCCGAAGTAGCTACAAATTTCTTTCTGAACTACCCGGTTGATTCCCTGGCTCCGACATTTCAAACGGAGGCGCGACTTACCTTTGATGATGATTTTTTTTACATCTCGTTTGTGTGTTATGATGACGGCAGGCCTTCCGTTATTCAATCCCTACGCAGGGATTTTGAATGGTCGCTCAATGACAATGTTGGTATTTACCTCGATCCCTATAATGATTTTACCAACGGATTCTTTTTTGGAATAAATCCCTATGGCGTTCAACGGGAAGGCATCATGTCGGGCAGTGGTACAGACGGAGATAGTTATAACATTAATTGGGATAACAAGTGGTACTCTGCGGTGAAACGATTAGAAGATAAATGGATTGCCGAGATCGCGATTCCCTTTAAATCATTTCGTTACAATCAAAAGGAAGTAGTGTGGAATGTTAATTTTCTTCGACAGGATTTAAAACGCAACGAAGTATCGAGTTGGATTGCTACCCCCATTCAATTTCTCCCATCTGCATTTGCGTGGTCGGGTAAAATAAACTGGCAAAGCCCTGCACCACACACAGGCACGAACATTTCAATCATTCCATACGCGATCGCGTCCACATCGAAGGATAATGAAGGCGGAACCAGTGAGAATAAACTCAATGCAGGGTTTGATGCGAAGGTTGCGATTACACCTTCCTTAAATCTTGACTTGACCGTAAATCCTGATTTCTCAACAGTAGAGGTGGATAAGCAAATCATTAACCTCACCCGATTTGAATTTCAGTTTCCTGAGCGGAGGCAATTTTTTTTAGAGAACAGCGATCTTTTTTCAGCCCCAGGATTTAGTTCTATAACGCAGCCTTTTTTTTCGCGTAGGATTGGATTGGCTTCCGATACCGTGGGAAATCTCAAACAGGTTCCTATTCTGTATGGAGCACGAATCAGCGGAAAGCTTGGACCCAAATGGCGCGTTGGACTTATGAACCTTCAAACTAAGGAGACTGAATCATTAGGATTACCCGCTCAAAATTATACGGTAGGTGTTTTACAAAAGCAGGTTTTTGCGCGTTCAAATGTTGATATATTTTTGGTTAACAAGCAATCTCTTGATGTTGATGAGTATGATCCAAATGGATTTTATCATAAAAGTTTGGTGAAAGAAGTTTGGGATGGATCTCATTCGGTGCCTAAACTGAACACGTACAATCGTGTGGCCGGTATGGACTTTAACTTGATTACAGCAAACAACAAGTGGGCAGGAAAAGCTTATTATCATTATTCATTTGATAATTTTTCTGATAAGGACGCTTATTCGGCTGGGGGGTATGCCTCATATAGTACCCGAAAAATATTTTTGGAGACTGGCTTCATTGCGCTGGGGAAAAATTTTAATGCGGAATCAGGGTTCGTTCCAAATACGGCAGTGTATCCTGGATCGATGGGAGCTGTATTGAATGGCGATTATAAAATTTATCATAAGACCGGGTCTCTTGTTGTTACGTCTCCTGGGTTTTCAACAGATGTAAACTACCTGCCCGATGGCACACTTACTGATAGAAATATTTCACTGAGGTATTCCATGAAGTTTAGAAGCACGGCTATGCTACAGGCATCGTTAAGAAATGTTTTTCAAAAACTGCCGGAAGACTTTAATGTGTTAGACCCTAAAGGGGATTCAACTTTTTTGAAAGGTGAGGTATATAAATGGAATGAGTTTAACGTACAATTTACGTCTGATACCCGAAGTTTATTTACCTATGCCATTTCAACCAGTGGTGGTGAATTCTATAACGGTACGCGAATCAGTGCAGGAGGTTCTTTATCCTATCGGGTTCAGCCCTATGGTAGTTTATCATTGGCTGCGGATTACAATCATATAGTTCTTCCACCGGAATACGGGAGTGCTACTTTTTTATTATTGAGCCCCCGATTGGATTTAACGTTTACAGATAAATTGTTTCTTACCACGTTTGTTCAATACAACGACCGGTATGATAATGTAAACTTAAACGCGAGGTTTCAATGGCGTTATAAACCCGCCTCTGATTTCTTTATTGTTTATACTGAGAACTACCTGCCACAACACCTTCAAAGTAAAAACAGGGCATTGGTAGTTAAATTCACTTATTGGTTGAATCTATAAAGAGTATAGAGTCATGAGTAAATAGTCTTGAGTAGAAGTCGTAAAATGCGAATACGACTATGGACTAAAGACTATTGACTATCGACCGTTACATGCTAACTTTGCAAACAACTTACAAACAGCATCTAAATGGCATTTGGTTTTTTCAAAAAGAGCGAAAAGAAAGTAGAAACTCCTGTAAACAGTGGTCCGCATTACTACGATTTGAAAGTAAAGCAGATCATTCAGGAAACGAAGGATGCCATCAGCATCGTGTTTGAGCAGCCTGCCAATAAAATTAATTATAAATCAGGGCAATTTTTGACCTTAATAACAACTGTGGGTGGAAAGGATGTTCGCAGAGCCTATTCATTAAATTCATCACCTTTTGTAGATCAGGACTTAGCGGTTACAGTAAAACGTGTTGATGGCGGATTGATGTCGAATTGGCTGCCAGATAATTTGAAAGCAGGCGCATCGATGAAGGTAATGGAGCCAATGGGACATTTTACCACAGAATATAAAAACGAAAACAAGCGGCACTTAATATTATTTGCGGGTGGATCGGGCATCACCCCCATGATGTCTATTATCAAGAGCACACTTACGCAAGAACCAGAAAGTATTTGCTCTCTCATTTATTGTAATCGTGATATTGATAGCATCATTTTTAAAGATCAGTTTGAGAAACTTCAGATTACCCATGCCGGTCGATTGCATGTAATACATGTGCTGGACACAGCCCCGATGAATTGGCAAGGCTATTCTGGTTTGCTAAATCAAGAGATGCTCACCAAACTTTTTGAACGCATCCCTAATTGGGGAATTGAAAAAACAACATACCTGATGTGTGGGCCTGAGGGAATGATGAAGAATGTAGATACGCTGTTGGAAGCTCAACAAATTTCAAAAGACAAAATTTTTAAAGAGAGTTTTGTTCAGGGCACTATTGATAAGGATGCAAAGAAAGAAACCGTTGTAGCTTCAGATGAAAAGAAAGCCCGTGAAGTAACGGTTCGTTATGATGGGCAGGAATTCAAATTTGTAGTAGAACCAAATTCTACCATTCTTGAAACTGCACTCGATCAAGGAATAGATTTACCATACTCTTGTCAAAGTGGTTTGTGCACAGCTTGTCGTGGCAAAGCTTTATCAGGTAAGGTGAAACTAGATGAAGAAGAAGGTCTTTCTCAATCAGAACGCACAGAAGGATATGTACTTACTTGTGTCGGGCACCCGATGAGCGATGATGTTGTGATTGAGATTGGGTAAACTAGATACTTGTTACTAGATTCTAGTATCGAGTATCATTTTGTGAACTTCATTCCTTCAATAACCACCGAGCTGATTTTTCCTTTCGAGTCAATTGAGAAGTTGGCTGTTGTTTGTCCCCACCAACGTTTCTCATAATATCCGCGGAAGCTATCGTAGTTCCAGTGATTTAACGTTGCCTTGGCAGTGTTGTTCATATTAATCAGCAACGCATTATCTTTTACCGTAACAACCAATTCACCATACAACGGGCTTGTGTACGTGCCAGCATAATTGGAAATAAGTTGAGATGGGTTTGTTCCAGGTATGCGTGCTGCCTCTTGTTTTATTTCTTCACGTTCGCCAGCATCATTCAGTTTCTTATAGAGGTTATAAAAATCTGCACTCCAATCGCGCGTTCCACCTAAGGAAAAATGATCAAAGGCCTTAAACATCAGTGCATGTCTTACTTCTGCATGATCAAGATTTCCGAAAATATAGATGGCTAATTTTTCTGATGGGAGTTGCCCGTGAATGGCTGTTTCGCCTGCCAAACTTCCGGTATGAAAGTTCACTTTCTTCCCTTTATAATCTTGCTGAAACCAACCGAGTCCATAAGTAGTCCAGTTGGGTTTTGTTAATTGAGCTGTAGGGTAAAACTGACTAGCCGTTACCATTACTTGCGGTTTGAAAAGCTCATTCCACGTTGCAGACTTCAATAACTTTCCTCCATTGTATTTACTGCTATCCAACATACAAAGCGCCCACTTACCCATATCATCTACACAGGACCATACGCTGCCAGCAGGACCAATCGCATCAGCACTCGTGCGTTCAATCACGGTAATTTTTCCATCTACCATATGATGAGGAAATGATTGATTGGAGTCTTTCACTTGACTCAGCAAAGGAAATGTGCGCGTCATGCTGAGTGGTTCAAAAATTCTTTTCTGAATAAAAACTTCCCAGGGAGCGCCACTTACTTTTTCAATTACTTTACCGGCAGCCAGGTAAAAAATATTCTGATAGATGAAGCTTGAGCGCAATGAATAGCTCGGCTCAACCAGACTCATTTTTTTTAGCACTTCATCGGATGGTATTGTCATAATGCTCCAAAGAAAATCTGCATTACCAACTCCGGAGTTGTGCGTGAATAAATCTCTGATGGTTAATTCGCGGGTAACATAGGGATCGAATAATTGAAATTCGGGTAAATACTTGATTACAGGATCATTCCACTTTACTTTCCCTTCGTCAACCAGCATGCCCATGCACGTTGCTGTCATGGCTTTAGTAGTAGAGGCGCATGCATAAAGTGTTTGAGTGTTTACCTGATTTGAGGTGCCTAGTTGTTGAACTCCATAACCTTTATTGAAAATTACTTTTCCATCTTTCACAACAGTTATCGCTAATCCTGGAACCTGATAGAGCTTACGAGAACTCTCCACATACGCATCAAATTCTTTTACCTGCTGGGCAAGGTTTTGTGATTGTACGGAAATAGTGATTAGTAATAGGAGAGGAATGAAAAATTTTTTCATAGTGATGGATTTATAACAAATTTAATCGAGCCAATTGTATTCTTTCAGAAGATCAAGTATTGGAATTCTCTTTTCTTCCAGTGGTGTTGGGATATTGCAAAGCATGATATAAACAATTTCCTTTTCAGGAATGCTTACATAGTCGCCATAAAATCCACCTTGTGTTCCGGTATGATAAATCATTTTATATCCGTCCTTTGTTTTACCAATGAACCAACTATATCCGATAAACGGTGGTGTGCTGCTGCTCCAGTTTGAATATTCTTTTATGGTACGCGAATCATCAAGAATTTCTTTAGAAAGGAAAAAGGATTTTTGAATAGCAAGCTCATACTTAACAAGTTCCTCCACGGTGCTCCAAACTCCACCATTTCCGGCTGCGGCAAAGGTGGGTTCCTCACCATAGTCTTTTTCTATAAGGCTATCACCACTTTTTAAATACGCATGGGAAACCCCTTGTTCCGGAAAAGCTCCATCCGTGATTACACTGGTGATCATACCTGACGGAGTAAATATTTTTTCCTTAACCACTTCTTGCCATTTACGACCCGTAACTTTTTCAATGATTAAAGCTAATGCGTTAAAAGCAGGATTAGAATATTCATAGCGAGAGCCAGGTTCAAACAGTAAAGAATCGTTTAGTTTGATTGGAGCAAAATTTTCTTCATCCTTAGCACTTAGTAGAAAAACGCTGTCAAGCCAAACTCTTCGATTATCCGGTAGACCTGAAGTGTGAGTAAGTAAATGATGGATGCGCACTTTTCCTGCCAATTCAGGATTTTTGAAGTCAGCGAAATATTTAACTAACGAATCGTTGAGTGAAAGTTTTCCTTCTCGTGCCAAATCAAGAATTACATTCGAAACAAATGTTTTTGAAATAGAACCGGTATTGAATAAAGTTTTTGTGGTGATCTTTTCTTTTGTATCTAAATCCGCTAAACCATATCCCTTCGAGAAAATTACTTTTTCACCTTTCATAATCAGCACAGCTCCGCCCGGTTTATCTGCTGTGAATGATTCTGAAAATAATGCATCCACTTTTTCCTCAAAAACTGGTTTATGATTGCATCCAAAAAGAATAGTTCCAAGAAAGGTTAAATACCAAATTTTATTCATTTAAATTAGTTTGCTTTCTCTGATGGAATGGCAAGGATGTCATACGTTTTCTTAACAGCCATATCATTTCGGGTAATTTTTGTATGCCCTTTTAATGTGAAGTCAGTAAGTCGATATAATACATAGTTCTTCGCTGTGAGTATATCATAAAGTTCAACTTTCTCTTGATCGGTAGCTGGACCAAAACATTCAGTAACAAGATACGGACGATATTCATCGATGATTCCCGGAATTGTCTTAATAATTTCTTTATCATATCCTTCGGCATCAATTTTTATAAATGTTAGTCTCGAAAGTTTTTCAGCATAATTTGTTTTTAAGTATTGCTCAAGATTTTTGCCTGTTACTTGAAACGTATATCGGGTATTGCGTTTCCGGTTGTGAGTAAATCCTACAATGCCACCGTTGCCATAGGAGGGATCTCCAGACCCAAACGTAAACTCCCCATCTTGCGCAGTTGCTGCCAAATTGAGTGGAGTGATGTTTGTTTTATCTTTATTGTAACCAGCATTTACTTTTAGAATTTTAAAAGCGTGCGGATTAGGTTCGAAACCTAATGTGGTTCCTTCAACACCAGCAGCCAACGCCATAGGCACTGTTGTGTCACCTTCATTAGCACCTACATCGATAATAAAATCACCTTTGGAAATAAATTGCTTGTAAAAATTTACGTTGTCTTGTGTTACCTCATTTCCGAACTCACCAGGATGCAACCACTGAGCATATTGAACAGCCCCTTCTTCCACCAGATTAAACGTGACTGGTTTAAATTCGTATTCCTTAAAGCTTTTCTTGGCTTTGCGTTCTTGCCACTTTGTTTTGATGTAATTAAACATTTGCTTTTAGATTAGTTCTTTTTCGAATGATCCCTACAATGGCCACAATGGCAATTACTGACCAAACTGTGTTAATGAAGGTAAATGGATACGCTTGTTTATAAATACTATTTATAATTAGAAAAATTGCTCCCGTTAAGTTTAATAATTGAAAAGCGATTGAATCGGATTTTATTTTCTGATAACTGTTAAGGCCATACGCGGCAATAACTTCTATGGAACCAATCCAACCAAGTATGTCGATTAGTAATTCCATACTAATCTCGCATCTTTACCCGAAGCAAATACATATCCGCTGTAATGTAAAGAGTCTTCTCATCAGGTGATAGCGCACAATTGGCGGTCGCTTCCGGTATTATTATTCTTCCCAACAAGATTCCATCAATATTAAAGATCCAGATTCCACCCGGACCTGAAGCATAAACATTTCCTTGCTTATCTGATTTTAGTCCATCAGGTAGACCTTTTTCAGTTTTAACATTTACAGTAGCATCATAAAAGATTTTGCCATTGTTAAGCGAATCATTCTCGTTTATTTCGTACTGATACCAAATTGCTTTATTGGGATCTGAGTTAGCAATTACAATTTTATTGTTAGTCTGAAAAGCAATTCCGTTGGGACGAGTGATCGAATCTACTAACAAGGAAACAGCTCCTGATTTAGATACACGATAGACGCCATTGTATGGCAGTTCTTTTTCTGGATCTTCATCATTTTGATTGCCGAGCCCATACGGAGGATCCGTAAAAAACAAATCGCCATTGCTGCGATAGGCGGCATCATTCGGACTACTAAAACGTTTTCCGTTGAATGTGCTTGCTATGGTTTTGAATTGTGCTTGCGGGTTTTGAAGCGAAGCATTCATTTTAGAGATCTTACGATCGCCATGCTGACATAAAATCAAAGAATCGTTGTGAAGGATTAATCCGTTTGAGCCAGGCTCTTTGGATCGTGTTTCAGTACCTGTAAACCCAGATGGAGTTAGATAGGATTCAACTCCTTTTGCTTCTGTCCATTTATAGATTATGTTTTTAGGAACATCGGAAAAGAGTAGCATGCCTTCTTTTTCAACCCAAACCGGACCTTCACTCCAATCATACCCTTCCCCAATAATTTCAATTTTAGCATCCATTGAAATCAGATCATCCAGATCAGAATCCAGTCGCTCAATGTTTCCTATGGTTTTGGTTTCTTTTGCGCTGCAGGCTGCCAGAAGGACCACTGCTATTACTAAATATCTCATGTTCTGTTTTTTCGATTGAAGTTAAGAAAAAGAATTGACTGAGGTTTTATGACTTATTGCTATTTTGCCACTTTAAAAATTATCTACCATGACTGATGTAATTGAGATTCCAAAACGACCTATACGAAAATTTTTACCTGAGAACTTTAAAATAACCACTTGGGAAAATTGTAAGCCTTACTTTGAAAATCTTCTTTCACAGGAATTAACTAGTGAGAAAGAATTAAGGCAGTGGCTTAACGATAGGAGCGAACTTGAATCCATAATTAGCGAAGATTTGGGATGGCGTTACATTCGAATGACGTGCCACACGGATAATGTGGAATACAATAAAAGCTATCAGGATTTCATTGAAAACATTCAACCGCAAATCGCACCTTTTTCTGATTTGCTTAATAAAAAATTGGCGGCTTCGCCCTTTTTGAAAAACCTTGAATCAGAACCCGGTTTCAATATTCTAATCCGAAATCTTAAAAAAGATATTGAACTCTTTCGTGAGTTGAACATTAAAATGTTTACAGAGATCAACACCGAGACTCAAAAGTATGCGCAGATCTCGGGTGCCATGACGGTGGAGATAAATGGCAAAGAACTCACACTGCAACAAGCAGGAGTTATTTTACAATCAACAGATCGCGCCAAGCGTGAAGAAGCCTACAATAAAATCTCCGAGCGTAGATTGAAAGATAAGGAGGTATTGGATAAATTATTTTCAAAACTTATTTCATTGAGAGATCAGGCTGCAAGAAATGCAGATCAGAAAAACTTTAGAGATTACATGTTCAAGTCCTATGGCCGATTTGATTACACCCCTCAAGATTGTTTTAATTTTCATGATGCCATAGCAACTGAAGTTGTTCCCATCATTAATGAATTCAATAAGGAGCGTAAAAAGCATTTGAAGGTTGATTCCTTGCGACCCTGGGATAAAGCGGTTGATCCTGAAGGTAAAACTCCATTAAAAGCATTTGAAAACAGCGAGGATCTTACTGAGAAGTCAATTGCTTGCTTTACAAAGATAGACCCGTATTTAGGTCAGTGTTTATCGATCATGAATAAGATGGGGCATCTTGATCTTGAATCGCGGAAAGGAAAAGCACCTGGGGGTTATAATTATCCGTTGGCCGAAATAGGAGTACCTTTTATTTTTATGAATGCAACTTCTACCATGCGAGACATGACTACCATTATGCATGAAGGTGGACATGCCGTGCATAATTTTCTTACCAAAGAGTTAGCCCTATCTGATTTTAAATCGCCACCGATGGAAGTAGCCGAGTTGGCTTCCATGTCGATGGAATTAATTTCAATGGATGAATGGGATATCTTCTTTCCAAATGAAGAAGACTTGAAACGTGCTAAGCGTGAGCAGTTAGAAGATATTATTGAAACGCTTCCTTGGGTGGCAACCATTGATCAGTTTCAGCATTGGTTGTATGAAAATCCAACCCATACGGAGGCGGAAAGAATTGAACATTGGAATAAAGTATTTGCACGCTTTACAGATTCAGTTACGGATTGGAACGGATTAGATGAAAACCGCGATTACTTGTGGCAAAAACAACTTCATTTATATGAAGTTCCATTTTATTATATAGAGTATGGAATGGCGCAATTAGGGGCGATCGCGCTATGGCGTAATTATAAACTTGATAAAAAGAAGGGATTGGAAGGTTATAAGAATGCGTTGAAGCTTGGTAACTTGACTACCATCCCGGAAATTTATAAAGCAGCGGGAATCAAATTTGATTTTAGCCGTGAATACATTCACGAACTCATGAGTTTTGTAAAATCAGAGTTTGAGAAAATCTAACCGCGACTTTTATCCAAAAGTGAACTTAGCGTTGAAGCCTCTTCGGGCGTTAGTGCCATAAGGTGACTTTCTTGTGAGTCGATCGCGCCATCTAGTTTCAGAAGTAATTCTAATCCTGCTTCCGAAATTGATATGTCGGATGCGCGCTTGTCTTTTGGGCATTGACTTTTGACTACAAGATTTTTTCCAATCAGGCGATCGAGTAAACGCGATACATCGGAGTTTTTATCAAGCATGCGGCTTTTAATTTCGGCACCTGATATTTGGTTTGGATGCTGGCCTCTTAATATCCGTAGGATATTATATTGTTGACCGGTAATCCCGTAAGGTTCAAAAAAATCCTTTTGCTTATTTTGAATCCAGTTGGAGGTGAAGAGAATGTTTAGAATCGTTTTTTGCTGCACGTTTCTAAATTTGGTTTGCTTTATTTCTTCTTCAATGTTCATAAAAAAAGCGATTGCAACATGACGCTGCAATCGCCATTAATCAAAGATCGTTATTATTTTGCCTTGTTCAACTCAACTTTTACAACCAATTCAACTTCATCAGCTACAGCTAATTCTCCGGTTGGTACTTTGTTGCTCCACTTCAATCCATACTCAAGGCGATTAATTTTTCCGGTAAATTTAAAACCCGCCTTTACGCCACGGCCTGTATCAATTTGACCTCCGTACGTAATGTCAAACACAACTGGCTTTGTTACGTCACGCATAGTGAAGTCACCTTTCAATTGATATTTACCACCTGCTTTTACAATCGTGCCTTTGAACTTAATCTCTGGAAATTGCTCAGCATTGAAAAAATCATCTGACTTCAAATGCTTGTCTCTGTTTTCATTACCGGTGTTTACAGAAGCTGTTTTTGCAGTGAATGTTACTTCAGCTCCATTGAAATCATCTGATTTACTCACAACCGCACCATCAAAATCAGTAAAGGCACCGTTCACTTCAGAAACGACCATGTGGGTAACGTTGAACTGAATGTTTGTGTGTCCTTTATCAAGATTCCAAGTTGTTTGAGCGGTTGCCATTCCTGCTACGAATAGAAGGGCAGCTAATACATTAAGTTTTTTCATGAGTTTTTAAGTTTTGTTTCGTTTTGATGTGCAAGTATAACACCAGATTTTAAATATATGTTTAAACATGCATTTTTTAAGCATAACTTGCTGATAGTCAAGTTGAATAAATTAAAGATCCTTGGAACCTGTATTTTTAAACTTATCCAGCCTACAGGTTTAAGTAGAAATCCTTTGTTAGATTACGATAGGCAGGCGACCATTCAGAATTTTTATCGTAAAGAACGAGCGTTTCTTCATTAAGTGAGCCTCCAACCAATTGAAGTTCCAGTAATACACGCTCAATTGGTTTATTGACCCTGGATTGAAACGTACATTTTCTTGCCCAATGCCAGCCATTGTGTAGAGCAATTTCCTGAAGTTGATTGGCTTCGGTAAAAGGCAAAACAACCGCCAAAGAACCTGCGGAATTTAACAATCGCTTCGCATGAAGAAGAAGTTCGTGATGTCCTAATGTTTCGGTATGCCGAGCATTGGTTCTACCTGCAGTTGGCGGTTTATAACTATTTATGAAGTAAGGCGGGTTGCTTACAATAAGATCGTAATAATCACTTTCAAAAAATTGCAATGAACTATGATGTACAGAAATTTTGTTGGGCCAGGGCGATTGAGCAATGTTTTCACGGGCTTGCTCACAATCTGTTAACGAAATGTCAATAGCATCAATGTGAATTTCTTCCTGGGTGCGCTGGGCAAGCATAAGTGCTATCACGCCTGAGCCCGTGCCTACATCCAAAATTCTTTTTGAATTTTTAATATCCGCCCAAGCACCTAATAAAACACCATCGGTACCTACTTTCATGGCAGAGCGATCGTGATGCACGCTAAATTGTTTGAAATCAAATTTATTTCTTATCCGCATTTTTGTTTTAATTGTTGAAAGGCGTCTGACACCTCAAAGGCGTCTTGACGCCTAAACCGCTAAGCTGGCTGATAAACTTTGTTCTGCCAATGTTCTAATCGTGGATTCATAGTGGCGAACCAAAGTGGTGGAACAAGTGCCAGCATTACCATGGTAGGATAACCAAAAGGCAGCTGCGGACTTTCTTCATAATGGTTTAGCACCTGGTACCGCTTAATAGCATTCGCATGATGATCAGAATGGCGTTGCAGTTGGAAAAGAAAAAAATTACTAATCATATGGCTTGCATTCCATGAATGAAGCGGATTAACGCGTTCGTAATTTCCATTTGAAGTCAGTTTACGAACAATGCCATAATGTTCTACATAGTTTACCAATTCAAGCAACGTAATCGCAACATAACTCTGAGCAAAAAAGAAAACAGGTAACTGCCAAATAAAGTGGTTGTAATATGAGCTAAATCCAACTGTCACTAATCCACAAAAGAGAATCGGAAGCAACGCGTACCAAATCATTTCGTTGGCCGGATTTATAATTGACTTATTATTTCTTTTAAGTCTCTCCGCTTCAAGTTTCCAGGCATGGCCATACCCCTCAAACACCGAACGAATCCAAAAGGAATAAAAATTTTGATTTTTTCTTGCCGTTGCCGGATCTTCTGGAGTGGCCACATACACATGATGACCCCGGTTGTGTTCAATATAAAAATGCATGTAGCATACAGTCATCAGCAACAGTCGGCCATAAAATCGCTCAAGCTTGGATTTCTTATGACCTAATTCGTGCGCCACTGTTATTCCTATTCCGCCTGTAACCAGGCCGGCACCAATAACAAAACCAATCCACTCAGGTAAAGTGTTGATGGCTCCTGAACTAATGGCATAAAAAGCCCAACCAATAAATCCTATCTGGACAAACGTCCAGACGTAGGTTACAAAACGATAGTAAAACTCATCACCAACTCGCTTTGCATCTTCGGCAGCAACATTATCAGTACTAATTCCCGCAAGGTGATCAATCACGGTAATTACCCCAAAGGCAAAAAAGAGAGAAATGAAATTCCACCAATCACCTAAGTAAAAGCCTATAACGACCAACGCTGGCAAAATAAATGCAGTAAAGAATCCGATTTTCTTTAACGAGTTCATGCAACGAATTTAGTAAATGATGAGTGATTTGATCAATTGACCGAAGGAAAGTGAACCGTGTTTGTGAATAACCATAGCAAGTATCATTGAAATTTGAAATCACCCAATTAAATCACTTTCAATTAATTAGGCTACCTTTGCGGCTTATTATACAACAAAATTAATGGAATCATTTGAAGGCCTGGGACTCTCCGGGCAACTGGTGGAAGCGATCCGCCAACTGGGTTTTGAAAAACCCACCCCCATACAGGAAAAAGCGATACCCCTCTTATTAAAAGGAAAGGTTGATCTGGTAGGTCTGGCTCAGACCGGAACGGGAAAAACGGCAGCATTTGGTTTGCCGTTGTTACAATTGGTAGACGAATCAAATCGCGCTACTCAAGCACTTATTATTGCGCCTACGCGCGAGTTGAGCGTCCAAATCACAACTGATTTGGAGCGCTTTTCATCTTCCATCATGAAGTTGAATATCGTTACCGTGTATGGCGGTGCCAGCATTAGCGATCAGATAAGGAAAATAAGAAAAGGCGCACAAATTATTGTTGCCACTCCAGGTCGATTAATGGATTTACTTTCCCGCAAGGTGGTTGATCTTAGCGCAATTCAATATGTGGTTCTTGATGAAGCCGATGAAATGTTAAACATGGGCTTTAAGGAAGACATTGATGAAATTCTTTCGACAACACCAAAGGAGAAAAACGTGTGGTTGTTTTCTGCTACCATGCCGCGAGAAGTTCGTGAGATTTCAAAGAACTATATGCACAACCCGGAGGAGATTACGATGGGTGAGCGCAATCAAGGGAATGAAAATATCGATCACCAATTTATAGTAGTAGACGAGCGTGATAAGTACTTGGCATTAAAGCGCTTTGTTGATTATACACCCGATATTTACGGAGTGATTTTTTGTCGCACCAAAATCGATACACAAAAAATTGCTGAGCACTTAATTAAAGACGGATACAGTGCTGATCCATTACATGGTGATCTTACGCAACAACAACGCGACCGTGTAATGCGGAGTTTTAAAAATAAATCGTTGCAATTGTTGGTTGCTACCGATGTGGCAGCTCGAGGTATTGACGTGAGCAATCTTACGCATGTGATACACATGAATATGCCGGACGAAATGGAATACTACACACACCGTAGTGGACGTACTGCCAGAGCAGGTAAGAAAGGTATTTCATTAGCCATTGTTTCAAGACGCGAAGTGGGCAAAATACAACAAGTAGAGCGTGGGCTGAAG
>JBGSIM010000066.1:0-47333 GCA_041742535.1 Cyclobacteriaceae bacterium | reverse complement strand
AGGAGTTTGATAGGCTGTTTGTTCGTTGATTACAGTAACACCATACTTTTTCCACTGATCATTACCCAATGTTGTATAAACCCACTCATTAATTTTCTGTACATCTGATTTCCAGTTTGGAAAATATCCCTGATGATTCATTATAAACCGTGCCCATGTCATGGCATTGATTTGGGTATCGCTCCATCCTGGAATGTCTTCGAAGAAAGGTCCCCATTTATTGGTTGCCATGGGATATTTCTTCATCCATTTCAGTAGGATATCAAAACTCTTTTGATAGACTTCAACATTTCCCTCTTTCAGTTCAATAAGTTCAAGAAACAATTCCATGGTGCCTGACCAGTTTGTAGTATAACTGCTAAGGCCTGCGTCACTCTTATTGCCTGAATTATTTTTTAACTTTCCAACTTCCCCTGTGTTGGCATTTACCTTAAAGGGAAGAGGTGAGTTGTTTTCATCGCCAGTATTTACCTGAATCGCAAGTGTATTCGCAATGTCGATGGCTGCGTCTAAATATCTTTTTTCGGTAGCATGAGGATAACGTTCATTGCTCATCATTTTGTAAAGATGAATTAACTCAATGCCAAACGATCCTGCTTTATCAGGCTGCGTGAAATCTTTACCAATAACCATATCGCCATCATAAATGCCGGAATAGATTAATGTGTTGTAGGGAAATGGAATATTTGGCCATTTGCTATTTGACGATGACAAACCGTGGCTTAAATAGTAATCGGCAAGAAATTTCATATTCTCTTTTACGCGTTCGTTTCCTGAGTAAGCGTAAAGCAAACGCCACGAAGAAAGCGCCATTTGAATCTGATCGCCTCCAAGGCCGCGTGGATCATTAAAGTCAGAACGCCAAACCTGATGGTTCATGTAATATGGAAGTCCATTCATATCCACACGCATGGTATCCCAGAAATTCCAGATACGATCGATAACGTAACTGTACGATTTACCGGGATCATCATTATACCACGGAAGAATATTTCCGGCTTTATCGGTGCGAATGGTATGGTAGATTAACTTTTCTTGTGCGCTGACAAGCTGTGTAGCGAACAAAAGAAATAGAATGATAAATGCTTTTCTTTGCATGTGGAATATAAATTTGAACTATGATCTTCCTACTATGGGTTCAATAAATTTAAGGTCTGCTTCACTTCTTGGTTTTAAAAAATCAAAGTCACAACCTTCATTAGCCTGAAGCACTTCGCGAATGTATAATTTTGGATATCCTCTCGTGTGTTCGGACTCTGGCATTTTCCATTTTGATTTTCTGAGTTTTAGATCCTCATCACCTACGTGTAATGATATTGTTCTTTTCGGAATATCAATCGAAATAGTATCACCACTCTGCACTAATGCTAATGCACCACCCATTGCAGCCTCTGGCGAGACGTGGAGGATAACGGTTCCAAAACTGGTACCGCTCATGCGGGCATCACTAATGCGAACCATATCTTTAACACCTTGTTGTTGTAACTTTTTGGGTATTGGAATCATGCCCCACTCGGGCATTCCGGGTACACCTTTTGGCCCGGAATTACGTAGTACCAAAACAGAAGAAGCATCCACTTCAAGTTCTTCATCGTCTATATGGCTCAGCATATCTTGATAATTTTCAAATACAATTGCCTTGCCCGAATGCTCCATTAAATCTATCGATGCTGATGCTACTTTAATTACTGCACCATCGGGTGCAAGATTGCCCCTAAGAATGGCAATGGTAGGTGCAGCGCATACCGGATTGTTGAGCCTTCGGATTACAGTTTCATCCATTGGTTCTGACGTTTCCAATAAACTCGATAACCTCTTGCCAGTATAGGTCTTTGCTGAAACATCTAATGTTTGTATGATATTTTTTAAAATGGCGGGCACACCACCCGCTGCATCGAATTCGTCTATTAATTTCTCGCCAGCGGGCTGTACATTTGCAATGCAGGGAATCAAAGCACCCAATTCATTGAATACGTCTGGATAAAGTGAAATATTCAATCTGCCTGCAATAGCGGTGAGATGGATAATCGCATTGGTAGATCCGCCCAGCGCCATGCAAACTGCAACTGCATTTCGCAGGGATGAAAGTGTAACTATGTCAGATGGCTTTAAATCTTCCAGCACCATTTCAACAATTCGTTTACCCGCTTCTCTGGTTGCAGCGAACCGCTTATCGCTATCAACCGGCATGGAGCTTAATCCTAACGGCATCATTCCCAATGCTTCTACTATGGCATTCATAGTTGACGCTGTACCCATGGTGTTACATGAACCAAATCCACAGCTTAAACTTTTCCCAATCTCTTCCCATTCAGTATTTGAAATGGTACCGATTCGCAATTCATCCCAGTACTTCCATAAATCTGTGCCGCTGCCTAATCTTTTTCCTTTGTGAATGCCCACTTTTTTTGGACCAGCATTTAATTGGATGGTTGGTAAATTTGCACTTAACGCACCCATTAATAAACCAGGAACTGTTTTATCGCAGTTTCCTAAAAGTATTACTCCATCTATGGGATAGGATCTTAAATTTTCTTCAACATCAATAGAAAGTAAGTTTCGATAAAGCATCGCACTTGGCTTCATCAACTCTTCACCCAAGGTAATTACCGGAAACTCTAACGGTATTCCACCCGCTTCCCAAATTCCTTTCTTTACTTCCTCCGCCACAGCGCGAAGACTCATGTTACAATTATTGAGTTCCCCCCAGGTATTGGCTATACCTATTATGGGTTGCCCTTCATAATTATCCATGTTTATGCCACTTGCTCTTAAGGCTCCCTTATGCAGCAACCCAGTTTCATTTATTCCCCAAAACCATTTATGGCTGCGTAAGTTATTAAGCATGCAAAATTTAATACAATTTTATAGAGATGTAAAGTTTAACAATCTATCGCATTTGCAGATCGTTGTCTTACTTTTAAAAGCATTGTTTTTTTACCCGTTCGTTTTAATGTAATAATCTGGGTACGGTCGGGTAATTTTTTTACATTAATTAGCCCCAAAACCTCCATATCTTGTTTAACATTTAACAACCAACAGGCACCATTTCCTGAGGTGTCTTTAAAAACTTCTTCATTCACTTTTTCAATCAATTCAACAAGCGTTACACAATCCGTATTCTTTAGTTTTTCCATGATAAATTCAGATAGTTGACTATAGAGTTGTTTTGAAATAAACACTCCTTTCTTATTCTTCGTTTTCCATATTTGAATTATTTCATTCATAAACACTCCATTGCTCACAAGCTCTGTACATCTTCTTTCTATATTTCTTTAAGAACCAACCGTGTTGCTTCCAAGGTGCGATAGATATCCTCTTCGCTGTGTGAATAACTTACCGAACCTTGCTTGCAAGGAATAGGAATGTGATAGATGCCATGTTTAATCAATGCAAGCCTGTACTTTTTATCGAATTCAAAATCATGATGATGTAAAATATCATGAAGTTGATGAGGTTCATTTTCGCAGAAGTAAGTACAAAAGGCAGAGGCATTATTTACTAGTACAAACGGCTTTCCTTTTTCGGTGAATAGTTTGGTAAGGCCTTCATATAACAGGTTGCTAACCTTACTAATCTGATTATACACTTCGGGATTTTTAAGAAACTCGATCGTTGCAATAGCCGCTGCGCTGTTAACAGGATGCCCATTATAAGTTCCTGCAATTAATACTCTTCGCTTCGGATCAGGATCATTAAACAATGACATGATCTCCCGTTTTCCACCAATCACACCGAGCGGAAATCCATTGGCAACTGCTTTCCCAAAAACAGAAAGATGTGGCCGTACACCGGCAAAGCCCTGATAGCCGCCAAGCCCTGTTCGGAAGCCAGTCTTCACTTCATCAAAAATACTAACAGCACCATATTTATCGCAGAGTTTTACAATACCTTCTAAGTACCCCGGCAATGGTTTTACAACACCTATATTTTGTAATGCGGGTTCGGTAAGAACACAGGCTATGGGATATCTGCTCATTACATATTCTATCGAATCTAAGTCATTGAAGTTGACGATATGAACTCGCTTCATTGTACTTTCAGGAATACCAGCAGACATGCTACTAAAGACATATTCACCAGGTGACACGCAAGGGCCGATCTCCTCTAATGAAGGCATAACGGATCGCGCCACTTCATTATGCCAGCCGTTGTATCCACCCAAGGTCAATATTATATCTTCCCGGTTGGTGTATGCCCGGCTTAACCGGATTGCATGAGCTGTTGCTTCACTTCCTGTGTTGGTAATTTGTACCAATTCCAATGACGGTGCTACCTCGCACATTAATTCAGAAAGCCTGCTCTCCCACCACGTAGTACCCGACCCCATCAATGACCAGCCATTTGTTAGCGATTCTATCGCTGCATCATTAATGGTTTTAAAATTATGCCCCAATAAAAATGGGGCGAAGGCTGCATGATAATCGATGTACTCGTTATCTTCTGTATCAACTAATTTACTGCCTGCAGCGGTTTTAAAAACGATGTCAGGTGTTACTTTGCGATTGAGCGAAACAACGCCTCCGGCAATATAACGGGCAGAGCGCTGCTTGATTTCCGATGATAATTGGTCTGAAGTTAAAATCATGTTAAAAATAAAAGTAATTTTGTGAATCCAATTTCTATGCATTTTGTAATCAAATATATAATTTTTTTGTATACAATATATAACGATGAAAGTAGATTCCCAGGCTAGTAGTGTTTATGATGAGATCAGAAGACAGATATTGATTACACAATTGCAACCCCACGTCCGCCTAAAGGAAGATTTATGGGCAAAAAAAATGAACGTGAGCCGTGTGGCGGTTCGTGAGGCTTTAACTCGTTTATTGGGTGAAGGGCTAGTAAATGCAGGGGAACGCGGTGGATATTTTGTAACAGAAATGACGGTTGAAGATGTGCATCAAATTCGCGAATTACGGGAAGTATTGGAATTGGCATCCATTCGAATTGGTATTGATCGTATAACAAAAGAGCACGTTGAAGAGCTTAAAAATATTTGTGATGACTTTGCCTCTTTGGCAGAGAAGGGATACATCGCAGGTGCATGCGAAGCCGATATTAAATTTCATGAAAGGTTAGTTTCCTTTTCGGGGAATGACAGGTTGTTAAAGGCGTATCATTTTTCACACATTCCATTATTTCATCAGCGATTAGGTAAAACCAAGCTTTACCTTAATGATTATAAGCAAACCGACAAAGAACACCGCCAACTAGTAGATGCCCTCCGCACTAAAAACCTTGCAGTGGCCGAAAAGACATTGAAAGCGCATTTTGAACGGGGTGCTGCAGCTGTTTTGGATATGGATTGATTATTTAATCTTTAGATTTTTTCCTGGTTTTTGACCAGCAAGCTGGCCTCCATCTAGTATTATAGTTTGTCCAGTCATGAAACTACTTTCGTCACTGGCTAAAAATAAAAAAGCGGGTGATATATCATCTACTTTTCCGGCTCGCTCCAGTGGAATATATCGATCGACAAACTCTTGCACGAATTCGGGCGAATCAATCTCCATGGACATTGGTGTTTGAATATAGCCCGGGCATACGGCATTAACCCGAATACCAAATTGTGCAAGTTCAAGCGCCATGGTTTTGGTTAGCATCACAACCCCGCCTTTTGAAGCATTGTAATGTGCGTAGCCTGCTTCGCCATCTAAACTATTTTTACTGCCCATGTTTATCACTACTCCTTTTTTTCGTTCGGCCATTTTCTTACAGACTGCTTGAGCAACGAAAAACATACCGGTGAGATTGATGTCAATAATTTTTCGCCACTCTTCTTCTTCTATGGTTAGAAAGGAGCTTTCGAATGCGATGCCAGCATTGTTGATAAGAATATCGATCGGTGCATTTTTCTCGGCAATTTCTATGGCTTCTACTACCTGTTTTTTTTGACTAATGTCAACAATTACGATATAAACAGTGCCTATTTTTTGAAGTTCGGCTTGGGCTATTTGAAGGTTTTCGGCATGGACGTCAAACAGGGTTAATAATGCGCCCTCTTTTACAAATTCCTTTGCCACCTCAAAACCAATTCCGCGAGCACCGCCCGTAATTAAAACATGTTTACCAGAAAATCGAAGTGGAGTACGGGTCATGGCAGGATAATTATGTTTACAATTTTAACATATATTTGTTTGCACAAAACTAATCAAAGGAAGTTATGATTAATTTCTAAGTGCTTACAAATAAAAAATATATGAACCATAAATTTATTTTCATCTGTATTGCTTCGATTTTAGCGCAGCCATCAATATCCATCGCTCAAACTACAAAACGTACTTCGTTGGATTCTTTGGGTGCTTATAAAATTGTAGTCGATAAATCAGGAAAGATTTTGTCTTGGTATAAACCCGAAACACCAGGTGCCGCCTATGCACATGTCGCCAAGCTTGCCAGCGAGTTTATCAAATCCGGCACACCGATCGAACCCATTACTGGTTTACCAATGTATTTAGTTACCTGTTGCTTTTCAGGACCACATCTGGCTACTCAAGAAAAATTTGATGCAGGAAAAACCGGTGAAGGTTGGATGCACAATCCCGCCATGTCGAATGCGGGGATGGTACATAGTCTTATAATGGGGTATCGGGTTTTTGCTGGCGATGAGTCATACATAGGTGTTGTAAAAGGTATGCTTGATTATCAATTAGAGCATGGTACAACACCTGTTGATTTTGAATATGCTAATGTTCCATACGCCAGCAGCAATCCATTTGAGAAAGAATATTTCGGAGCAACAAAGTGGGAGAAGGAAGGTATGCGTGGCGATGGACTTCATGGTGTGGAGCCCGATAAAATAGGTGAACTCGGCTATGCGTATCTCTTATTTTATGAGGTAACAAATGATATTACCTATCTAAAAGCAGCCATTGATTGTGCTGATGCGCTGGCAAAAAATGTACGCAACATTGGAGGCGATAAAGAATACTTTGGGGAAGTAGATACAAAAAAATCGCCCTGGCCTTTTAGGGTTAATGCGCGCACAGGTTTAGTTATTGATGAATACTGTGCTAATGTAATTGAGCCCATTCGTTTGTTTGATGAACTCGCACGAATTGGATCGCGCATCAACGCAACAGATGATCAGCTTAAAGCATGGAAAAAGGCACGCGATATTTCTTGGAACTGGTTGTATGCAAAGAACGGCCCGATGAAAACGTATATCTGGAATGCTTACTTTGAAGACATTCCGAATGATCCTGATCGCTCCAATAGAAATCAGGTATCACCTATGGAAACGGCTCGTTACCTTCTTAACCATCCAAATCTTGATACAGATATGGACATCAATGTTCCATCTCTTATTAGCTGGGTTGAATCTGTTTTCGGAACTGAAGACATGGATGCCATTAAAGAACAAACCTGGTGTTATGTTCCTATGGGGAGTCACACGGCACGGTTCGCCTCTATTTGTGCTATGTGGTATGAAAAAACAGGAGATGTTCGGTATAAAGAAAAAGCATATCGATATTTTAATAATGCCACATACTGCACCGATAAAAATGGTGTAGTGCGCGTTGGCCCAACCTGGCCAAGCAGTTGGTTCAGTGATGGCTATGGCGATTATATTCGACACTTTATGGACGGCATGGCAGCAGTTCCAGAATGGTCTCCTTCTACTGAAGATCATGTTCTTCGTTCAACATCTGCAATTCAAAAAATCAAGTATAATCCAACCGGCCTTACAGCAACAACATTTGATAACGAGGGTGAACTTACCATTCGTATGACAGCGAAGCCAAAGTCAATAATGATAGGTTCAGTTAAGTTAAGTAACTATCAATGGAAACCATTGGCTAAAGGTGGGGTGTTAGTGATGAAATATAAAGGTGGAAATGAAATAACCATCAAACGATAATTTTTTGGAGGTAAGAATACATTATCTAAAACTAAAATCATTATGTACAGAAGCTTTTATATTCTCATTATCCTTCTGGTAATTTCATTAACCTGTTCTTCGCAAACAGATACGGAAATCAGACTCATTGTTCGGGGTGATGACATGGGATTTTCCCATGCCGGCAATGAAGCGATTATAAAATGTTTTAAGGAAGGTATTGAAACCTCGATTGAAGTAATCGTTCCATCGCCATGGTTTCCGGAAGCGGTGAAGTTGCTTAATGAAAATCCAAACGTTGATGTTGGAATTCATATTGCCCTTACCAGCGAGTGGGATAACATGAAATACAGACCTGTTTCAGATTGTCCAAGTCTGACAGATGAGAGTGGTTATTTTTTTCCGTTTATATGGCCAAACAAAAACTATCCGGGTCGGGCGTTGCTGGAAAGCAAATGGAAAATAGAAGAAGTTGAAAAAGAACTTCGTGCACAAATTGAATTGGCACTAAAGAAAATTCCACGCATCAGTCACATCTCTGCGCACATGGGTTGCTATGACATGTCAGCTGAAGTAAAAGCATTAGCAAAAAAATTAGCAAAGGAATATGGAATCGACATTGATCCCAGCGAACTTGGTGTCAGTGATATTGGCTATGGCGGATCATCAAAAACAACCGAAGATAAAGTGCGCAGTTTCATTGCCATGCTTGAAAATTTGAAACCGGGAAATACCTACCTCTTTGTTGATCATCCAGGATTGAATACACCAGAACTTCGCGCTATCCATCACACGGGATATGATAATGTTGCACTTGATCGCCAAGGGGTGACCGATGTATGGACAAATCAGAAGGTCAAAGAAGTGATCAAGCGAAAAGGAATCAAACTAGTGTCGTACAACGATATCAAGCATAAATAACAAATAACCAAAATGGCAGAAAATGTATTCGATGCAATTGTAGTTGGCTCTGGCATTAGTGGAGGTTGGGCTGCAAAAGAACTTTGCGAAAGCGGACTAAAAACCATTATGCTGGAACGTGGACAAAATGTTGAGCACATTAAAGACTATGTGAATGCTACCAAAGCACCATGGGAATTTAAACATCGTGGCAAAGCACCGATGGACATGAAGGTAGCGTACAAAAGATCAGTGAGTGAAAAAAATAATGAGTGGTGGGTGAAAGACAGTGAATGTCCTTACACCGAAGTAAAACCCTATGATTGGTATAGAGGTTATCAAGTTGGTGGACGTTCATTATTGTGGGGAAAGCAAAGTTACCGCTTAAGTGAATTTGATTTCGAAGCGAATACAAAAGAAGGCATTGCTGTAGATTGGCCCGTCCGTTATAAAGATATTGCTCCGTGGTACGATCATGTTGAACGCTTTGCAGGCATTAGCGGTAATCGCGATGGACTACCTCAGCTTCCGGATGGACAGTTTCTTCCTGCTATGGATATGACCTGTGTGGAGAAAGATGTAGCGGCACGAATCAAAGAACATTATAAAGGAATGCGGCACATGATCATTGGACGTGCTGCCCATGTTACCGGTCCTTTAGAAGGTCGCACGCAATGCCAGTATCGTGATAAGTGTGAGTTGGGCTGCCCCTTTGGTGGATACTTCAGCACACAATCATCTACCTTGCCGGCTGCGCAGAAAACAGGTAACCTCACGCTTCGTCCATGGAGTATCGTTACAAAAGTGTTGTATGATAAAGACAAGAAGAGAGCAACGGGAGTTGAAGTATTGGATTCGGAAACGAATCAAACCTACGTTTATAAAGCAAAGATTATTTTCTTGAATGCCTCCACGCTGAACAGTGCATGGATATTGATGAATTCAGCAACAGATGTTTGGCCTGATGGTTTAGGCAGCAGCAGTGGAGAGTTGGGCCACAACGTGATGGATCATCATTTAGGTGCAGGTTCGGGAGGCTGGGTGGAAGGGTATGAAGATAAATATTATTACGGAAGACGACCCAACGGAATTTATATTCCACGCTTTAGAAATTTGTTTGGAGACAAACGAGATTATTTGCGTGGCTTTGGTTACCAAGGTGCAGCAAGTCGCGAAGGTTGGAGTAGAAATATTGCAGAGTATAATATTGGTGCAGAATTTAAAGATGCACTTTCCGAACCCGGACGATGGACGTTTGGCATGATTGGCTTTGGTGAGACGTTACCATCGCACGATAACAAAGTAACATTGGATAAAACCAAAACCGATAAGTGGGGATTGAACGTGCTATCAATGGATTGTGAGCTGAAAGAAAATGAGTTGAAAATGCGCAAAGATATGCTGGCCGATGCGCTTGAGATGTTGGAGGCAGCGGGCGTAAAAGATGTAGGCGGGAGCGTTGGCGAAGGAACTCCCGGAAGTTGTATTCACGAAATGGGAACAGCACGCATGGGTCACGATCCTAAAACTTCGGTGCTCAACAAATGGAATCAAGTGTGGGATGCTCCCAATGTATTTGTAACGGATGGAGCGTTTATGACATCCTCAGCGTGCCAAAATCCATCTCTTACCTACATGGCCTTTACAGCCCGTGCTGCGAATCATGCTGTTGAGGAATTAAAGAAAATGAATCTATGAGATATAGAAGTTAGAATATAGAATGGTGTAGTATTCAATTTGAAGTCGACTTTACAATTAACGAACAACCAACAACGAGCAACAAAACATGAATAGACGAGATGCAATCACCAGAGTAGGTTTACTAGTAGGAGGCACAGTTATCGGAGCTGAAGCTTTTTTAAGTGGGTGCGCGAAGCGTTCATCAGAAGAAATATCGAAGATTGGATTTTCGAACGATGTTGTTTTATTACTTGATGAAGTGGGAGAAACCATCTTGCCTGCAACGGCCTCATCTCCTGGAGCTAAAGCTGCAGGTATTGGTGAATTTATGAAAATAATTGTGACGGATTGTTACGAAGTGAATGACCAGAAGATTTTCATTGATGGAGTTAATTTGCTTCAGAACGCTTCAAAACAAAAATTTAACAAAACCTTTACTGAATTATTAGCAGTTGAAAGGCATGACCTGGTTGTGCTATTAGATACAGAAGCAAAAGCGTATAGCAAGAATAAAAAGAAAGATGAACCAACCCATTATTTCTCGATGATCAAACAATTGACCTTGTGGGGATATTTTACATCAGAGACAGGATCAACTAAGGCGTTGCGTTACGTACCTATTCCAGGAAAATATGAAGGATGCATTGCGTACACAAAAGGAGATAGGGCTTGGTCGGAGACTTAATACTTCATTCATTAATAAAAGTGTCTATGTGTAAAAACTTCAGCCTTCATAAAATTATCGTTTTTTCTTCTGCCTCTTTAATCATAATTCTTTTGACTATAAGCAATTCGGTGACTGCTCAAAAAAAAGAAAGTAAGTTCATTTCAATTTTTAACGGTAAAGATTTAGCGGGTTGGAAAGGTGATTCAACATACTGGCGTGTGGAGAACGGTGTATTGATCGGTGAGGTTACACCATCCACATTACTAAAACGCAATTCTTTTATCATCTATCAAAAAAGAATGCCCGATAATTTTGAATTGAAAGTAGAGTATCGGGTATCAGCTAAAGGAAATAGCGGCATCAACTATCGCAGTGTTGTTGTCGAAGGTGAGCCTTTCGCATTGAAAGGGTATCAGGCCGATATTGATGGAGAAGATAATTGGAGTGGACAAAATTATGAAGAACGTGGCAGGGAGTTTCTTGCACTTCGTGGACAGAAAGTTGTTATCGAAGCGAACGATAAAATTCGCATAACGGATACGCTTGGAACGAAATCTGATTTACAGAAATTTATTCGCAAAGAAGATTGGAACGAGTATCACTTAATCATCAACGGAAATCGCATGCAGCATTTCATCAATGGAGTGCTGATGAGTGATGTGACAGATCAAGATACGATTCACCAAACCTTTACGGGATATTTGGGAGTTCAGGTTCACGTTGGGCCGCCTATGAAAATTGAATATAGAAATTTTAGAGTGAAGCAGATTAAATAATAGGTGAAATTAAACTGCTAAGTATCGGTAAGCCAATCATTAACTATTAGAAACAAGTAAGTAAGAATTGAAAATTGTAAGTAATGAAAAAATTGATATTTACATTGACGCTTATTTCATCATTCGCCCATGCGCAAGTAATCACCTGGCAAGGGCCTGAAGGTTTTGCTTCGGAAAAATTCTATCAGGTAAAAGTCAATGGTGTTTCTGTTCCGGTGTATGATACACCCATTGCATCGTATGCAGTATTTGATTTTACAGGTAAGGTTACTGTGGAGGTCACCACTATGTATGACGTTCGCTGGGTGGATGCCAGACCTATGCGATTGGGTATTACTCCCACCTATTTGAATGATAACTCCTTTTCCTTTTCATTAGATAAACCTCAAAACGTAAGTCTTGAATTAAATGGGCGAATTCGGCAGCAACCCTTATTCATTTTTTCGAATGCGCCCGAAAAAAACAAACCATCAAAAGAGGATAAAAATGTAGTATGGTTTGAATCTGGAAAATTGTACAAAAATATTCAGCTTGAGTTGCAGGACAATCAAACGGTGTACATAGAGGGAGGCGCGGTTGTACAGGGTCTGTTCTTTGCAGAAAATAAAAAGAATATCAAGATTATGGGGCGTGGAATTATGGACGGATCCTTCAACAAAGATATTGTTGAAAACAAAAAACGTTTTATTGATCTGCGCGATTGCGAGAATGTTTCTATAAACGATATTATTCTTCACAACGGCACTACCTGGCAAATTGCCGCCTTTCATAGCAACAAGATAAATATTACCAATGCCCGTATTGTAAGCGAAAGTGGTGGCGATGACGGCATGGATATTTTTAGGTGTACCAATGTTGTTGTCGATGGCGTATTTGCGCATACCAAAGACGATTGCATTGCCATAAAATCAGGAGGTAAATATCCAGCAAATCATCCCACTGATAACATTCTCGTAAAAAATTGCACGTTCTGGAATTCCATTTGGGGCAATGCCATTGAAGTTGGTTTTGAATTGTATTCTAATGAAGTGAAAAATATTCGTTTCGAAAATATCGACATTATTCATGTAGAAGATGGTGCTGCCATGAGCATACACAATGCCGGCCAGGCGCATGTTCACGATGTGGTGTTTGAAAATATCCGTGTGGAAGATACGCGTCAAAAGCTTTTTGATGTTGCCATTTTCTTTTCACAATGGGGCCCTGACGGAAACCGTGATCCGGAGTTTACCAAAAAATATTACTTGCATGGCGCCTGGGATGGTGTACAGAAAATTCCGGAAGGCACAGAAGCAGAGCATCGTCCTTTTCGCGGAAAAATAAGTGGCGTTGTGTTTAGGGATATTCAGGTGGTTGGTGGCTTAATGCCCTTCTCGGTCTTTCACGGCTATGATGCCGAAAAAAATGTGTCTGACATTACCATCGAAAACTTAACCTACATGGGAAAGAAATTAATGGATGAGAAGGAAGCTAAAATCAGAAAGCAAAATACAATCAGACTAATCATTAAATAAATAGTTCAGCGTAGCTTTCTATTTTGCCTCTCACACTTTAATAGTACACATTAACAGTATCTAATTGCTTACATCATTTATGAATATGGAAAATTTACTTATCAAAGCAGTTATTATTTCTTCGCTCACTAGCCTTCTGATTTCGTGTAAGGACAAGAAGGAGGAATGGATTGTTTCTTCGCCTTCAGGAAGTATTGAATTCAACGTTACATTTAGTGAGAACGATCAGTTATTCTATTCTGTCTTTCAGAAAGACTCTTCTGGTAAAAAAAAGATTATCGGTAATTCGTCTTTGGGAATTGTTCGCAGTGATGCCTCGTTTATTCAACACCTTCGCTTTATCGCTCAAGGTCCCATTATATCAATTGATGAGACTTTTTCACTTTCGTCTGGCAAACGAAAGACCATTCATGATCATTCCAATGAGATGACGCTTACGTTTGAAAATGATAAAGGCGATAAAATTCAGCTTATAGTCCGGACAAGTAATGACGGGATAGCGTTTCGTTATTATTTTCCAGATGTAGATTCTACTGTAGTATATAATGTAGAAGAAGAAGTCACGGGATTTTCAATAAACGGAAATGGAAAAACATGGCTTCAACCATACGATAAAATTACAAACTGGTCGCCAGGTTACGAACGCTATTTTGAAAATGGAATACCCATTGGTTCAACTGCTCCGTCAACTGAAGGTTGGGCTTTTCCAGCGTTGTTTCAAACAGAGGAAGCTTGGATGTTGCTTACTGAAGCGGCTGTAGACTCTACTTATTTTGCATCACACCTTCAGCCTAGAGCAGATAGTGGTTTGTATGTAATTCGTATGCCAGAAGTTTCGGAAGCGAATAACACGGTAACCCATATTCCTTCATCAACATTACCTTGGGCAACTCCTTGGCGTGTGATTATTGTGGGCAAAAACCTTTCGGACATTGTAGAATCGGATATGGTGGTGAAACTAAATCCACCTTCTCAAATTTCTGATCCATCATGGATTAAACCAGGTCGATCTTCTTGGAGTTGGTGGAGTGATGCAGCCAGTTCTAAAAACTTTGCATCACTTAAAAAGTTTGTTGATCTGTCAGCGGAGATGGGGTGGGAATATTCGCTTGTTGATGCTAATTGGGATATAATGGAAGGAGGGACTATTGAGCAACTTGTTGATTATGCACGTTCGAAAAACGTTGGCATTTTGATGTGGTATAATTCTGGTGGAGCTCACAATAGTGTTACAGAAAGGCCACGTGATATCATGAGCAATGATGTAAAGCGAAAAGAGGAGTTTAAAAAGTTGGCAGCGTGGGGAGTGAAAGGAGTTAAGGTAGATTTCTTTCAAAGTGATAAACCAAAAATTATCAAACAATATTTAGACATTTTAAAAGACGCTGCGGATAATAAAATACTCGTCAATTTTCACGGCTGCACACTACCGAGAGGATGGAACAGAACTTGGCCAAACCTCATTGGTATGGAGGCCGTAAAGGGTGCAGAATGTTATGCGTTTGACAGCCTCTATACCAGTCATGCGGTGTGGCATAATACCATTCTTCCTTTCACACGAAACGTAATCGGGTCAATGGATTATACACCTGTAACGTTTTCAAATCAACGATATCCGCACGCCACTACGTATGCTCATGAGCTGGCCTTATCCGTTGTATTTGAAACAGGCATTCTTCATATCGCTGATAAAGGTGAAGCCATTCTTTCATTACCGGATGCACCAAAAAACTTTTTGAAAACTGTGCCAGTAGTTTGGGACTCCACAGTGTTATTAGCTGGGTATCCCGGAAAGGATTGTATTATTGCCAGAAGATCAAATAATGTTTGGTATCTCGGAGGCATTAATGGAACGAATGAAAAACAGAAATGGGAAATAGATCTTTCGCGTTTGAAAGGAAAAGTATTTTCAGCTTCGGTGATTACCGATGGGAGAACAGATCACGAATTTACAGCTTCAGATTTAATCGTTGCTCAGGGTGAAAAGTTGATGGTAGAAGTTTTACCTTTTGGTGGATTTGTGGCCACATTAAAATGATCCCTATTTCGAAACTGCTAGTAACACTTTTTCGATTAGCTTTTTAAAGCGAGTAGACATTATTTTTAAAAACTAAAAACAAATATTAGCTCAAAAAAATTATAATTCCGTATGAATAAAACTACAAGCGCCTGGATTTTACTATTGTTATGCAATTTGATGTGGGCTTTACAATTCACCTGCATTAAGTTGGTGCAAGATCAGGTTGGTGCATTTAGTACAGTTTTTTTACCTATGTCAATGGCAACTATTTTTCTCGTTCCATTCGTGTATAAGGATGTAAGAGCAAATCAAAAAAGAAAGTTAAGCGACTTAAAAATATTTGTATTGCTTGCTGTTGTAGGGCAGTTTCCAGCACAAGTACTCACCACCTTTGGCACGCAGCAATCAACCGCCAGTAATGCGTCCATTATTATTTTAAGCTTACCTATACTATCGGCAGTACTTGCTTACGTAATCTTAAAAGAAAAAATGACTCCTTTACGTTGGGTAAGTTTTATAATTGCCATAGCTGGTGTTATTCTTGTTTCGCTTAAAGATATATTCAACAGTGATTTTACAATTCAATACATTGTGGGGAATTTGTTAATTTTTCTTGGAGTTTTCGGAAGCGGATTTTACAATACCTTTTGTAAAAAAATTGCGGATGATTATACCGAAATGGAGATGCTTTTTTACACCTACATCTTCATGGTGATTTTGCTAGTTCCATTCGTTTGGCATTACGAAGGCGATGTGTTCAGCACAATTTCTTCTTTTACACCAAGCACCTGGACGGGACTTTTATTGCTAACGGTATTTCATAATTTTCTGTCGATGCTTTTGTTTTTTAGAGCATTGAAAAACCTGGATGCCATACAAGTGGCGTTTTCCAATTTTCTAATTACTTTTTTCGCGCTACCCATTGCGGCAATATGGCTTCATGAAAAGATAAGCTTATCTTCTATACTAGGGGGATTATTGGTGCTGATCAGCACGGTATTTATTACGGTTTGGGAGTATAAGAAAGTAAAACCAAGTCAGGTTTTTTTAAGGAAGTGAATCACTAGGAATTATTTGGAATATGCAATCTCATAGTAAATCGCTTTGTGAACAGCGCCATCTAATAAGAGTCTCCCATTCACAATAGGTATTGTCTTTCCAGTTCGGTTGCCCGTATGGTCGAGCACATACACGATCCCCTTTCGTTGAGGATTAAGTTGAAGATCGATTGCAACAGGTTCTAATAAAATTGGTGATGAACCAACGTCAAGGAGTTCAGTTCGTTCATCATTAAATTTCATGCCAGTGTTTTGTGCTCTTGCCATTGTTGTTATTAAAATTCGTTTGGCCTGCTCGATCGATTTGTCTTTTTCCAAACTGCTGATCAGGATTACTGCAAAGTTGTTACTCGTTACTATTTTTATTGAACCCAATGTCTGCTGTTGATTCGCTGCAAAACCAACCAAGCCCTTTGTGCCAGGCGTGTTGATGGTGAAGTATCCTTTGCCTGAATAGTTCCACTTCAGTTGATTGGTTGTAGAGGCAATTTCTTTCTTCTCTTTGTTCCAATACTTTGATAAGTTAATTTCTTTTGTTGCCATCGATTCATCAAATGAAATGGTGACGGGGCCAATGGCTAGTGCTTCCATCGGAACACCTGCTTCAAAACTTTTTACATCGTATTGCTGTGCGGTTTTTTCAACGAAGTTTAGTTTACCTTTTTTAAGATCACTGAGGTTTACATTTCGATTGGCAACTACGTCACCTTCTTTTACATCATTTCGATAGATCAAGGCAGCCAATGCAGGATATAGCGCCAGTTGCGTGGGGGAAGTTACATTGTAAACACCATGACTTTGAATCGTATTGGTAAAATGGGTGTAGTCCATCGCGAAAGCATATGAAGCATCCCAACCTTGCAAGCCCATGCCATACGCGGCAATGATGGGTGAACTTTCAGCAGTCCATTCGGTAGGGATTAAACTCATCCACTCTGAAATTTGAAAAGGCCGGTCTGCCACTTGTTGAAAACCCGTGCTAAATAAGCCAGTGCCGGGCTGCGATACCATAGGGGTGTTATCAAACTTACCGGGCTTTAATGAATGTCCTTGTCCACCACCATAATAGTTGTGACGATCAATTGCACCCACCACATAATCTGTATGTAGATTATAAAAATGTGTAATGCCCGAACCCGCTTGCCAGCAACTACCTACAATTACACCTTTGTATCCTGTAGCACGAATAGCATTACTAAATTTAGTATAGAACGCAAGTTGTTCTTCGTATAAAAAGGTAGCACGATCTGCAATGTACTGCGGCACACTTTTATTTTCTTTCACCGCCTTTTCATATTCATACGAAAACAATCCATGATTGGGATGTGGATAAATATTTTGGAGTGCAAGTGATTCATTTGCTTCTATACCTTGATTACTCCAGGCATCATTTAGTGCGTCTTGTGTTTTGTATTTGTTTTCAAGCCATACCGAAAATTTTTTGCACAATAGTTTTCGATAGGTAGGAGTTTGCTTTAACGTTTCTTCTATGGCTGCCCAATAGATATTATCTTCATTTTGCAGTTCGATAAAAGATAATGCAGGATCATCCGCATATCGTTTCTCCGTAAGGGGATTCAAATGATTGAGCATGTTTACCGTAAGCTCTATGTTCAATGCTTGCAAGTCTTCAGCAAAATTTACCAGCGAACAGGTTGTTGAATTCAAATGCGACCATGGAAATTTTGTTTCCTTCACTTCCTGATACGCCAACAATCGCGCACTGTCTGCTTTCATTACCCGATGACCATAAATATGCGACCAGCTATAGTAAATGCCGGCTATGCGCAGGCTGTTGCAGAAGTAATCGAAGTGCTTCCAGTTTTCGTCTGTAATTTGAGTGGAGTGAATTCCATCGGTAGCATCCCAGGTGAATTTATGAAAGCGCACTCCGTTTATTCCATACTTCGCCATAAAGCGAGTCCACTCATTTGCTTTATCGGCATTGGAAAACGGAGCATCACCAGCAATGTTTACGCCCCAGAATTTTACCGGTGTTCCATCTTCAAACGCGAAGTCTTTTCCTTTGATTTGCAAAAAGCCATGTTTGCCCGCAGGCTTATCCAGCCAATCGCTCATGTTGAGTGAGCCGGGTTTGTAGTAGTCGGTAGGGTTAAAGGGAAACCAATTGTCGGTTTTATTTTGGGCAATAGAAAGGTTTGACACCAGCACAAGCGCGAAAACTATATTTTTCATTCTGTAAATTTCGTATTGAGTCACCACATTACAATCCTGTGGTTTCTGGTTTTATATTGATTTTCAGCATAGAGCAGGATACCGTGATAATAATTTATTCCAATATTGGAGAACAGTTAAACCCAAACAGTTCAGCATGGATTTGTGATTTAAATATTACCATTTCTCATACTTTCATTTCAGAAAATATTGGAATGCTTTTGCAGCAGGATTGTGCAGGATAGAATAATTTTATTTTTATATCAATTTACGCCTATGACAAAACTCAAAAAAGCATTTACTTTTCTATTAGCCTTCGGTCTGATCAATCTCATGGCCTTTAATACTCAGGCACAATCTGTAAACTACGCTATTCATCCTGATGGATCTTTTGAAATATCGGGCACTTCCATAACATTGAAGGATTGTTATCCATCTATCGGAAATGAAAATATAAGGACAATCCGGCACGAGCAGATTGTAACGAAAAACAACGCAAAGTTGATTTATCATCTCGCTAAAGGCAGACTAGAACTTGTATTGGAAAAGAAAGAAAACGCAGTTTCTCTGCAAACCTCTTTTACCGGAACCGCATTTGATTTTGCAACAATTTCTCCCATTGGAAATTCTAAAGTAATTGGCGCCAATCGTTTTTTTAGAAATGCAGAAGCCATCATTGGACAAGCTGGTGTAAGTGAATGGCCAAAACAAAAAAAAGAGAAAAGTGCGTTGATGACCGGGCTTATGCCGGAAGATGGATATTCTTTAATTGTGGCTACCCGAAATGTAAAAAAGTATACTTCTTACTCTGAAGTTTTCGCCAATCAATCGGGCCAGGATAAAAGAATAAGCGTCTCTATACAAACAGAGAAAATTAAACCGGATTTACTGCCCGCGATTTTCTTTACTGAAAATAAATCGGTGTATGATGGAATGCGAAATGAAGCAGGCAAAATAGCAATTGCCATGAATGTTAAAACCAACAAGCCACAATCGTATCATTGGTGCTCATGGTACTACACCTTCAATTATCTCACAGAAAATATGTTGGCCAATTACTTGAAGGGCTTTGAAACATTGATCCCGAAAGTGCCTATTCAAACGGTGCAAATTGATGCCGGCTACCATCCTCATCTTGGCGATTGGCTCGAACCCAGTGAGAAATTCCCAAATGGATTGGAGAGTTCGGTTAAAAATATCCTTCAAAAAGGTTATAAAGCAGGTGTTTGGATTGCGCCCTACATGGTGGGTAATAGAAGTAAAATTTATCAGGAACATCCAGAATGGATATTAAGATGGGGCGATAAATCTCCTGTTATGTTTATGAATTTTTATGACGAGAGCAGACTCTTTGGCGCATTAGATGAAGAAATTTATACGTTAGATACCAGTAACCCGGCAGTAATGGAATACTTGCGAAAGGTATTTAGAACATTCAGAAAAATGGGAATAACTTTTTTTAAAACTGATTTTATGCTTTGGGGCGATCAGCAAACACAAACCCTGGCGCGGCACATGCCAGGAAAAACTTCGATGGAATATCAGCGCGAATTTTATGACATGATTCGCGAGGAGATTGGTGAAGAGTCTTTTTGGTTGGGATGTATCGCACCCTACGCACCAATGATAGGATATGTAGATGGCATGCGGATATCCGCAGACATCACCTCCAACTGGAAAGGCGGCACTAGCATGTATAAGGAGTCAGTCGGTTGCCAGCACTTTAACAATGTGTGGTGGCAAAACGATCCGGATGCCATTATCTTACGAAAAAAGTTTAACCTCATGACGGATAAGGAAGCTGAAAGTCTAACGCTTTGGATGGGTATGCTTGGTGGAATGATTAACACATCAGATATCCTCAACGAACTGCCGCCAGATCGGCTTAAACTTTTTCGCGAATTGGAGCCTGCTTCAGAAAAATGGACGGCCACATTTCCATTTATAGATACTCCAACGAAGGCCGATGTTTTGCTTAGAAAATATTGCGCAACCGGAACTTATGCCGTATTATTCACCAATAGAAAAGAAGAAGCGATAGAAGAAACCTTTGCTGCAAATACATTAATTAATCAGCAAGTCGTGAGCTGTTATGAGTGGACTCCCGAAGGAAAAATAAAAACATCTTTTCGTGATAGTATACACATAACGTTAAATCCTCATGAGAGTAAATTGTTTTTCCTGACTACAGATAATGACGATATTTCCGATTTGACAATCGGTGGAAAATAATTCTATTAGAGAGACATCCACCAAAGATTATTTTTAGTATTTGTTTTAAAGTACATCAAGAGAAACACATGAAAAAACAACATCTTTATTTAGTAGTTATGGAGCTTCTGTGTTCAGTATGCACAGGCTCAATCGTGGCAAGTAGGGTGATTTTTTGTCAGACCTTACTTGTAGATAAGCCATGAAGACTCACCTAATCATCGGCTAACAAACATTCTAATGATTTGTTGATTAATGTTGTTCCAAAAATTAAGGCAACCTATCCCCCACCATGAATTTGTAAACCAATTTTTCCCGATAGTGGTATGGTAGCATGTTCCGAATAGGTTAGTGTTTCTTTATCGTTTATCCATAGTGTAATTGTGTTTTAATAAAACCACCATAGCCTTTGATTTTGAATTTTACTTCAAGATCAAAATTCTTGTACGATGAAGTGATACTCAAAAATTCGTTCTGAGCTATCGTATCTTTTTTGTTACCACCTACAATGGCTCCGCGGTGTACTCTCAAAATATTATTAGTCCCCTCCCAGCTTTCAAGATTCTTTCCGTTGAATAGAATTATTTTTTTCGTAGTAGCATTTGGTGCGGCATCACCCTTCTGGGCAAAAGTAGTTATCGATAAACAGGATAACAGAAACAAACAAATTAATTTAATCATAGTATCTATGTTATACCATTGCTTAAATATGAAATCAGTCTTCCATATCGGCCAGATTTACTTCAATAAAATTTATCCTGTCTCAGGATTTAAATAGAATTAATAGTCCAAGTGAAGTGTTTTCTAAGAAATTCGTCTTGCTTTCATTGTCTATTTGAAAACTATCGTTGGGCATAAAAAGGATACAGTTTGCAGTCATACCTACACCTGCCTCCAAAATCAAATTTTCCATCCCGCTTAAATCATGATATGGCAGGATGGTGGTAACAGAATTTATTCCAATCTTGAACAAGCAATTTAAACATAACATCAATTATGGAAACACCCAAATCAACCAGGCGCGACTTTATTCAAACAGCAACAAAGGCAGCGCTGGCCGGCAGTATGTTGGCATCACCTTTTTCATCGTTGGCTGGCTCAAACGTAGTCGGGGCCAACGAGCGCATCCGTGTTGGCTTGATTGGCGCCAAGGGTATGGGATTTTATAACCTGAATGATGCCTTGAAAGTACCAGGTGTGCAGTGCACTGCCATTTGTGATATCGATGACAGCGTGCTGGACATGCGCATAGCAGAAGTGGAAAAACTACAAGGCAAAGCACCAGCACGCTATAAAGATTTTAGAAAATTATTGGAAGACAAAGATATTGATGCCGTCATTATTGGTACGCCCGATCATTGGCACTGCCTACCGTTTATCTATGCCTGCGAGGCCGGCAAAGATGTATACGTAGAGAAACCGTTGGCCAACAGTATTGGCGAATGTGAACTGATGGTGAAGGCCACTCGCAAGTACAATCGCGTGGTGCAAGTGGGCCAGCAGCAACGCAGTGGCGATCATTGGATGAAGGCGATGGAATTTATAAAGACCGGCAAGATTGGCCAGTTACGCAAAGTACACATATGGGCCAATTTCAATTATGGCATTGGCCAACCAAAAGTTGAAGATAGTGCCGTGCCCGCAGGTGTTGATTTTGATATGTGGCTTGGCCCATCACCAGCACGAACATTCAATAAAGGTAGATTTCATGGTGCATGGCGTATGTTCTGGAATTATGGAGGAGGTCTGATGAGCGATTGGGGTGTGCACTTGATAGACATGGCACTTTGGGCAAAGGATGTGAAAGAGGCACCACTTGCAGTAAGTGCTGTAGGTGGAAATTGGGCATTCCCTGATAACGCCCACGAAACATTTGATACCATGAGCGTGAATTATCAAATGAAGGATTTTACCATTAGTTGGGCGCATACTGCCGGAACAGAAAACGGACCTTATAACCGAGGGTATGGCCTAGCTTTTATAGGCAACGATGCCACGGTGGTTATCGATCGCGATGGTTGGGAACTTCTGCCAGAAATGAAAGATGGGCAATACAAAGTGCCGGCCATACCAAAGCAAGATGCGCGCGATTCGCACTTGGATCATGTGAAGAATTTTTTCGAATGTATGAAGAGCCGAAAAGACCCCGCATGCACGGTGGAGAATGGAAGACTGGTGGCTTTGTATGCGCATAGTGGAAATATTGCGTTGCGCACCCAATCGCAAGTGGTATGGAACGGAGCAACTAAGAATTTTGGAAACAATGCAGCGGCCAATGCGCTGATTATGCCTACTTATCGCAAGCCATGGGTATTGCCAAAAATCTAAAATGAACATTTAATATATTTCACGCAAAGAATTTTTGAACCGATCTTTCGCAGAAACAGTTGCAAAAAATAAAGTCAAGTATAAATTAAAATCTGTTGAATCAATGTTGGGTGTTTTGCATGAAGAAATGAAACACGACTGTAGAGGAACACTGGAAAAGGTTGCGGCCATAGGATACACCATATTGAATATTGAGTATCCTATGGCGAGGACATTTTTACATTCAAAAAGTTTTTAAAGTCTGTTGGTTTACGTTCGCTCTGTGGCGGATCGGCCGTGGCACAAATGAAGAAACCAGAAGAGTTGAAACAGATGGTGGAAGAGGCCCTGACGCTGGATAAAAAACACATTGTATGTTATTGACCTTGGATGGACGGTGGTGAGAATAAAAAATTAGATGACTTTAAAAAAGTAATCTGGTGTTATGGTTGTCTTTGCCCAACCCGGCACAGAATATAAACCCCCAGTAGATAAAAATACCAAGCTTAGCATCGCTGTACTAGCCGGGGGTTTGCCGGGTGGCAAGAGATTCTTCAGTTGGTAAGTATACCGTTGTTAATTTTTCTTGTGCCAAACATGGTTGGAATGCAAGTAGTGTGAGAAGTAAAGTAAGCCGCATAACTTATTTTAGTAAAATTTCTCCCGTCTCAGGATTTAAAATAGTAGTAGAGAATGGTAGAAATTCTAATGAAATACTTTTTCCATTCTTAAGTCGAATAGTTTTTGCTCCGCCCTCTTTGGTATGAATGGTAAGTGTGCCATTGCCACTATAAAAAATATCTTCACTTTCGTGATAGATATGTGCGCCTGCTTGCTTAAAAATAAATTGCCAAAGTTTAGGATTGTCGGGTGGTAAGCTGATGAACCATGCTGTGCTTTCTTTCAGTTTCATTTTCGCAAAACCAATTTGTGATGTTCCGGTAATCAATCCCAGACTTTCGGCTTTTAAATCTTTGACAATAAACAGGGGATTGATTACTGAATTCCAAACGGAGAATGTATCTTTTACAATAGAAGGATTTACTGTTATAGACACAGGATCGGTTGAATGTATTTTTTCAATTTCTATTCCGGTGGTTTCAATTAGGTTTACTGCGTTCAGTTTTTTACCATCGCTATAGCCGGGTGCATACATCCAGATAATGTGACGATTGGCTTTAGCAACTTTATCTCGAATGAGTTTCTTATGATCGGCACTCAACAAAAACGTATTCACAAATACAATTGCTTTATAGGGAGTTAGATTAATCTTATCAAGATCAGCAACATGAATTACATCGTGAACAACACCGCTTTTAAAAATACCAATCGTTGGCCAGTTGTTTCCCCAATGGGTAATGGGTGTATGTTTTTTATCGCTGCCCATGTGATAGAATGATTCAGTATCATGAACCAACAGAACATCGGCATCGCTTTGATACGGTTTATGCAATTGCGCATCACCCAATTTCTTTAGTTGTTGGATATTCTCGTGAACGGTGGGCTCATCCCACCAACCAAACGTTCCGTGGTCACTTAGTCGCTTACCTCCATTAAACCCTGACGGCCCAAAATCGTAAAACCACAATCCTTGCCCTTTTGATAAAGTAAACATTACGTTGCGCCTGACTTGTGCAACACTCTTAGCAACACTCTCCTGATAATCTTTATCCTTTAGTGGCAGCAACGGAGTTTGCTGATCCATTTCATCTAACCACAACTTGCCATGAAGTGTAACGGAGTTGATCAAACTTCTTGATCGATAGGGATCACCCATTTCTACAGCATTAGGATAATAAGTGCCTGGCCCACTAAGGTAATCGATGTGAGGTGAGTTTAGCACGCGTTGCAATTGTAAATGACCACCTGCTACATCGCGGCCAAACAACGAATAAAAGTATCCATAAAACGCACCCGTAATAATCGGTCGTGGCCAGTTTTCTTTTATCACTTTGCAGAAGTGTATGATATCGTCTGCCACCACCTGATGTTGCGCTTCGTAATAGTCGATTACATTTCGTTCTGTTAATGGATCGCGGAAAATACCAGCTTTCGTCTCCCTTCTTTCGGTTAGCGATGGAAGCTCTGCGGTGGCAAACGTTATACTTTTATTATTCCATGCTTGCTGTAGTGCCTTATTAGTTTTGTATTTTCCTTCCAGCCAATTTTTGAAATAGGTTTGCATGGGTTTGCTCATATCGGGTTCGTTTTCTATAAAACCCCAATAATGCCATTCACCATACACGCCACCGGCTACCTGAATGCCAATAAGTGCATTTGCCTCAGGAATGGTTTTTAGTTTCGATAAAAGCTCCTTTAATTTTTCGGTGGCTTCCGTTTTCCATTTTTCTGAAGCGAGACTAAATCGTGTTGGGGTTTCTTCATCATCTTCGATAATGCGCTGCAGTCCCCAGTTAATATCGGGTTTAGCTTCTCGATCAGCATACACTGTATTTTCCTCCGGAAACTTTTTCTGCCACCACTTAGGCGGATTGACATGAAACCGAATAAAGATGGCTGCCTCTGGACAAATATCTAATACACCTTTTAATTGACGTTGTATTGTGTCCAGCACAATTGCGCCATCTTCTTTCCACACATGATCAAAAGCAATATCAACCTGAATGAGTTTGATGCCGAGCTTACAAAACGATTTCATATTGTAGCGCGGCACTTCCTCCCACGACCACCGACCACCCGGCACATCGGTGAGGGAGTAGATCATGGGGTACTCCGGTTTATTATTAATGAAAATGGTTGGGCGATTATTATACACTTCAACTTTACCAGACTGAGCCATTTGTCCCCAACTCTTAACGTGAAAGAAACAAATAATGATTGCCAGAGCAACGATTTTCATTTTCATATTTTATTCCGAATTGTTTTTTAGCGGGTAAGGTTAACCGAAATTAATTCGCCATCTTTTACCGCTTTCTTAAGAATACTTCTGCCATTTTCTTTTATTGATAGATTCAGTTGACCACCTTTTCTTTCAATTGATAAATCAAAACTGGTATCAAAGGCTGCTATATTTCTAATTTCAAAAGTATCCCAATCGCTTGGTAAATGAGGCTGCATGTCAAACGATTTAAAGCCCGTTGGTTGTATCCCTAAAATTCCTTCAGTAAAGATTCGGCAATAGAGTGCGCTTTCAGCGGAGAGATGTGCCATATTGCCTTCGGGCCATGCTTCCACTACATACGGCACGTGAAAGCCTGTGAGCCGTGTCTTTGAAAATGATTGTAACTTTTTCAAAGCGCGGTCAGCTCCACCAGCCAGAAACGCCCCCCGAAAAGCATACAACGTACCTCTATCCCAAAAAACTGCGGGCTTACTTGCCTCAGGATTCAGCTCTGTCAATACGCCATTGTCTGACCAGAGCTTGTTAAACAATGCATCTAGTGTGCCTTGCGCACGATCATCAATACCTACTACCAGCGGCATGGATATCCAACTCCGTAATGTTTTATTTTCTGCGTAATATTTATAGGTATGCATGCCCTGTACGGTTGCCCCAAAATACTGCTCGATAGAAAGCGAAAGACTCTTGGCAAGGGTATTGTACTTCCTTACCAATCGCGGAGATTTGCCTAACGCTTTCGCGAGATAAGCAGCTTGTATCAACGCTCCATAATGCAATGAAGAAGTAGATAGATTTGCAGTTCCCGTTGGAAACCTTCCTTCCAATTCATCACTATCAGAAGCAATAACACCTTGGCTATTTTTCATCTTTTCGCTATAGGCGATACACCATTCAATAAGTGGCCAAAGTGTTTCGGCATATTCTTTTTTGCCTGACGCTAAACAAAATTGAGTGGCGCCAAATGCAATCATAGCAGCATCACCGCGATCTTTTGAGCAACACGGCAAATCGCCTTCCATCTCAAAACTCGCCCACATCTTTCCATCGTCTTTCGGTATGTTCTTAAGGAACGTACGGTAAGCATTCAGGGCTGCTATCGTTCCCGTTTTATAGTTGAGGTATGGAAAAAACGGTCCGCTATATTCTGCTTGATCATTCGCCCATATCCCCGTGTAATAACTCCCTCCTCCTGGCGAATGTACCAGCCCCAACTTTGTGTCGAAGATGCTTTCGGCTGCCCGTATCTTTGAAAAATAAAATAGCGTGTTTAGTTCAGCATCAGGCGTTATCAACACGAGGCTCTGTTTGACGGTGTCTAAAAAACTATTGCGCGATTGCTCAGTCTTTGCGAGCGTGGTTGCCTGCATCTCTTCATCATTCAACGTAGCAGTAAAATAAATACCAAATGAATACGATTGATTTTGCGAGAGTAGAACTTCACTTAGCGCATCTGAAAAAATAGTTCGGGTGTAGTGGCCTTTCGATCCTGTCTCCTGCTGTTGAAACCGAGTATTCCCGATGTTAATTTTTTTTACGCTATCCGACACATTTGTTATCGTCCATTTTTCTACCATCACCCTGCTATTCATAGAAGGATAAAATGTTCTTTTCACCTGCAGTCCACTCAAAGCATGATGGTAGAAATTAAGTTTACCATTGATTACTACCGAGTCCACAGATCCCAGTACAAATCTATTTTGACCAATAGTAATGACAGGCAGAATGGTATCGGTGTATTTATCTCTTAAATAAGCCCGGTACTTTAGGTAATCAGGATCATTAATTTTCAAATACCTTCTTAGTTGTGGAAACAAAATGTCGCGGGAGACGTGCACATTCTTTTTTTCATCAATCTGGTAATCAATGATGGCTGAAACATATTGGCCGCTCATTTCAATGTGGTCGCTATGGGGAAGTCGGACTTCATCGGTCAAATCCCATCGGATGGACTCAGCGTTTCTTACGGTCCAGAAAATATCGTTTTGATAGTTCGTCTTGGCATCTTGACCATTTACTAACGATGGAATGATCACCAAAAAAAATATTGCTAGGCGAATGGAGTATATATGAACTTTATGAATAGTCATCTTGTGCTCGTGTATTAAATCAAATTTCAAGTTTAGTATTTTATAAAAATTTCTTTGGCAGCTCCTCCCTTCAACGAAAAATCAGCATACACCGATTTTTCAATTTGATTTACTGTAAAGGGAACAGTCAAACCATCTACCAGTACAGATAATGGCTTGGTACTTTCCGGTAGAAGTATATGGCAGTTTATTTTTTCACCGCTTCCCGCAACCATTATCTGAATTTGTTTTTGATTGGGCTGATGAATGTAGGTGTATGCAACATATCCATTGGAAGCCGCATAACGAACGGTTGCTTGAACAGTGTCCGATTTGGTTACAATCCAACTGGGTGAAACCGTAGGGGTAGAATAATTTTCTGTTTCAGGCGAATCTTTTACTCCTGCTAACCCTTCAATCATAGCGGCCATGTTAGTAGCGGCTGCCCAGTTATCAGGCCCACCATACGAAACCGGATTAACCGGAACATAGTGCGGTCGATCCGCGAGCGTAATGCCGAGTACGGTATAAATCGTTTCATCTTCTGCAGAATGCAAAATGATTTTTGAAATTACCTTATCGGGATTTGGATTATCGATAGCACACCAACTTATACCCACACCTTTAGTCACACCATTAGAACCATACCAGGCGATACCAGAGTAATCTGTTTTTAGTTCTGAAAACCACCAATAGGTAAGGTGTTTATCCATGACTATATAGCGAGTTGCGTGAGTGCCATCAGCATATACAAATGAAACTGCTCCAGAAATATTTTCAGAACTGGGCTTGCTAGAAGTATGCAACATATAAATAGAAGCCGCTGTTTTATTTACGGCAATTGAAACTTCCTCCGGATAGCCCTTTCGTTTTGAAACAGCTACTACAGCTTTGCGCTCATTTTTCTTCGGATCGATTAGGGTAAAGGGAATGTTTGCCAAAGTTTGCGCACCAACGGGCATCTTGTGCAGATCATCTCCTACACGTTTAGAGTTCATCCAAGGTAATGAATTTTTTCCTCCAATAGTCCAAGTATCCATGTTAGCAAAGGGTTGAAGGTCTAGCGGTTTAAAAGCCGGTGCAGGAGGTGGCGGTGGTATAGAGCCTGTGTAAGAAAAATAAATTTTGTTGTTGTACTTCTTCCCAAGCGCGAACATGCGTTCTAAAATATCGGTACCATATTTCTCATATCCATTTTCAAAAGCACCCCGCGCAAGTTCGCCTGCCACGTGACCTCCTACGCCACCGTTCATATATTGCCACTTGTCGCCATGACTGCCAAACCCTTTTTCAAACGGTGGGTAAATAGCGTACCATTCACCGGGTGAACCAACAGGTAAATTGTTTTTTAAGTGGATGTAGGTTTCAATTATCGGTTTGCTCTTTTCATGGCCTATCCCTCTGTTAAGCGAATATGCATTTGACTGTGCCAACTGTGATTTCTCATCTACACCCAAATCTCTTTTCACTGTTGAGTCTTCATCAATAAAATGGGTATAAAATTTTCCGTTCCACGAGAGTGCGTTTAACCGCTTATTAATTTCAGCGGCACGCGTTTTAAATTCGACAGCCTCATCTTTCATGCCCACTTGTTCATACATTTCGGCCAGTTGATTACACGCCATCACGTATGATGTATTATCACCAAAGAAAACACCGAACTTTGATTTGACAGGGTCAATGATCATCGTGTTGGATAACCCAATGTTAGGTGTGTACTCATCGTCTACCTGAAAGTCCCATGAGTCAATCGTGTACACGCGCTTTAACAAACCAAATCGTTTGCTCCATCGGGCTGGGTCAGTCATAGAATAATTTAAGGCACGCGCTGCAGAGTTTAGTTTATCTTTCATCCACGCGTCATCGCCAGCCGACTTCCATACCTGATAGATGGTTTGAACGTAAATATATTCCGGATGATTTTCAGTGGGCTGACGCACAAAATATTTGTCTCCTATTTTCCGTGTGTATCCCATTACGGAGTCGCGTGTTTTAAAATAGTCCATGTTGCTCATGTGTTCTACAAAGCTCCATATCATTCCGTCTTCGCGCTGTGCACCTTGCATTAAATCGACAAACTCTTTTCCGTACCCGCTAAAATATTTTAATCCTTTCATGGTATGATAATGATCGAGTCCCCATGGCACAAAGTAGCGGTATCTCGCTCCGTTCCACATGACGCTTCCTGTGTGGTTGCCCATACTCGTGTAGAATAGATCAAACATTTCCTTGTAACGACCACCATCGTTTATGGAGGTGGTTGCATCGACATCAAAATTTAACGTTGACACAATTGTATTTTTTTTATCCTTCACTACAATGGTGTGTTTTCCCAAAGCGCCACCCACGATAAAAGTAAAAAGAGGTTTGACAGCTGATTGGATGTACTCTGCTCCGCTACCATCGGTGATATGAATTGTCTTCCCCGAGGCTTGAACCAACGAGAGAACGTCCAAGGGTTTAGCTTTTAGAATGGACGAAGAATACTCCATGCTGGGACCACTTCGTAACAAAATAGGTTTTTGGTTTTGGGCGTGTATATCGAATGAAAGAAATAGTGTTAACAAAAGAATGGTGATTCTTATTCGATTCTTTGAGTAGGCAGTCATAAATCTTTTCATCAGTGCTATTTAATTTATTAGGAAATGTATTAAGATAAACTCCTGCGTTCGTCCTGTGCTCTCCTGTTTCTCAAGAAGAATAAACCTTGGCAGGAGAGCTAAGGATGCCAAAGTGTTGGCACTGTTTTACCTTTAAAAAAATAATAAACATGGATAGAAGGAAATTCATTGCCGCATCGATCGCCACAACAGCAGCACCAGCTCTGCTTGCTATGGGTGCAAATTCTACTGTTAAAAACAAGCGTTATCAAAACGGGAAAAGTCCTTGGCCGATTTGTTTAGATACAGCCACCATAAAACCCGCAGATGGTTTAGAAAAAAAAATTCAAATCGCATTCGAAGCGGGATATGATGCAATTGAACCTTGGGATTGGGAACTCGAAGAATATGAGAAAAAGGGTGGCGATTTGAAAGCACTTGGAAAGAAGGTAAAAAGCCTGGGCATGTTTGCGCCAAGTATGATTGGTTTGTGGGGCTGCTTTCAACCGACCCTAGAAGAATTTGAAAAATCGCTTACAGCAACGCGAAATCGTATGCGCATGGCAAGCGATTTTGGTTGCGCGCATGTGCAGGCCATTCCAAATAAGATCGGTGAAAATTATGATGCGAAGTTTGCCGCTGATTGTTATCGAAGGCTTTTAGAAATTGGACAAAAGGAATTCAATATTATTCCTGCGCTCGTTTTTGTAAAAATGTTCCCATTGAAACGAATGGGACAGGCTGTTGGAATTGCGTTGGATTCAAATCATCCAAACGCCAAAATTATTCCGGATGTATATCATATGTACATAACGGATGGTGGATTTGAAAGTATTAAATTATTGAAAGGAGATATGTTCGCCATTTTTCAATTTAATGATGCACCGGCAGACATAGTGAAAGAGCAAATGGAAGATAAACATCGGGTTTATCCGGGCGATGGAATTTTGCCGCTTCCAAAAATATTGAAGGACTTAAAGTCCACTGGATTTTCAGGTTGCATTTCCGTTGAGTTGTATAATCCTGAATATTGGAAGCAAGACCTCTTAACCGTGGCGCGAACAGGATTGCAAAAAACTCTTTCCGTGATTGAGAAAGCAAATGTTTGAAAAGATCATTAAAGTTTAATTGAATAATAATGGGGTTAAAAATCGGCAACAACAATGGTAACAAGAAGAGACTTCATTCAAAGGGCAATAACCGGTTTAGTTAGTGCGGGCGGCTTATCGTTGCTGCCTGGCAATGTCGAAGCAAAAAGTTCCAATAATTTCGGATTGATTTTAGGAACGGTTAACAAGCCTCTTAAAGTTGATTGGCTGAAAACAATTGAATACGTAGCCAGTTGTGGATATAAGTATTTGGAGTTCAGTCATCACTTTGGCGATTCAAAATCAGTATGCAAAGAGACGCTTCATCGATTGGGCCTTAAGACTAGTAGCGGAGGTGGTGCTATGAATGACTTGCAAAACAAACTAGCAGATCGAATTGAATTTGCGCATTATTTTGAACAACAATATGTAGTTTGTTATTGGCCATGGACAGATAGTGGAAAGAACAAAAGCATAGATGACTTCAAGAAGTTGGGTGATCGGCTAAACGACATTGGCAAAAAATTGAAATCAGAGGGACTAATGCTGGCCTATCACAACCACGATATTGAATTCATCAATACTGAACAACAAATACCGTATGATATTATTTTAAACTATACGGACCCGGATTTAGTAACGATGGAAATGGACTTGTATTGGATAACCAAAGGAGATGCAAACCCGCTATCCTATTTTGAAAAATATCCAGGACGATTTCAATTGTGCCATGTTAAAGATATGGACAAAACGGCCAGTCGCGGAATGGCATGTGTAGGCGAAGGTTGCATCGACTTCGGGAAAATATTTAAACATGCGCATACTGCCGGATTAAAATACTTTATCGTGGAGCATGATGAACCCGAAAATCCTCTTGAATGTATCAAGGTAAGTGCCGCTCACTTAAAAAAAATGAAAGTTTGAAATAGCTAAACCGAAATAGTAGATATCACTAAACCGCTATGCATTCCAACCTTTCACGTTAGGATTTTCATATCGCCCATCCTTTTCGAGGTTCCCGTCTTACTAATTCATTTACCTGATTCACGTTTGTGATCTTCATGTTTTTGGCATCCCATAGCAACTGTCTCCGACCCGGAAAATCTTTTCCGTCTTTAATAAATTGGGCTTTTATGGCAAGTACTCCTAATAGTAAAGCTTCAGTAAAGGGGCCTGCATAGTCGAAGGGTGAGCTAAGTTCAGCTTTACCATACCCCTTCATACACGCATTTACCCATTGCACATAGTGCCCTTCTGGCACACGCGCCAAAGTCTGCGCTACGTTTAAATCTTTCATCTGCAGGGTTGGTATAAGTCTGGGTTTGCACCATAGCAGTCGGCCATCATTTTTCCTTTTGTTCCTTCAAAAATTATTCCGCCACTCCAATCGCCCATTGGTTCGTCTGAACCTAATCCAACAGGACGTTCCGGCTTAATTCCACCGTCCATCCAAGTAAGCTTGATGTCCGGCTTTCCATTTTTCCCAGGAAATGTAAAGTAAAGAGCCGAGGAAGAGGGGAAACTTTCGGGCAACATAATTTGGTTAAAAGATTCGTCCCAGGTGCCCGTAAAACTACATTCTACATTCGAAGGATAATCTATTGGCAAAATTCTAAAAGCAGGGTCAAGGATATGGCAGGCCATATCGCCCATCGCCCCAGTGCCGAAGGCCGTCCATCCTCGCCAGCCGAAAGGCACATATCCGGAATAATATTTAGTTTCGGGTGCAGGCCCAAGCCATAAATCCCAATCTAAATCTTTGGGCACTTCATCGTTGCGCTGGGGAGTTGCCAGACCTTGCGGCCATATGGGGCGGTTAGTCCAAGCAGATACTTTTGTCACTTCGCCAATCAAACCTGCAGTGTACATCTCCTTCATTTTGCGAACACCTTCATCAGAAGCTCCCTGGTTGCCCATCTGGGTTACCACTTGATATTTGCGAGCTGCCTCAGTTAGAGTGCGCGCTTCGTAGACGCTCCAAGTCAAAGGCTTTTGCACATATACGTGCTTTCCTTTTTCCATTGCTGCCATTGCTGCTGACGCATGGGTATGATCGGGTGTGGAGATCGTAACGGCATCTATATTCTTATGCTCCTTCTCTAACAGTATACGAAAGTCTTTGAAATACTTTGCTCCCTTGAAATTATTTCGTGATTTGGCAGCACGCGTGTCATCAACATCACATAGGTAGGATACTTTTACATGTGGGCTTTTGGCACATTCCAATAAATCACTCTCACCTTTTCCTCCAACACCAATGCCAGCCAAGTAGAGGGTATCGCTTGGTGCTACGAAGCCATTGCCACCCAATACAAAGCGGGGTACAATGGTGAAGGCAGTCGCAGCCATACTGGCATTTTTAATAAAATTTCTTCGTGAAATATTTTCGGCAACAGGGATAGGTTGTTTCTTAACAGGCATTGCAATAAGGTTTATGTTGGTTAATGATCAATAATTGTTTTTTGTAAATTCATATGCTTTCTTAATACTGTTTGGGTATTGAAATAGTTAAGGTTGTTTCAGAATTGATTCAAACGTATATTCACCTGAGCCTATTTCAACGACAGCATAAGCACCTTCATATCTTACAAATCGTATTTCTGAATTTGCCTTAGCTGATTTTCCACTTTCCGTTATCTCTCCGTTAGGCTTGGTTCTAATCCATACCTCTGCTTGGGTATTGGCAGGTATTGAAACAGTTAGTGTGAAATGGTCTTTGTCGATTTTCCAATCGCTCGAAATTTTTCCCTGAATAGATTCATAACTTCCCTTTGCCCACAATAAGTCTCCAGCCGGTTGTGGTTTGATGGTTATTTTTTTAAAGCCTGGCGCGGCAGAATTGATTCCAAGAAGAGAACGATAAAACCACTCATCTATAGAACCAAACATTGGATGATTTTGTGAAGCACCGTTTTCAGGATACTCCCAATCCTCCCACAACGTAGTTGCGCCTTTTGAAAGCATGTATGCCCAGCCCGGATAGTCTTTTTGATTGGCGATGGTGTAGGCCATTTCATTATTGTTGGTTTGGCGCAACACGTCAAACATCATCATCACCCCAAAGATGCCCGAGGAAACGTGATCTTTATGACGCTTAAATTCGCTCATCAAAACATCAAACGATAATTCTTTTTCGGGCGAGAGGTTGTACCATAAAGCAAAAAGTTGAGCCGATTGTGTGGCGTTATCAAAGCGGCCTGTTTTCGGCACCAAATATTTACGCACAATACGTTCTTTAATTTGTGTTGCAAGGTTGCTATATTTTTTATGATCCTCTTGCTGATTAAGAATAGAAGCAAACTCTGCGGCAAGCAATGCATGATGATAATAAAATGCGGCTGCAGTAAACGCCTCGGGTCGTGGATCAAGTGCAATGTGATCGCTGATGTCCCAATGAAATAAACCATCTATCGCTTTCGATTGAAGAAAATCCATTTGTTTTTTGAAGGCAGTATAATGCTCTTCAATAATTCTTTTGTCGCCATAAAACTGATAGAGCTGTTTCTGAACATAGGGAAACGCGAGTTGCCAACCGAGTGGACCAGACTGCCCGCCATATCCACGATCGGCAATGCCGGTATAGGGTGCAATTTCTGTGATGCCTCCATCAGGCTGTTGCTCGTTGGCATAATCGCGCACAGTTTTACGATAGAAATTGGCCATGTCGAAATTATAGAGATATGAATTTGCCGTTACTACAATGTCGGCACCGTAACCCATTTTCTCACGACCGGGGCAATCGCTTTGTACGCTGAATACATTGCTAAGAAATGTCCAATTGATAACAGAATGAAGTTCGTTAAACATTTCATTTGAGCAAGCAAAGGTACCGGTAGGTAGCAAATCGGAATTCATGCGCAGCCCTTCAATGGAATTTAAATCTGGTTTGCCCGGCCATCCCGTTATCTCAACATATCGAAAGCCGTGAAACGTAAAGCGCGGATTCCAGATTTCAGTTGACTTACCTTTCAGTGTGTACACGTCTTCCTGCCAGGCATCGGCTGGAGCTCCTGGTCCGCCTTTTAAGTTCCACATCGATTTAATATGCCCTGCCATGGTGGTAAGAAAATTCAATGAACCATCCGGATGAATATTTTCACCGTATTTTAATTTGACTTGAGTGCCTGATTTGCCTTTTACTTTTATGCGCACCACTCCGGCAAAATTCTGCCCCATGTCGGCAATAAAAATCCCAGGTTTAATTTCTTTAATGCTCACTGGCTTTATGACTTTTGTAACGCGCACAGGCGGTTGCATTTGCACTGACAGTTCTCCGGAAGGGCCTTGTGCCAGCGATGCATTTCGCCATACTTTTGAAGACGCTTGTGCCGCCAGCCAATCGAGTTGCTCTAATCGGGCATCGTAGTGTTCACCGAGATATACATTATTACGCACAATTGGACCGGGTGCCGTTTGCCAATTTTCATTGGTAATAATTTTATCTAGTGAACCATCGCTATACCGAATATGAATTTCTGCTTTGAGGCAAGGGCGACCAGTTTGCTGAAAATCTCGTAAGTTAAAGCGAGAGAACAAGCGAAGCGGTAAGGGATTGAACCAGCCGTTGCCCAACATAATACTCGCTACATTGTTTCCGTTTTTCATTAGCACGGTAACATCATGAACGGAATACAAAACTTGTTTTGAATAGGTAGTCCAGCCAGCATCCAACATTTGATCGCCAACCTTTTCTCCATTGATATACGGTTCGTAATATCCAGCACCCGCAACATACAATCTGGCCGATTCAATTTTCTTTTTGGTATTAAATGATTTTCGAAACAACGGCATGCGATCGTCCTGATAAAATTCTTCATCGCGTTCAAATTGTTTGCTGCCATCGCCAATCCAGCTTGCTTTCCAATCGCTTTGCTGAAGCATAGCCGTTTCGAAAGTTGCGGGTTCACTCCATGTCGATATAATACCTTTTTCGTCATAGGCACGAACACACCAATAATAAAGGGTGAATGATTTCAAATCTTTTCCTCCATACTCAACAAGTGTATTCTGGTTTGAAACTATTTTTCCGGAAGCCCACACCGAACCGTTTGCAGCTTGAATGTCTGTGAGATTATCGCTTACTATAATTTCGTAAGCCGTTTGCAGTTGATTGCGACCTGTCAATATAAATTGCCAGCTAAACCTGGGTATAGGCACGTCAATGCCTAATGGATTGCTTTTAAACTCGCACTTAAGGTGGATAGGTTGAAGTTTTGCAAGCACGTTTGTGAAAACAAAAAATGATAGAAATAAAAGAAGATACTTCATTATATAGCGATTAGGATCCTTTTCGATTTTAAAAATGAGGAATATATTGTACAGTAAAGATTTTGAACTTGTTTGGTTAGCAATCATGATCTTCCACAGGAAGACTTATAAATACTGATTTTAATAGTTTAGCAAGAAAGGTACTTTAAAGTTAACGCACGAGTGTCCTGATCTCTGCTGACCATGACATAACAGGATGGGATTGAATACTATTTGACACAACTTACTAAAGAATAGTTAATTGGGTTAACTAATTGTTTTAAAAGACCTCACCCCTTATATTAATTTCCTAGTATCTAAGGATCGTGAGGTCTTTTTTTAGAAGAATTCTTTGTGAGGCTGTAATGGCAAAGTAATGAGTCGCTATTTACACCACTGACTCCACTATATTTTTAATGTGGGTTGTAACGAATTGTATACCTTGTCAATGTATATTATAACGTCAAAAAACTAAAACTTATTATCTTGAACGCGTTCAGAACATGCCTATTAGCAGGCACTTTGGTGTTTATGATTGCTTGTCAATCGGAAAAGAAAAAAACACTTTTTAACATTCGGCATGGAGCTGAACTGGGGATTGATTTTCAAAATACCATTGTTACCAACGATTCCCTCAATGCTGTAAGCTACGAGTACATTTACAATGGCAGCGGTGTAGGTGTTGGTGATTTTAACAAAGATGGGTTGCCCGATCTTTTCTTTGGCGGCAATCAGGTATCGAGTAAACTTTACATAAATCAAGGTAATTTAAAATTTAAGGATGTAACACAACAGGCGGGAATAACAACCGATCGGTGGGTAACGGGCGTCTCTATTGTAGATATTAATATGGATGGTCTCGATGATATTTACCTATGTGTTGCAGGAATGAATTCAGGGGAAAACAGGAAAGATTTATTGTTCATCAATCAAGGACTTAAGAACGGAATACCAGTATTTGTAGAATCATCAGAAGCATATGGGTTAGACAATGAAAGTTATAGCACCATGGCTGCATTTTTTGATTATGATAAAGATGGTGATTTAGATATGTACCTCGTAAACAATTGGCTTGAAAGGTATAATAGAAACAACCTCCGTCCGAAAAGAATAAATGGGGAAGCAGAAAGCACCGACCACCTCTATAGAAACAACGGCAATAACACTTTTACAAATGTATCGCGTGAAGCGGGGATATTAATTGAAGGATATGGTTTAGGGGTAACCATTTGCGATATTAATCAAGACTCCTGGCCTGATGTATATGTTTCGAATGATTTTATGTCGAACGATTTAATTTGGATAAACCAGCAAGATGGAACATTCGAAAACATGGCAGGTGAATATTTAAAACACCAAACGCACAATGGCATGGGCGTTGATATAGCCGACTTTAACAACGATGCACTTCCAGATATTCTTGAAGTGGATATGTTGCCACCAGATCACAAGCGCCAAAAGCTCATGACCCCTGGACAGAATTATGACAACTTTCACATGGCCATTCAACTGGGCTATCAACCCCAGTACATGCGCAATACCTTGCAACTCAACAGAGGTAAATTTGCCGATGGTAGAATATTATTCAGTGAAATCTCTTTTATGGCGGGCGTTGCAAAAACCGATTGGAGTTGGGCTCCCCTCTTTGCTGATTTCGACAACGATGGATGGAAAGATATTTTTATCGGTAACGGCTATCGAAAAGATGTAACCAATCTCGATTTTATTTTCTTTGGCTTCGAACAGAGCCCCTTTGGCACGGATGAAGCCCGATTAAAAAAATATTGGGAAACCCTGGAAAAGCTGGATGAAGTTCAAACCACAAACCATGTCTATCGCAACTCTGGAACCTTGCAGTTTGAAGATAAGACGGAAGCGTGGGGCGTCAAGCTTCCTACCTATACAAACGGTACCGTGTATGCAGATTTTGATAACGATGGTGATTTGGATTTAGTAACGAATAATATTGATCAAGAAGTTATTTTTTATGAGAACAGCCTGAACCAACAAGAGGTGAAAAATCATTTCATTCAAATGGTATCGAAAGAAAGCACCTTGTTAAATCAGAAAATATGGGTGTATACAAATGGGGTTACTCAATATCAGGAACTTACACCGTATCGCGGGTTTCAATCTTCTGTTGGCAAATATCTGCATTTTGGATTAGGGCAAAATATGCAGGTCGATTCCATTCGCATACAATGGCCAGACCTTACGGAATTGAAATTTAGAAATGTTAACGCAGATACCATTTTGATTTTTTCAAAAAGCGATGCGAAACCTTTTCAACAAAAAGTGGATAATGAAAACTCAAAACTATTTGAGAAAGTACAGCTATCATCTTACAAACACACTGAAACCAGCTCCCCTGATATAAAAATCACCCGCACATTACTTCACGAACTTTCACGCTATGGTCCGTGCCTTGCCATGGGTGATGTTAATGGCGACAAGCTGGATGATTTTTTTGTGGGTGGTGAAGTGGGCAGTGCCTCTCAATTATTTCTGCAACAAGCGGATGGATCATTCAGATCAAAATCTTTTTCAAGTGACTCAACCCGCGAAGATGGTGGTGCTTTTTTCTTTGATGCTGATTATGATGGTGATCTGGATTTGTATGTAGCCTCAGCCTCACCCACTTCAGATCAAACGGCAAGCCTCCATCAACTTTTTAAAAATGATGGGAGAGGAAATTTTTCGTTAACCAACGCGTTGCCCGAGATTAATGTTTCTGCATCGTGCATCGAGAGCGCAGATTATGATGGCGATGGTGACCTTGATCTGTTTTTGGGAGGCAGAATAAAGCCCAATGAATACCCACTCTCTCCGCGCAGCTTTGTATTGCGAAATGACAACGGGAAGTTTGTTGATGTAACGAGTACATTAAATAATGAATTGGAAAACCCCGGAATGGTAAGTTCAGCAGTTTGGGCTGATGTTGATCGTGATAACAAACCGGATTTAATACTGGCCGGTGAATGGATGCCGATACGAATTTTTAAGAATGAAGGACTAAAATTCAAAGAAGTAACAAAAGAATTTGGATTAGAAAACTCACACGGCTGGTGGAACTGTATTAAGGCAGCCGATCTAAATCAGGATGGATTTATAGATATCGTTGCAGGTAATACGGGCCTGAACTCCTATTTCCAACCAACATCGGAACAACCCGTTGAGATTGTGGCAAAAGATTTTGATAAGAATGGTTCTATAGATCCTATTGTAACTTATTTTAATCCAATTGACTATGACCGGTTTATGGTACATAATCGGCTGGTAGTAATCGATCAGATACCTTCCATTAAAAAGCGATTTGAAACTTTTACCAAATTTGCCACCACACCTTTTGCAAAAGTGTTTACGAAAGAAGAATTAGATGGCGCATTTAAAGGGAAAGTAAATTCATTAGCCTCTGTTGTACTAATCAACAAACAGGGAAAATCTTTTACCATTGAACGCTTACCTGATTTGGCACAGGTATCAGTAATTAACGATATGCTTATAAAAGACGTAAACCACGATGGAAATTTGGATCTAATCCTTATCGGAAACAACTACGCACAAGAAACATTGTTTGGCCGTTACGATGCTTCCATTGGAACCATTTTATTGGGCGATGGGAAATTGCATTGGAAAAATTTAGAGGCAAGAACAAGTGGGTTTATAGTAGATGGTGATGCGAAATACATACGATCAATTAAAACAACAAATGGAGACGTATTTATTGTTACTAACAATAATGCTTCAATAGATTATTTTCATCTTTTGAGATGATGAATGGATAAGCACGATAGAGTCACAATTTTAATGGGGTTATGCGGCAAGATCTTAAGTGTGAAAATCTCGTTTAAAAACCTGCGATTGAATTGATGCCTTCGTCAACCTTGGTGATGGTGTTTCAAATAATTTGCATACACTAATGAAATGTGTGATCTTTTGTTCCAATAGCGACAGAATTCCGTTTTATTTAAAATCAGTTCTGTATTGATGTTCCGTTCAAATTGATTCTTATTCTTCGAGCTACAAACTTAATTTCAGTCGCTTAATAGTTAAATCTTCACCTATAAAAATAACTGATCTAAAAATTTTAAGCTTAAAATAAGAAAACCGCTCGGGGGCGGTTTTCTTATTTTAATTATTCTAAACAGTTTCAAACAATAGTTTATCTTATTAATACCCTACGTTTTGGTTCAGGTTAGTACTTTGAAGTACCTCTGTTTCTGGAAGAGGAAAATTTATGTTGAATTCTTTAAAATTAAAGTCAGCACGCAGCGCATCGAAGTTAAGTGTAGTAAGGTCAATTTCGCCAGCTAAGTGTCTCCTTCTTAAATCATACCAGCGGTGGCCTTCTTCAAAGGCTAATTCTAACCGTCTTTCAGCAAAGATTATATCTAACGCTTGAGCCTTTGTTCCAGGTATTGCCAAATTTGCAGGTATGGTTGCGCCCACTTTAGAAGCGCGTGCTCGTGTACGTATCTGATTCACCAAATCGATCGCTTCGCTTAAATCACCACCCGATCGCACAATAGCTTCGGCCTTAAGTAAGAGCACATCAGCATAGCGAAGAATGCGAGAATTATTTATCGACAATCCAAGCCATCCATTATCTCTGGTGTAAACATTATTAAGAATGTACTTTCTCACGTTGTGCCCATTGGCTGCATCAACCGCCATGTTAAAACTAAAATCAATTCTTGGATCCCCAACTTCAAATGCATTTTTTATAGATGAAGTTGCGCGAAAAGTATTATTTCCACCATCCGTTCCCTGATCATTAAAGAATCCCCAAAATCCATTCAACTCACCAATAACCGCGAAATCATCATTACCTCCAACCCATGGATTGACACCGCCAATGGCATCGTTTGCCTGAAATTCAAATAACGATTCTACATTATTCTCTTTTTGTCCATCAAAATTATCATTGAAGTTTGGTGCCAAAGCTACTCCTGTCATAGCATTAAATGCGGCAATAGCAGATGTAAAATCTGCATTGGTGTTGTTAACAGTACCTCTAAAAACCAGACACTTCCCTAATAATCCTCTGGCACTATTTTTAGTTGCTCTCCCAATATTTTCAGTATCCCAAGTTGCTGGTAAAAGAGTAGCCGCTTCGGTTAAGTCAATGATGGCTTGATCTAAAAGTTGAGTACCTGTTGTATTTCCAGGGTAGGCATCATCCAAGCTCGTTATTCGCTCAGTTACCAGTGGTGCAGTTCCGTAAATATTCCAAAGATTGAAATACATCAGTGAACGCAAAAAGAGTGCTTCACCTCGGTGGTAATCGTCTGCATTAGACGTTGCCTCATAGGCGAAACTACCATTCTGAATAATCTTCTCCATCACTATGTTGGCGCGGCTTATAATCTGATACGAATAGTTGAAATACCGACTCAACTCGCCATCAGTGCCATTTAGCGTAGCAAAAATTTCAGTAGAAGTTCCCCCTGGAGTTGTCAAATCATCAGATGGGAGTAACCATATACTTTGTAGGTTATCTCCACCAGAACCACCTCTTTTATAGAAGTAACTTAGTTTGGCATACATACCAAAAACGGCTGCCGTCATCTGAGCTTCGTTCTTAAAAAAAGAAGCTTCAGTATCTCCAATCGGATCAAGATCAATCGTTGCCTCATTGCATGCGGTTATAGAAGACGCTAAAATGATGCAATAAATTATTATAACTTTTGTTGTTTTCATATTCTATTGTTTAAAAAGTTAAAAGCCCAGATTTAGCCCAAACATCATAGTTGTTGGTGTGCTATCATCCTCAGGATCTAATCCAGTATAAGGAGAAAGAACGAATACGTTTGAGAGCGAGGTGAACACACGAAGATTAGTGGCTCCCATTTTTTGAAGAACACCGCTACTGGCGTTAAGATTATAGCCCAACTGAACATTCTGTAATCTGAAGAATCCAGCATCTTCAACCCACCGATTAGAGAATCTTGAATTTTGAGAAGGATCTCCAGAAATTGCCCGAGGCATTGTAGTTGATGGATTTTCGGGAGTCCATCTATTGTTCACAGATGTCAATGCATTTACTCCACCAGTACCCATAGTTTCACCACTCCACCGTACATTGTTCACGCGTTGAACATCTCCTAGTCCTCTAAACGCCAAGCCAAAATCAAAGCCCTTGTAATCCAGATTTACGCCTATGCCATAGAAAAAACCAGGAATAGTTTTACCAAGATACGTCTGGTCAAAACCATTGGTTATGCCGTCAGGATTGCGGTTCAAATAGGCATCTGGTCCATCTTCAGGCAATGCTGGACCATTTATATCGTTGAAGTAAATGTCACCTGGCGAAAGTTGAGTTACATTTCCTGGAGATGAATTGGTTAATTTCCAATTGTCTATTTCTGCCTGATTTTGGAAAATACCACCCATTTGGTACCCAAAGATGTAGTTGATAGGATAACCCACTTCTATCCTTCCACCTTGCGGTTGATCGCGATAAAGCTTGGTTACGCGATTTTTAACTGTTGTAAAATTAGCATTTGCATGAATGCCGAGGTCACCGATTTTTTCGTTAAACCCTAACTGCATTTCAATACCTTGATTTACAACAGAAGCTAAATTCACTACAGGGTTGTTTAACGCCCCAATCACTTTTGGAATTTGAATACCTTGAAGAATTCCTTCTGTAAAGCGGTTGTAATACTCCATAGTAAAGGAGAGTTTACTTTTTAGAAACAATGCGTCAAAACCAATATTTTGAGTAGTAACGGTCTCCCAACTCATATCAACAATTGGGAAATCCCCTAAAATTGCACCATTCACAATTGTACCTAGGCCAGGTCCATTTGAACCTACTGCATACTTAGGATTGTAGTTTACAAGAGATAAATAGGCGAAATCTCTTGTTTCCTGATTTCCGGATTTACCCCAACCTAAACGAAACTTTAAGTCATCCAACCAACCGGTTGTTCCTGACATAAAGTTTTCACCTGAAATTCGCCATGCCGCACCAACAGCCGGAAAAGTTCCCCATTTATAGCCTGGAGCAAACTTTGATGATCCATCGCGCCTTACTGTTGCATCCAAGTAGTATTTGCTATTGTAGTTATAGCTTACTCTAGCCATATAGCCAAGCAACCCAGAACGATTTCGCTCAACAAACAAACTTTTGTCTTCAGGAGCAATACCTTCATCCATTCTGCGCTGGTCAAAATCAAGAATCCCTGTATTGTTAACTGACTGATCAATATTGTTCCAGTTGTATTTTTGGTCCATTGCATTTAACACAATGTCAATTTTATGATCACCAAAACTCTTATTATACCCAATAAGGAATTCCTTTACAAGGTTTATGTTTTCACTCTGTCTTCTGCCGTAAGTAGAACCGTTAGAATTAAGTGTTCCGGCTTGGGCACTATACAAACCGGCTTCAGGAAGGGTGAATACTTCTTTGGTGTTGGTGTAATAATCTACACTCAAGGTACCTCTAAACCGAAGGCCTTTAAGAGGGCTTATTTCAGCATAAACGGAACCAAGATTTCGGAATAGTGCGCGCTGATCATTAGTTAAAGGATCAATAGCTAAGAAATTGTCTCTTGTGGAATTTCCATACCCTCTTGAATTATTTACACCATCTACAGTGCCCGCAGGATAAGCAAACCCATTGGGTTGACTAGGATCAAATAGTGGCTGCCATGGATTTATTAGGGTAGCGTTTTGAATGCCGGGACCGCCATCAGCATCGGTTTTAGAATAAATTAAACGAAACGATTCACCCATTTTTAGCCAATTCGTTAGTTGGTGATCTGAGTTTATAAAAAACGAATACCGACTAAACTGGCTCTTATAAAGAGCGTTTTGCTGATTGGCATAACCCGCACCGAGTGCGTAGGTGCTTTTTTGCGAACCTCCGGATATACTTAAATTATAATCCTGAATGGCAGCATTTTTAACCACGGCTTCATCCATCCAGTTATAAGTGGGACTATTACCTAAATATTCAGGTGAACTGGGATCGAACAGTGTGCCAAAAGGATCGTTAGCCCTTTTTTGAACAGTATTATTGTCCCAAGCCTCATTATATAAATCAACATACTGCTGAGTGTTTAAAACGTCATATCTTTTTTTAATATTTTGAATCCCATAATTGGCTGAAAAGTTAATTCGTGCCGCTCCCTCTTTTCCTCTTTTCGTTTGAATTAGTATAACACCATTAGAAGCACGCACGCCATATATTGCAGTGGCAGAAGCATCTTTTAATACCGATATCGATTCAATATCGTTGGGGTTAATCATGTTCATAATGTTTACCGGTCCACGCAAATCTTGGACACGGCCATCACTACTTCCTGCTCCGCCTTCTGTTATAGGTACTCCGTCAATAACATATAGTGGGTCATTAAATCCAAGGGTACTTACTCCGCGAATTCGTATAGTAGGCCTTGCATTTGGATCGGACCCAGGATTGGAAACAAATACTCCGGCCATCTTGCCCTGCATGGCAAGCTCTGGAGTCATTCTAGTTTCATTATTGAGCTCCTTGGAGTTAAGCGTGGAAATTGACCCTGTCAAATCTTTTTTCTCCCTTTCGCCATAACCAATTACTACAACTTCAGACAATTGGTTGACGTCTAACGTCATTGATACATCAACACTTGCTCTTTCACCGACTGGTAATTCCTGCGATTTGTAACCGATAAAGGAAAACGTAAGGACATCTTCAGATGATGCAGCAATGCTATAATTACCATTTGAATCTGAAACAGTTCCGTTCGTTGTTCCCTTTACAAGTATAGAGGCTCCAGGTAAGCCCGTTCCATCTGCTGCGTCTGTTACTTTACCAGTAACATTTCGTTGCTGGGCAATGGCAGACCACCCTATTACTAGGCAGCAACATATTAGTAAAATCTTTTTCCGCATAAATTTGGGTTTAAATTTGTTTACATTTAATGATATAAATTTCGGGCATTTATCCAATAATTCATCCTGTACTCACCTGTATCGATTGAAATACAATGTCTTATGCATAATTTTAATTTATATAATCCTCTTTAAATACACTTTTAATATTATTTATAAACAAAATAATAGCCAATTTAACTACATTATTGGCTATTTACAGGATATAAATTATAAATTTATGAGAAACGGATTGAGTGAAATTGATGAGACCTCAAAAGTGCCCAAATACCAACAGGTAGCCGATCTGATTATTTCAACCATAAGGGGTGGCAATGCGAAGGTTGGTGATAAACTACCTTCTATAAATCAAACAAGTGAGGAATATTTACTTTCTCGTGATACAGTTGAGAAAGCGTACAAAAATTTACGTAGAAGTGGATTAATAACGGCCGTGCATGGAAAAGGTTATTATGTATCAAGTTCCTCACAAAATAGTGGAAAAAAAATATTGCTTGTTTTTAATAAATTAAGTGATCATAAAAAAGCAATCTTCAATTCATTCAAAAAGAGGCTGGGCGATTGGGGTAATATCGATTTACAAATTCATCACTCCGAACATCAATTCCTAGAAAAAATTATTATTGAGAATCTTGGCAAGTATGATTACTATATAATTATGCCTCATTTAAAAGTAGAGACTGAAAGCGTGAAGGATGCAATTAACAGAATCCCAAAGAACAAATTATTTTTATTGAATAAGGATTTAAGGGGTATTACAAGTACCTATGGGTGTGTTTACGAAGATTTTGAAATGGATATATTATTGGCCCTTCGCAGCGGTATAGAACGCATTAAAAAATACAACAAGTTAATATTAGTTTTTCCAACAGAGAACTTTTATTGCACCGGTATCAAAGATGGATTTATCCGGTTTTGCAAGGAAAACACTTATCAATATGAAATTATTGATAACGCGAACGACAGGTCCGTAAAAGCCCGTGAATTATATATTGTTATCGAAGAAGCTGATCTGGTGGAAATAGTAAAAAATGCATCTAATAAAAATTTAAAACTTGGAAAAACACTTGGAGTGATTGCTTATAATGATTCACCATTCAAACAAATATTAGGAGGTGGTATTGCTTCATTAAGTACAGATTTTAATCGCATGGGGGCTGAACTTGCCGAAATGATTCAATCACAAAATCAACAAAAAGTAAAAAACCCATTTTCTTTGATATTAAGGAATTCAGTGTAAAAGACCCCACAAAAATGTGAATCCACCAAATAAATTTAAGCTTAAAACACTCGATATTTAGTCGTCCCTTAAAAACTCGTTTTGAGTAGAGTTTGATTTTTGAAGACTAAGGAAAGTGTTTCAAAAAGTTGGGTCAAAAAGACGCTTGGATTTATTTTCCACTTGTTGATCATCCGTTTGAAGTTCATGCCTGCT
>JBGSIM010000065.1:0-7429 GCA_041742535.1 Cyclobacteriaceae bacterium | reverse complement strand
ATGAAATGTGTGGTCAAAATCACTCATCAACCAAACGGTATCTTTTGCCTCATTTTGAATCCAGCCAAAGTCTGCCCTTTCCAAACCGAAAATTTCACCTACTGTCATTACCCAATAATTACCAGCCGTTTTTATTTCAATTGGTAATGAAATATTTTGATTGTCGGTAACCTTCTCAATTGCGCCTACTTTTTGATCGGTAGAAATTAGTTTTTCCAGTTCGTTCACTAGTTGGATGGGGTATTGGCGAAATTGTCTACTAGCAACCCGCTGAAGGGTATTGGTTTTGGTATCTAAAGTATTCAGACCACTATTGGTACCAATCCACAATTTGCCCTTACCATCGGGCTTGATTACCCGAACCTGGTTACTCGAAATTGTATTTGCATCTGTTGAGTCATACTTGTACCGTTTTACTTCTTTGAAGTTTTTATCCAACTCAATTAAACCATCGCCCCAGGTACCGAGCCAAAGTGAGCCGTCAGAATCTTCGGCTATACTTCTTGCGGAACCACCAAACATATCATCCACTACATTAAATGTTATCTTATCAAAGGCTTGGGTTTTTGGATCATAGATATTAACGCCACCACCCCGCGTGCCGACATACGTTATTCCTGGTTTTACCTTTGAAGCAAGAATTCCAAAGGCCCCGCCAGAGCTCAAACTTTTTGGGTTATTTTCATCATGCGCAAGATGTTGGAAGGGTTTATTCACAGGATCATACTTTACGAGGCCCGCTTCACGACTACCAAACCAAAAAATGCCACTGCGATCGATCATGAATTGGGTAATCGTGATGTTCCAGCCATGCGTGCGCATGATTACTTTTCCGGCAATTTCTATTTCTGTAAAACGATCCGAGATACCATCAAACTTTAGCAGCCCACGAAAGTTATTGGCAATCCAGATATTACCTTGTGGGTCGGGTAAAATACTGTTCCAGTTGTTCCAGTTTTCACCGGGTCGGGACATATATTCTTTTAGTGTTTTAAAATCGCCAGTGTAAGGATTAAATTTATTAATACTGCTGCGCGTAGTAATCCATAGCGTATTGGTGCTATCGGCATAGAGCGCGGTAATAACATTCTCCGGATGCACAAAATTAAAGGCTCTTATTTTTTCTGACGATACAGGCTTAAACACGTCTTCGTTTTTTGCTTTTCGCATCAAACCATAACTCACGGTTCCCATCCATAGATTTCCGTTCAAGTCTTCTGCAACAGCAAATGCAGGGCCGTTAATCTGATCGGGCTCTACTGCATTGGCAAGCTCATATTTTGCCATCCTCCATGCATCAGAGGCGGCATCATATTTCAAGAGCTGTAGATTAAAAGAGTTTACCCAAAGATTTTTCTGCGAATCTAGAAATAATTTAAAGCCTGCTATTTGAGAATTGCTGGTAAAATTAAAGGCGGGTGCAAACTCATAATTCTTAAACTCATTTTTCTGGCGAATGTATTTTGACACGCCCTTGCCATTACTCACCCAGATATCATGGTTAGCATCTTCCAGTAAACTCCAGACAAGGTTGTGTTGCAGACTGGCGGGTTTGCCGGGAACGTTTTTAAATGTCTGAAAATTATAGCCATCATACATTTGTAACCCCTGAGTAGTGCCAATCCAAATGATTCCATAGCTATCTTGTATCACTGCATTCACCGTGGGTGAAACGAGTCCATCGGCAATGGACACGTACGTAGGTTCAATAGTTTGGGCGGGTGCTTGCGCCTGTAGTGCATTGAAGCAATATAAGCTTAGCACCAAAGTTAGGAACATGGCGAACCACGAAGGCAGGTACAGTTTAGGCATTTGTAAATATAAGATTTGGCATCAAAAGCTTAACAATCATTAAACAGGTAATACTAAAATAAAAGTTGAACCTTCCCCTTCATGCGATTCTACTGTTAGGTTACCCGAATGTCCTTTTGTTACTATGTCATAGCTCATGGATAATCCGAGGCCCGTACCCTGTCCGGCTGGCTTGGTAGTAAAAAACGGTTGAAAGATTTTCTGTGTAATACTTTCTGGAATTCCGTTGCCATTGTCCGCTACTTGTATCACAATTTTTTTACCTACTGATTTTGTAGTTATAGTTACTGTGGGCTCGTAAGGCACCGTGCTCCCCATCTTTTTCTTTTTTTCATTCACTGCATAAAAAGCATTGGTGAGCAAGTTCAAAATTACTCTTCCAATATCTTGTGAAACGATACTTACTTTTCCAACGGCCGGATCGAGGTTGGCTTTAAATAAGGCATTAAACGATTTGTCTTTTGCTCGAAGTCCATGGTATGAAAGTCGCAGATATTCATCACATAATGAGTTGATGTCTGTAAGTTCTTTCTGCCCTGAACTAGCGCGCGAATGCTGCAACATACCTTTTACAATACCATCGGCACGCTTGCCGTGGAACATTATTTTTTTCTCATTTTCATCGATGTTGTTGGCAAGGCTTTTTACTTCTTCAAAATTTCCTTTCTCTAATTCTAGTTTCATCTCTGCAACCAACTCAGAGTTGACTTCGGAAAAATTGTTTACAAAGTTCAATGGGTTTTGTATTTCGTGCGCAATGCCAGCTGTGAGTTCACCTAAGCTTGCCATCTTCTCCGATTGAATGAGTTGTTGCTGAGTTGACTGTAGGTCACTAAGAGTAGCATCCAACTTTCTGTAAGCAGAGGCGTTGTCCAACGCAATAGCCGCATAATTGGCCAGGTTCCTCAACAGGTTTACATGGTACTCAGAGTACGCGGCTTTCTTGAAACTCTGTGTGGTAATAACCCCTATCACATTATCTTGTAACATCAAAGGTATGTAAACAATTGAGTTTGGAGTTTTACCTGCAATCGGTTGGCTGAAGGAGGATAGATATTGTCTATGCTCTTTCTCAAAATCTGAGATTACAATTTCCTTTTTGTTTTTGAAGCACCAGATCGAGAGCCAGTGTTCTTCATCCAGATGATTGGAATACGGAGATAGCATGACTCCTTCTTCTTTCGTTGAAGGAAAGTCCAGGCGTCTTTTTTCCTTATTGTAAATTCCCACACCAAAAACGGAAGCATCCATCAGCGCATTTACATTTTCGTAAACTGTTTCTATAATTTTATCGATGGAGAGTGTGGACGTTATCGCTCGCCCGATCTTGCTTAGCTCTTCTGTATCCGCTCTGCGTTTATTTTCTGCTTCAGCACGGAGTTCTGCTTCCCGTAAGGCTGCTCTCTCACCTTCCTTCTTTGAAATAACGTGTCTTTGCAAACGATCTATACCAAAAACACCAGCAGCAAACAGTGCAATAAAAAACATATACGCCCACCATGTTCTATACCAAGGTGGCAAAATAGTAAATTGAATGGATGCTCCTTTTTCGTTCCAGACTCCATCCGCATTTGCTGCTTTTACATGAAACGTATAATCACCGGGAGGCAGGTTTGTGTACGTTGCAGATCGCTTACTTGCAGCGTCAATCCATTCCTCATCAAAACCCTCCAGTTGATAGCTGTATTTATTTTTTTCCGAATTAGCAAAATGCAGTGCGACAAAATCAATACTGATTTCATTTTGATCATAAGCAAGAATGATCTCTGGATTTTGTGAAAGTGGTTTTTTTATCTGTGAATCAGGACCAACTTCGATGGACTTATTAAAGAGTTTGAAATCAGAGATAACAACTTGAGGTGGAATGGAGTTGGTACTTAGATATTTGGGCTCAAAGGCGGTGACTCCCAGCCCACTTCCGAAATACATCACACCACTGGCACCTTTCCAATAGGCGTTCTGATCATATTCCAGCGCCATCAAGCCGTCATCAAGGCCATAATTTCTAAACTGCTTCGTGTCTGGATTGTAGTTGCTGATACCACTGTTAGTACTCATCCATAGTGTACCCTCATCATCTTCGAGCATACCATAAATTGTATTACTGGGAAGACCATCCTTTATAGTAATGTGCGTAGCAATTCCTGTTTTAGTATCAAATCGATTTAACCCACCTCCATTGGAAAGTCCTAGCCATAATATGCCTGGTTCTGACTCACGTTCAACAATACAGTGAATAGCATTATCACTTATTTTAGTCGTGTCGTTCGGATTATAGGAAGACGCTATAGTAACCTTTCCAGATAAATCAACCCGGCTCAATCCATTACTAGTTCCAAGCCAAACTAATCCTTCATTATCTTGTAAAAGACTTAACACCACTGGCTCCACTTTGCTAGTGTCTTGTGAAAGCAGTATGGGTGTGAAAATTCCTGTCCGTGTATTAAAACGATCAAGACCTCCAAAACTCCCAACCCATAAATCATTCCTGTTACCAGACACTGGAACCAAAGCAAAGATGCCATTGCGACCTCGATTTTCTTTCGTACGCTCACGTCTGAAGCGTGTCACTTTTCCTGTTTTACGATTGAAAAGACTAAGACCACCCGCACCGGCCACCCAAAACTGTCCAGTTTCATCCTCAGCAAAAACCCTCAGGGTTCCTGGAAGTAATGTGCTTTCATCAGTGGGATTGTGCTGATGTCGTTTCACCTTTCTGGTTTTAGCATCAAATTCTGTAAGTATGCTTCCACCAGCTCCCACATTCGTTCCTACCCATAAACTACCTTCACTATCTTCATATACCCCCCAAACAATACCGGGTGCAAGACTGGAAGGGTCGTCAGGATTATTTTTTAAATTATTAAAATTGACAGCGCCCGGATTGAATGCGCTGATTCCTTCGGTGACCATTCCCACCCACATCTTTCCGGTACGATCCAGAAAAAGTGATTGGACTTGATTTTCTCGCAAACTATTCTTGTCCTTCGCGTCTTTACGATAACTGGTAAATGTTTCGGTTTGCATGTCAAATCGCGCAATGCCAGTCCCTGGTCCGCCTACCCACAGTATGTTGGGATCGGTTGGATCAGGCCTTACTTCATGTATAAAATTCAGAGGGTTTATTCCATTTGTATTGGGTTCAATCAGAAACCGTTTTGAGTCGCTCGTCTTACTATTCAATTTAACAAGGCCATTGCCAGTAGAAAGCCATAAGATTCCTTGGTTGCCCGGAGGGATATATTGCCCCAATACATTTTGAGGGTTTCCATAAAATGGAGTTGCATTCGGATCAAATAAGAATCTGGTAATTATTTCGGTCTTGGGATCAATGCGATTGATTCCATTGCTAGACCCGACCCAAATTTGTCCATCACTATCTTCGTTTAGCCAAAAGAGTTGGTCAGAACTTATTGAGTTTGGATTGTTGGCATTATGTCGATAATGTGAGAACCCTTCTTCACCTGCTCGCATCCTATTGAGTCCCCGATCAAAAGTTGTCACCCAAAGATCACCATTGCTTGCTTCAAACGGATAGAACGGTCGATCGCTGGAAATACTGGTAGAATCATTGGGATCATGACGAAAATGAATTGACTTTCCGGTAGTAGGATTCATTCGGTTTAGGCCTCCACCTTCGGTTGCAACCCATATATCTCCATTGCTGGCTTCGGCTGTACCCCATACCCAACTATCCGAGAGGCTGGTAGTATCAAACGGGATTGAAGTGAATACTTTAAATTCATACCCATCATATCGATGCAGGCCACCCTGTGTGGCAATCCAAATAAAGCCTTGCTTATCCTGCATAATGGTATTACCACTGGCCTGTGCAAGGCCATCCGCTGTGCTAAGTTGTTCGAAACGTAGCGTGGGCGCTTCACGAGAAGATAGCTGAGCTTTAGGAGTTGCCAATTCTACTTGAGCTTGGACCGTTTCTGATGACATCGTAATCCATAGTATCAGAAATAGGGATGCGCAAAATCTCATTCGTAAATACTGTTTTTCAATAGAGTGCACTTTCATTGATCGGATTTTTTTTCAAGCATTTATGAGAGATGGTAGAAGAGTAAACTTGCAATACATTAGAGTCGAATAAATCTGAGTTTACCTTTTAATCTACTTAAGCTAATCTATTAGTTTATTAATCTTTTAAGATAAGCATTGGTTATAAGATGCCTTACTACTCAAGGACAAAACCCAGTAAAAATTGTCCGAAAGGGCTGCTCCCCTTAGCGATTCATTTTTCATAAATTGTCTGCACCACGGATTTCGATGATTAAAAGATTTTGCTGATTTTAAATTCATACCTAGTTAATCAGTGCATTCTCCGAAATCAAAATAATCAGCGGTTTAGACAACAGGCAGCACAATACTAAATACGCTCCCCTCTCCCTCTTTAGCTTCTACTTTCAACTCCCCACCATGTGCCTTCACAATATCGTAACTTAAACTCAATCCTAAACCTGTCCCCTGCCCCGTTGGTTTGGTTGTAAAGAATGGTTGAAATATCTTTTCTTTGATGGATTCAGGAATTCCGTTGCCGTTATCTTTTACTGAGATCAAAACCTTATCATCATTTTTTTTTGTACTTACAGTTACAGTTGGTTCGTATTGTTCGTTGGCCGTTGATCGTTTCTCGTTTACAACATAGAATGCATTCGTAATTAAATTCAAAATTACTCTACCAATATCTTGCGGAATAATATTGATGCTACCAACCGTTTCATCAAACTCTGTTTTCATGATTGCGTTAAACGATTTGTCTTTCGCTCGTAAGCCATGGTACGCCAATCGCAAATATTCATCAGCCAAAGCATTGATATCGGTAGATTCTTTTACACCGCTGCTACTGCGACTATGTTGCAACATTCCTTTTACAATAGCATCTGCTCGCTTGCCATGGTGTAATATCTTTTGTTGATTTTCAATTGCATCATTTGCAATTAATTTTGCGTCATTAATATTTCCTTTATCAAGTTCATCTTTCATTTCAGAAAGAAGTTCTTCGTTCACTTCTGAAAAGTTATTAACAAAGTTTAGGGGGTTTTGAATTTCATGTGCGATACCAGCCGTGAGCTCTCCAAGGCTTGCCATCTTCTCAGATTGGATGAGTTGGGATTGGGTGGATTTTAAATCTGTATAGGCGGATTCAATTATTCGTTTTGCTTTTTGCTTATTCCTGTTGTTTCGGATTAGAAAAATAGTAATGACGATCAAGACCAATGCTAATCCCAAAAGGCCATTAACTTTTAGTTTATTTTGATATGCCGCTTCGGTATTCGCAAGTTCTTGTTGTCTCTTCTCATTCTGGGCAATCATATCTTTCATCAACTGGATATTGCTTGCTCCATATAACTGGTTCCGCATACGATTTGCCAATTTCAGATAGTATAAAGCTTCAGTATCATTGACCGAATCCAGTTGCTCGGCAAGAATTTCACTGGCGACCAGAATGCCACCGGTGTATGAAATACGGTTAGCCTCCTGAAGTCCTTTTTTCGCAAAATAGATTGCAGAGTCTCGAGCATTCAGTTTCGCATGAAGACTTGCTATGTCATTGTATGAATTTGACGAATAATAAGGTTCATCATTTTTTAAAGTCATGCTGAGCGTG
>JBGSIM010000064.1:0-36371 GCA_041742535.1 Cyclobacteriaceae bacterium | reverse complement strand
TTACCTTTAAGGATCCTCAGTTGAGTCAAGAATATAATCCTGTTTTTTCTGCCCTATCATTGAGCTATGGAGTAAAACTAGGAACCCAAATTGGAGGTAAAAAATGGCGTGCAGAAATTTCTGCCGAATGGCAGGGGAGCCCACCAATGAAGTTTATAACCTTGGATTCTATTAAAGAAGCAAGGGCAAAACAAGGCAATATATTAGATTATCCTAAAAAAGAAGTGATAAATTCCTTGTCTGTCTCAATTGATATAGTAAGGATAATTTCTTTCACTCGCCTTTAAAATGAACTTTCGTAGAAATTTCCGATATTGATTATTCGATAATCTCAATGAAACAATTGAAGACAATCCAATGGGAGAGATAAAATTGTTATTGATGAAATGGTAACAGGGGCGAGAAAGCAATATCTTTGCATAAGAAAATTGCCTCATATATAGTGCAAGTAATTGATTGTAACTTTCTGAAGCTTTGGATACAATTGAAATAACTTTATATGCAACACTCTTTTTAAACTAGTATGTTCGATAAACTAAAGAAGTATTGCAAGCAAATTGTTCCATTGACCGACAATGAGCTTAAACTTATTGACAAGTATTTTGTGACAGTTTCAGTTGCCAAAAAGGATTACCTCTTGACTAATCGAAAAATTTGTGGATTTGTTGCATTTATCTCCGAAGGTGCTATGAGGCATTTTCATGTAAAGAATGGGGTAGAGAGAACGTGCGATTTGTCTTTTGTAAATATCTGGGTTACTGATTTTCAAAGCTTTTCGTATGATACTCCGAGTATTATAAACTTGCAAGCGTTAGAAAATACAATTGTTTACGCAATAACAAAAAAGAATCTTTTTGAGCTCTATAAAGAGTGCAGCAAGTATGAAACCTTTGGGAGATTAATGGCAGAACAAGTAGCGCAAAGAGCAACAGAAATTGCCATGTCACTTTCAAGTGACAAACCTGAAGAACGTTACTTGAAATTATTAAAAAATCAGCCTGATATTTTTCAGCGAGTTCAGCAAAAGCACATCGCAAATTTTTTAGGAATCAGTCCTGAGAGCCTTAGCCGGATCAGAAAACGAGTTGTAAAGAAGATAAAATCTTAACATAAGTCATCGTTCTATAGTTACAAGTTGAATGACCTTTGTTTCATTAAATTAAAAAAATGAAACAATTATTAATCACCTTAACTATTACAATGATGACAACACTGATTGGTAAGGCACAGCAAACTGACTTTATTAAAGTCAAAAACATGGAACTTCAATTGGAGGATGTAATGGAAATCATTGATACCGCAATGTTAAAGACTAAACTCAAAGAAGTAGAAGAATCTAACAAAGCCAATCCAAGTGAATTAAACAAAGTCCGACTTGGTATCGTGTATCACTAAATTGCTTTGAGTCTTTCCTTTTTCTCAAAGACAGAATACAAAGGGTACGCTAAAATGAGTTTTGAATGTTTAACTGAGTTATTTATTTCAAAAGAAACAAAGTTAGAATTAATGCCTTTCATTGCCGCTTATAGAGCTTCTGCTTTATCATTAGTAAGTGCTGAAACAAAAAATTTAAAACTATTGGGAGAAGCTTTTAAGGAATTTCAAAGTGCAGTAGAAAAATATGGAAGTGTGTCATACTGCCCTGAGTTTATGAGGGGGAGCGTGGCTGAAAATTTACCCTGGTTTTTGTTTTCAAAAGTAAAGTTCGCTAAACTCGACTTCCAGTCAATCATTGAAAAAAATGAGAGTAATCCAAACTATGCAAATTGGAAAATAATGAGCTTTACGTATTGGGCATGGGCAAAGCAACATCAATCGAAGAAGGATCGTGCCCAGGCAATTGCCTACCTTGAAATGGCCATCATACTTGATCCAAACTATGAGGGGGGGCGAAAAAAAGCAGAGGATTTAAAATCTAAAATGATAAAATAATCTTAATGTTTAGCGGTGCTAGGTCGCGACAATAAACAATGAGAGTTCCAAAAGATGAATAAAGAAAACTAATGCTCTTTTTGAAAAAATATTAAAAATAATTTTATGTTTATTAATATATCAATAATATGTTATTGATATATTATTCTTCAAAAAATAAAATTTCTATGGGGCCAAGATCCCAAAAAAAATGAATGTTCTACTAGTATTGCACATCATCACTTGGGTAGCATTTATTGATGTATGCAGTGAAGCTGGTAGCTACAAGAAAGTTACTAATTATACATCTTCTGCCATATCTTTGTAGCTCAATCTGATCCAATAAATATTTTACGTATCCGGTTTGTCGTTGGCTTTCTTTTTAGCGCTTGTCCTTTTTACCAAACGTGGCATTCATCTTTCTAATAAAAAGTATGCCACCGTCTAGGCTACTTGTAAAAAATTGAGTTGACTGAGTTTAAAATTTAAAAAGAAAATGAAAGAATTAATACCCAAGCCAGTGACAAACAGTGATTCGGGAGAAAAATTGTAGCCAGCAGAAACGATAGTAAAAATACTGGTTGAATTAATATTATTTACTGAACTAATAAAATTAGATTCAAAGATTATAAAAAGAATGTCTTGCCAATTATGAGACATTCTTTTTATAATTTAATCCCTACCACCTCATGGATCTATTAATCACCACTCACCATTAAGTAGTGCAGTATGTCAGTATCGAAATATTTTACACTCTGTTCCCTTTTGCGCTTGACACAGTGCTGCAATAAAAAGAAGCAAACGCTTCCTGTCAGAGGCAATATAAATTTATTTATGAATATTTTTATTCGTAAGCCAGCGCTTCGCGCGTGGTAATTTTGTTCGCTCTTCTTGCGGGGTATAACGTAGCAATATAAGAGCCCAACAAAATGATAAGAACCCAAATTCCGATTGCGAGTAGGGAAACCGTAAGCGTAAGTGGAGTTCGGAATGATAGGTTTCCAATCAATCTACCTAAATATGTAGAAAGAATAAGTGACAATGCAACGGAAAGAAAAATACTCATTGCACCAATAAAGAATCCCTCCCACACAATGAGATTTTTGATTTTACTTGGGGTTGCACCGATTGCACGCATCACACCTATTTCGCGTGTTCGCTCTAAAATATTCATACTCATAGTGGACATCAACCCGAGTGTGCCGACAAAGGCCATCAATATGGCCATAGCCAATAGCGAGTTCACCAACACCTTCATATGTGCCGCAATTGCATTTCGAAGCAGCCAGACAGGAAAAGTTGCACTGATGGAGATATTTTCTACTTCCAATAGTGCTTCTATTTCGCGGTTTTTGATCGTAGCATTTTCCCTGGAACGATCAGTGTACGAAATCCGTAACATCTTAGCTTGTCCCTGCATGTTCCTTATTGTTGAAAACACTTCCAGTGAGACATAAGCGATCGCGGGCGAACCAACATCTTCGCTAAACCCAATCACATTCCATGGAGTTGCTTGCCCATCGATGTTGAGAGAAACCATATCTCCAACTTTTAACGAACCTCTTGAAGATTGATTTAGCACCACATCATTTGTGATATTGTTGTTTAGCCATTCTCCCTCTATTATAGTTGGTTTTAATAGGTTGGTGGGCACGGGTAATGCTTGCATAGTAAAACTTCCATGACTTTTATCAGGATATGTTTGCGTTACCTCAAAAGCATTTGATTTGCTAAAGGACGTTGTAGCGTAATTCCAACCTTCTGCGCCACTTACACCTTTGATTGTTTTTATTTTTCCGAGCAGTGAATCTGCCTGTATAGATTCGTGTAATCGTACTTCTAAATCGTAAAGCCTTTGAACATAAATTTTTTTTAGATTTTCATCCCATGCGTCTGACACATTCAATGCCGTCATAAACATTGCGCCACCTGCCGCAAGCAACCCAAGTGTCATCACCAATCTTGAACGAAGGCGAAATACATTTCTGATTGAGAGACGAAAAGTTTCGCTTAAAAAACCCACTTGAGAGAATTTTATCCCCCAAGAATTTCTTTGGAAGCTTTGTTGATGCGCACCGTGATTATCCAACGCAACTCGCACAGAAATACGACTACCGCGCACAACCGGAAAGGAAGCAGCAATAAGCGGAATTATAATGCCTGTGCCAACTTGCAATAGCACAACCCACACAGGTATTGAACTATTTCTGATTTCGAGATTTAGTAATACTGCAATTTGATTGTAAAATCCTGCGGCAGCAAGTTTACTCAAGGGAATAGCGATTACCAAAGCTATAAAGCATAAAAGTGTAATCATCACCAAATACAAACCGGTAATTTGTGATGAAGTAGCCCCAATTGTCTTCATCACGCCAATCTGCCGAATTTGTTTGACCATTAGCGTGGCCATAGAAGTAGCCACGAGTATAGAACCAAGAATCAAAATCAGAAAACTAAAAATGATAAAAATGGTCATTATAGTACTCATCTGACCTTGGTGCGGATGTTTGCCGGGAGGGGGCACTTGTATTTCGTGAACTTCATAACCAGATTGCTTCAATTGATTGGCAACTGTTTGCGCTATTTCGGTAATGTGTTCTGTTGAATATTGATTTTCGCTAACCAAAATCCGCAGTTGGTCGAAACCTTGGGTCTCTCCTAATAATTGAAGCGTTGATAATTTGATATATCCGTATCCAGCTTGCTCTTGCCATGCAGGTGCCAAGCCTGGGTCGTGAACAGTCCCAACTAATTTTATTTTCTGCTGGGTACCGTTGGATGTCTTCACAATCAGTTCGTCACCTTCTTTGGCTTGCATCATTGCAAAAGCAGTGCGTTCCACCAGCATCGTGCCCGTTGCAGGTTCCTGTTCCCCAGAAATGTAAAAGGCTTTATTCGTTTTTTTTTCTTTGAAGTCATCAATGATAAATAGAAGCAATGGATACCATTTCTCACCTACTTTCATTCTCGCCAATAACGTAGCGTGCCGTTCAGCTTCCGCAACACCAGAAATCTGTTTTACTTTATCCACGGTTTCTTTTTTAAACTGCCCTTCTATTTCGATGGTAGCTGATGCAGGCATAGTTCCTTGGTAGTTGTCCGTCATCTCACGCTTTATGACGCTGTAGCTGCCAAGGATTGAACCAACTCCAAAAACTCCAATGGCAATTGCCAATACTAACATGAAGTTCTTTGAATAATCAGAAGTAAGGTCACGAATAACTTTATAATATCTTGTTTGCATAAATAAATTTGAATTAAGTTAAGCGGGTACAGTTTGTTTCACGATCTCACCGTCTGCAATGGCAATAACATCTTCAAAATAAGATGAGAAGTCTTTTTCGTGAGTGACGATAATAACCGTTTTGCCCGAACGGGTGAGCGCAGAAAACAATTCGAAAATAGAAGTGGCCGTTTGAGAATCTAAGTTGCCGGTGGGCTCGTCAGCAATTATTACAGGTGGGTCATTTGCCAACGCACGCGCAATGGCTGCACGCTGCTGCTGTCCACCTGATAGGGTGGAGGGAAGTTTATCCGCTTGCTCTTTGATGCTTACTTGTTCCAACAATGCCAACGCTCTTTCCCTTCTTTCTCTTTTTGGATAGCTGTTGCAGAAATCCATTGGCAACATAACATTTTCTAGAATGGTCAAGGTTGGTAGCAATTGAAAAAATTGGAAGACAACGCCAACATTCTTTCCACGCCAGGTGGCCAGGGCACTTTCAGAAAGTTTTTCAACCTGTATTCCGTTAATTGAAACGGTGCCCTTGGTTGGTTTGTCTATTCCCGCAATGATGTTAAGTAAAGTTGATTTTCCGCTTCCCGACTTTCCAGTGATGGCAACCAACTGCCCTTTTGGGATCTGAAGGTTTACATTTTTTAATGCTTGAAATATTCCTGATGCTAATGTGAAAGACTTAGAAACATTATTCAGCTCAATGAGATTTTTAGTTTGAGTATGGTTCATTGTATTGTTTTTATTGCAACAATACGGAGCCAAAAGAACCTCCGAGTCAATAGAAATCCTGTTGGACGCCTTAAGTTAAATCATTAGCGGTTAACATCAGTTGATTTTCCTTGTATCAATCCTAATTTTTCCTGTGGAACGGATGCGATTTTAAAAATAAAATAAAAGGATGAAACGTAATACACTTGCTCTCTAGGCAAGTTGCCCTTAGTTATAGCCTGAATCGCACTCAAAGACTGCAGGTAGAATGGGGACATCTTTTCTTAGTCCGCTTTGCTCTTAAAATATTTCTGCGCATCAATCACAGAGAGTAGAAATACAACTCCTCCTATCATTAAACTTTTAAAAACGATGTGATAGCTAACCCCACCAGTTATTTCGGCTAAGCTAAGCACAGGAAAAGAATAAGGAAAGAAAAAAACATTTTTCCATCCTTGTATAACAATAGCTCCTACCACCGTTGCAGCAAGACCAAAAGAAAGCGGTATCGCGAAATTCCGAAAACGGTAACTTATCCAATTTTGGATAGACCAAATACTAAAACTAGCTATCCAGCCCTTTATTGCAATGGGTAAAAACGAATTGGTTAACATCGAGAAGAAATTATCAAGTCCCCAGGATGGATTTTTTGCATGCAATAAGTAGGATGCGAAAACCATGAGTCCCGAAAAAAGGATCAGGCAAAAACCAATCAGCAAAAATCCAAACAAGCTTTTAGCAACAAAAATACTCCAACGTGGCAAAGGCAACGCATATAGATGCTTCCACATATTGGCCTGGTGATCGGTTTGATAGAGCAGTGCCACCAGAATGGAAATTGCAAGCGGCAGAAATAAAACGTACAGCCCCTGAAAGGATTGGCTTATCATGATCGGCCAAACGTCAGTACCAGGCTTCACTAGACGGTCGCCAGCATTGTATAATGTAAGGTAGATAAGAAGCGCATAGATGAAGGGTGCTGATATTGCTAACCAAGGCACAAATGTTTTGCTGGCTTTATTCCATTCGGAACGCAGGGCACGTAGAGGAAAGAAAAGTATCATAACGGAGACGGTTCAGTTAATTCAATAAACAATGATTCAAGATCGCCAGCTTCTGGTGCTATATTAAAAACCGAAATAGAATGTTGAACCAATAGCGCATTTACTTTTGCGATGGCTGCTTCACTTTCGAGTTGGAGGGTAATCATATTGTTTTCTTTGGACGTTTTCAAAATAGTTAGTTCAGTGTGAGCTCGAATTATGTTCTCCGCTTCTAGGAGATCGCTTACTTTGAAAACTATGATATTTTTGCCCAGCACACGTTGGAGGTCATCTAATTTCCCTTCAAACACACATTTGCCTGCCTTGAGTATGCCAACATGGGTGGCCATTTTTTCGATCTCTGCCAGCAGGTGGCTTGAAAGAAAAATTGTTTTATTATGATTGCGATGAAGGTCAACAATCAGTTCGCGCATCTCTTTAATACCGCTGGGGTCTAGTCCATTCGTGGGCTCATCCAGTATTAGCAGTTGTGGCTTATTCAAAAGTGCCACGGCTAGACCAAGTCGCTGCTTCATGCCCAAGGAATACTTCTTAGTTGCCAAGTGGGCATCGTTTTTCATTTTTACAATTTCAAGTACCTCTTCGGTTCTGGTTCTTGAAATACCTCCGATCAACTTGCGGGTCAATTCAAGATTTTGAAAACCAGAAAGATGAGGGTACAGCGAGGGCATTTCAACAAGCGCTCCGGTTTTCTGCAAAATGGACAACCGTTGGTGTCTCAACGAATGATTAAACGTCACGATATTATCCTCTTTGTTTGGAGCCAGCCCAAGTAACAAGCGAATAGTCGTGGTCTTACCTGAACCATTGGGGCCAAGAAACCCATAGATGGACTGATCGGGTACGTTCAACGTTAGACCATCTAATACTTTCTTTTTTGAATAAGAGAAATGGAGATTATCTATTTGGATGATATTGTTCATTTAAAATACTTGTATTTTATGTTCAAGACTCTCCTCTACTAATTTTGTTACAGTATCAAAGAAAAAATTAATGCCGAACAGTTCATCTGTTTTTAGCACTTGATCAGGTAGATCAAGAAGAGTGTTTAGTTTGATAAAAAAAGAGTATCTTTTTTAGAAATTTATTGGCTTGTGGTTATCCTAAACGGTGTTTACAGGGAAAAAATGTTAGGCGATCGGATACAATGAGACTTGATATATTCAGGAAAGAAGACCAGCGCGTAAATAGAAATCCTGTTGGACAACTTAAACTGAATTATTTACGGTTATTCTCAATTGATTTTCTTTGTATCAATCATTAAAAAACTACCCATTACATACTTTGCCCAAAAGTCAGCAAATTATTGTCGGGGTCGAGTAAGGAAAATTCCCTTTGACCCCATGGCTTCATTTGCAAAGGTCCATTTGGATGAATGCTTGTTTTTCTATTCAATAAAGACTGGTAAATTTTGTCTATATCATCCGTTCTGATATAAACTTGCGCATAGTTTTGTTTTGGGTCTAATTCTTTGAACTCAAAAAAGTGAATTTGAATGGTATCTTTTTGCACCATTAGGTAGCCATCAAAGTCAGCGCTCCCAAATTCTTGAAAATCTAACTTGTTCAAATAAAAATCCCTTGTCGCGCTTTTATTCCGCATGGGTAGTTTTGGATTGATTGCAGTCAGCATATATTGTGTTTATTAGTTGCTTTCTATATGTTTTTGGTGGACATATTTTAAATGGAAATGTTTTTGCGGTACTCGGTTGGAGTCAACCCTGTAAAGCGTTTGAAGATGAGATTAAAGGTAGATTTGGATTTGAAGCCAGCTTCGAGCGCGATGCCCAAAAGATTGTAATTTTTGACTTGTGGATCTATCATCAGCCTCTTTACCTCTTCCACTCTGTATTTATTGATGAAGTCATAGAAATTATCGCCAATTCCATCATTGATTAATAACGACAACTGACTTCGGCTTATATTCAAATCTTTAGCAAGACTGGTTAATGTTAATTCCGAATCGAGGTATGGCTTTTTATCGGTAACATATTTAATCAGCTTGCCTTTAAGCCCATCATCAAGTTTAGATGGTATAGAATTGGGCAATGATTTAATTATTATTTTTGGGACTGCTTCTATTTTTTGAAAAAGCTCCTTCTGCAAAATCCCTTTATAGCTCAATGCAAACACCGACAAAGAAAAAATTAAAGCGGTTGCCCTTGGGTGCCAAGTCCCAAATTGGAAATGAATGGCTGTAAAAAGACTAAAGAAGAAAAATAAGTTTATCAGTAAGAAAACAATCAAGAAGAATCTAACCCATGAGATATCGACACCTTCTTTGTTAGAAACCTCTTGTTTGATAAATTCTTGATAAATTGTCCATTTCTTTTGAATCAGAAATTGATAAGAAGAAAACTGAATGACAACGATCATCCAGAAAAATATAATAATGAATCGTTGATGTTGATTTAAAAACAACACAAATGAAAAACTTGGATCAACAGATTTCAGCGTAAGTGATAGAAAGATAATGATAAGAAAAGGCAATAAATGCAGAATTAAATTTCTAGATAATGCTACCCGCTCGCCAATCAATTCTTTCGCATAAAACCAAAGCAAGGGGGCAATAAGAAAGAAAGTAGGGTCGCCAAGTGTATAAACATTAGCCGAAAAATGACTGAGGACATTCCCTGCAAAAAGAATGTGTGCTATGCTGAACGAAAACGATATGAGCAATAAGGAAAGAAATATATTTGCCCGACTTTTCCTTACGGTCTTATTATTCAGAAGCAAAACAACAAACAATCCTTGCACAATTCCTGCGTAAGTTAGGATCAAGGAAAGTTGTTCAGCGAGTACCCTCATCAAGCATATTAAATAGTAAAGTACAAAGTTAGCTCAAAATCAATATTTTGAGGAGAAGCAATACGTCCACCAGGATGTTGGTGGACGGTTGAGCGCTAAGCCCGTATTGAGTGCAAGCTTATTTTTTTGAAAAATGGAGCAGTTGTCCTCAATGTCTATTACAAATTCACTGCGCCTATTTCTTCCTCGTTCTCTCCTTTTGCTGCCCTTATTGTAAGATCAAGATTTTTCAGCTCCCCCACGATAAGGCCATGTAACAAACAAAATTCCCCAAATGATGCTTATCCAAATCGTTTCAAATTTTAGTCTAAAGCCTCAAATAATCAAATGGCGGGTAAATGGCGGGCAAAATGACGGACTTCTGCATAGCGCTGCCCGTATTATGCCGTAACATTGTAATGTATATTTTCTATTCCATGAAACAACCAGATCTTGGCAAACGCCTTACCGCGTTGCGCAAAGAAAAAAATCTTACTCAAGAAGAGCTAGTACAAATGAGTCACGTAAGCGTGCGAACCATCCAACGCATTGAAGCCGGTGAAGTGCTGCCGCGTATCTCAACTGTCAAAATTCTGCTAACTGCTATGGGGCAATCACATGATCAATTTTTTAGTCCAAAAGAAGACGTTATTCAAAATCAACCGACACCACTATTTAATCGCAGTACATTACTGATCTCAGCTATTGCAGGAGCTATTTACCTTATTGTGGAGATTATCTTAAGTGTAATGGACTTTACCAGGCTCACAAAAAAAAACGACTGGGATCAATGGCTAAACTTTGTTTACATAGGGCTAACCATAACCATGATAGTTGCCTACACCTTCTTTATGTGGGGCTTTGTTAAGCTTAGTTCTGTGTTTGAAAATGGCTTGCTTAAAGCGGGAAGTTACCTTATGATGATAGCAGTTTTGGGAATGGGCATTCTCGGTGTTTTCACCCTTTGGGCCAAAGATACCGAGAGTTTAGGATCACATTATATAATAGCTTCGGTGGTAGTTGGTTCGCTTACACTGATTTTTGGAATAGGTCTTATTCGTTTGCAAGATGGTATGGGCGAACTATCACGCGTGGCCGGGGTGTTGGAGATTATTATCGGCAGTGCCCTAATCACAGTCATTCTTTTTTTTATCGGGTATGTGATTTTGATACCAGCTGTAATTGTAGAGATACTCGTTCTTTATCGTGGATATGAGTATTTGTCTAAATCCGAAGTTCAAACCAATTAAGAAATTTAAACTGTTTAAATATGCGAAGGGTATTAAAAATTGTGGGATTATCGTTATTAGCCATTGTATCAATTCTGGTTTATTTGGGCTGGCGTACTCCGTCCCTTTCCGCCAATCATGGCAAGATGGACGCGCACTTATATTTAAGTGATAGCGCAAGCCAACCCTTAGTGGTTGCATTTGGTGGAGGCTCAGGCGGGAATGACTGGGAGCGAAACTACTTGAAGGACAAGCGCGATGAATTTCTTGCACGTGGGTTTGCGGTGTTAGCAATCGGATATTTTAAAACAGATCAATCACCCAGCTCGCTTGATCGCATTTCGCTCAATGCTATTTCCGATACTATTCTCCACATTGCAAGGCGGCACCCACAGGTGGATACCAGCCGCATTATTTTAATGGGTGCATCCAAAGGTGGTGAATTAGTTCTTAATCTTGCCAGTCGGTTTGCACACTTTAAAGGAGTCATTGCACTTTCCACTGCGCATGTAAGTTTTCCGGCTCTAACTATTGCATCCAATACCTCTTCTTGGCAATTCAATAATCAAGAAGTTCCTTACGTTCCCGCACCTTTTAAAACACTTGGTCCCGCGTTGCAAGGCGATTTGTACAGTGCATTTGCTATGATGCTGGAAGACAGAAAGGCTGTGGCACATGCCGAAATTGAAGTAGAGAAAATAAATGGCCCCATCTTGATTTTGTCGGGCACAGAAGATGATCAATGGCCTGCCACTCGAATGTCTCAAGAGATTATTAATCGATTAGCGCAGAAGGAATTTAAATACACCTATAAACACTTGCCCTTACAAGGCGGACACATTGAACCTCTAAATCATTTTAATAGAGTGTTCGATTTCTTAGAAGCAGAGTTTAGGAAATGATACGGTGACTAGCTACACTCAAGTGAGTTAGACTCCGTTGCGAAGGGGAATTAATTCTCATTTAGTTTGTTGTTTAAAAAGTGAAGTATAACTGTCGGAAGCTGGTTGTGAAAAAAGTGAGAATGTCGCAAACCGAAACGCTATTAATTGGTAGCAACTTGGATGTTTCAACGCCACCCGAGAATGCTACCAACGAACTGCTGCCCTTTTTACCAAATGGCCGCCAATTGATTTTGGAAAACATGTCTCATCAAGATATGAGTTCGTTGCAGGCTGATAACTACAATAAACTTGTGGCCGACTATTTTGATACAGGCATAGTGAATGAATCACTGTCTCATTATGATGAAATAGATTCTAAACCAGCTAAACGATTTAACTCTCTGGCAAAATGGTATTACCCCGTTGTATTGATTGCCAGCATTTTTAAATAGAAAGTGTGCGATGATGGAATCAATCGAACAAAACAAAAATCTGAAGTACCTAAAGATCGTTGGGCTTTCATTTTAGTAAATATTCTAATGTTCACCTTTTCTACACAGGGATTGGGTGGGCAAAAAGAAAATCTTATTGTATCACTTTATACAGTCGCATATGCTTTGCATTGTTGGCTTTTGTAATCGGGGCAGTTGTGGCACTATTCCCTTTCAATAAGTTGCCCTATAAAAAGAAGTATTTGAGAGCCTCTCTTTTATCAAACATTTTTATTCAAATAGTCTTTGCATGCTGTCTTGTTTGGTTAGCGGCCATCACGAATTTGTGATTTATAGCTTTATTGCACGTTTTGAAAGAACTCCTGGATTATCGTGGTGTGTTGACTGGCTCATCGAGAATAGATTCAGAGTCCAAACAAAGACACAAAATTAGCGAGAGTTTCGCAAATGCCTGAATAATCAAGCTGGTCGCAATATTAAAAATCGAACGGGTGTAACATTTTGACATGTCATTCGTCATAGTGAGGTTATACAAATAGTAAAATAAATTTCAACTATGCTTTTGAAGAAGTTAAAAAAATCAGTTGTCGTTCAAGTTTTTATAGTTTATACTCGGTATTTGATTGGAGCATCTTTTGTTTTCGCAAGTATTGTGAAGATAAAGGGAGAACGTTTTATGACGGATATGAGCATGATAAATGATTCTCCTATTCATTCAGTTGGGCATATGTTTGAAACTCTTTATCAATCCGGACTTTATTGGAGATTCATAGGAATTAGCCAACTTATTGCCGCATTTTTACTCATGACCCAGCGCTTTTCAAAACTTGGAGCATTGTGCTTTTTCCCAATAATCTTAAACATTTATATGATAACTGTCTCTTATGATTTTGTAGGAACTATTTACATAACTTCATTGATGCTTCTCGCAAACATTGCTCTGTTGATATGGGATTGGGAGGAACTTAAAACTCTTTTTAATGTATCTCTTTCGGAGATTGTAAGTAGAAACAGATTTGAGAAAATGAAAATAAGGGAACTTTGCGGTTTAATACTTTTTGCTTTTACAGCCATATTGAGGAGTTTCGAACTTGATTCTGTTAACCTAGCAACATGGATACTTGGGTGCCTGACAATTGGCGTTACTTTTCTAGTTATTGGACTTAGACAAAATAGTAGATTGACACTAAAGTAAGCACCTCAACCAACTTCTGGATATAGTTAACCGCAATAAACATCTCTTTACCAGCGGAGGTGTGCCACGAATGAAAGGACGTGGATAGTTCCTTTCAATGTTGTATAGAAGATGGTAGTAGTCATGCTTCCAAATTGGAATATATGGCTGGCCTACCACATACGCCATACAGTTGGAGTATGTAAACCACCAAAAGGTGCTGTGTTCAAAAGGCATGGTGGTGCTTAACGTTTAGGTAAAAGGTGTCGCAGAAGGCGACATCAGGTAAGTGAAAAGAGGCTGAATGCAACAAATTAAATGTGGCATAATTATTATTCCTTCTTTTAGAAAATATTAATTGTTAGTATGAAAAAATATCATCTTGGTGAGTTTGAAGAGATTGTAATTCTAACGATTGCTATTCTGCATAAAGAAGCATATGGTGTCTCTATCAAAGAAGAAATTGAATCGCGTTTGGAACGTGATGTGAGCATGGGAGCGCTCCATGCAGCGCTCGTCCGATTGGAAGATAAAGAGTATATCAATTCATTTGATGGGGAAACAACTGAAGACCGTGCGGGACGACCACGAAGATACTTCCAAATTACAGCCCTCGGAAAAAGCGCCATGGAATATTCACGAACTACTCGCGAGGGGCTATGGAAATCAATTCCTAAGGTATCGCTCGATCTTAAAATGGTAGGCTAGCCAAATGGAAAAAAAAATTGATCCCCCTGCTCTCATGCTTCGGTTCTTTCGTTGGTATTGCCATCCCAAACTGGTATATCACATTGAAGGAGATTTACGAGAAGTGCATAAGAAAAGGGTAACAAAAATTGGAAAGAAGAGAGCGGACCTGAAATTCGTTTGGGATGTCATGCTGCTCGTCAGACCTGGAATTATCAAATCATTAAATGCGTCACAACGAATAAACCATACCGCTATGCTTAAAAGTAATGTTAGAATCGCTTTCAGAAGTCTTTGGAAAAATAAAACATCTACACTTATTAACTTAGTAGGACTGACTGTGGGAATTACCTCATGTTTACTGATTACGCTATTCATTAAACAAGAATTGAGCTATGATACCTTTCAATCTAAGAACGAAAGAATTGCTCGCGTGGTAATGGAATACAATTTTGAAGGAAGCACGGATTCAAAAAAAGGCACCTTTACAAGTACGAAAGTAGCGCCCGTATTTTCAAGAACATTCCCTGAGGTTGAGAAGGGAATCCGGATGACGGACGCCAATGTGATTCTGCGGTTGAATGATCAACTTGTAATGGAAGAAGGCTTTATGTATGCAGACTCTTCATTCTTTGATGTCTTTGACTATGAAATGCTGGAAGGAAACGCAGCCACTGCGCTGAATAATCCTTATAAAGTAGTCCTTACGGAATCCATGGCAAAGAAATATTTTGGCAGTGAAAGTCCGTTGGGAAAAATTCTTCCTAATGGAAATGATAAAGTTGTATACGAAGTAACCGGAGTAATGAGGGACTATCCACAAAATTCACAAATCCGCTTTGATTTTCTTGCCTCTTTTTCATCTATGGGGCAAAATCAGGAGAAAACCTATTTTAATGCCAACTATACAACGTACTTATTGCTAAGAGATGAGCAGGCTATTTTCTCGTTGCAGGAAAAGCTACATCCTTTCATGGAAAAAGAGATGGAAGGAACGGGTGCATCCATTCACTTTTTCTTGGAAAAATTTAAGGACATTCATCTCCACTCTCCGTATGCAGCATTTGTTCCAAACACGAGCATGCGATACCTATACATCTTATCGGGTGTAGCGTTATTGATTATTGTGATTGTATGCTTCACGTACATTAATCTAAGTACCGCTAAATCAATTGAACGTGCAAAAGAAGTGGGCATCCGCAAAGTCTCAGGAGCCGCGAAATCTCAATTATTCTGGCAATTCATTGGAGAATCAATAGTGCTATGTGGACTATCCGTGTTAGTAAGTTTTGGAGTGGCCTCGTTGTTATTGCCTTCGTTTAATCTGTTAACAAATCAATCGCTTCATATCCAGGAATTACTAACGGCTTCTTTTTTACTACCAGTTGTAGGAGCTACACTGTTGGTAAGTTTACTGGCAGGTGCTTATCCTGCCTTTGTCTTATCAGGCCTTCAGCCATCCACCGTATTAAAAGGGGTTTTTAAAAATACTAAGTCTGCTCGGTTGGTGCAGCAGTCATTAATTGTTTTTCAATTTTCCATTGCCGTATTCCTGATCATCTCCACCTTAGTTATTCAACGTCAACTACACTTTATCCGCAATAAAAATCTTGGGTATGATCGATCTCATGTCTTGAAGATTCCAATCGGGTGGGGGACAACGCAGGATAAATTAAACACTATCAAAAACGAATTAAAAGTCAATCCCCAAGTTATAGCGGTAGCAAGGGGAAACAGCAGTCCCGTGAATATACAAAGTGGCTATAGCATGCGCACACCAGATATGCCTACCGGTGAAGTAATCTCTGTCAATGCAAATCCCATTGATGAGGACTATTTAAAAGTAAATGGACTACAATTGATTACCGGAACTAATTTCACAGCACAAGACATGAAAGATATTGATACCGAAGTTTGGGAAGATAAAAAGTATCATTATATCCTAAACGAAAGTGCTGCCCGAAGATTAGGCTGGACTCCGGAGGAAGCGATCGGACAGACAATGCAATTAAATGGGCCCGGAACGGTAAGTGGGGTCATTAAAGATTTCCATTTTCAATCTATGCGCAATGCTATTCAGCCTTTGGTTTTATTTACCGAATCGCAGGGAAGCTCAGTATTAGTGAAGGTAAGTGGAGAGCGTATGCAGGCTACCATAGCATTTTTACAAACTAAATGGAAAGAACTCATTCCTAACCGTCCATTTGAATATCGTTTTCTGGACGATGATTACAATCGTCTGTATCAATCCGAAATTCAGTTGGGTAAAATGATGAACCTATTCGCAGCCATTGCCATTCTGCTGGCCTGCCTCGGCTTGTTTGGATTATCTTCGTACATGGTGCAGCAACGCATGAAAGAGATAAGCATACGCAAAGTATTAGGGGCTTCACTACTCAATCTATTTAGGGTACTGTCAGGAAATTTCTTGCGCCTTATTCTTATTGCTTTTGTAATCGCATCACCACTTTCGTATTGGTTGATGAAGCAATGGTTAAGTGATTTTGTGTATCGCATCGATGTGAGTGCGTGGATCTTGTTAGCAGCTGGAGTATTGACTCTTTCAATTGCGATATTCACGGTTGGTGTTCACGGGGTAAAAGCGGCCCTTGATAATCCGGTTAAAAGTCTGAAATCGGAATAATAATGCTTGAAATAGGTATAATCTAGCCTTTGCCAAATTGAGCCTGCACGGTACCAAATTCATTATAAGCAGAAGTGCAGAACTACTAACTCAAGAGTGGAGTATCCTAGGGTACTCCGCTCTTGAATATAAGTTTAACTGTTATCCCTATTTTTGGTATTCCGTAGGCACAGTTTTAATTGTCTGTTTTGGTTAAATTATGATCTGCTTGCAGCGGTGATCCTAATTCTCGGCAGATGTCTTCTGCCTTACGACCAGCCTCGTGTTCCTGAATCGCTTTTACAATTTGTGTTTCTACGAATTTTGACTTTTTCATATTTAACCATTTTAGAATTCATCTAAAGGCAAAATATGCAGACCAAATTATTGACGGAAAATTTAAATAGTTTAGAGTTGGAAATTATTTGACAATTCATGTAAAGTACTTGCAGGAAGTGGATTTCAAATTCAATAACCGGCACCAGAGAGCAACGAACCACTAACAGCACTTAAAATAAATGGCGGGCGAAGTTGCGAATATAGACAGTATAGTGTTTCAAAAACCGCAACTTCTTTTAGCTGCAAACCGTTAGCGGTCATTGTAGACTGACACAGATAACTCAAACAATTTATAAGAGGAATAATATAATCATGAAAAAAAGTATAGTATTAATAATCTTTCAATCTTTTTTGGCACAATATGCATTTTGCCAATCAACATCAAGTTCAGAAAAAGACAAAATAAATTCAGTTTTGACTGAATTTATGCAATGTATACAAACAAAAGACAGTGTTAAGATGTACAATTTGTTTCATAAAGGGCCAGTAACTTGGATAGGCGTTTACAGAGAAACTACGCAAACCCAAAGACTGAAAAAAGATAGTTTAGCATTGAACTATAAGATTTCTGATTACAAAACGTGGTTTAGAACTATATCATCAAAAGTAGAACCACGAAGAGAAGATTTTAATAACATTCAAATAATTGAAGATGGCAGTATAGCTTCTGTTACTTTTGATTACAGTTTTTGGGCAAATAACAAAAAAGGAAATTGGGGTAAAGAGTTTTGGCATTTAGTTAAAGAAAGTGAAGAATGGAAAATTGCTAGTGTTATTTTTTCAATTGAGCTTGAAATGTATAAGCCTGAATTTGCAGGTGCAGATAATACTGAAGCATCCAACTTGGTTAGAAAAATGGCAAATGAACTTTTGAATGTTGCTAAATTGCCTGGCTTATCTATCGCTATTCGTAAAAAGAATGAGATTATTTTTGTTGAAGGATTTGGCTATGCTGATATAGAAAGAAAAATACCAGTCACTACAAACACACAATTCCGAGCAGCTTCAACTTCGAAGGTTATGGCCGTAACAGGTTTAGCAAAAATGATGCAAGATGGTGTTATTGATATCGATGGAGAAGTTCAAAAGTATGTTCCTCATTATCCTTTAAAGGAGTACCCGATTACACTAAAACAACTTGCAGGGAATACATCGGGAATGCCGCATTACTTGGGGAGCGATAAACTTGAAAACAAATTCTATTCTAATACGAAAGATGCATTGACGGTCTTTTCGCATCACAAACTACTTTTCAAACCACAAACAAAATACAGCTATTCATCTGCTGGTTTTGTATTACTATCTGCTGCAATGGAAGGTGCCTCTGGGGTAAATTTTTTAGACTATTTGCAAGATAAAGTTTTTAATCCATTAGGGATGAAAAGTACGGAACCTGATATGGAGAAATACAGATTGATGCCAAATTTGACTAAATATTATGAAAAACAAAATGACAGTTATGTCGTTATAAAAAATCCAAGGGAAGTGAGTTCTATTTGGGCAGCAGGTGGATTTGTAACTACACCAACCGACTTAGTAAATATGACAAAAGCTTATTCTAGCGGTTACTTGAGCAGCAGTATAGTCAAGAAGATATTTGAAAGTCAAACTTTGTTGTCAGGTGAAAAAACAAATGTTGGCATAGGTTGGCGTATAGGTTCTGATATGGAAGGAAGAAATATAATTGAACATGCTGGGGTTACAGAAGGTACAAGGTCGGTAGTTAGTTATTTTCCTGATGAAGATATTGCCATCTCTGTAATAACAAACACAGAATGGGTAAGCTCAATTGAAGAAACAGCCCATATGTTAGTTTTGCCTTTTCTTAAGAAGACTAAGAACGACTTTAAGCTCAAAGGGAATTACCAAATTAAAGCTAAACTTGTGCAAAAAGGAAAAGAGAAAGAAATTAAAGGCAAGTTTGATTTTGAAAATGGCATTGGAAAAATAACTTTAGAAAACGCCAATGTAAATGCTGTTATTCATATCAGTGAAAATACATATTCACTAATCACCAATCAAGGTATATATTATCTAACAATTGAAATAAAGGGGGATAATACAATAAGCGGAAGAGCAACTATGTACAAAACCCCAATGCTGGAGACACCCACAAATACAAAGCCTTTTTTTACTTTTATTAGTGAACAGAAAATAACTAAGCGCTAACAAGGTATTGGCAAAGAGGTGGCAGAAGTGCAAGCCTCAACATTTGTAATTCTATTTGGATTCTGTGCAAAATCCAAGCTATACCTACTGTGCCTACAAATTTGTAGATTTTAAAAATATAATTTTCTACTAAAATAATTAGAATCCGGCTGGCATACCCTTACCTTAAACTATGAACGAACTCACCACATTTCTTAGAAATTTTCCAATCCTTACTGAGGAAGAAATTCAGCTAATTGTTGATAAGACCAACATTCGAGAGTTCAGCAAAGGCAGCTTCCTATTGCGGGAAGGTGAAGTGACTACAGGTTGTTACCTGGTACTCAAAGGGTGTGTAAGAGAGTTTTTCATTAAGGATGGCGAAGAAAAGTCAACTGCATTCTATACAGAAGGCGACCCGGTTAATTCATTCACCAGTTCTACTAACAAAACGCCATCGAAGTACAACTACGTATGTGCTGAAGATTGCTTTTCGTTATGGTAGTTCTATTATCATGATGTTTGGTGGTTTATCATTTTTTGTTATTTATCATGAGCGTTACGTTTAGCAATGAAGTGCCAGATTTTTAACTCTAATTTTCGGGTTTAATTACTTTAACCGTTTTACAATTCAATAATTCGCCTGATAAAATTTGAACGATCAAGTTCGATTTGGTTTCGATGGTATAGGATGGTGCATTTAGTTCCTGTACTAATTTTTCTGAATCCGATTTTCGGATATTGATGCCTAGTAGCAGCAAATCCCAGCTTTTACGAAATTCCTTATCCTTCGTTTTTTCGCCAAAGACTTTACCCTTGTTTTGGAAGGGTTTGCCTTCTGTATTTATAGCAAATTACTGAACTGAACGCAATTAAATTTTCGTGAAACAAAAGTGAAGAATGATTGCGCTTAATCTCATTGACGTTGGGTAAGAAAGAGTAAAACCTAAAAAAAAATACCTTCCAACTAGTTGAAAATTTAATACGTGCAATGCTGTCATTTATCAAAATGTTAGATATATGTGGTTTTTAACTTCAAAACTTTAAGTTGTCTTTATCTAGGTATACTATGATATATACCGTCAACATGTCCAATTGCCACGTAAAATTTTTTTAAATCTTCCTAAAGAAAAATTTAGTTCAGTTTTGGCAAAAGCCTTCCTACTAAGGCAGGCTAGTACCTGAAGTCGCATGTATCAATCTTAAATCATAACCCTTCGGTAAAAACAAATGAAATATATTTAGAGTTAATTTTGTGCAAATCATAGTCGCATGTTTTATTTTGTAGGGATTGTATTGACATTTTTCTTGGCTGGACTCCTATTCACTAAAGAAGGAAAATCAGAGGCTGATCTTATTCTTACTATTTGGTTGATTGCCATTGGGGTAAATTTAATTTTTGTGTTCTTACAGTTTACGGATAGGATATTCTCCTTTCCATATTTATTGGGACTCAACTTTCCGCTACCGCTTTTGCATGGCCCATTTCTATTTTTGTATACAGGAGCAATCACGAATCAGCGCGTAACCTATAAATATAGGTTCCTTCATTTCTTACCTTTTCTTTTTATCTATCTGATTTTTCTTCCATACTATTTTTTACCTATGGAACAACGGATAGATGTTTATAAAAATGAAGGTCAGGGGTATGAAACTCAACTGCTTGTTATGATTGTATCGATCATGATTTCTGGTGTGGTTTACGTTGCTTCTTCTCTGTTGCTACTGAGAAAACACAAGAGTATTATACGCGAACAATTTTCATCCACAGATAAAATAAATTTGATGTGGTTGCGATACCTAATCTATGGAATAGGGGTAATTTGGCTTTTGGTTTTTTTTGGTGATGATGACGTGATCTTTAATGCGGTCGTTTTATTTGTAATATTTTTGGGTTACTTCGGAATCAGGCAGGTTGGAATATTTTCGCAGCAATATCCATCCAAAATCATTTCATCCAAGGACCCCGAGATTGGGTTTGTTGAATCGTTAGCTTTATCAAATTCGAATTTTATTGAGGAGGTTGAATCAGTAACAGGTTCCGCTAAAAAGGAAAAGTACCTTAAAACGGGATTAAGTGAGGAGGCTGCCATTGAAATCCATAAAGGCATGACAGAAGTAATTAACAAGGAAAGGCTTTTTATTAACACGGAACTCACCTTAGCACAGTTGGCGCAAACATTAGAAGTTCACCCAAATAAATTATCCCAAGTAATTAATACTTTCGAAGAAAAGAGTTTTTACGATTACATCAATGATCTACGCATTGAAGAATTTAAGCGAATAGTAAGTTTGCCTCAGAATCAGAAATATACCTTGCTGGCATTAGCACATGATTGTGGTTTCAACTCAAAGACTTCTTTTAATAGAAATTTTAAAAAATCAACTGGATTATCACCAACGGAGTACTTGAAGCAAGTACAGATTAGTCTGCAACAATAACCATTATTGACCACAAAGAATTTTTGGATCATTATCCTGAAAATTTGAGGTTCCCTTCAAGAATTTTGGAGCATCGTACATCAGTGAAAAAATTTATAGGTTTCATCCTACATGATGAGGCGCTACTAATGACTCCTTGAGTTTTTTTTAAGAAATACTATTTCATGAAAGAAATACTCTTGTTTACTATGGTTACTGCGGCGCTTCTTATTGGCTTTTTTCCGCTATTAAATTTAATGACTGACAACAAGTTTGGGATATTGGATATGAAATCAGAATCATTGCTATCCGATATCTTCTATACTACTGGATTCTATACGCATATTATTGGTGCTGCTTTTGCTTTATTTGTTGGTTGGGTGCAATTCAATTCAAAACTCCGTATCAAGAATTTGAAGTGGCATCAAAAAATTGGAAAATTATATGTAATCACTTCTTTACTCAGCTCAATGGCGAGTATTTACATCGGTTTCTATGCGAGCGGAGGTCTAATACCTACTTTGGGCTTTATAACATTAGGCGCTATTTGGTTTTGCCTAACCGTAAGTGGCTTCATAGCGATCATGAATAAGAGAATAGCTCAACATCAAAAAATGATGATGTATAGTTATGCATGTTGCTTTGCAGGAGTAACATTACGCCTATACCTGCCGGTGTTAATAATATACTTTGGTGATTTTATTCTGGCTTACAAAGTGGTGGCTTGGTTATGTTGGGTGCCCAATTTGCTTGTGGCGTCTCTTATCATCAAAAGCATTAAAAGAAAACAAGTTTCAATATCTTCTCTTTAGCATTTTAAGGGTTCAACCTATAAGATGGGGCGATGAACCTCCCTATACGCTTCATTTTTACGAAAATTTTAGATAATAATATGAGATACAGTTATTTAATGGCGTTAGCCATATTTACTACAAGTGCATTCTGGGGATGCCAGAACGAATTGGATATTAATCAACCAGGCAATTTGGTGCCCAAGACGGCCGAGCAAGATGCATCCGTACCATCTATTAAAGTAAACGATGCTTTTCTGCACTCGGAAGCTTTTGGCTCAGCCAATGACCCGATGATAGTTGTTTTACACGGTGGCCCAGGATCCGATTATCGCTACCTCTTAAATTGTAAAGAATTTGCTAACCAAGGATACCGTGTAGTTTTTTATGATCAGCGTGGTGCCGGGCTCTCCCAGCGGTTTCCAAAGTCATACTACACCATGCAAGTGGCGTATGATGATTTGAGTGCAGTAATATCGCATTACAGAACTTCAGCTGCTCAAAAGGTTTTTTTATTGGGACATTCCTGGGGAGCGATGCTAGCCAGCGCTTATATTAATAGATATCCCACAGTAATACATGGAGCTATCCTGGGCGAGCCTGGTGGCTTGATCTGGAAGGATGTAGAAGACTATATAACACGTTCTCGAAAGTTCAAATATTTTGGAGAATCACTCAATGATGCAGTGTATGCAGATCAATTCATCACGGGAAAGGAAGATCAACATGCCATCTTAGATTATAAATTCATGTTACTTGCTTCGCAAGAGTCAAGTGAAATTGGAAATGAAGGCAGTCTCCCCGGTTGGCGCAGTGGAGCAGTTACGTTTGATGCTTATCTTGAACATGGTGATAGAGAAAAACCCAATTGGACACAAAATTTGAATAGCTATACTAAAAAAGTACTCTTTATCTATAGCGCAAAAAACAAGGCATATGGCTTAGGTCACGCTAAAAGAGTTTCATCTGTATTCCCCAATGTGAAGCTTTTTAAAACAGAGAATGCCGGTCATGATATGCTTTCATTTCCAACGGGCTGGAATAATACCTATCCAGAAATGGTACAGTATCTAAATGAAATGAAATAGCACTCGCATAACACAAAAACACAAGTCACTTATCTCAAAAATCTAAATTATCATGAAACTCAAAAAGACTATTTTATTTATATTAATATTTTTCTCTTTTTCATACAAAATCGCGCAGTGTCAAACTATAAATTGGGCAAGCTTAAAAGATGAACATAAGCATATTGTAAATGCGCATGCTGGATTCGATTATGCCTTTACTTATGGAGTTGCCTATAGCTACCAGTTGCAAACCCGAATCCCTGTTTTACTAAATGTTGATTTCTCCACGTCCGCAGGGGAGAAAATATTGGACGATTTTAAAACTAAAATTGGAGGTCAAATTAGGCTTTACGAAGTCAATAATTTTCAATTCAGTGCTTCTGTTTACGGGATTTATAGACGATATGAAATCCCATTAGTCCGATTGCAAAATTTCGGAAGTGAAATGAATGGACTGATAGGATATTATAAACCCAAATGGTTCGCAGCCTTGGAATTTGGCTTTGACAAAGCCATTGTTACAAATTTTAAACATTCGAACCTTTATAAAGATGATTTCCCAGAGGTAAAAGATGGCTGGTATCAACCAGCCACCGGAGGGAACTTTAAGTATGGCTTGCAAGCTGGCTATTCTTTTAAAAGCAGCGATGTAATCTTAAAGATAGGCAGTGTAATCACGCAGGATTTTAAGACGAATCCTACTTTACCTTTTTACGGAGAAGTTAGCTATAACTTTAAAATAAGAGAGTAAGAGTAGTGGCTAATATCAAAACGTGCCTGCTGTAGTTTGTAAAAAAAAAAGATAGGCACGTTTTGATTTTTGCATCGAACAATTGTATAAAATAAATATATATGATTAAAACCTTATTCGTAAGCAAAATACATGGAAAGGTATGATTCAAGTAAAAAAAGATAGATAGGCAGTTTCCTAAAATGAATTATTAAATAGGCAAGGCTAAGTAGCAACCCGGGAAAAATGAAAATATTAATATGGCTGGAAATTTTATCGATTTAATTAGGTTACGAGCAAAGGGAACCCCTGACCTTAGAACTAATATTAAACTGGTTAAAACCGACTATGGAAATTTAAGAGTGTTTGATAGTGGAGGGCAAAAGCCAGTAATAGTAAGTGCTCCCGATGGGCCAAATGTAATTGAACATCATGAGAAGCTTATAAAAAAACTCTCAAAGCAATTCAGGGTAATATGTTTTGAGTTCCCCGGTGTGGGATATTCATACCCAATATTTGACCATGACTACTCGTTCAATCGCTCAGCAAAAATTATAATAAACATCATGGACATTTTGAAGATTGACAGAGCAGTACTTTCCTTTTCATGCAGTAACGGTTTTTACGCAATCAGGGCGGCAGAATTAGCTCCAGAACGATTTATTCATCTGTTTGCATCTCAAACTCCTTCCATACGTTCGATGAAATCATGGACAGATAGTACGATTCCAAAAATTTTAACATATCCTATTGTTGGACAGATGATCAATGCATTTGCGGAAAAAAAGTTAGCGAGTAAATGGTATAAAGCTGCTTTACCGTTGACGACAGATAAAACTGAATATCAATCAATAGCGCTGAATTCATTAAATAATGGAGGCTGCTTTTGTTTATCAAGTTTGGTGCAAGGTTTGAAACGAGAAGTTGGGTCAGTATTAATCAATGTAGAGGTTCCATCAACTCAAGTTTGGGGCAACCTGGATTACTCACATAGTAGGACAGATAATAGAACCATTCTCGAGCATTTACCAAACTGCGAAATCATTGAATTTGATGAGTGTGGGCATTTTCCTGAGTTAGAGGCAACGGATAAGTATGTTCAACTGGTAAGCAAACGTGTCAAGCAGGTGTCTGTGTTATGAAGTTTTTTGAATCGTCCATGCACGAAAGCCATCATTTAAATTCTAAGGATCACTTTTAAAAAGTTGAAAAATGAAAAAACGGCAACATTAAATGACCGATTTCACATAGGCTCTAACATCGAAGCAATTACAGCATTTATGGTTACGAAATATGTAGAAAAGGAAAACTGAAACGGACAACACGATTTTTCGACTTGTTTCCAGAAGAGAAGCTTATAGTAAGCTGATGCCGGTAATTTTTTAGACAAATTCGTCTAGTAAATTGTTTTTCCATAACTACCACTGTTCCAATACCAGCTATTAATTCAAAGATCAAGTCTACATTTTTCATTAAGGGAATATCGAGTAGCACCTTTCGTACAGCCTAGCAGGAAAATTTTAACAGTAGTGCGGAGTAAATAGTGTGTTAGTAAAAAATTTCGCCAACTTATTGATTGCTTTTTCGTTTACTCACTACCAAATTGGTAGTAATTTTCACTACTGGTTTGTTGGTATTTTTGTAATAACCGAATCAAAGCTACTCCGTAAAATCTACTTTTGTTACTAGTTTTAGTTAAACACAATGCGCCTCTTCCTGCTCTTTATTTTCCTTTGCAACGGTCTAACTTGCATGAGTCAAATTATACAGACGTTTGATGAAGATTGGATCTACATAAAAAGATTTGAGCAAGAAATTAAAGAAACATCATCGGATAGTGTGAGGGCTTATAATTCCTTCAAATTGTCAATCATGTATCAGCTTGTGAATGATACACTTCGGGCAGATGATTATCTGGAACAAGGAATAAAGCTATGCAAAGGAAATGCTTTTTTAAAAGGTGCCTCATACTATTATAAGGCACGGAGCTTTAATTTTAGAAACGGAAAAGAAATTGAATCTAATTTATTTTTAGGTGACTCTCTCTTAAATGAAATTAATAACAACGAGGCATACAGTATTCGCGCAAGTATTTGGCATTATCTTAGTATTTATCTTCAAAATAGTGACAGGGAGAGTGAAGCCCTAGATAATATCTTAAATAAGGCAATACCCTTGGCACAAAAATCTAATAATTTTTATTTACTAGGGATGTTACACCATTCAGTAGCTATAAGTCTTATGAACAGTGATCAGCCAAAGAAGGCTCAAGAATACTTAGCTCAAGCAATCGAATTCTTTAAGAAACCAACCGATAATCCCCGTACCTTATACTTCTTAGTGACTACCTACATTGATGCTGCTGAAAATTATATAACTCTTAACTTATATGATTCAGTTAAACTGGAGCTCGATAAAGCCAAGTTAATTTTAGAAAGGAAACCAACCAGTAGCCTGTTGGTTTCCTTGTATTATGTAGAAGGTATTTATTACGATCAGATAAAGCAGTACTCAAAGGCATTAACAAGCTTTGATAAAGGTATTAATTTTCCAGAGCTTCATCCGTTTTATTTGGGTCAATTGAAGTATGGGAAGTATAAGGCTCTATCCCATAATAATGATCATAAAGAGGCTTTGCTGGTACTCCAAGATTTAATGGCAAATCATATTATGTACAATAGTGATAGAAAGAATTATTACAAAGGCATATTCCTTACCTATAAGAAGCTTGGCAATGTTCAAGCAGCATATAACTGGGCCGAACAATACATAACGCTGAGTGACAGTTTGTATAAGTCAGAATATCAAAATGATATTGCGGAGTTAGAGGCGAAATTTAATAACGCAGAGAATCAAAAGAAAATTTCAATACTGCAGGCAGAGAAAGAGAAAGTGCTACTTAAATCCGCGAATGATCAGTTATTAGTTTGGCTACTAGGAGGAGCCACGGCTTTTCTATTGATAATTTCTGTTTTTGCCTGGCAACTTTATAGAAACAATAAAAAACTGACGGCACAAAAGGAACTAAATTACCAACAACAATTAAAAGAGGCAGAACAAGTAAGGCAAGTACAATTTGCAAAGGCTTTACTGGAAGGCGAGGAGAAAGAACGGAAAAGACTAGCCGGAGATTTACATGACGGCTTAGGTGGAATGTTGGCCGGAGTAAAAATTAATTTATCACAGCTTGCGAATAATAACCTAGAATCCACAATGACCAATGACTTAGATCGTGTAATCCTTCAACTTGATAATTCGGTGGATGAACTGAGGCGAATTGCGCGCAATATGATGCCAGAATCATTAAGCAGTCTGGGCTTAGAAGCTGCGCTAAATGATATGTGTAGTTCTTTAAGCAACGAAATTACGCATGTTGATTTTCAAGCATTCTCCATTGACAGTAACATTACAAAAGAGGTGCAAGTGATAATCTACCGAATCGTGCAAGAATTGCTCACGAATGCCGTTCGCCATGCGAAAGCATCCGAAATCCTGGTGCAATGCAGTCAAAATAGAAATACTTTCTTTATTACGGTGGAAGATAACGGTAATGGTTTTGATGTTAACAATAATGAAAGCAGTCAAAAAGGAATTGGACTTGCAAACTTAAAAAGCAGAATTGATTATTTCCAAGGCAAGATGGAGATATCTTCAGTGCGGGGTAATGGAACCAGCATAAATATTGAACTAAATGTTAAAATCTGAGAGTCAACTAACGATAGCCATTGTTGATGATCATCCGATTGTCATTGAAGGTTTACAAAAATTATTGACAACTGAATTCAAGGATAGTAAAATCCTGGAATTTACTTCGGGAGATGAATTCGTGAACTATTTAAAGGAGACAAAAGTAGGAATCGATATTGTATTACTGGATATATCGATGCCAGGTAAAAAAGGCACAGAACTATGTACTGAAATAAAACATATTGAACCATCGATTCGGATACTTGCTTTCAGTAATCATAACCAAAGAAGTATTATCATGCAAATGCTGCAAAACGGAGCAAGCGGTTATTTGCTTAAAAATTCTTCATCCGTTGAACTGGTTCAAGGTATTAGGGAGGCACTTCACGGCCAAATTGTATTTAGCAGGGAAGTAAAAGAAATTATCACTCAGCCTAATGGAAATACATTAGATACAATAAGGCCACTCACCAAGCGCGAAAAGGAAATCTTACGAATGATTGGTCACGGTAAAACAAGTAATGAAATTGGTAAGGAGCTTTTTGTAAGCCCGCTAACGGTGGAAACACACCGAAGAAACTTGATGCAAAAATTTAACGTAAAGAATGTGGCAGAGCTAGTGAAAATTGCATCTGAACTTCAATTATTATAAAAGTTATTAAAATATGTTTTGTAAACAATATTTTTCTGACCAAGGATGAAAAAAAGGGTAACCCAAGAGAAATACTGGAAGTTTATTTCAATATATCTAGTGGTCTTATTTGTTGGGTCTAGTTGCTCCAGGGATAATTCAGTTCCATCACCCAATCTTCCTATTGGGATGGGGAATACTGGTTTATTTAAAATTGAAGATGCACTAAATAATGCTAGTGCCGATTTTCTGCATGTGATAGATAAAGTAAGAGGTAGTGTTGGAACCAATGGTGCTGGAAGCAAAGTTATTTGGAGCACGAAAAATGATTTCAAGTTGGGATTATTTCTTTCCGCCAATCATGTTTACGGAGTAAAGACATGGGCTTCACCGCATTAGGAATTTATTGATCTATCAGTAATTAATGATGGCATTTTTCTAGGCTCACAGATACCTCCTTCAACTGGTAGTATAGATTTATCAAAAGAGTTAATTGCGAATTTTGGTCTATATCATCCATTCATCTCTCCCAATGCTACCAATACCACAATACTTCCAAAGGATGACTTTTACTTGGGTATTATAGATAACCAAAGGATTACAGATAACGGGTTAGGTAATTATCCGAATTTGGTTCAAACTTCAATTCCGCTTCGAATGTATGATCCAAAAAATAGTACACAGGCCTCTCAAACTCGGTCTGTTGCTGAATCTAATGAAATTGTTGTAGCCCTTGGTTATCCTCAAGATATTGCCATCTATCCCCATGGAGCTATTTCGACTGGTAAAGTTTATTCAGATGCAGAAGCTACTGGTATAATACAATCTTTAAATCAGATTGGCGATGTGGAAGGAACTATTCCTTATAATTCGGAAGTAGAGTTTTTGGCAAATATTGAGGCTGTTCCAGGAATGAGCGGAGGGGGGTATTTAATGCGGATGGACAATTGCTCGGAATTATGGTGAGGGCAACAAAAGTAAATGGTGAACCAATTTTAAGAGTAGTGCGAATTACATACATGAAGGAAAAAATCAAGAACTTTTATAATTCCCTTTCTACATCTGATAGAATCAAAATAGGACCGTTTATAAATGGTGAAGTGCAGTAAATAATGGCATACCACTATGAGCAGATATAAATTTCAATATGAGATTCATATCGGGAACGATTGCTGAGCTCTTTAATCGTCATGTTGGTGTGCTATTGTAAATTCCCTGAGGACTATTTGAAATATCCTTAGGGGCATGGCTATGCAGAAAAGGATTTGATCCGTTGGTTGGTCAAAGCAGGCAACTCGCAAAATCGTATCAGCCATGTTCTTGCTTTGACCGTGCTAGACCTTAAATATTCTATAGAAAGTAATCGAATTATCTAAAAATGCTCATTTTTTCTTTGACATTCACTTTTTAATCCTGCTTAAAATTCAGGGTTTACCCCAATGTAGCTGACCAGTTGAAACTGCAGACCTCATCGTAATCTCAGATTATTGCGTTGGCCTCTTATTTTGTGAGAGGAAGGAAACTGAATGACAAACCTTAGCACCTTTTCTTCATTCTGCCGGATCACTGATTTATATATCCTAATGACGCTTGATTCATTTATTACCTTAAGTCAATGAATTTAAGTTTTAGCCATAATAGTTTTGCGTCAAATAAAAAAACGACTTATCAGAACTATTTAATTATACAACAAAGCTGCATACAATCACTAAAAAAAAATCCTGTCGCACATTTCGAGGTGCCACCTTATGAGTTGGAGCGAGTCAACATGCGTTTTTACCCACTCTTGCATCAAAATAAACTACATCAATTATTATTTACGCATGAAAACTTTTTTAACATCTATGACCAAAAAATTTCTTTTTACAGTCATTATTACAATCATACTTTCTTTTCTGTACAGGATACCTATATATGCCCAAGAACGAGTAACCATTAGTGGCACTATCATCGATAGTAGGACAAACGAAACACTTATTGGTGCAAACGTTTACATCGTTGAACTTAAAACAGGTGTCAGCACAAACGAGTATGGATTCTATTCATTGACTATTCCTGCTGGCAATTACACACTTTGGCTCAGTTATATCGGATACCTATCGAGACAAGAAAGTATCTCGCTTACTGAAACCATCAAAAGCGATTACTCGTTGATTGAAGATAGCAAAGCATTAACCGAAATCGTGATTACAGCTAATAAAGAAATCGCAGATATTCGGGTGCCGGAGATGAGTACCAGCAAACTCTCTATACAAACAATCAAACAAATGCCGGTAGTCATGGGCGAGGTCGATATTATCAAATCCATTTTGCAATTGCCAGGCGTAACAAATGCTGGGGAGGGACAATCAGGATTTAATGTAAGAGGTGGTTCGGCTGACCAAAATCTAATTTTATTAGACGAAGCTACCATCTACAACTCTTCTCACCTCTTCGGATTTTTCTCTGTATTCAATGCCGATGCCGTCAAAGATTTGAAATTATATAAAGGCGGAATCCCGGCTCGCTATGGAGGTAGGCTCTCATCTGTGCTCGACATCTATCAAAAGGAGGGAAACAAGAATCACTTAAATTTTTCTGGTGGCATAGGTTCAATATCGAGCCGCCTATTAGCAGAAGGCCCTATCGCAAAAGGGAGGGGTTCATTCATTGTAGCAGGAAGAGGTTCGTATGCACATCTCTTTTTGAAACTTGCCGACAATAAAAATTCCGCTTCGTTTTATGATTTAAATACGAAGCTCAGTTATCAACTCAATAGCAAAAATCAGATCTACCTCTCAGGGTATTTTGGTAAAGATAATTTTGATCTAAATGGTGCATTCGTAAATACATACGGCAACTCTTTTGCAAACCTAAGATGGAATCATCTTTATTCAGATAAATTGTTTTCAAACCTCTCGCTCATTTATAGCGACTACTTCTACGGATTAGAGTTGGGTTTTGTAGGGCTGGATTGGGATTTTGGTATTCAAAACTTTAATCTGAAGTATGACTTCAAGCATTACCTTGGAAATGCGACTAGGCTAACCTACGGCATCAATGCACAGTACTATACCTTTAATCCAGGAACAATTAAACCACAGGATGAAAATTCGGGAATCAATGCTGAACAATTAGCAAAGAAATTTGCCTTAGAACCTGCAATCTATATGGATGTAGAACAATCTTTATCTAAACAAATTACGGTAAACTATGGAGTCCGCTATAGCTTGTTTTACAGATTGGGCAAAGAAACTGTAAATGTGTACGCAAACAATCAAGCGGTAGTATTCAACAATGTTCTTGGTATCTATGAAAAAGCTAGTCCGATTGGTTTAAAATCCTATACTGATAATGAGGTGATTGCCAGTTTTAATAACCTGGAGCCAAGAGCATCTGTTTCTTACGCGCTGAATGATGACCAGTCTGTGAAAGTAAGTTACAACCGAATGACCCAATACCTTCACTTGATCTCGAATACACAATCTCCTACACCATTAGATTTATGGGCGCCAAGCGATAACTTTCTTAAACCCCAACTTTTAGATCAAGTTGCCATCGGCTATTTCAGAAATTTCAAAAATGATAAATACTCTTTGGAAGTTGAATCTTTTTACAAGGACATCAAAAATCGAGTTGATTACATTGATGGAGCAGAGCTTATTGCCAATAGAGCCATTGAACAAGTAGTATTAAATAGAAAGGGGAGATCGTATGGACTCGAGGTAATGATAAAAAGAAACACGGGAAGACTAACTGGATGGGTAGCTTATACGTTGTCGCGGACCGAACAACAAACAGGTGGAAGAACAACAACCGAAACTGGGATTAACAGTGGGCGCTGGTATAAAGCAGGATTTGATAAGCCCCATAACCTGTCCATTACTGCTTCTTTTAAACAAAATGAAAAGTGGAATTTCAGTACGATCTTCAACGTACAATCTGGTCTGCCTTCCAATTTTCCAAATGGAAAGTACGAATACCTGGGAATCAGTGTACCTGATTTCGGCCTAAGAAACGAAAGTCGATTACCTACATATCACCGCCTCGATTTGTCAGCCACCTATACCCCTAAACCCAATAAAGAAAAGGGATGGCGAAGTGAGTGGGTGTTTAGTATCTATAATGTCTATAACCAACAAAATGCAGCATCTATTTCCTTCAGGCAAAATTCGGATACGGCTGCCAATGAAGCAGTTCGATTCTCTGTGTTCGGTATAGTACCGGGCATCACTTACAATTTCAAATTCTAATTCAAACTTTTACTTTATGAAAAATCTATTATTTATACTCATGTTATTGGTTTGCCTTAGCTGCGAAGAAGTGGTTAATGTTGACTTGAATAAAGCTGCCCCGAGACTGGTTATTGATGCATCCATAAACTGGGAAAAAGGAACATCCGGAAAGGTGCAAACGATTAAGCTATCGACAACCGCTGGATACTACGATACTGTGATACCTAAAATTTCTGGAGCCACGATATTTGTAACGAATAGTTCGGGGGTTGTTTTCAACTTTACGGAGCAGGCAGGTACTGATTTTGTTGCGAGCAAATACATTTGTAACAACTTCGCACCCATCCTTGGTGAGAACTATACACTCACGGTCATTCACAATAACCAAACCTACAGCGCCCAGGAAAAACTCATCGCTACTCCGCCAATAAGGGATGTTGATCAACGAAATGACTTAGGATTGAACAGCGATGAAATTGGCGTAAGGATAAATTTTATAGATACACCCAATGAGCCTAATTTTTACTTGTTCAGATTTGGTACTTCAGTGAATGCATTTCCAGAATACCAGATTATCGATGATCAATTTACAGAGGGAAATGTTACATCGTGGCTTTACTCAAACAAGAATCTAAAAAAAGACAGTGAGATGAATTTTATCCTTTACGGCATTTCTGAGTCTTATCATACCTATATGAAAATAGTGTTGGCAAACTCGAGTGGAAGTGGTGCTTTTGGGCCTTCGCCAACAAGGGTAAAAGGCAACATCATTAATGTAACAAACAGGGATAATTATGCGTTAGGATACTTCAGACTGTCTGAGACAAATTCATATAACTATGTTATACAATAAAACTGCTGACCCGAAATAATATAGCCACTACAATCAAAAAAGAATAATAAAATAGATTATGAATTTCATGAGAACACCTAAAACACTTTTAGTGTTTACAATTTTGGTGTGTACGCTTTCTTGCAGTGAGGATGAACCATCGGTTCCGAAAAGTCGCGACATTAAGTTTGAGATAACCGGAAATTTTACAGGCACGTTGAGCGTATCATATGTTAATGCCAACGGTGATCGAGCCAACGAATGGATATCTTCTTTACCGTGGGCTAAAAGCATCACGTATACTTCTTCTGCACCTAGCACTTCACTTTCAGTAGGCGGCAGTGGTGGAGCTGTAGGACAACGACTGATCATCAAAGTCACAGCAGGAGAATCTTTGATATCAGCAACCCACGGTGTAGCCAACATTTCTGGTACGGTAGCCTCTTCTTCACCTCCGTACATTTTTTAATGGATGAGAATTAAGCAAGTATAAGCGGTAATGCCTATATACTTCTCATTTTATTTGATATTTTTTTATAGCACAACTGAATGGCGATGGGTTCGAGAAGCGACAAGTAACTAAAATCGGAATATCTTTGATTGGACACTTATTGCTTGTACTAATTGATAAATCCAAAATCAATAGTACCGACTGTAACAAAATAAAACTCAAAAACGTCTGCGGATAGAAGTATCGAAATAAATATCATCAAATTAAATTCAAATGAAACTATTACTCATTTTATTGATTAATAAAACCCACTATTCTTTTAGGACAATCGAAAACAAAAAAAGTATTAATAATTGTCAGTAGCCATGGAAAGGATATGGGAAAAACAAGACCAGGATTTGAAATGGATGAATTTTCTCAAGCATAAATGAATAATTGTCAAGCGTTTAATTGTTCACTGGCAGTTTTGCGGCTTGATTCATCCTCCTTCTCAGATACAAATCATTTTAGCAAAATAACATCATCGAATGAAGCCTATAGACGCAGTTTTAATATTTGGGATGGTAATAGTAGCTTCTTGTTTGGTCATACGCCCTGGCAAGATTAGCGGCTTTTTAAAAGCGGTTATTTCTTTCATTGTATTGCTAGCGTTAGTACAGTTTTTAATGGAAGGTTATTATTGGCACTATGTGCCTGGTTATTTATTGCTATTCGTTTTGATAGGAAGGATGATTTTCTCGAATAATCGCATCAGCAATACACGGAGTAAAATACGTCAATCAGCTTTAGTTTGTCTTATCATCGCTGCGATTGTTCCATGGGCCATTTTTCAACCCGTTCCAAATTTGATTGTGCCTCAAGGGAAGTATAGTTTAGGGACACGCATTTTTCGCTGGGTTGACGTTGATCGCGCAGAACTGATCACCACATATCCTCATGATAAAAGAAATGTTGTGGTTCAAGCATGGTATCCGACTGAAGAAAGGGCAAAAGGTAATCATTCCGATTATTTGGACGGAATGGAAAATCTCCCAAAGAAAATTGGAATACTACCACGATGGATATTTAATCACTACGATCAGATTGATACCTATGGTTTGCTGAACGCACCTATACTTCGATCGCAACAAAAATGGCCAGTCGTTATTTTTTTGACTGGAAATGGCGCGCCACGGGCTTTTTATACAAGTTTTATTACCGCGCTTGCCAGTCATGGCTATGTGGTTTTAGCAATAGACCATCCTTATGAGGCTATGATAACGCAACTTGCAGATGGTCAAATTGTCACCACTATTGAAAAGCATTTAAGCGATGATCCTGATTTGTTAAAATTTATGAAGGCTCGGCTTGACGTACGCGTGGCGGATGTTGCATTTGTTTTAAATCAGATAGAATCTGTAAAAGGTTATTCGGTTAGTTTTTTATCATCGCTAGATCAAAATCGAATTGTAGTGATAGGTCATTCTTTGGGTGGCGCAACCGCTGCTGTTGCCATGGCTAGTGATTCACGAATTAAAGCTGCGGTAAATGTAGACGGTACAATGTATGGCGAATTACCAGAATCAAATGGACCAAAACCTTTTCTTTTAATCGAAAGTAAAAAGAATGACAGCATTAAATTTGAAAGATATGAAAATGGTAATCAACAATTCTTTCAACATTTTGGAGGAGGATATCGGTTTGAGATAATGAAAGCGGACCATTATAGTTTTACGGATGCACCACTATTGCTGGCGTTGCCCGCACGATTTCTTACAGGTCACTTTTTAGATTTTGGTAATATTCCAGCAAAAACCCATACCGCGTCAATAGAAATTATAAATGCATTCTTTTACAGTGTTCTAAACGAGACCTCTCTGGATTTAGATTCCGTAGCCAACCGATATACCGGCATTAATAGAAAACCCATTAACTAGTATGGTTTTGTCGTTGGGTGCACACAGTCGACTTTATTTCTTAATGATAAGCGTTATTAACTTAAGGTAACGTCCACAAAAAACCATATGAAATAACTTTATCTTATATACTAAAATTGGGGTTGCTACCAATTGCTGATTTCCTCGCTTGTAAATGGTGCTATACAGAAAATTATTTTCTACCGTAACAAAGCCAAGGCGAATTCGTCCATTATACGGAATCATCGATCCGCAGCAATGTACAGGTGTAAGGCTCCCTAAAAATAGTACAGTTTAAAAGTAGAAAAAATTACTTTTAAATTGTATAAAAATGAAAAGGAGCAAATTCAGTCCAAATCAAATCGCCACGATACTCAAGGAGTTTGACGCTGGCAAAAAAGCAGAG
>JBGSIM010000063.1:0-100859 GCA_041742535.1 Cyclobacteriaceae bacterium | reverse complement strand
AGCAGCAGGCATGAACTTCAAACGGATGATCAACAAGTGGAAAATAAATCCAAGCGTCTTTTTGACCCAACTTTTTGAAACACTTTCCTTAGTCTTCAAAAATCAAACTCTACTCAAAACGAGTTTTTAAGGGACGACTAGCTACTGAGATGAAAAAAATAGAAGCTACCCCAACGACAAGGAGTGTCTTTTTCATAGCATTTAAATATTTAATAAGATAATAGACTAGTTAATTCCGTCTGAAGTCTAGAGCAATTTGATATACTACATATCAAGAAAGCTTGATAGGCAGCTCTCTGTATCGCTTTCCGGTTGCTGCAAAAATTGCGTTGGCTAAAGCCGGTGCAACCGGAGGGACAGGTGGTTCACCAACTCCGGTTGGTTTTTCATCACTATCCACAAGATGAACAAAGGTTTTACCAGGCATGTCGCTCATTCGTGAGACTAAGTATTTATCAAAGTTGATTTGCTCACTGCGTCCCTCTTTAAATGTAGTGCCACCTTTCAATGCTCCGCTTATTGAAAAATTAAATCCACCTTCAAACTGTTGCATCACAGAGTTTCGGTTTACCACCTGGCCGCAGTCAACTGCATAATGTGCTTCCAGAATACTGAGTTTGCCAGCGTCATCAACCGATACATGCACTACACACGCTACATAAGTTAAAAAACTTTTATGAGCGCAAATTCCCATGCCCTGACCTTTTGGTAATTCTTTTCCCCAACCAGATTTTTCTGCAACCAACTCTATTACATTTCTTAACCGCGCTGTACTCCAAGGAAATTTATCTAATGGCTCTCCATAATTCTCAAAGCCTTTCACGTACTCTCCAAACGGAATCATTCTATCCGCGCCAAGCAACTCTATTAAATTTTTTACAGGATCTACTTTGCGATGGGTTGCAATTTCATCAAGCATACTCCCTACTGCAAAGGCATGTTGAATGTTGCTCACCGATCGAAGCCAGCCGATGCGTGTTTTTGCAGGTGACTCAACGGCTTCACACGAAATGTTTGGGATGTCATACGGAAAATCTACCATCCCTAATTGCAGCTCACCATTACTTGGGCCGGTTTCTGTTTCGGTTGTTGTTCCGCCAATGGGTGGAAATGCACTGCGATGATTCCAACCTGTAACTTTATTTTGTTTATCGAACGCTACACGTATTAGCTGAACACTACATGCATGAAAGAAATCGTGAGTTAAATCGTCTTCTCGTGTCCACGTTACTTTTACAGGAGTTCCTTCCATCTCTTTAGCAATCAAGGCTGCCTCTACCGCAAAATCAGGTTTTGATTTTCTGCCGAATGCACCACCCAATAAGGTAACGTTTACTGTTACATTGGCGGCATCTATTCCCAAATTGCTTGCCACCGTATCCCGAATCCATTGGGGCGATTGTACCGGAGCCCACATCTCGCACTTACCATCTTTGAAAAGAGCGGTAGCATTAGGCGGCTCCATAGGAGCATGTGATAAATGTTGTGTTACGAATGTTGACTCAAGTGTAGTTGCTGCACTGCTCATTGCTTTATCAATTGAGCCGCTGGCTCTACGTACATCACCCTTCTTTTTAACTTTTGATTTTAATTCTGTGAGGTATGCTTCTGAATCATACGATCCGTTAACACCAAAATCCCATTCTACTTGCAATGCTTTCCGCGCACTTATTGCTGCCCAGGTGTTATCAGCAACTATTACAATTCCGCCTTGGGGTGCATCAAAAGCGGCTGGAAATCCGGAAGCCTTCATTTCAAAAATCTTTTGCACCCCTGCTATTTTCTTTGCTTCGGTATCTGAAAAGCTTTTCACCTTACCGCCAGCTACCGGGCAGCGCATAATCACTGCATACTTTAACCCCGGTTTGGTTACGTCAATTCCATAAATAGCTGTGCCTTTAATAATATCCGGCACATCATAAAGATTAACTGACTTACCAATGTATTTCCAATCGGCCTTCTTCTTAAGAACAACATCTTCATCTTTTGGAACAGGAAGTTTAGCAGCCTCTTCGGTCAGTTCTCCAAACCCAATTTTCTTTCCGCTAGTGTGAACAATTTCATTGTTGCTTGCTTTACATTCCGCGACAGCGACATTCCATTTGTTAGCCGCAGCTTGTTCCAAAATCATTCGCGCAGACGCACCGGCTTTTCGCATGGGTTCAAAAAACATGCGCACCGAAAATGAGCCGTCCGTATTTTGGTTGCCATACGTTTTTTCATCGCCAACCGCTTGAACAAGTTTTACTTTTTTCCAATCAGCTTCCAACTCATCCGCAACAATCATTGGCAATCCGGTACGAATGCCTGTACCCATTTCCTGTCGGTGTGCAACGATTAAAATCGAACCATCCGAATTGATCGTTAAATAGACATTAGGTGAAAATGGAGTATTTGGTTTTTCAGGAGTGCATGCCCATTGAAGTCCGAGTACTAAACCTGAGGCTGTAATGCCAGTCGCTTTAAGAAAAGTACGTCTGTCAATTTTTTTGATTACAGATTCTTCAGGAGTGGTTTGAGTTGGTTTCATAGGCTGGAAATTACGTCACCTCAATATAGATAAAGTTTGGATAATTTTTAGCCTTCGCTTTTACCAAGCGAATTCAAAAGCTATCATGAATTATAAAGCAAAAAGTCAACGCCCGAAGGCATTGACTTTGATTTGAGTGGTTTTCTAGTCGGTTATTGTGCTATCTGAACAATCTTCGATAATGGAATCGCATTAGCCACCGTGGTAATATCACCTTCTGAGGTATCATCCATTTTTAAGGTTAGCAGTGTATTGTTCATCGGTATCTGTAATTCATAATTGGTTTTACCGGTTTCTGTATTTACCTGTTTGTTCAAAATAGATTTATAGCCTTGTACTTTTATTATTTTCTGATTTTCATCACGCATCATACCCCCAATAACGGGCATACTCAAGATTGCGCTCAGTGAATTAATAAGCGGAGAGTTATTCATAATTTCGATTGAACCTCTTTTAGGATCAGCTCCATAATGTCTGTTTACATACAAACCAATAGCGCCACCGGTTCCAGTAACATTGTCCTCTTTTTCAACAACAGAAAGCGCACCCATTTTTGTGGGAAGTAGTTTTAGGATTTCTTTGCCAATAGCTATATCCAAATCGCGCAGGATTTGTTCCATAGCAAAACGTGAGTCTTGAAGATTACCGGAAGAATAAGTAGATCGTGCCGTTGCAATATTCTTGTCAAAGTCTTGAGCGGAAGCGCCAATGCCTGTGAAAAGTGTTAACGCAATTATATATATCTTTTTCATGTTCAGTTTCAAATTATTGTTCGCCTAATTCTTTTTTAATACCATCTAAATCAATTGCCTCAGCAGCTTTCATCATTTCTGGCTCCGAAGCAAAATTGATTCCTTCATATACAACAATAGATGATTGTCCCAATGGCACACTTAATTTATAACCACTGCCTTCGTTAAATTCGATAATAGCGCGATACCCTTTAACTTTGGTTTGCTTCCAGTTTTGCTGGCCATTGGTTTGTTGTGCATATCCACCAGAAGAGAGATATGCATTTACTCCTGCCATCCATACAGAATTGTTAGCAACAATCACGGTAAGTTGTTTATCTTTTTTGTCATTATACTCACGTTGAATAGTAAGCCCGGACCAACCCCAACCTGCGCTTGCTACCTGGTCGGCTTCAGCATTTTTATTTAATCCTGAAATTGATTCGGGTAGCGACTTTAAAATTTTATTTCCTATCTCCAATTCAACGCCAAGCATAGCTTGTTGCACCGAATAACGCGCTTCCCCATAACTACTTTTCTTATAAGCAGCTTCAGCATCAATTAAATTTTGATTTACATCAGGTGGTGTTGAGATTAATCCACCCCCCGAATTGTTAGTGGGATTATTTCCGCCAGATCCATTAGCACCTCCGGTTCCATTGTTTCCGTTTTGTCCTTGCTGTCCACTGGTCTGATTTTTTTTCTTTCCACTAAAAAGCTTGTCAATTTCTTCACCTACTTTTTGCTCAGTCTTGTTTGCTGTTTTTTGTTTCAGTCGGTTCAATACCTGTGCTCCACTTGTAAAAGATGCAAAGCATAGGGCTCCTCCAAGAATTAATGCGTTGTGAAATTTCATAGTAATAGATTTGATCGGTTAAAAATACAAAATTCAGAATCGTTTATACGCAAACTACGCGCCAAAGGATTTATAACTCATTCAAAATAATGTAGAAATCATTCTATTCTCTAACTTGAAGCTTCTCAGGCGCGTGAAATAATCTTTTAACTATGAATTCTACATTTGATTTAACTGGAAAAGTTGCGGTGATAACAGGTGCGAGTAAAGGGATAGGCGAAGCAATCGCACAACTATATGGTTCTGCAGGTGCAGATGTTGTTGTGTCAAGCAGAAAACAAGAGGCTGTTGATAGCGTAGCGAGATCAATTAATGATGCAGGAGGAAAAGCAAAAGCCATTGCCTGCAACATGGGCGATATGAATGATGTTCAAAAGTTGATCACAGAAACAATTACTGCATTTGGACGAATTGATATCCTGGTGAACAATGCAGCTACCAATCCAACCTTTGGACCTGTGATTGAAACCAATGAAGCGGCTTTTGATAAAATTATGAATGTGAATGTGAAAGGCCCCTTTGAAATTGCGAAGAAGGCGTATCCATTTATGAAAGAGAAAAAATCTGGATCGATTATAAATATTAGTTCTGTTGGTGGCATACGCCCTGAAGCAGGCTTAGGAATTTATAGTATGAGCAAGGCTGCATTAATTTCATTAACGAAAGTGATGGCTAAAGAATGGGGCGAGGACAACATTCGCGCAAATGTAATTTGTCCCGGTCTTATTAAAACAAAATTTAGTGAAGCACTGTGGAGCAACGATAAAATCATGCATACTATGATGAAGATGTTGCCGATTAAACGGGTAGGTACTCCTGAAGAAATTGCCGCACTCGCTTTATTTCTGGGATCAGATGCTTCTGCCTATTGCACGGGGAGTGTATTTACTGCCGATGGTGGCTTTACGATTTAATAATTATGGTATCGTTATTTCAAACTGATAGAATCAACTCACTTCTTCCTAAATACAAATTGTTTTTAGAAGAGGAAGTTTATCCCGTTGAATTAGAAATAATAAACCATCCGTTTCGTCAAGCGCTTCCATTGTTAACAACGCTTCGCGGGAAAACGAAAGAGCAAAACCTTTGGACTCCGCATTTATCAGAGCATGATGGTGGTCTTGGACTTTCGCTTGTTGAGTTTGCTCATGTGAGTGAACTGTTAGGCACGAGCCCGCTGGGGCATTATATTTTCAATTGCCAGGCACCCGATATTGGTAACATGGAGTTGATGCATCAGTTTGCTTCCGCAGAATTAAAAGAAAAATATTTAGCACCACTTACACAAGGAAAAATAAGATCGTGTTTTGCGATGACGGAGCCAGCCTTTGCGGGATCAAATCCTGTTAATATGGCAACCACGGCCACTCGTGAAGGCGATCATTACAATATTAATGGGCATAAATGGTTTACTACCGGTGCCGATGGTGCTGCCTTTACCATTGTAATGGCTTTAACTGATCCACAAAATCAAAATCCATACTCACGTGCCAGTATGATTCTGGTTCCGCTGTCAACACCCGGTTATGAATTGGTTCGTAATGTTTCGATTATGGGCGATGCCGGTGAGGATTACATGAGTCATGGCGAAATAAAATTTACAAACTGCAAAGTGCCAGTCTCAAATCTTATTGGTGAAGAAGGAAAAGGATTTGCATTAGCGCAAGCGAGGTTAGGACCGGGGCGTATTCATCATTGCATGCGCTGGATTGGTATTTGCGAACGAGTTTTTACTTTAATGTGTAAGCGAGCAATCAGCAGAAAATTAAGCACAGATAAAATTCTGGGCGATCAGCAAATGATTCAGTTTTGGATTGCGGAAAGCAGAGCTGAAATTAATGCTGCACGATTGATGGTGCTGCACACAGCTTACGCGATGGAGAAAGAAGGCGCCAAAGCCGTGAAGGATGAAATCTCAACAATCAAATTTTTTGTAGCCGATGTACTGATGAAAGTAATTGACCATGCAATTCAGGTGCATGGTGCGTTGGGCATTACTGATGATACCTTGCTTTCGTTTTGGTATCGTCATGAACGCGGAGCACGAATTTATGATGGCCCCGATGAAGTTCATAAATCTGCGTTGGCTAAATCAATTTTAAAAAAGTATGCATTATGATTGATCAACCTTCTGCAACCCGTGCTGGTGAAGAACTTGATCAACATAAATTACAAGATTACTTGCGCCAAAACCTTTCGGGATTTGATCAGGAAATTTCTATTCAACAATTCCCAAGTGGCTATTCAAACTTGACTTACTTTATTCAAGCGGGGGGGCAAGAGTATGTGTTGCGAAGACCTCCGTTTGGTGCCAACATCAAATCGGCACATGATATGGAGCGTGAGTATTTGGTGTTAACTAAGCTGCGCGAAGCTGGATATAATAAAGTGCCAGAAGCCATTCATTTATGTACCGATTTAAATGTGATGGGTTGTCCGTTTTATTTAATGAAACGAGTGGAAGGCGTTATTCTTAGAAACAGGTTGCCTAAAGGAACTACCATTGATGAAAATTCATTTCGAGCCTTATCAAAGGCTGCAATCGATCAATTGGTTAATCTTCATAAGTTGGATCTTAAAAAAACAGGACTTGAAACATTGGGCAAGCCCGATGGCTACGTTCATCGTCAAGTGGAGGGATGGACAAAGCGATATGCAAATTCACAAACGGATGAGATTGCTTCGATGTATGAAGTCACCAATTGGATGCAACAGAATGAACCAGCAACTTCTCAAACTGCATTTATTCATAACGATTTTAAATACGATAACCTGGTTTTAAATCCTGAAAACCTGAGTGAGATTATTGCTGTGCTGGATTGGGAAATGGCAACCGTGGGCGACCCGCTTATGGATTTAGGAACTTCACTTGCTTATTGGGCAGAAGCTAACGACCCGGATTATTTAAAACCTTTTAATCTTACCTGGATGCCGGGAAATTTCACGCGAAGTGAAGTGGTAAATTATTACCAACAACAAACTGGAGCACCCGTTGATAATATTGTTTTCTATTATGCCTTTGGCGCATTTAAGGTAGGGGTAATCTGTCAACAAATTTATTATCGCTATAAACAAGGGCTAACTAAAGACCCACGCTTTGCTTCATTAATTCACGTGATTAAAGCATGTGGAGACAATGCGCGCAAAGCAATTGAAACAGGTAAAATTTAAAAACTAGAAATTCATGGAAATAAAAAACATTGCCATCATTGGTACAGGTAACCTGGGGAGTCGCATTGGCTTGCAGGCTGCGATGTCTGGATTTCATGTTGTGTTCTACGATATTTCTGAATCGACAATAGAAAAAGCAAAAACAGGTGTTGATAAAATAATTGCCCAGCTTACTAAATCTGGTTTGTTTGTTTCGGAAACGAAGAGTGATGTTCTCAGTAGAATTCAATTCACTACTGAAATTGAAGCAGCGCTAGCAGAGTGCGACTTTATCAGCGAAAGCGTAACAGAAGAACTTACTGTCAAAGAGAAAGTGTGGAAGCAACTGGGCGAACTTGCGCCAGCAAAAACAATATTCACAACGAATACTTCTTACTTACTGCCTTCCCAACTTGCAGATATTTCGGGTCGGCCCGAAAAGTTTTGTGCGTTTCATTTTCATGATGTGTTTTATGCACGTGTGGTAGATATCATGCCACATCCAAAAACTGATCTATCATTAATTCCCTTATTGGAAGAACTTGGGAGAAGATTCAATCAGGTTCCTGTATTCGTAAAAAAAGAATCGCCCGGCTACATTTTTAATTTTATGTTGATGGCAGTACTGGGGGCAGCCGGAAAATTGAAAACAAAAGACATTGCTAGTATTGAAGACATTGATCGCTCATGGATGGTAAACTTTCATATGCCAACGGGTCCTTTCGGAATCCTGGATAACATTGGTCTTGACACTGCCTGGCATGTTGTAAAAGAAAGAGATGATGCTGCATCACAAGCTTTTGCAAAACTTTTAAAAGAATACATTGATCAAGGCAAGCTGGGAGAAAAAGCGGGTGCAGGTTTTTATACCTATCCGAAGCCTGCATATCGTGATGCGAGTTTTTTGAACGGTAACTTAGCTTGAGGGGGCTCGCCAAAATAATCCCGAGTAGTAATTTATTTACACATTGAAAGTTTGCATGCAATCCAATATACTTGAACTTATTGATTAACGATCCGATGAGAAAAATTAGCCTAACCCTTTTCGCCTTATTTATTATTTCAGTTGGATTTTCGCAAGAGTCCTTTCGCAGGTGGCGAAAGACTAATCAAGTTCGCCTCGATAAGTTCGATTTGATTTTGCCAGAAGTGATGCGCGAGAATAAAATTGACATGTGGATAATTATGAGCCGGGAAGGAAATTTTGATCCTCTTTACTCCTTTCTTGGAGAAGGTTATGTAGGTCATACCGGCTACTACATATTTACTGATACAGGTTTGCCTCGGATTGAAAGATCTGTACTGGGAATAGATGGCTATTTGCTGGAGGAATCAAAAGCGTATGATTATTTCGGATCAGAATCAGAACTAAAGGAGTTTGTTGCCAAGCGCGACCCTAAGCGAATTGGTCTTAATATGTCTAAAGATATTGGTGGGGCAGATGGATTATCTTATACCGGAAGGTTAGAACTTGCTGAAATACTTGGTAAAAAGTATGAAGGCCGATTTGTGTCTGCAGAAAAACTTTATTCGGATTTCAGATCAAGACATGTGACTTCCGAAATTGCAATCTTTGCCGAAGCCGGAGACTATTCCTATCAACTTGCAGAACGTGCTTTATCCAATGAAGTAATAACACCGGGGATAACCACCCTTGAAGATGTAGCGTGGTGGATGAAGGAACAACTATTCAAGAATAATTTGCAATCCTCTTTTGGAATGCCCTCTATTTATGTTACCGGACCAAATGGTATTGAGGCAACTTCAACAGATCGTATAATCCAACGCGGAGATATACTTATGTTGGATTGGGGAGTTGGCTTAATGAACATGTATACGGACATGAAACGAATGGCCTATGTGCTAAAAGAGGGTGAAAAAGAAGTGCCGAAAAGTATTCAACATGCTTTTGATCAGGCAGTAAAGGTGCGCACAATTGTTACCAACACGATTAAGCCGGGTATCACTGCTCAACAAAACATGGATAATGTTTACAAAGCATTGCAAACTGTTGGCTACAGCCGAATTGAATTTAATAAACCAAATGCGGATGATAAAACCGATGTGATCATAGGCTGTCATTCTGTTGGTGACTGGGGTCATGGCACAGGTCCTTCCATTGCACACTTTAATCCGGTTCAGCTTACTTATATTATTAAGCCAACCAATTTACTCTCCATTGAATTTTTTGCCTATACACCAATACCTGAATGGGCTGGTAAAAAGTTACGCATACCATTAGAGGATGATGCTATTGTAACAGACCGTGGCGTTGACTGGATTTACCCTGTAAATAAGCGGGTACTGCTGATTAAATAGTGTTACATTTTTGTTATACTTTGTGAACTCATAAAATCTTATAATTTTCTCCGATGAAAAAACTTTTTCTACTCCCGTTGCTTTTAGTTACGCTCTCTTCTGTTGCTCAGCGCGGCATTACGCCTTCTGACATTTATAGAATGCGTTTCATCAGCGATCCACAAGTTTCGCCTGATGGTAAATGGGTGGCGTATGTTTTATCGTCACCCGATTCTGTGAAAGATAAATCGGATACAGATATCTGGATGATTAGCTGGGATGGAAAAGAATCAATCAAGCTCACTGCCAGCAAGGAACGCGAAAGCAAACCGCGCTGGACACCCGATGGGAAATATTTAACTTTTCTCTCCTCGCGTTACGAAACAAAGAAATCGCAAATCTGGCGTATGGATCGCAGAGGAGGCGAAGCTGAAAAATTAACCGATCTTAAATACAGCATCAGCGATTATGTATGGAGCCCGGATTCAAAAAAAATTGCCTTGATTATAAAAGATCAGGAGTCAAAAGAGGAAGAAGAGAAAAAAGATAAGACGGCCAAGCCGATTATGATTGATCGCTATCACTTCAAAGCTGATGGCGATGGCTACCTCGAGCGCAAGCGCAATCACTTATATGTGTTTGATGCAGAAACAAAAAAACTAGACACACTTACTACAGGAGATTATGATGCGAACGATCCGATCTGGAGCCCCGATAGCAAGAAGATTTTATTTGTAAGCAATCGTACACCAGATCCTGACCGCAATGGCAACACCGACTTGTGGGTGATGGAAGCAAAAAAAGGATCTCCCTTAAAACAATTAACTACGTGGGGCGATTCGGATACCAGTCCCGCCTGGAGTCCGGATGGAAAGTGGATTGCGTATCTGAAATCACAAACTGTGGACTATGATATTTATGATCAATCCCAAATCGCGCTCATTCCTGCGGAGGGTGGAACCCCAAAAATTCTCAACGCTACTTTAGATCGTGATGTATCCGCTCCAAATTGGTCGGCCGATAGCAAATCCGTGGTGGTTACGGTGGAGGATGATCGAAGAAGTCATGTCACTACATTTGATCTCGATGGAAATAAAAAAGTGATTACAAGTGGAGATCGGGTTTTTAATTCGCTTCAACGTGGCGCGGATGACACGTGGGTTTCAATTAGCACCGACCCGATGACTCCCAATGAAATTTTTGTGATTGAAAACGGAACTGCACGTAGACTTACTCACATTCATGATGAATCTTTAAAGCCATTAACGCTGGCAACAGTAGAAGCCTTTGATTCCAAGAGCAAGGATGGAACAACAGTAGGAAACTTTCTCTTTTGGCCCGCAGGCAAATCAAAAGATCAAAAACTTCCGCTGATTATGTGGATACATGGTGGCCCTACTTCGCAGGATGATTTTAGTTTTGATTTAATCCCACAGATTTTAGCAGCGCAAGGCTATGCGGTGGCTACAGTAAATTATCGTGGTAGTAATGGACGCGGGCTCGCTTTCAGCAAAGCGATTTCGGGTGATTGGGGAAATAAAGAAGTGATTGACATTTTAGGAGCCACTGATCATCTGATCAAAATAGGTAAAGCGGATCCGAACAAGCTAGGTATTGGCGGTTGGAGTTATGGCGGTATTCTTACCGATTATGTTACCGCTACTGATCCACGCTTTAAAGCGGCAGCCAGTGGTGCAGGCAGTGCTATGCAGTTAGCTATGTATGGAACAGATCAATACACGATTCAGTATGAAACAGAATTAGGTGTGCCGTGGAAGAACATGGACAAGTGGATGAAAGTATCCTATCCGTTTTTAAATGTGGAGAAAATTAAAGCACCTACGCTTTACATGGTAGGTGAAGAAGATTTTAATGTGCCCGCGGCTGGTAGCGAACAAATGTATCAGGCACTTAAAACATTAGGAGTGCCTACACAATTTATTGTTTACCCCGGTCAGAATCATGGGCTTGCTGTGCCGAGTTATCAGAAAGATCGTTATACTCGTTACGTTGATTGGTTTGGTAAATACCTGAAAGCGGATACGATGAATGAAAAGTTGCCGAAGAAGAAGTAATAAGAATCACACATAAGTTATCATGTATACTATTTATACATGATAACTTCATCATGTATATTTTTTATCATTATCTATACATGATAGATTACTCCGTTCTCAAACACTTCACCGGATTTACCCGTGCTGCTTTAATGGCTTGTGAGGCTACTGTTATCCACGCAATGAACAATGCAATTAATCCTGCAACCAGAAAATACCAGATTTCTAAATCGATGTGAAAGGCAAATCGTTTTAGCCAGGTATGCAAAAGCCAATAGCTAACTGGCAATCCGACCAGAATCGAAACTAATACCATACGAGTGAAATCCCCTGATAATAATATTACAATGTTGGTGGAAGATGAACCCAACGCTTTGCGAATTCCAATCTCTTTCAATCTGCGTTCGGCTGTAAAGGCTGCGAGTCCAAATAAACCGAGACAAGAAATTAAGATGGCCATGGTAGCGAAGTAAAATGATAAGGAGGCTACTCGTTGCTCGGCTGCATATTGTTGTGCGTACTCCTGATCTTGAAATTGATATTCAAACGTAAAACCTGGATTGAAATCACGATAGAATTTATCGAGTGCTGCCAACGTTTCTTTTTCCTTTCCGGCTTCCAACCGAACCATAATGTTCCACGTGTTACTTGGCCTCAACCGAAAGAACAACGGATTAACTACATCGTGCAAGGATTGAAAATGAAAATCTTTCACCACACCAATTATTTGCAGATCATATTGATCCCAAAGTTTAATCGTTTTGCCAATCGGGTTTTCCAAATTCATTACACGTATGGCCGCCTCATTGAAAATGATTTTAGTAGAATCAGAACCATACTCTTCCGAATACATGCGACCTTCAGCCATTTCAACGCCAAGGGTTTCCAGCAATCCATAGTTTGTGCCTACATTCTCAAACAAAATATTATCATCTGGATTTTTACCATCCCACTCCAGGCCACTGGTGTTATTGTTTCGTCCTAATAAACTATGCCCAATACTAGCGGCACTTACTACTCCAGGAATACCGCGTACTTCTGTTAAAAATGTTTCACGGTTCGCTTCTACTTTTCCTTCAATGGGAAATTGAATAAGATGTTCTTTTGTGTAGCCAAGGTTTTGAGTTTGCACATAATCGATTTGGCGATAGATAACCAACACCGATACGATCAAGATTACGGAAAGCGTAAATTGAAAAACTACTAATCCTTTTCTGGCCCATAGTTCGCCCCACGATCCACGTACCTCGCCTTTCAATACAGCAGCAGGCCTAAATCCCGACAGGTATAATGCAGGATAACTTCCTGCAATCAATCCTGTAAATAAAGTAATGCCACTCAACCACATCAGCAGTTGTGGGTCTTTTAGATTAAGAACAATTTTTTTATCGGTGATAATATTAAATTGTGGAAGCAACATCCAAACGATCAGCAATGCCAACCCAACAGATAGCATGGTCATCACTAAAGACTCACTTACATATTGAAAGATTAACGATTGCCGTTGTGCACCTACTGATTTTTTAATTCCTACTTCTTTTGCTTTGCGCGAAGCACAGGCAGTCGATAAATTCATAAAGTTGATGCACGCGATGAGCAGAATAAAAATGGCGATCACCGAAAATAAGTTCACGTACTCAATGCGTCCACCCGACTGCACACCATTTTCAAATCGACCATGTAAGTAGCGTTCAGAAAATTTCTGCACAAACAGCGATACGTTAGAGTCATCTTTATCTTTCCCTTTCACAAAGTCCTTTATTTTTTCTGAGAAAGCCACAGGATCAACACCTTCATGCAAAATGATATACGATGATGGACCATTGTTTCCCCACTCTGTTACCCATTCGTTGTCATCTTTAAAAAGCTCGAAGGGCAAAACAAAATCAAATTGAAAAGAGGAATTAGAAGGAAGGTTTTCAAAAACACCTGTTACATGAAAACTTTTGTCGTGTTGTAGTTCAACTGTTTTACCAACCGCGTCTTCAGCAACACCAAAAAGACGAATGGCTAAATCGCGAGAGATCACCATCGAGAGTTTGTCTTTCAGCACCTGATCTGCATTGCCTTGCAACAAATTGAATGAAAAAATATTGAAATAGTCTTCACCTACATAATATCCATCTGCTTTTACATTGTTCTCTTTAACAGAAAGAGTGAAAGGATTTATCCACGTTGTTGTGGCTGCATATTCCACCTCAGGCAATTCAGCTTTCATGGTCTCTGCCAAAATACCGGGTGTGGAGGTAGTGGTCATTAGCTCGTCCGCGTATTTTTGGTGCTCCATTACCTGATACAATTGAGCATCCTTGGCGTGAAAGCCATTCATGTTCATTTCATCACGCACCCACAAATAGATGAGAAGCGTGCAAACCAACCCAGCCGCTAACCCAATCAGGTTGATAAAGAAGAACCCTTTGGCACGCAAAAAATTGCGGTAAATGAGGAGCAGATTGTGTTTAAGCATGGCAGTAAGGATTTAAGACTAAGTGAATGACCACAGTTTAGGCAAACCGTTGCAAGAGGATACTCTTATTTGAGAAGATAGTTACAAGGATTGACTTTAAAACCTCACCCCAACCCTCTCCAGAGGAGAAGGTGACGCTCCCTCCAATCTTCTCACTACTTGTTAGTGATGGAAGCATAACAGAAGTGAGAGAAGTAATTTAATCCATTATTTGAATCGCTTAGGATGCGAGTACATCCCTCTCCTCTGGAGAGGGAAAGAGGGTGAGGTATCAAAATCCATATTGTTCGACTACTTCCAATTCCTTACTTTTAATTTTTCTAGCCAATCCCAACTCACATGAAGATCTTTATCAAAACTATTTTATTAGTACTATTTGCTATCTCCTCGTTTGCGCAGGGTACTCGACTACTTCGGCAACCAACGTTAAGTTCAACACACATTGCTTTTGAATATGGTGGTGATCTTTGGGTTACGGAATTAGCTACTCAAAAAACTATTCGACTTACCAGCACGCCTGCGGTTGAAAGCAATCCACATTTTTCACCCGATGGAAAACTCATTGCTTTTACTTCTAATCGTTCAGGGAGCGAAGCTGTTTATACGGTATCAGTAAGTGGAGGCGAAGCTACTCGTCACACCTGGCATCCCAGTTCAGCAACAGCGCGAAGCTGGACGCCTGACGGAACAAAAATTCTTTATTCCTCTACACGTGAAACTGCTCCGGCTAGTCACGAAAGACTTTGGACTGTGCCTGTTGCGGGTGGTCCGTCAACTATGTTGGCAAAGCAATGGGGAACGAATGGTTCCTATTCACCGAATGGTGAAAAGATAATTCTTGATCGTGTTGACCGATGGGATATTGAATGGCGTAACTATCGCGGTGGACAAAATACTCCGTTGATTATTTTAAACTTAAAAGATTTTACAGAGACGTTGCTTCCTAATGAACGCTCCACCGATATTCTTCCGGTATGGTTAGGCGAATCAATTTATTTTTTATCCGATCGTGATGGGGTTGCTAACATTTGGACTTATACTGCAGGCGCATTAAAACAACTTACCAGGTTTACGGGTGCAGATGTAAAATGGGTAGCTGGTAATGGTAATAAACTTGCGTTTGAACGCGAAGGCTATTTACATCTGCTTGATCTTGGCACCAATGCAACCACTCAACTCAACATTACTATTCATGGAGATTTTCCGTGGGCTGATACAAAGTGGGAAGACGTAAGCAAAACGATTCGCTCAGTTTCACTTTCAGCTACCGGTAAGCGTGCCATTATGGAAGCGCGGGGTGAAATTTTTACTATCCCGGTTGAACACGGAGATGCAAGAAACATTACGCAATCATCGGGTGCTGCGGATCGCGCTCCCATCTGGTCCCCAAAAGGAAATCAGGTTGCCTGGTTTTCTGACCAGGGTGGCAAAGGATATTCGCTAATGATTGCTGATCAGGATGGATTATCAAAACCAAAAAGTCTTTCGATTGGTGAATCAAAATTAGGATGGGAACCTGCATGGTCGCCCGATGGAAAGTACATTGCCTTTACAGATGATGATGTTCGCATTCGAATTATCGATGTATCATCAGGCATCATTCAAACTGCTGATGTAGGCGGAACAAATCTTGAGCGTGGCGATATGGGACTTACATGGTCCCCCGATTCGCAATGGCTAGCGTATGCTAAAACAGGAAGTAATGGATTTAGAAGTATTGTTTTGTGGTCATTGAAAGATAAAAGTGTTCACCCAATCACCGATTCATTTGCGGATTCATTTTCACCTGCGTGGGATTTAGACGGTCATCATCTTTATTTTTTAGCAAGTACTGACTTAGCATTGGGTTCTGGTTGGGCAAACACAAGTTCCATGACTTCTGATCCCGTGTATGGTGCTTATGTGATCAACTTGCGTAAGAGTGATCCTTCCCCATTCTCTCCGCGCAGTGATGAAGAATCAGTTGAGCCCGAGAAAACTCCCGAAAAAGATGCTGATAAAGACAAAAAGAAATCAACGGATTCTAAAAAAGATAAAGACCTGCCTGCCGGACAGGCAGGGGCAAAACCTGAAGAGAAAAAACCAGAACCAGTAGTTATTGACTTGGCAGGCATTGAACGCAGAACGATTGCCTTGCCTTTGCCAAAAGCAAACTACCAACTCACACAAAACGGACCAAGCGGGTTGGTTTTTATTGGAGAACGAGTTCCAAAAGGAAATGGACTGGTGTTACATAAGTTCACGTTGAAAGATCGTGAAGCAAAAGAATTTTTAACCGGTGTTAATCAACTTGCCGTTTCGGCAGATGGAAATAAAATGTTGGTGCGAATGGGAACCAATTGGAAAGTGGTGAGTACCGCTACCGGAAAAGATGACAAGTCGCTTAGTATAAAATTGAACATTCATTTAGATCGGGGTGAAGAATGGAAGCAAATTTTTGAAGAAGCGTGGCGCTATGAGCGCGATTATTTTTATGATCCGAATATGCATGGTCGCGATTGGAATGAAGTGCATGCTCGTTATGCACCGCTGGTTCCCTTTATAAAACATCGAGCTGATCTAAGTTATATTCTTGATCAGGTAAATGGTGAACTTTCTGTAGGACATAGTTTTGTTTTTGGTGGCGATTTTCCTGAAGTCGAAAAATCAGTAGTGGGTCTGTTAGGTGCCGATCTGGTTGCTGAAAATAAATATTGGAAGATCAATCGCATCTTCACCACCGAAAGCTGGAACCCGGAATTATCAAGTCCACTGGAACGACCGGGATTAAAAATTCAGGAAGGAAATTATTTAGTGGGCATTAATGGACGAGAGCTCACCACGGCTGATGATCCCTTTCAATATTTAGATGGAACGGTTGGTAAACAAACGGTACTTCATATTAATAGTACGCCTGCATTCACAGGATCATGGAAAGAAATTGTTGAACCGATTAGCAGTGAAAATAATTTACGTCAGCGTGCATGGGTTGAAGACAATAGAAGATTGGTTGATAAATTATCGAATGGAAGGTTAGCGTATGTGTGGGTGCCTAATACAGGCGGACCTGGATTTGTTTCCTTTAATCGTTACTACTTTGCCCAGCAAGACAAAGAAGGAGCTGTGATTGACGAACGTTTTAATGGTGGCGGTTTGCTGGATGATTACATGGTGGACTTAATGACACGTAGATTGCGAGCATCATTAACGAATGAGGTTCCTAATGGTGTTCCCGGTCGTTTGCCAGCTGGTATCCTTGGTCCAAAAGTTTTATTGATTAATGAAATGGCCGGCTCGGGCGGTGACTTTTTCCCATGGGTATTCCGTCAGCAAAAAGTAGGGCCACTCATTGGCGCGCGCACCTGGGGTGGCTTAGTGAAATCATCGGTTCATTATTCATTGGTTGATGGGGGAGCATTGACTGCGCCTGATAACGCAGTATTTGATCCGATCAATAATAAATGGATTGCCGAAAATGAAGGCGTGCCTCCGGATATTGAAGTACGTCAAGATGCAGCTTCTCTTGAAAAAGGAATTGATCCACAATTGGAAAGAGCGGTGAAGGAAACGTTGTTGTTGGTTGATCAGGAGAAGAAGATTAAAGTAACTCCACCACCGTTTTCAACTCCGGCTAAGAAGAATTGAAAATGACTTGTTTGTAATTTCTTCTCACCACTCAGGCACCAAGACACAAAGAAAAAATTTACTTAGTGAACTTTGTGGCTCAGTGCCTCGGTGGTGATCTTATATTTTACCATCCCTACTAATTAATACCCATGGACTTATCCTACATCCTGAACGAACTAGGCGAAGAGCGCGAGAATTATTTCAATGCGATTGCGCCACCTATTATTCAAACCAGCAATTTTTCATTTCGCAATGTGGCTGAGTTTCGTACCGCCTTGGCCGATGAATATGATGCCATTTTATATTCGCGCGGCAATAACCCAACGGTAGATATTCTACGGAAAAAACTCGCTGCTTTGGATGGAGCTGAAGATGCGTTAGTTTTTGGAAGTGGGGTTGCCTCCATTGCTGTGCCCTTACTTGCGTTGCTTAAACAAGGTGATCATGTGGTGAGTGTTGCCAAACCCTATAGTTGGACGGTGAAATTATTTGAACGCCTGCTTCCAAAATTTGGCATCACCACTACGTTTGTAGATGGAACCAGAACAGAAAATTTTGAGAAAGCACTACAACCCAACACGAAACTGATTTACCTAGAATCGCCCAACACATTTACGTACGAATTGCAAGATTTACCTGCGATTGCTGCCTTGGCAAAAAGTAAAGGCATTCTTACGATGATCGATAATAGTTATTGCAGTCCCATCAATCAGCAACCGTATGTAATGGGAATTGATTTAGTGGCGCAATCGGCAACTAAATTTATTGGTGGGCACAGCGATGTAGTAGCCGGAGTGGTGACGGGCTCTAAGGCGATCATTAAAAAAATCTTTGATGCCGAGTTTTTAAATATTGGCGGAAACATTTCACCCATGAATGCGTGGTTGCTCATCCGTGGACTTCGTACATTACCATTGCGCATTCAACGCGTATGTGAGAGTACTAAGAAAGTGGTTGATTATTTAGCAGTCCACCCACGCATTGAACGAGTGATCTTTCCATTTCATCTGAGCTTCCCGCAGTATGAGTTGGCCAAAAAACAAATGAAGGATGCGGGTGGATTGTTCAGCATTGTGCTAAAAGCAAACACGCTTGAAGAAGTTGAAAAATTCTGCAACTCGTTAAAACATTTCTTTCTGGCAGTATCGTGGGGTGGGCACGAGTCGTTGGTGATTCCTTCAGCTGTGAGTATTAAGCCCAATGAGTTTGATGCAACCAATGAAACACATCGGTTAATCCGAATCTATGTTGGGTTGGAAGATGCCGATTATTTGATTGCTGATTTGAGGCAAGCGTTGGAAGCGTAAGGGCTAATAAAAATTGATTTTGTGATGGAAGAAATATCAGTAATACATATATTCTAAAATGATTTACAGATTGACAACTCTTCTGGTTGGACTAATAGCACTTGCTTGTACGGGTGACAAAAAAGTAGTCGCTACTTCCGACAAGATTATTGAGACAATAAAGACTGACAACAATATATTCAACGAGATAGTCCTAACAGCAGACTCTTTAATTGAAAATGGAATTTTCAACAAAGTCATTCTTAAGAAGGGTGACAAGACAATATTTGAAATCTATGACGAAGATGCATACGACACAATTGAATCAAAAGCAATTCAAATAAACAATGAAGTCACCTCGGATAAAGTACTTCTTCAAAAATTTAATGACAGATATTACATAAGTCTATTTGGTGCTCAGTATGGTTGTTGCCCGCGTGATCTGACGGTGTTACAGGCTGACAAAGATGGAGTAAAGAAAATTTTCAAAGACGGCTTGGAAGTTGAGAGGATAAGTAAAACTTCGATTGGAGAAATTAAATACTTTGGAATAGACTCTTATAGTGAACCACTATATCCCATCGACTCATTGGACATATTACTTTTTAGTTACAACCCGACATGGGTTTACAATTTAACAGAGGGTTTCAAATTTGACAGTTTAGCTACACGACAATACAACGAGGAAAACTATGTATTCGCTGGATTTAACTATCACGGTGAAATAAAAGTAGCTTTTCCTAAGGACGGACAAGACAGAAAGTCTCGAAAGTGGAAGCCTTACATATATAGCGAGTGAAAAAAACGACACACAACAACATGCAAAAGGCTTTGCATACCGACATAACCGACCTTCCTCTCATCTTCGAACTTTTCGAGCATTCTATTCAATATCAGGAAAAGAAAGGCTATCCGGTTTGGAGAAATTATGATAAGAATGCCATCATTAAAGACATTGAAACAGGGAATCACTATAAAGTAGTTGTTGACTCTTCGATTGCAATTGTATTTAGCGTTCGCTATACGGATAAAATAATCTGGCGAGATTTAGATACCGGTAACTCAATCTATCTGCATCGCATTGTAGTTAACCCTGCTTTTAAAGGACAACGATTATTCGGTACCATTTTGGAGTGGGCAATAGAACATTCAAAACAAAAAAAACTGAGTAGTATTCGTATGGATACATGGGCTGCCAACCCAACTATTATTGAATATTATAAAAGTTTTGGATTTGAGTTTATAGAGAACTTCACGACCCCTGATAGTGAAGAGTTACCCATTCATAATAGAAATCTGGCTTTAACGCTTTTAGAGTATAAACTCTAAGTGAATCAATTCACTTTAATCAACTCAACCTCAAAGATCAACGCAGCATACGGTGGGATTTGACTGCCTGAACCGCGCTCACCAAAACCGATGTCATAAGGAATGTATAACATCCATTTGTCGCCTTCATGCATCATTTGCAAACCTTCCGTCCAACCTGGAATAACTTCATTCAAACGAAAGTTCGCTGGCTCACCACGTTCTACCGAACTATCGAAAACAGTTCCATCAATTAGCTTACCTGTATAATGAACAGTAACCATATCTTCAGCCGAAGTTGGTTTATTGCCCTTGCCTGTGGTGATGATCTGATACTGTAACCCAGATTCAGTCACTACAATGCCAGGTTTTGTTTTGTTAGCTGCTAAAAATGCAGCACCTTCTTCTTTAAGAACCTCAGTCTTTTTTTCCATGGCTTGCATCATATAATTCTGCACAATCATGGAGCACTCCTGTTCACTTATAATTAGTTCCTTTTTATTGTAGATGTCTTGAATTCCGAAGTAAAGAGATTCAAGATTAACAGAATCACCACCCTGGCTTTTTAAGTTAGTGGCAATCAAAACGCCTAGTCCATAACTTGCTTTTTTAGTTTCATCATTCAGGTTAGCAACTTTGGGTTTGTTAAGTTCAGCTATTTCAGATTTCAATTTTGTAATTTCTGCAGTTAATTCTTTCTTAGACTGACCAATAACAGAAAATGCAGCTAGCGTAAAAAAACATAAAACAATGATTCTCATAAAAAGCGATTAAATTTTGGAGGTGCAAATAAAACAAAAAGGGTGTTGGAAAACCAATAGGATGTCTAAACTCGCGTTACATCCACTTTCACATCCACCTGTTGCGTTCCCGAACTAAAAATAATTCCTTTTATGGGAGCTACATCAAAGTAATCGCGGCCAAAGGCAACAATGATATGATTATCGGCAGGCAATAAATTGTTGGTGGGATCAAATTCTACCCAGCCAATGCCCGGAAAATAAACGGCAACCCAGGCATGGGATGCATCGGAACCCACTAACTTTTCTTTACCGGGTGGAGGAAAGGTTTCTAAATACCCACTTACGTAGCGAGCTGCAACACCTTGGTTTCGCAGGCATGCAATCATTAAGTGTGCAAAATCCTGACACACTCCTTTCTTTAACTTCACAACGGTTTCTACAGGTGTATTTACAGTAGTGAAACCTGGTTTAAATTCTAATGAAGTGAAGATTTTTTTCATCAATGCATTGGAGGCATTCCACAACGTATCGCCTGGCACAAAACAATCCTCCGCAAATTTTTGAATTTCTAAACTGTAAGGGACATAGGGCGAAGGCAACAGATATTGAGCAACTTCGGCATATTCATCACGCTGAGCCAGTGTTGATTTTAAATTTTCCCATAACAATGGGCTACCCGCTGCAATACCTGATTGAATGCGGGGAAGCACATCGATCAAACTTTCTGAGATTACTTCAAGTTTATTATGCTCTTTATAAATGGAGACAAAATACAAGGTGTTGCCAAAAAAATCAGTACGATATTCTTGTTCATCAGGAACGGGCAGCACTTTAATGCTTGACGAAAGACATTTTTGCTCCGGAAGATTTAAGGGGACAAGACACAACCTATTGTGAGCTGTGTTCACCAACTCCTGATACTTGTATTCGGTAATATGTTTAATTTGGTAGCGCATGTCTACACTTCAAATTGAAACCCTCCTTTGTTGCCTTGCGGCTGGTAGGTAGAGTGGCTAAAATATTTTGAATTTAACTTCATTGATAGATTGAAAATTTGATTTTGGACATGAATACAAAATTCATCCAACTTAATCCGTTTACCGTTTTCATCGGGAGCAACCATTTCAGGAATATCGATGAGGCGAACTGTGCTATAACATTCAAAAACTAGTCTTGAAATTTCATTATCATTTACACCCGATTCTTTTTGCGCAAGGTTGCGCGCGTACTTCAACAAACCCTCTAGCTGAGAAAACAGTGAAGTAGGATTTTGCCCATTCAAAAACAATAAGTCAATAACCGGAACAATATCTAACGAAGTACGATACACCGAACGATACGAGGAAAGGTTTTGGTTACTCAGAAGCAACGCTTCTAGCAATTGAAATTCATTACTCTCATCTCGCTTTTCTGTTAGAATAGATCTAAACTGAGAAAGTTCCATTAATATTTCCTCTATCAATAGGCCCATTCTGTACATGGTGCGGCCATCGCTTCGGTACATGCATTGACGGGTCATTTCTGAAAAGGAAAGTAAACGCCCGGTAAGCTGATCTAATAGCGTAAGTGCATAACGAATATTGCCGGGTTCTAGCACCGCAATTCTCCGTTTGATGTTTTCAATTTCATCGATGATACGCCAGCTGTCTACTGTCCATCGATCGCGAGCGGCATACATGGAGCGAAGCAGATTATTGAGCGTGAACATAATACTGCCCGGATAGTCAGCCTGACAAACAAGCTTATGAATTTCAGGAAGGGGATTGGCCAGTAATTCTTCATCTTCAATGAATCCCGGTAATGTATCAGTTAGATTGGTAACTGTTTTCAACATCACTTTCATGGATTCAGAATCGGCTCCTGTATTTACAAATCCCTTTTGTGTAAGAGCTCTTAATACAATTCGGATAAATCTTGACGTGCGAACAATGCGCTGGGTATAGCGGCCTACCCAAAATAAATTTTCAGCAGCCCGACTTGGTAGCACTGCTTTACGTTTCATGTCTGGTGCATGATGAATAACAGGAAGAGATTCGCCTGCAGATTCAACCCATGTGTCTTTTGAAATTCCACCATCCTGATTCGAAACCAAAAAGCTTCCTTTCTCCGGTGAGCATCGGGTAAGACCCCCACGCATCAATTCATAGTTATCTCCATTCGCAACCAGGTACGAACGTAGCACGGTATAACGTGGGTCAAGTCTTTCTTTATAGAGCACAGGTGATGTTGAGAAAGCAACCTCTTCCTGTCCAACATATTTTGACGGATCGAATTTTATTTTTCGAATCAGGTCATCTTTCTGTGCTTTCGAAAGCTGACTGCCCATCACGGTTTTAAAACTACCGGCACGTTCAATGCCTTTAATCACTAATGTATCAATGTGATCAATCACATAATCCATTTCTTTTTTCTGTCCGCACCACCACGTAGCGATCATGGGAATGATTGGATCTTCTTTTAAGAAAAATTGAAAAGCATTATGAAGAAAGGCCATCAAACCAACATTCTCCAGAATGCTACTTCCCAATGGATTAGCAACCGCAACATTTCCCTTGCGGATCGCGTGAAGCAAGCCGGGTATACCTAATTGAGAATCTTCACGCAGTTCCAATGGATCGCAAAACATATCATCCACTCTGCGCAAGATCACATCAACTTTCTCAAGACCTTCCACTGTTTTAATCCACACAAAACTATCGCGCATGATTAAGTCTTCGCCTTGCACTAACGTGATACCTAAATAGGAGGCAAGGAATGCATGTTCGAAATAAGTTTCGTTACGAGGCCCGGGAGTAAGGAGTACGATGCGTGGATTTTCTTTTCCTTGTGGAGCAATCTGGATGAGGGATTGCATCAGGCTGTTGAAGAACCCGCCCAACTTGGCAACCTGATGTTGTTGAAATAATTCAGGCGCAACACGGCTTAATGCGCTTCTATTTTCCAACGCATATCCCATACCCGAAGGTGCCTGTGTACGATCCTTGATTACCCAGAGATGTCCATTTGGTCCCCGTGATAAATCAGCTGAGTATAAGGGAAGTTGAAGGCCCGGCAATTTTATTTTATCACACGGGCGTAAGAATCCAGAATGTGAATAGATTAATTCGGCCGGGATTATTTTTTCTTTGATCAGAATGCGATCACCATAAATATCATCTAATATTTTATTGAGCACGTAAGCGCGCTGCTTCATGCCACGCTCAATATAACTCCAATCGTTAGCCGGAAGAATAAAAGGAACAGCATCAAGCAACCACGGGCGATTGAGTCCGTTGCTATCTCCATACATATTGTAGGTTACGCCATTTTCTTGCAACAGCTTCAACAATTCCTGATTGCGATTTTTTAATTCTTCCGCGCCAAGCGTATCAATGTTTGCGATTAATTTTTTCCAGGCTTCGCGTACCTGATCATTTTGATCGAAGCATTCGTCAATGGCAGTTTGATTTGTAAAATATTCGGTTGAGAGATTCTGAAGAGAAGGTTGCATGCAGGCAAATCAAGATTGTCTTAAATCTAAAGTACGGGGATATTCCGGACTTATTTTAACAGGTGGTGGATCAAAATTTTTGGGCACCATATTAGGTTCCAGGTAACGAGATGCAACTTTCACATTTTCTTTAGGGGTGATGCTGCCTTGGGTATGACCTTCGCTCCAGAATCTGCTGATCCTTCGTCCCTCGGCTTCAAATGAATTAATGGGGAACGAGTCGTAATTTCTACCACCCGGATGCACCACATGATACGTGCAACCACCAATCGCCCGATGGTTCCATGTATCCACCACATCAAAAACCAATGGTACATCCACACCTAAAGTAGGATGCAAAGCAGATGTTGGTGACCAGGCGCGATAACGAACGCCCGCAACATACTCGCCATTCACTGAAGTTTGCTGAAGTGGGATTGCCATTCCGTTACACGTAATCATAAAACGCTCAGCATTAAAATTTTTCACTTTCACTTCAAGGCGTTCCATACTTGAATCCACAAAGCGGGCGGTGCCTCCGCGTGAGGTTTCTTCGCCCAACACATGCCAGGGCTCAATACCACTGCGAATAATCAAGTCCATTTCCTGCACTCGGATTTTGCCATAGATAGGAAAACGGAATTCGAAAAAAGTATTTAGCCAGTCTGCTTGAAATCCATAACCATGTTCCTGCAGATCACGGGCTATTTCATTCAAGTCTTGTTCAACATAATGAGGTAGTAAATACTTGTCATACAAATCGGTGCCCCATCGAATGAGTTTATGTTTATAAGGTTTTGCCCAGAATCGCGCAAGCAAACAACGAATGAGTAGCAATTGCACCAGACACATTTGCTTGTTTGGCGGCATATCAAATCCGCGAAATTCAAGAATGCCCAGTCTGCCGGTAGAACTATCAGGCGAATAAAGTTTATCAATACAAAACTCAGCGCGATGTGTGTTCCCCGTAATGTCAATCAACAAGTTTCTAAAGATGCGATCCACCATCCAGAAAGGAACATCGCCTGTTTCTGGGATTTGACTAAACGCAATCTCTAATTCATACAGTATTTCCTGCCTGCCTTCATCTACACGCGGTGCCTGACTGGTTGGGCCGATGAATTGTGTAGAGAATAAATAGGAAAGCCCTGGATGATGTTGCCAATAGGTAATTAAACTACGAAGTAAATCGGGCCTACGAAGCAGTGGACTATCCGATGGAGTAATTCCACCTACGGTAATATGATTACCACCGCCTGTCCCCGTATGTTTTCCATCGAGCATAAATTTTTCAGTACCTAACCGACTAAGCCGGGCTTCTTCAAACAGAGTGTCGTAATTACTTACAATTTCTTTCCAGGTTTTAGCCGGATGCACATTTACTTCCAGCACGCCAGGGTCGGGCGAGAGAGCAATTTTTGTAAGGCGATTATCGTGTGGAGGTTCGTAGCCTTCAATGATGACTTTCAAGTTCAGCTTAGCTGTGGCTAGTTCAATCGATGCTAATAAATCGAGATAGTGTTCAGCATATTTAAGCGGAGGCATGAATAAGTAAATCTTACCTTCCCGCACTTCCATGCACAAAGCAGTTTTTACGGTGTAGGCATCAAAAGTGGTTTCTACTTTTTCTTCGGGCTCTTTTTTCTCTATAAGATTCTTATTCACTTTCGTGGATTCCTCTTCTTCGATTTCTACTGGTTCGCTAAAAAATTCTTTTGGCAAAGGTTGAGGAGTAATTAGCTGATGATAACGTTCACTTACCCGATCATGAAAATTTCCCAATGCTGGCAAAGGTTCAAACGTACTGCGCTCAACTTCACGCTGCGTTTTTGATTTGTCAACATGAGTTAATGTTTTCAATGGCAACCTAAATCCCAGAGGAGAGTTGCCCGGAACAAGTATTAATTGATCAGACCGAAATTTCCATTGGCACGAAAGCCAGCGCTTAGTCCAATGATTCCACTCCATCGGAATTACAAACCCCACAGGATTTCCCAACCCTCTTGTTAATAGTTCAGCTAATTTTTTACGCTCCAGCGAATCATTAAGGTTTGCTTTATACGGATCAACATTAGCGGGTACTTTATTTTCCTCCCATAAAAAATAAAACACATCTTCCATTGCAGGGTGAATATGTTCTTTAGGGATATTTAAATACTTAGTCAGCTCTTCGGCTAATCGTTGAGTATCTTCTATTGTATATGCAGATGGCTTTTCATCCAAATCAAGCAATGCATCATTCTTCCAAATGTATCCTCCATCGTTTCTCCAGTAGGCAGAGTATTGCCAGCGTGGTAGCGGTTCGCCCGGATACCATTTACCCTGGCCTTTATGAATGTATCCGTTGGGAGCGAACTTAGTTTTTAATCGTTTTATTAAATCGGCACCGCGTTTTCTTTTTTGAGGACCATCCGCATCGGTGTTCCATTCCTTTGCTTCCATATCGTCTATCGAAACAAACGTGGGCTCTCCACCCATCGTTAAACGCATGTCGCCACGTTGCAAATCTTCATCTACCTGATTACCCAGTGCGATGATGGTTGCCCATTGTTCTTCAGTGTATGGTTGCGTAACACGTGGATCTTCATGAATGCGCGTTACTTCATTGCTAAACGAAAATGTTACCTGGCACACATCGGTTAACCCGGTAACAGGCGCAGCACTTACCGGATCAGGTGTGCAACAAAGTGGTATGTGACCTTCCCCTGTAAGTAATCCTGAGGTTGGATCAAGGCCTACCCATCCTGCACCCGGAATAAATACTTCCGCCCACGCATGTAAATCGGTAAAATCTTTTTCTGTACCTGAAGGGCCGTCCAATGCTTTCACATCAGATTTCAGTTGCACTAAATATCCAGATGCAAATCGCGCAGCCAATCCCAGATGACGAAAGATTTGAACCAACAACCAACTGGAATCGCGGCATGAACCACTTTTGAGTTGCAAGGTTTCTTCACAAGATTGAACTCCTGTTTCGAGACGAACGGTATAGTTGGTGTGCTTCCAAACCTTTTGATTCATCTCCACCAAAAAGTCGATTATTCTTTTCTTTGAAAGATCAATGCCTTTTACCCATTGTTGAAGTTGCTCTCCGCTCTCCGTTATTTCAAAATAAGGTGTGAGTTCTTTTTTAAGTTGATGATTGTATTCAAATGGAAAATGCTCAGCATATTTTTCTACAAAAAAATCAAACGGATTGATCACGATCATGTCCGCAATCACCTCTACTTCAAAATGCAGTCTTGTTGTTTGTTCAGGAAAAACCACACGCGCAATCATATTGCCGAATGGATCTTGCTGCCAATTGATAAAATGATTACCGGGTTCAACTTTTAACGAATACGCCAGAATAGGGGTGCGGCAATGCGGTGCAGGGCGTAAACGAAATAGGTGTGGAGATAGATTTACTGCCCGATCGTAATCGTAACTCATTTGATGGCGCAAAGCAACTTTAATAGACATAGTTCTATGAGTAAACCCTTCAAGTTATAGCTTATAATTCATTAATGGCAAGAATATAGGCTGCCTTTGTTAATAGCGCCTATAAGAGCTCAATGCAATCGATTGATGAAAGTCAGGTAATTGTAGACGCAATTGTCATATTTTTTTTGAGCCTATCTGTAGAATATTATAGTGCATAAAGCAATGCACTATGGAAACAAAAAAATATCCACAGGCCGATTTATCAGCAAAACGGAATTTATTTCTTGCGATTGGATTGATTTCCAGTATTTCGATTGCCCTCATGGCTTTTGAATGGAAACAATTTGAAAAGCCTTTGGTAGATCTAGCATCAAGAACTACTACCATCGATGACACTTTTATTGAAGTACCACCCACTGAAATTTTACCTCCGCCACCACCCGTACTACAGCAACCAAAACTGACCGAGGTTCCTAATGAGCAAGAGATTAAGCAGGAAATTCAGTTTGTTTTTGATATTGAAGTAACGGAAGGAATGAAATTGGAAGTCCCAGTACTTGAGATAAAACCAATAGATGAACCAGAAGATGTAGATCAGGTATTTACAATTGTGGAAGACAAAGCAGAACCTAAAGATGGTTTAGCAGAGTTTTACAAGTATGTGAATGCGAACATTACCTACCCCGCTGCGGCCAGACGCATGGGAGTTCAGGGTAAAGTCTTTGTAGAATTTATTGTCAGCAGAACGGGTGAACTAACGGATGTCCACACGGTAAAGGGAATTGGTGCTGGATGTGACGAAGAAGCCGTCCGCGTGATTAAAAATTCTCCGGCATGGAATCCTGCAAAACAGCGTGGAAAGCCTGTTCGACAACGTATGGTATTACCAATAACCTTTAAATTTGCTAATAGCTGATCATCCAAAAACCCTCAATTCGTGGTTGAATGTTAACTCAAGGTCATCTTTGAGTTAAAAGGACCCTTACCAGTTGAACCTCAAGCAATTAATTTACGTTATTTGTACTGACAACAACCACTAATTGTATGTTACTATCACCGAAGTTGGCCATTCTGCAAAGTTTGGATTCAATGGACAGGGTGCAAATGGAAGAGGTTCTTGATTATATCAAGAGCATCGTTCATAAGCCTGCAAAAAAAATGGACTACATGACTTTTAAGAAAGAAGCCATGAAGGAAATTAAGCAGGCGTTGCGCCAGGAGAAAGGAAAGAGAAAGTTAAGCGCAGCAGCTTAACACTTCATCGCCTCTCTCAACAGCAAAGGTGTTCCACGCACCTGATAGGAAATTCTTCCCTCTAAAGTTTCGAGATTATCTAATTGTTATCTGTAGTTTACTTAAGATCAACCGTTAAGATTATTATGATCAAAATAAAGAGCCTTTTCTGGACACTACTTTGTATCACTTTTTTTGGATGTGGAAAACAAGATAACAATGATCCATTAATTGGGCACTGGCATGCATTTCCTCAAGAGTCGCACAGTATTAAAACTCTCAATATCCTGGATACACTTACCATTACTAATCAATACATCTTTGAAAGATATGATGTGGTGCTTTACAAAAGAGTCAATAGATTAGGAAAACCAGTTTTACCTACTGAAGAATACTATTCGTCTGAAAGATTTGAATTGAACAATGACACACTAACTATTTACGATAGTCTTGAAAGCTATAATTATGTAAAAAGTAATTTAGCCAATTGTATACTAATAGATAGGTATTCCGATGTTTATATCGATATTCAATTTGACAAGACAGAATCAGGCGAACCCTTTGAAGATTCATTCAAAAAATTCTATAGTGAAAATCTTTATGTAGGTAGACTAAAAACCGGAAGCATGTATAGAGATAGCTTAATGCGAGTTTTCCCGGATTCAATATTCATAGAAGGATTAGGTGCATTTATTCAGATTAAAGAAATGAAAAGATTGAGTGAAGAGTTAATTATGAAGTGCGATGAAACTGATCAACCTAACATAAATATTCATTTAGGATTAAATGTTCCCAAAGAATTTTTGGATCGACTAAGGAAAGAAATTCCAGAATCGATAAAAATTCACAGAATCGTAAAAACAAAAACCGGTGATATCGGATTAGCTGAGTTTTAATTTATCAATTATATTTCACGTAATGCTCCCACTTCTCAATCACTTCTTTAAAATCGGTGGGTAGTTCTGAGTCGAACTGAATAAATTTATTAGTGCCAGGATGGATAAAGCCTAATGTTTTAGCATGTAACGCCTGGCGCGGAATGATTTTAAAACAGTTATCAACAAATTGTTTGTATTTACTAAAGATTGTTCCCTTCATCGCTTCATTACCACCATACGTAGCATCATTAAAAATTGGATTACCAATAAATTTCATATGCGCTCGTATCTGGTGCGTTCGACCAGTTTCCAGTTTGCATTCAATCAATGATACATATCGAAAATCTTGTAGCAGTTTGTAATGCGTAATAGCAGTTCGTCCAAAATCTCCTTCCGGAAAGGCAGCAGTGATTCTGCGGTCTTTTAAACTTCGGCCTACATTTACATTAATCGTTCCTTCTGCTGGCACGGGCACGCCCCACACAATTGCCTGATAGGTTCGTTCGATTGAGTGATCGAAAAATTGTTTTGCCAACGAGTTCATCGCTTTTTCTGTTTTGGCAATCACCAACAAACCACTGGTGTCTTTATCGATGCGGTGCACTAACCCAGGCCGACCATCATTACCAGCCATTTCCGGTAAATTTTGAAAATGATACGTTAAGGCGTTGACTAACGTGCCGCTCCAGTTTTGATAAGCCGGATGCACTACCATGCCAGCTGCTTTGTTAACTACTAGCAGATATTCATCTTCATAAACAATGTTGAGAGGAATGTTTTCCGGCACCACATCCGTATCTCGTGGAGGTTCTGGAAAAGCAACTGTAATTACATCGTGTGGATGAACCTTGTAATTTGGTTTTACGCTCTCCTCATTAACCTTTACAAATCCATCATGAATTCCGTCCTGAATTTTTGTACGTGTAACGTTTGGAAGTCGATCCATCAAAAACTTATCAATCCTGAGCAAGCTCTGCTTGGCATCCGCCACTATACGGTGATGTTCGAAAAGACCATCTTCATCCTCTTCAATCAAATCTTCTTCGTTACTCACAGTACTAAGTTTTAAAATCGCTCAAAATTACTCTTTTAAATGCGAACATTCAGAGTGCTCATGAATACTATGTTGGAAGTGGCAGGCATTAACGGGACAAAAGCAGTATCTTGCCAACCAACCAAAAATCATATGAAAAAATTTATTGTATTGTTATTTATACTGGCAGCATGTGGCGAAAAGAAAACAGAAGGAGTAACCGAAACAGTTCTTGAGCCAGCTGAATTTCAGGCAAAATTCCAGTCGACCGAAGGTGCAATCTTATTGGATGTGCGCACCGAAGAGGAGGTGAGCGCTGGCGCACTGGCTGGTCAAAAAAACATTGTTTATGATGAAGCTTTTGCAAATAAATTATCAGACTTAGAACACAAACCTATTTTTGTTTACTGCGGGTCAGGAATCAGAAGTGCAAAAGCAGCGGCAATCTTAAAAGAAAAAGGATACGATCCGGTTTATGAAATGAAAGGCGGAATGAAAGCCTGGAAAGGTGCTGGTTTGCCTGTTCAATAATACTCATCGCGATTCATTAAGATATGAAGTACTGGTTGCTTAGCCTTTTGATTGTTTGTGGTTGCACAAAAGATCAAGGCACTTCGAATTTATTTTCAGGTGGAAGAATTCTTGGCGAAGTTGATAAAAAACTAGAAGAAGCTTCGGGCTTAGTGGCTAGCGTTGTTAACCCTGGCTATTTCTGGTCGCACAATGATAGTGGTCATCCTGCCGAAGTATTTTTAATTAACGACAAGGCTGAGATTGTAATGACTTGCACGTTGGCGGGAATTAAAAATAGAGACTGGGAAGATATAGCGATTGCTGTTGAATCAGATACATCCTATTTATACATCGCGGATATTGGAGACAATGAAGCTAAATTTCCACATAAGGTTATATATCGTTTTGAGGAGCCCGTTTTATCAACCGATAAACTGGAAGTAAAAGATTTTGATACACTTGTTTTTAAATTGAGTGACGGTGTTAGAGACACTGAAGCGTTAATGATTGATCCACTATCACACGATGTATTCGTTATCTCAAAGCGCGAAGAAAGGATCAGATTATATCAAATTAGTGCGCCACTTATTTCTGGAGACACAACGATTGCTGAATTTAAAAATGAATTACCCTTAGCCTGGATTGTAGCAGCTGATATCTCTGCAGATGGTAAAGAAGTTTTGATAAAAGATTATGACAATATCTTTTATTGGAAAAGGTCAACAGAGGAATCAATCCCTGAACTTCTGAAAACCGAACCCACTGTGCTTCAATACGAGCGAGAACCTCAAGGGGAGGCTATTGCCTGGAATCGTGATGGATCAGGATTCTATACACTTAGTGAAACTGCAAAGGGAATTAAAGGAAGGCTATTTTATTATAAACGTAATTAAGATTGCCGGTTGATCAGATCTTGCGTAAACTTAATCAGTTGTCTTTTTTGAGAAGTATCTTTTAGTTTATCCAATTGCTTAAATCCTTTTTCAAAATAGAATTGTATTTTATGTTCAGTAGTCTGATGAATTCTTAGCTTGTCATATAAAGCAGTAATCGCCTTTACCTTTTTTTGATTATTGAATTTCTTTAATGCAATCCACCCTTCAAGTTCCTTTTTATCTTTTCCAATTGCTTTCTCACGGGCTTTGATAAGTAAGTAAGTTTTCTTGTTAGCGATAATATCTCCCCCTACCTGTTTTCCAAACTTTGCTTTATCAGCGTACACATCGAGCAAATCGTCTTTCAATTGAAAACCAATACCAATGTTGATCCCGAATTCTTTAAGGGCTCTTCTTTCTCGAGCAGGTGCTTTTGCTAGCAATGCGCCCATTTCCAGGCTAAACCCAAGCAGCACAGCGGTCTTGAGTTTGATCATTTCGAGATATTGTTGCTCAGTTACTTTGGTTAACGTTTCAAATTCCATGTCCCACTGTTGGCCTTCGCAAACTTCAGTAGCACATTTATTAAATGCTTTTAATACTTCTTTGAGCAATTTTCCGTCAAGATCAAGAAATTGATCATACACTTTTATCTGCATTACGTCTCCCGAAAGGATAGCCGTATTCACATTCCATTTTTCATGGACAGTGGGTTTGCCCCTGCGCAAAGGGGCTTTATCCATAATATCATCATGCAGCAGGGTAAAGTTGTGGAAGACCTCAACAGCTGTAGCATACTTAACAATCTTTTTAGGTTCGTTTTTATAGAGTGAGTAAGAAAGCATCGCCAGCAACGGTCGTAAGCGTTTTCCGCCTAACCCCATGATATACTGAATGGGATCATACAAAGACTGAGGACTTAAGCCGAAACGTTGCTTCTGTATTTCTTGCTCAATTGTTTTGAGCATTGATTTGACTGAACTCATCGAAATATTATTCAAACGTCAAATCTATCATTCTTCTGTCAATATCAGTTTTCTTTATCCTGACTTTTACTTTATCACCTAAGCGATAGATGTTCTTTCTTCTGCGGCCAATCACCCGATAATTCTTTTCATCGTATTCGTAAAAATCATCTTTCATGTCGGCCAATCGGGCCATGCCTTCGCATTTGGTTTCTACAATTTCGACAAAAATTCCAAAATCAGTTACTCCTGTTATGATACCATCAAATACTTTGTTTTCGGCAAAGCTCATAAACTCTACCTGTTTGTATTTGATAGATGCTCGTTCTGCATCGGCCGCACGTTTTTCACGTTCAGAAGAGTGCAGACATTTTTCTTCGAAATCTTTTCTACTTACGGATTTACCATTATCAAGATAATGTTGCAGAAGGCGATGCACCATCATGTCAGGATATCTCCGGATGGGCGAGGTGAAATGCGTGTAGTGATCAAATGCTAATCCAAAGTGGCCTTTCGCCTCAGTTGTATATTTTGCTTTGGCCATAGCGCGCACAGCCAGTGATTGTAATACATTTTGTTCTGGCTTGCCTTCGATATCGTCCATCAATTGGTTTAATGATCGCGAAACATTGGTTGATTCAACCTGCAACTGATGACCAAACTGTTTTGCGAATTGAGAGAAGTCAGCCAGCTTTTCTTCATTCGGTAAATCGTGCGTGCGGTAGACAAATGTATTTTTCTCTTCCCCTTTTTTCATCTTGAAGACAAAGGTTGCCACCGATCTGTTGGCGAGCAACATAAACTCTTCAATTAACTTGTGCGCATCTTTACGAATCTTAGGCACCACTTCTAGCGGTTTTCCTTTTTCATCGAGTTTGAATTTTACTTCCGTTGTTTCAAAGTTTACAGCTCCTTTTTTGAAACGTTCCTTACGCAGAATGTGATGCAGTGAATTAAGAATTTTTATTTCTTCCGCAAACTTGCCTTCCCCACTTTCAATTACTACCTGAGCTTGTTCGTAACTAAATCGATGGTCGGAATGAATAACGGTGCGACCAAACCATTCTTTAAGAACCTTTCCTTTCTCGTCCATTTCGAAAACCGCAGCAAAGGTGAGTTTATCTTCGTTAGGTCTAAGTGAACACAATGCGTTAGAAAGTCTTTCGGGTAACATAGGCACAGTGCGATCGACCAGATAAACAGAAGTTGCGCGATCAAATGCATCGTTATCTAATGCAGTGCCCGGAACCACATAGTGGGTTACATCGGCAATGTGTACTCCAACTTCATAACGTCCGTTCTCAAGTTTTCTGAAAGAGATGGCATCATCAAAGTCTTTCGCATCTTCCGGGTCGATGGTAAACGTTAATACATCACGAAAGTCCCAACGCTTTTTCACTTCCTCGAAAATGATATCATCCTTTATTTGTTCCGATTCATGCAGTACATTTTCAGGAAAGCGGAAGGGTAAATCAAACTCGGCCATGATAGAATGGATCTCAGCTTCATTTTCACCGGTTTTCCCTAAGATTTCAATCACTTTCGCCTCAGGACTTTTATCGCCTTCAGCCCATTTCACTACTTCGAAAAGTACTTTGTCATTAGCGGTTGCACCCGCGAGGTTTTCAGGGTAGATGAAAAAGTCTTGATAGATCTTTTTAAAGTCAGGAACCACAAAACCAAAGTTTCGGGATAATTCAACTCTACCAACAAAGCGATTGCGACCTCTCTTTATAATCTCGGTAACTTTTCCTTCCGGATTATCACCACTTTTTTTCTTTGAAACAGAAATGGCAACCGTATCCCCATGCAAGGCTGAGCCTAGATCCGAAGTACGAACATAAACATCTTTCATGCCTTCTTGCCCGGTAACTACATAGGCAAAACGAATGTTTACATGATCAACAATTCCCGTAAGGGCTTGAGACGTTCGGGTTATTTTATAATAGTCATTACTGAGTTGCTCTATTTTGCCTTCTAAGGTTAAGGCATCTAAAAGCTTATAGAGTTCTTCAATTAATGATTTTTTCTTTAGCCCCAATTTTTTAACCAACTGTTGCACACCATATGCTTTTCCGGTTTCTTCCAAAAGGGTTATCAGCGCAGAATACATTCCGCCTTTTTCCTTTTTGTTTTTTCTGTCTTTCTTTTCTTTAAATTTCTTTTTACTCATATTTTTTTACTACAGAGTTCACAGAGGCTTCACGGAGAATTTATATTTAATATCCGTTAACGACTCTCTTCACTCCGTCTTTAAGTTTCACAACATTAAAATTTATTAATAACCCAAATCTGTTTTCGGATAGTTTAAGATAGGTTAATACTTGGGCTAGATGTATGTCGGTAAGGGATTCTACCGATTTCACTTCGACAACCACCCTGTGCTCAATTAAAAAATCCATTCTGTAGCCGCAATCTAACTTTACTTCTTCATATACTAATGGAAGTGCTTTCTCTTTTTCTACTTGCAAGCCTGATTTAACTAATTCATAATACAAACAAGCTTGATAGGCTGACTCCAAAAGTCCTGGGCCAAGTACCTTATGTACTTTGATAGCACAACCAATAATTTTATCTGTTATTTCATTGGTTTCCATCTGTAATCTCTGTGCCTCTGTGGTTAACTTTATGCGGAGAGAATGTTATGTTCGTCCACCAATGACATTCCCTTAAATTTTAGATAGAGTTGTGCGATCGCCAATACATCACCTACACAGTATTCGGCTATTTTCTTGAGGTCTCCCTCCTGATAATACACCTTGCTTACCATAGAGCCGTCCATTACTCCTTTGCTGGTAGGAATATTAAAAATAGTGGCAAGTAAGTCGAGTGAAGTATAGTGTTTGTAGTCCCCAAACTTCCAGAGTTCGAGGGTGTCCAGGTGATTTATTTCCCATGGCTTTTTGCCAGACATATTAAGAACCGTTGGAAGTTGAATTCCGTTCACCAACATTCTTCGACACATATAAGGAAAGTCAAATTCCTTTCCATTATGTGCACAAAGCCTAACGGGCGACCCCATTTTTTCAACTGTTTCCCGAAATTCAGCTAAGAGTTTAGCTTCATCGTGATCAGCAAAGTATTTTGTTCGAATGCCTAATTCTCCATTTTCTCCTTCTGTGTATTTGCCTATAGCGATTACCACAATTTTTCCGAACTCGGCATAAATGCCTGCCTTTTCATGAAACAGATCTTCATCAGTTTGACCTTCTTCACGTTTAAAGAAATTAACTTTTCGGGCCCATTGTGCTTTAAGTCGATCACTTAGCTGGGTATAGTCATTAGCACAACCCACCGTTTCAATGTCTAAGAATAGGATGTCTTTAAGGTCGGCATTCATAAAGTAAATTTTAGTCTATAAAAATAGCGATTCGAGAAGGCACCTCAAACATGGTATAATACTTGTTTATCTGCAGTATGCGAATGATTTTAGCATCCCTCTACTGCTTTCGATTTATTGCTGTTCCCTCCACGCTGATTACTTTGGTTGTTTCTTGGATTCTTTTTCAATCAGAGTCGCCACTTTTTCTTGTTTATGCTATCTGGACAAAACTCATCACAACAGCTTTGCTTTTGTTGTTTGTAATTCTGTTTCGTTCTGCTCAGTTCTATTTTTTTAATAACCTGGGGTATACAAATTTTTCTATCCTTATTAGGATGTCACTCATAGATTTAATAATTGCTACTTTATTTTTTACTATCGCTCTGGTTTTGTGAACAAGTTGGAGTTTGATAGTATAACGCTGAGATTCGGATTTCATCAAGTTCTATCCAGTGTTCATATTTCCTGCGAGACAGGCCAACTGGTTGGGTTACTGGGAAGAAATGGTGCGGGTAAATCCTGCCTGATGCGCATTGCCTTTGGAAGCATGAGGGTGGAAAACAAATCGATTCGGTGGAATGGAAGGCACCTATCTGGTAATTTTATGAGTAAACAGATCATTGGCTACCTGCCGCAAGATGATCTTCTTCCTGATTTTGTAACGTTTGAGCAGGCACTGAATCTTTACGGAATTGAATCTGCTAAGATTGAAGGAGTGTTTCCTGATGTGAGAGATTTATTAAAGCGAAAGGCTTATGAGGTTTCGGGCGGACAACGGAGATTTTTTGAAGTCCTATTAATTCTGTTTGCCAGGCATCCGTTCTGTTTTTTAGATGAACCTTTTTCAGGATTAATGCCTGTGCATATAGAGAGGTTGAGCCAGATTATTCAAGAAGTAAAATTGACCAAAGGCATATTGATTTCAGATCATTTACATAGACAAGTTCGCGGCATTGCTGATAAACTTTATGTACTCGTTAATGGTAAAACCTATTTGATTAGCTCTGAAGACCAATTAATAGAGCTAGGATATCTTACTAATTTATGATTTTCAGAATTGGGGAATGTTTACGTCACGCAGGATTTATCGTATCAATGTGTAGTTTCTATATTCTCCAATTCTCCACCCGGTCAATTTTTCAACAAATCGTTTTACCCGATGCTTTAAGGGTTTTTTTTGATTGGCCAGTGGCGGACTATAGTCCCATTTCTTACCCGCGATTCGTGCTTCCATAACTTTAGGGTGCGTACCTTTAAAAGGAACTACCAACTCATCATTATTGTAGATAAAATTTTCTTTCTTAATCTTCTCATCCACCCATGAATCGCTATGCCAAAAACGATTAAAGGTTTCTAATTTTTCCTGCTGCAATTTCGGTTCTTTAACCCAGCTATAATGAAAAACATATCCATCTATAAGTTTTACATTGAGTTTATCGTTTGGTTTTTTCCTAAACCCCTGTGCATCCTTGTACGAAAAAAAGTGTTTTCGATTTTTGAGTACCCGTATTTCCCTTCTGCACCAACTGTATGCATCTCCAACATATTCGTATGATCCATAAAAGTGATTATACTTTAAAAGAAGTCCTTCCACGGCATCATTGGTAAGATACTTTTGCATGGCTTCCGTTATTGGAATTAAGGAATCTTCATGTACCACTTCGTCTGCTTGTAGATAAAAAGCCCAATCAAATTCTTCCGGTATTGCCTGAAAGGCTTTATCCGTTTCAACAGCCAAGACTTTTCCATCTTTTCGAAGAGAATCGTCCCAAACACTTTCAATAATCTTGATTTTAGGAGAATCTATTTTCTGTATTGCTTGTAAGGTATTGTCGTCAGAATTGCCAACGGAAATGATAAAGCAATCGCAAATAGGAAGGATAGAATGAATTGATTCAAAAAATGGATAATCAAATTTTACCCCATTTCGTATGAATGTAAAGCCACATACTTTCATTTAGACAGCATTAAGAATGCAGAACGCCTTCCATTTCAAGTTCTTTGATAAAGATCAGGTTGTTTTCGCAAATAGAATCGGGTACGAAAATAAATCTACGGTCGTAAATTTGATTGCCTACGTAGTAGCTCACCCAATATTCATTATTTAAGTGAAATACTTTTGGATCGATTGATTCCACCACCGCAGTAGCGTTTTCAGGAACCGTTTCTAAAAAATGACGTAACGTAGAAGTACGTTGTGGTTCTCCTTCATTCTCACCATAGCCTTTGCTGGCCACTATTGTATTTTCTAAGGGGAATGCATTATTATTAATCAAATGAACTCGCCATTCATCTTGATTTAATAAGTTCTTTTCTCGCGCCACAGCAACGGTTACATTCATTACTTCCGGAATCACAATGTCTTTCTTCATTTACTAGCGAAATTTTCTTTCATAATCTTTTCAGCTGGTTTCCCTTGCGGAGTAAAATCAGAGGTTTCGGGCCTTCTTGTACCATGTGGAAACCACTTCCAGAAGTAAACACCCGTTAACCAATTTTTATTCCATGCTGCTTTAAAAAATGCCTCGTAACACAGAGCCTGGGTTTTGTCAGAAACAGGAACTTCTTTCAAATCGCGAGGCCAGGTCCAGGGTTCAATGGCGCCTTGTGCATCATTTCTGTAACCAATCTCGGTAAACATAACTGGTTTATTATATTTTTCATGAACACGCTCAATAGCGGAAAGCGGACCTTTCCAGTTTTTGATTATTTCTTCCAAAGTGGCATCTCGCTTATTCGATAATGAAAAATATGCCTGAATGCCGATAAAGTCTAATGCATCCCAAAATTTGATATGCTCGAACTCTTCGTGGAAGTTGGCTGCATAAATTAATTTTCCTGAATAAACCGATCTGATTTTTGAAATCACTGCACGCCATTCTTTTTCATGCGTGCTGGTTTTTTGCAATTCAGTGCCAATACAGAAAAACTCAATTTTATTTTTTTCAGCCAGTTCTGCATAATGCAGAATAAATTTTTCGTAGTTCGAAAACCAATTTTGCCAGGCAGTGTCACTCTTCATTTCTATATCACCCGGCCATCCATTACGTACCCAAAGGTGTGGCTTGAGGAGCGTTTTAACACCCGACTTGTTAGCGATCTCTGCTGTCAGTGAAATGCCAGTATCCGATTCGCCCCACCAAATTTTGTCTGACATAAAATTAGTACCGATAGTTGATGATGAAGCCTCGCGTTGCCAACCAAAGGGTGTTTGCGAGATCCAGTTTACATTACAATTTAAGAGTGCATCAATTTCTTTTTGAGTAATCTCTTCGCGGCCAGCCACCCAACAAACACCTTTGTGCTTGTCGACAGCCAGTATGGATTGAGATTCAACCGCAACACACGCTTGAAGCGTTAAGCTGATTAATAAAGAGGTGTAAAAATAAAATCGGGTTGGGCTGGTGATTCGCATCGCAACCTAATTTACGATTTCCATTTCAAAAAGATTAGCCAGTTTATCTTTCAGTACTGATTTGACCAATTCAAAATCCTGCAATCCGCCTTTTTCTTTTTCTAATGAGGTTACAGCCTTATCTTGAATCCCACAGGGAACTATATAATCAAAATACTCAAGTGAACAGTTCACGTTAAAGGCAAGTCCATGAAGGGTTACCCATCGGCTTGTCTTTACACCTAATGCACATATTTTCCGGGCAATTTTTTCATCTTCACTATCTAACCAAACTCCGGTGAGCCCTTTAATCCTTCCAGCGTTAATGCTGAATTCTTGCAAGGTCTGAATAACCGACTCCTCCAACAATCGCATGTATTTATGAATATCTGTAAAAAAATTATCAAGATCGATTACTGGATAGACTACCAATTGACCTGGTCCGTGATAGGTTATATCTCCACCGCGGTTGATAGGATAGTACGTTGCTTCAATCGTGTGTAGATCTTCTTTTTTAATCAACAGATTTTGTTCATCACCACTTTTGCCTAGAGTAAATACATGAGGGTGTTCACAAAAAAGCAGGTAGTTATTTGTCGGGAGTTGGTTGCTGCTGTTTCTGTTTTCAGCTTTACTATCAAGGATAGATTGAAATAAACTTGTTTGATAATCCCAGGCTTGCTTGTAATCAATTAAACCGAGGTCAATGAACTTGGTTTTTTTATTTTGGAGTGCGTTCAAAACTTCTTTTGTCTAATAAAATTCTCTTCAATTACTGTGATTGTGCCTGAGACATCAAAGTTGCTCTTCTCTAAGATGTCTATAATAATTTGAGCAGGTGTATCGGCTTGAAATTGCTGCAATCGAAAATAAAAAATTCCTTTTTCAGGAAGTAATCCTTCTTTAAAAATTAACTGACCAAAATCGCGATCGAAAGTTAAGATGAGTCGTTCTTCGTGATTTGCTAGTTTGATAATTTCTGAATCTGTAATACCTGAATGAATCTTAGCAATACTTAGTACGTCATAATTTTTAGCTTCTAAGACTTCAATACTTGCAAGTGGAAAATTCTCATCTGCAAGAAGCCTAATCATATTGAAAGCTTGGACTCAAACATGAGCCCCTCCTTTAAGCCATCCTGCGCAAAAGCAAAAACTGCTTGTATGTCCTCTTTTTTTAGAGAAGGATAATTTTTTAATACCTGCTCCTCATTCCATCCGTTGGCAAAAAGTCCCAATAAAAACTCTACAGAAAGCCGAGTGCCTTTTACCACCGGCTTACCAGCTAGAACATTTTTGTCTGAAACAATCTTTCCTCTCCAATTCATACTACTAAATTAATAAAATGTCCTTACTTAACCTTGCTCAGTTCCTCCTTCAAAAACTCAATGGCATCAATAGGCGCAGCCTCTACACCATTTTCCTTCGCAAGGAAATAGGAAATCCAATCAGTGAGGTGAATTAAATAATAGTATTGTTCAAGTAAAGAAGCTCCCTCGGCTACAATGTCAATGATTGGATTTGACTTCTTTTCAAAAATCTCGCGACAAATCTCCATGCGCTTTTCTACCCGCGGATGATCATGATCGGAATATAAATAAATGACTTGGGCTTGTTGCAAAACAGACTCTGGAAACTTCCAACCCACAATTTCATTGTGGTTCATTTCTGGAAAGGTATTTACATGTGCCAGTTGCTTCGCATTTTCATTCAATTGATTTTGGAAACGAGTGGCCATTGCCTTCAATCGTTCATCGCAATAAATGATTGGAAATTTTCCTTTCAGTTTTTTAGCAATTAGCTCAGCTTCGGCTTGTATTGCTTTTTCTCCTCTGTCCAGATACTCAATAGCATTTTCAGTTTCTTTCATGAATGCCGCACCTATCAAATTAGTGTGATATAGCGCATGAAAAAGAGAAACCATCATGAAGCCTAAATTACCCCGAGCACTTTTAGAGCCACCTGGAATTTGAATCCAATAGAGATTATATTCTTTTGCTAGCTCCAACATTTTACCGCCCGAAGTAATGCAGATAATATGTGCCCGCTTTAGCATGGCCTTCTGAATAGCCGCTAATGTTTCCTCAGTATCACCGGAATAAGAGCAGGCAATAAAAAGTGTGTGCGGACTAACAAACTGGGGAATATTATATCCTTTGCAAACCGTTATCGGGATGGGTACACGACCAAATGTTAGAGACTCTACCAGGTTGGCGCCAATGCCCGAGCCACCCATTCCGGTAATTAAAATGTTACGAATATCACTCCCCGGCCTCACCAAATCTACCGATTGCCCGATCTTTAGCGCATTGGCCAACTGTAATGTGAAGCCTTCGATTAGTTTCTTCATGGACTGAGTAATAAATTCGTTCAAAGGTAGAACATTCCCATGAGCGATAAAATTCAAAAAGGAAAGGAGGCTGAAGATCTGGCCGCTGATTTTTTATCCCGCCAAGGATATGAAATAGTGGAACGCAACTTTCGCTACAAGCGATCGGAGATTGACCTGATTGTCCGGAAGGATAACTGGTTAGTTTTTGTGGAGGTGAAAATGCGTTCGTCCGATGCGTTCGGTTACCCCGAAGAATTTGTGGATTATAAGAAGGCAAAAAATATTGTGTATGGCGCAGAGCAATACACGTTCGAAAACAATTACAATGGAAATGTGCGGTACGATGTGGTGGCAATTAGTATGCGAGACGGAGTGCCAGATCTAAAGCACTTTGAGGATGCATTTTACTGAAGCTAGATACTTGATTCTTGTTACTAGTATCAAGAGACCAGTATCCAATTTTATTTCGAATAGATTTCCTTCCCCTTTTCATCCCACTCTTTCTTAACAAAAGGTTTGAAGTCTTTATCGAAAGGCTCTTTTGGGTAGGAGATTGTTTTCTTTCTTTTTCCTGTTGAATAATTTTCTATCCAATCATTAATGCGCTCACCCCAATGGTATTCACCCACAACGGCAATTTGTCCGTTCTCATGAAATAGATAATAGTAGCCTTCTTTTTCGCCATACTCAATAGGCGTAATCTCTTTTATCTTTTTGCGTTCGTTGGGATCGTAGTAGGTTACGAGTGATTCTTTTGGCCATCCTTTATAATATTTTTCTTTATCCTGTACCAGGTTTTGTCTGTCATATTGCATCCAACGGCCATGCTTGGTGCCTTTGTAAAATATTCCTTCTTCGATGGTTGCATCACCCACCATTCGTTTATAAGGACCATGTGCTAGCACGCCTTTCTTTACATCGAATGCTCCGGTGCTTGTTTTGCGAAGTTCTTTTCTTGTGAAATCATACCAATACACATCGCGCGCAAAGCCGGTTGGCTTTTCAGGAACCTTGGATTTTAGAACATAAAAAAGTTCTATGGTCGTCTTGTCGCCATAGCCCTTGCGGGTAAAGGCTTTTTTGGTTTTTATCCCATAGAATACTTTCTTTTTTGGCTTTTTCTTTTTGGTAAATATGGGCTCATCATTCTGATCCAACTCAAGCAACGTGAAGGGCTTGTCAGTATCAAACGTAAACTGACCTTCCTGCACTTTTGGCTCGGTACCTTGAGCAAAAGCAAGGTTAGCAACCAGCACTAATATAAAAATGACTGCGATTCGAATCATACTAAGATCAACGAAGTTAAAGAAAATTTATTTCCATGACTCATAAAAAAAGCCCCGCGAATCGCAGGGCTAATCTTATTCTGAATCAATTCTGATTATCCGACAAGCTCAACACTTCTCTTAATAAAGCTGGTTAGATCTGCACCGGTAAGCATATTCTGCGAAAGCAAGGCAAGATCATATACCTGCTTGGCAAGTTTTGTTTTGTCCTCTTCAGATTCGGCTTTTAGAATTTTTTGAACCAGCGCATGATTGCCATTGATGGATACATTATAACTATCAGGCATGCTGCCCATAAAATTCATTCCACCGCCACCACCTGTGCGTGCCATGTCTTTCATCCTGCGCATCCACTCGCTCATGGTTATGGTTACAGGCAACTCTTCAGGGGATAATGATTCTATCCCAAGTGTCATTGCTTTGTTGTTGATTGCTTTTTCGAAAACTCCTTTCACACTTTCTTCTTCTTCTTTGCTCAATACGCTTGCTACTGACTCATCTTTAGCAATCAGTTTGTCAATGGTATCACTATCAACGCGTCTTAGCTGAGTTTTTTCTAATTTTTGTTCAAGGTGATTTATATAATGACTATCAAGCACGCCATCTAAAACCAATACATCGTACGCACGGTTCTTAGCAATTTGAATAAATGCATCTTGTTTGCCAATGTCTGACGTGTAGAGATAAACGACATTACCTTCTTTATCAGTCTGATTCGGTTTTACTTTATCAGCATACTCAGTCTGTGTAAAGTATTTCTTCTCTACATTTTTTAACAAGGCAAATTCTTTTGCCTTTTCAGAAAACTTCTCATCACTAATGATTCCGTATTTCACAAATACACTGATGTCGTCCCACTTCTTCTCAAACTCAGCGCGGTCTTTGATAAACATATCTACCAACTTATCAGCCACTTTTTTGGTAATGTGCGCACTGATTTTTTTCACGTTTGCATCGCTTTGCAAATAGCTACGCGATACGTTTAATGGAATATCAGGTGAATCAAGAATCCCATGGAGTAACATCATGAAATCAGGAACAACATCTTTTACTTCATCCGTGATAAACACCTGGCGTGAGTACAACTGAATTTTATTTCGTTGCATCTCAAAGTCATTCTTAATTTTTGGAAAGTAAAGAACTCCCGTAAGGTTGAAGGGGTAGTCTACATTCAAATGAATCCAGAAAAGAGGATCTTCCGTAAATGGATAAAGTTCTTTGTAGAAAGCCAGATAATCTTCATCCTTCAAATCCTTAGGCGCTTTTGCCCAAATAGGTGAAGGGTTGTTGATGATACGATCAGTCGTTACTGTTTTGTACTTTGGCTTGTCATCTTTATCAACACCATCCTCTACACTGTCATCCTTGGTGCCGAACTTAATTTCAACCGGCAAGAACTTGCAGTACTTTTCTAAAATTCCTTTTAATCTAAACTCATCTAAAAACTCTTCTGAGTCTTCATTAATATGAAGGATAACATCTGTTCCTCGGGTAGATTTTTCATCCGGGCTTAGCTCAAATTCAGTAGAGCCATCGCACTCCCAACGCGCGCCTTCAGTTCCTTCCTTAAATGACTTTGAGACAACCTCTACTTTGCCGGCCACCATAAATGCGGAGTAGAACCCTAATCCAAACTTTCCGATGATGTCTTTCGCATCACCTTTATCTTTAAACTTCTCAACAAATTCGGCAGCACCTGAGAAGGCAATTTGATTGATGTATTTTTTTATTTCTTCGCCTGTCATACCAAGACCTTTGTCACTTACCGTGATGGTCTTAGCTTTCTTATCAAACGAAACTTCAATTTTAAGATCCCCAAGATCTCCGTTAAACTCGCCTAACGCAGCTAACTTCTTCAGCTTTTGAGTTGCATCCACTGCATTACTCACTAACTCACGAAGGAAAATTTCGTGGTCGGAATACAGGAATTTTTTAATGATCGGAAAAATGTTCTCGGTATGAATGGAGATGGAGCCTTTTTCTGCAACGGTTGCCATATTTTTTGTCAGATTAGTATTAAAATTATTATTCGGAGGGGCATAGTCAAATCATGTTCCAAACCTGCTTAGGTGACAGGTTGGCATAAAAAAGCCACAGATTTCATTGATTGGTACAATCTTCTGAATCTGTGGCGTAATAGTTTGATCTCTTATTCGCCCGCTAAAGCGGATGTATTCTGTTGTGCTATTTCGATTTGTTCACCGTCTTTATTCAAAAAATGAAACTCAGTTATGCCGAGTGAACTGTCTTTAACCAACGTCAACCATTTTTTGTACTTGAAGAAAAACTTAACCCGTTTAGAGATTATTCCTTTAGTATAGTAAGCAAACAAGAATGGATGAAGTGCCAACACTAAATCAGTTTCATTTTGTTTGATAAACAAATGTTCAATATGTTGTTCAATCTGATCGGTGATTAGAATACTTGCCATGATGTTGCCTGTTCCATTGCAGGTAGGGCAAACTTCTTTAGTAGCAATATTCATTTGCGGCCGAACACGCTCGCGCGTAATCTGCATCAAACCAAACTTTGAAAGCGGAAGAACAGTATGCTTGGCGCGATCTAATTCCATCTGATCTTTCATGGTTTGAAAGATCACTTTCTTGTTCTCGGCACTGCGCATGTCAATAAAGTCAACCACGATAATGCCACCCATATCGCGCAAGCGAAGTTGACGTGCAATTTCTTTGGCCGCTTCAATATTTACCGACATGGCGGTAGTCTCCTGGTTCTCTTCCCGGTTCGACTTGTTGCCACTGTTCACGTCAATCACGTGTAGGGCTTCGGTGTGTTCAATAATCAGATATCCACCTCCGCGCAAGCTTACGGTTTGGCCAAAAGCAGACTTAATTTGCTTTTCGATACCGTAATGCTCAAATATCTTGGCTTTACCGGTGTACAGTTTCGTTATTTTTTCCTTGTCAGGGGCATTTGTGCGGATGTAGTTCTTAACCTCCTCGTAAATCTTCTTATCGTCAACATGCACGTTGTCGAATGATTCGTTCAGCACATCGCGTAGCACAGAAGAGGTTTTACTTAGCTCACCAATGATTTTATCGCGTGGGTTTCCGTCCACGATTCGGGTTATTCCATCCTCCCAGGTTTTTACCAGGTTACGGAGGTCTTTATCCAACTCGGCTACTTCTTTGCCTTCGGCAACCGTGCGAATAATAACACCAAAGTTTTCAGGTTTAATAGATTGTATCAGGCGCTGAAGACGCTTACGCTCATCACTGCTAGAGATGCGCTTGGATACGTTAACGCCAGAGCCGAATGGTACTAATACCAAATATCGGCCGGCAATGGAGATCTCACACGAAAGTCGCGGGCCCTTGGTGGATATGGGTTCTTTAACCACCTGTACCGGTATAAGTTGGTTGCGAGAAAGTTGCTGGCCTATTTTGCCATGCTTATCAATATCTTTCTCCAGTTGGAATTTATCCAACCGACCTCCGGTAATCTTCTTAGCGCGAACTAGTTTTGTGAATTTCTGGAGTGATCCGAATTGGGCGCCTAAATCCAGGTAGTGAAGGAATGCATCCTTTTCGTACCCGATATCTATAAACCCAGCGTTTAGCCCCTGTACTACTTTTTTTACAGTGCCCAGATAAATATCACCAACTACAAACTTGCCTCCTCCCAGATCTTCGTGGAATTCAACAAGTTGTTTATCCTTAAGAAGTGCTATGCGACATCCGTCCTGAGCTGCACTAATAATTAGTTCGTTACTCAAAACTTAAAAATTTAGACCTTAAGCCCCTCTCTTTTGGAGAGGGGTTTGGGGTGAGGTTTATTTCTTCTTATGTCTATTCTTTCTCAAGCGCTTCTTACGCTTGTGAGTAGCCATTTTGTGCTTCTTTCTTTTCTTACCACTTGGCATAATGTTTTTCGGTTTTGTCCGCCAGCGGGCGAACGGGTTTAAAAAAATTTATTCTAAATCTTTCAGATACGAATCTGCCGTAGCTAACACGGCTGGATCTTTATCCAACTTTTTTACTAATTCAAATTGCTGCCTTGCTTTGTCTTTGTTTCCTTTGTTCTTATAGGCAACTCCCAATAATAATAGCCCTTGAATATGGTTAGGATTTACAGCCTTTAAGTTTTCAAGATGCTCAACAGCCCGGTCATTTTGGCCAGATTGTATAGAGAGCATTCCCATATTATAAAGGGCAAACTCATTTTTAGGATCTTCAGCCAACACCTCACGCATCATGGTTATCCCTTGCATGGGCGCTTTCGAACTCAGGTACGTCATGGCCACTTTGGTTTTGACTTCCAGATTTTTCGGGTCGGCTTCTAATACCTTACCAAGCCATTCGCGGCTTTTCTCGGCCAGTTGCTCCTGCTTAGCGGGTTCCATGGCAAAGGTGTAGGCTTCATAATAACTGTTGCCAGTCTTTAAGAAACTTTCGGGGGTGTTAAAGAACGTTGCAGCTTTCTCAGCGAACCATGCAGCACTATCAAATTGACCTGATTGTGTGTATAGGGTCCTTAAAGAGTCGGCAAAGATAGCATTTTTTTGATTCGTGGCATCTGAACTATACTGGGCACGAACTGCCTTAATATTGGTTGAAAGAGTTGCTGGAATCTCACTATGACCAGCCGTTGAGTTGGTTTCAACTTCGGCATCTTCCTTCAGCTGACTTTCATTTTCTACCACCGCTTTTGGCAATAGAAAAATCAACCACACAATCAGTGCGCCAACTACTACTAAAATGATGCGGGTTTTTAACATCTAATTTTAAATGATAGTCGATTTTTCAATGTTAGCCTAAATTATAATTGGCTAATTATCACATTGGCTAATTGACTAATCGATAAATTATTTCTCAGCTAACTCTTTTACTTTGTCGCTGTTCTTAATCTTGTTGATAAAAATTTTGGCAGGCTTAAAGCTGGGGATGTAATGCTCTTCAATAATGATAGCCGTGTTGCGCGAAATGTTACGAGCAATTTTCTTCTTTCGTTTCTTATTAATAAAGCTTCCAAAACCACGCACGTAAATATTTTGACCACTGGCCATGTTCGATTTTACAATGTTGAAAAATGCCTCTACCGATGCTGACACATCAGCTTTATCGATTCCGGTTTTTTCTGCAATTTGGTTGATTACGTCTGCTTTAGTCACGGTGTATTTAATTTATGGTATTAAAATTCAGGGCTGCAAATTTAACCGCAGTTTGTTCATTCGCAAAATGAATTTACTGATTATCACACAGATGTGAACTTTATTACGTCTAAAAAACTAAAGACTCGGGTGGAATGATGTGATTTTTAGGACATTCGTGGCGGAATTTTTAGAAAATGGACAAACGACTCTTCTCAAAAAAAATAATTGACTGGTACGAACAAAATAAAAGAATACTACCCTGGCGAACCACGAAAGACCCATACAAGATCTGGCTTTCGGAAATAATTTTACAACAGACGCGAATTGCTCAAGGTTTACCCTACTATCAGACCTTTGTAAAAAATTTTCCGGATGTAAAATCTCTTGCTGCAGCAAAACCCGATAAAGTACTTCGACTTTGGCAAGGACTTGGTTACTATAGTCGCGCGCGAAACTTGCACGCTTGTGCGAAGCAGGTTGTAAAAAATTTGAACGGAAAATTTCCACCTTCCTTTGAAGAACTAAAAAAACTTCCAGGCATTGGCGATTATACGGCAGCAGCGATTGCTTCTATTTCTTTTCGCGAACCAGTTGCTGTTGTTGATGGAAATGTGTTTCGGGTTTTGGCGCGCGTGTTTGGTATTGATAAAGACATTGCCAGCACTGAAGGCAAAAAATATTTTTTCAAGATTGCTAATGAACTCATACCAACCGACACGCCTGACATTTTTAATCAGGCGGTGATGGAGTTTGGGGCGCTGCATTGTACACCACAAAATCCAAAGTGTGAAACTTGTCCTTTTGAGAAGAGTTGCTTTGCTAATAGCAAGGAGATGCAGAAGTTGCTACCAGTAAAGACTCCGAAACAAAAAATAAGAAAGCGATATTTTAATTATGTGGTGATTACTCATCGCGGCAAAACGCTAATGCGTAAGCGAAAGGCAGGCGATATCTGGAATGGTCTTTATGATTTTCATTTAATAGAAACAAAGAAAGACATAAAGCCCTTAGTGCTTCTGAAAAAAGAAAAGGAGTTGGACAACCTTGTGATTGAAGAGGTGAGCATTTTGCATAAACACATACTTTCGCATCAACATTTAATTACACGTTTTATCATGTGCTCAATCAAATCGCTAGAAGATTTAAAATCGTTAATGGATGAAAATTCCTTAAAGTTTTATTCTCGATCACAAATAGAAAAACTTCCTAAACCTATTTTGGTTAACCGATTTTTGATGGATTCGGGCTATTTAGACTAGCCGCTAATTTTTAATAATTTTGCACAGAGCATTCTTGCTCACTTTCAAATTTGTAATCAAAATAATATTTATATGGCAGGCGTAAACAAAGTAATATTAGTTGGTAACTTGGGGAAGGATCCTGAAGTTAGAAGCCTTGAAAACGGGGCAATGGTAGCAAACTTTACCATGGCTACATCTGAGACATACAAAGACAAAACCACCGGTGAGAAAAAAGTAATCACCGAATGGCATAATATCGTGTTGTGGAGAGGTCTTGCGGAAATTGCATCAAAATATTTACACAAAGGTGATCAGGTGTACATTGAAGGGAAGTTGCGTACGCGTAGCTGGGAAAAAGAAGGAGTTACTCGCTACACTACAGAAATAGTAGGCGATAACATGACCTTATTGGGATCAAAACCCGGTGGAGGTGGAGATCGCTCAACGCAACAACCCTACTCACAAGCAAATGATGACATTAAAGGCGGAGATAATTCTACAGACGATCTTCCCTTCTAATGTTCCTACTTCAATCAGAAAATTTTCGCCTCCTGAGTAACCGTGTGTTGACAGGAGGTGCAATACTTTTTTTCATTGTTCTTTTTGCTCCGGCATGCACTAAAGATTATCAACCTAAACCTAAGGGCTATAACAGACTTGTGTTGCCGAAGGAGGAGTATCGGGCATCACCAGATAGTTTGCCGTATGCGTTTGAGTATTCGAAGCATGCGCGCCTGCTTCGCGATTCATCGTGGGTAAGTGAGCGCTATTGGATTGAAATTTATTATCCCGAGCTAAAAGCAAACCTCCATATTACCTACAAGAAACTAAATCATAAAGATGATTTCTTAAAGGAGCTGCTGAATGATGCCTATAAACTTACCAGCAAGCAACAGATAAAAGCTTCGGCTATTGATGAGATCATAACTGTTACACCCAGCGGAAAGACCGCAGTGATAGCAGAGATCGCTGGCGAAGTGCCTAGTCAGTTTCAGTTTACTATGACCGACTCGTCAAAGAATTTTTTACGGGGAGCACTTTACTTTAATACGAAAGTGCAGAATGATTCATTGGCACCGGCTATTGATTTTATGAAGAAAGAAACACTTCATTTTATTAATTCAGTGGAATGGAAAAATTAATTCTTCTTCAGGGAACACTAAACCCGAATAGATCAAAGTTTGCATCACCGCATGACAGCACAGTAGGTGTAGGTTCTGGTTTTTATTGGTTTGCAGGACTTTTCTTATTATTTATTATCTCTGGTGTGCTAAAAGCATTTTGGGATGATGATCAATGGTGTGGAAAAGTGATTCGCTTTTCGGGCAAGAGCAAAAAGTAGAATTGGCTAATTTGCACATCTTCAAATTGACACATTGGCTTTCTTCGACACTTCTCTTGAATTTATTAAAGGCGTTGGTCCGCAACGGGCAGCACTTCTGCAAAAAGAATTGAAGCTCTTCACCTTTGGCGATCTTATTCAATACTACCCTTTTCGCCATGAAGACCGCAGTCAATTTTATAAGGTTAACGAAGTAAATGAGACAATGCCTCATGTGCAGTTGAAAGGAAAAATAACTGACTTTGAATTGATTGGCGTTGGATTTAAGAAACGACTCGTTGGTTATTTTGAAGATGAAAGTGGTGAGTTAGAGTTGGTGTGGTTTCAAGGAATCAACTGGGTAACAAAAAAAATAAAACCAAATACAACATATGTTGTGTTTGGTAAACCAAATCGGTTTGGAAATAAATTTGCGATTGCACATCCTGAAATTGAACCCTTAACTCCAAACAACGAACGCGGAGGTTTTCTTCAACCGGTTTATAATGTTACAGAAAAATTAAAGGCGCGTTACATCGACAGCAAACTCATTGCAAAACTTGTAACTGAAATCTTAAAAATTTCTCAATCTCATATTCGTGAGACATTACCCGTTTCAATTTTAGAAAAGCAAAACTTGCTTTCTAAGAAGGAAGCGTTACCAGCTATACATTTTCCGAAAAGTCACGAACAACTTTCGGCAGCACAAAGTCGCTTAAAATTTGAAGAACTTTTTTATATCCAACTGCGCCTCATTAAAATGAAATTGGTACGGCAGGATAAATTCAAAGGCATTGTTTTTAATGACACAGCTATTCTCACCCGATTTTATAAAGAACATCTTCCGTTCGATCTTACCGAAGCTCAGAAAAGAGTGATTCGGGAAATTTATACCGACATGAAAAGTGGTAAGCAAATGAATCGTTTGTTGCAAGGCGATGTTGGCAGTGGAAAAACAATCGTAGCCTTTATATGCATGTTGTTAGTTGTGGGTAGTGGAGCACAAGCAACATTAATGGCGCCCACCGAAATTCTGGCACAGCAGCATTATGCAAACCTTAAAAAATTTGCTGACGCGATGGGAATTTCTATTGCATTGCTTACGGGCTCGGTGAAGAAAAGTCAGCGCAAGCCTATTCATGAGGCACTTGAAAATGGTTCATTAAAAATTTTGGTAGGAACGCATGCTTTAATAGAAGAAGGTGTGAAGTTTAATCAATTAGGATTGTCCATCATTGATGAGCAACATCGGTTTGGCGTAGCGCAGCGATCAAAACTCTGGCAAAAAAATTCTGACTTCTATCCACATGTGTTGGTGATGACAGCTACACCCATTCCGCGCACGTTAGCCATGACGTTATATGGTGATTTAGAAATTTCTGTGATTGATGAATTGCCGAAAGGTAGGAAGCCCATTAAAACTTCGCATCGTTTTGACTCACATCGATTACAAGTAAATGGATTTTTAAAAACACAAATTGATGCTGGCCGTCAAGTGTATGCAGTCTATCCACTCATTGAAGAATCTGAAAAATTAGATCTTAAACATTTAATGGATGGTTATGAAAGTATTAGTCGCGCATTTCCTGATGTGGCGATTAGTATTGTGCATGGCAAAATGAAAACTGAAGCCAAAGAATATGAGATGGCACGTTTTGTAAAAGGTGAAACCAAAATAATGGTGGCTACTACTGTTATTGAAGTGGGAGTAGATGTTCCCAATGCATCGGTCATGGTCATTGAGAGTGCCGAGCGTTTTGGACTATCACAATTACATCAATTGCGCGGGCGTGTAGGCCGTGGTGCTGAGCAATCCTATTGTATCCTCATGTCAGGTAATAAACTGAGTTCAGATTCAAAGGTCAGAATTCAAACCATGGTAAAAACCAACAATGGTTTTGAGATTTCTGAAACGGATTTACAATTGCGCGGCCCCGGTGATTTAATGGGAACACAGCAAAGTGGTGCGTTGGATTTACTGATTGCTGATTTAGGGAAGGATGGAGAAATCTTGAAACAAGCCCGTGAGGAGGCTCAACACATTTTAGAAAATGACCCCAATCTTAACAAACCCGAAAACAGAACCATCCGATTACAAATCGAATCCATGAAAAAAACGGCTGTTAATTGGAGCAGGATAAGCTAGTTTTATGTCTCTATTTTAGGTAATAGACACTAGATGGGTTACAAAATGCCTATAAGAATCATGTAAGAAAGAGTTATCTTTTGTTAACTTTAACCTCCTAAACCCTTAATTATGAGAGGATTTCTACTGACGATAGGCTGTTTTTCTATTCTGGCCACTCAAGCTCAAACCGTTTCAATAAAGAATGTGGAATTGGCCGGTGAGAAAATCATCGTCCACTATGACCTGGAAGACGGCAACCCAAACAATTCATATAAACTTGACTTATACGCTTCACGCGATAATTATGCTGCCCCGTTAGCTAAAGTGAAGGGTGATATTGGCATGGAGGTAAAGCCTGGTGTTGACCGGAAAATTGAATGGAATATCCGTGAAGAACTAGGAGGGTACAAAGGCCGAATTGCCCTTGAAATTCGTGGCAAGGTTTATATCCCTTTTGTAAAACTTCAAAATTTTGATACAGAGAAATCCTACAAACGTGGGAAGAGCTACAGTATGGCTTGGAAACCAGGTAGTACAAACCCTATTAATATTGAATTGTATAAAGGCGGACAACGAATTAGTGGTGAAATGAATCAACCTAATAATGGTGGTCATACATTTTATATTCCATCCCAAGCTAAGAAAGGAAGCGACTACCGAATTAAGGTTACTGATACGAAAAGTTCTGATGATATATTATATACCTCAGAGTTTAGGGTTAAGCCTAAGGTGCCGTTACTTGTAAAGTTATTGCCTGTATTAGCTGTTGGTGGAGCGGTTGCTGCTTTGAGTGGAGGCGGTGGAGGTGATGATGGAGACGGAACTGGTGGTGGTGAAATTCCGCTTCCTGCATTACCTGGTAACTAAGAAATTATTAAACGATAGTAATTTAGTGAAGATGAAGAAACTTTTACCATTTTTTTTCGCACTTGCAGGACTTGCAGCACAAGCTCAGAACTATACTGCACTTAACGGACCTTTTACGGGATCCCCATCGAAAATAATTGAAGCCGGTGGCGCGATGCTTGGAATAGCTTATTCAACCGGTGTATTGAAAAGTACGAATGGTGGAATCACCTGGACTCAATCCAACACTGGACTAACAAATCTTTATTTAAACGATATAACAAAAGATGCTTTGAGCGGTAAGTTGTATGTGGTTGTTCATAACCAACTATTTACCTCTGCCGATAATGGTGCTACATGGTCATTAACGGCAAACTCAGGCTTTACATCCGCTCGTTTCATTCGCAAAGCAACAAGCTTTCTCTATATAGTTGGAGGTAACAATGCCGTATATAGATCCTCGAATGATGGGGTCTCGTGGGCACAAGTCAATTCTTTCACTGGGTATCCTGTAGATTTTGACCTTAACACTTCTGGCTTCTTATATATTTCTACAAACGAAGGAATCAGTAGATCTACCAATAGTGGTTTATCCTTTGATGTGTTGGATGCAGGTGAAGGGTTGACTGAAACCAATGTTAATTCGGTTATAACCAATGGAGCTATTATTTATGCAGCTACATATACTGGTCCCTTTAAATCAACTAATAATGGAGATACTTGGGTTTCAATAAAAACGAACATTACGGATTGCTGTTTTGATAATGCAATGATGGAAAAAGATCCGTCAGGGAATATTTATATTTTTAGTAATTCAAAGATTTATAAAACTATTAATGCGGGAACAAGTTGGACTAACTTCAATAGCCCTGTCCAAACGAATCTTTATGGAAACTTAGTTGGTCCATATTTTGAATCAAGTTCTACTTTTTACGTAGGAATCAATTCACTCACGCTTTACAAAACCATTGATAGTGGAACAAGTTGGATTCCACTTTTTAGCAATGGAATTACCACCAGTACAGTATCTGACTTAGTAATGACAGACAATGGAAGGCTTTTATATTCCAATAATTCTCCATATGGATTTTTTCTTTCTATCGATGATGGGGCAACATGGGATTTTTTATCAACAGGAGTAACGGCAAGGGCCATAAGGGGATTTAAAAAAATTGGATCAACAATTTATGGGTATGGATCCGGCATAATCAAGTCTACTAACAACGGTTCAGTTTGGACAGAGCAAACATCAAGCAGTTACTTTGATAATTTAATTAATGAGGATGCAACGAAGTTCTTTTCTATTAACCTTGTTTGGAATGGCACAGCGAATGTATGGAATCTCAAGAAAAGTAATGATGCAGGGGTCAATTGGGCAGATCAAGCAATAACAGGAATGCCATCTCCTGACTGCTTTGGCATTCTCTACCCTCAAAATCAAGAGGTATTTTTTTATGGCTCAAATATCTATGTGAGAATTTATGATTATTGTACAGGTAATTCATCAGTCTATAAAATAGATCGAACGACAGCAATAGCATCAGAGATCACATCGGTGCCATCAACAAATAGCATCAATTCAATGGATGTGTTTAATGGCAAGGTGTATGTGTTTACTAATAATGGCAGACTCCATATTTCTGATGATGGTGGAGTGAACTGGATCACAAAGACTACAACGACTAGTAATGGTAGAATCAAAATCATTGATGCAAACACTTTTTACATTTTAAATAACAGTATATTTCTTTCAACTGATGGTGGAACGAACTGGGTTAATACAGGATCCCCAGGGGGAACAAATAAACAGTATTCCAGAATTCTGGTTTCGAGCGCCAACTACTCCTATGTAGCCCAAGATTACGGTTTAACTTACCGGAGTGTTGCGCCTGTGATACCTCCTGTTGCTCCCTCTGCTCTTTCCTCTTTTGGACATGATCGCAACTCGGTTGGTCTTATTTGGACAGATAATTCTAACAATGAGGATAAATTTGTTATTGAGGCTTCTGAAGGTGACAATCTCCATTATGATAGCGCTGGGCAAGCAACTCGCCCAAATTCTTGGACTCGTGCTCAAGGGTTTACAATAATTTCGTCAATTAAAGGGGTAGGCTTAAAAAGCAATACAACCTATTTTTTTAGAGTAAGGGCATCAAGTGCCGGTGGTAAATCGGCTCCCTCTAATGAAATAAGTGTAACCACTTTGGTGGATTGCTCAACCACTTCAAGTCTTCCACAAAACAGAAGTTGGACAGCTGCAACCCTCAATACAAGCGGAGTAGGAATTAAGACAGCCTTGAATCAAACACTTACTGGGAGCAACGGCAATTATTCCGTATCCAATTTAGATCTTGGTGCCGGAATGGGTTTATCACCAACACCACCAACACCCTGGGGAGGTGGATTTGAAGAAAACTGCGGAAGTGTCTTTTTAAGCAATACGACCCAATACATCTCAAACGGTAATGGAACATGGGATCCTGCTACTAATAAAGTGACCATGAAATGGATGACACATCCTCAATATCCACTTCGAACAGAAACAACGGTGTATACCTTGAATGCATCAGACCCTGTACCCGCTGTTCCAACTAACTTTGCAGGTACTGTATTTACACAGGGTGCCATATTGCTAAACTGGAGTAGTGGCTCTTTTACAGTGCAATTTGAGGTGGAAAGATCTACAACTTCTGGTAGTGGTTTTGTAAAAGTAGCCGATGTTAATTTTCCAACCATTTCATATAAAGATTTAGATCCAGCACTTGTGACGGGCACAATCTATTATTACCGAATAAGAGCAAAGAATGCGACAGGAAGTTCGGCATACACTGCTCAAGTAAGCGTTATCCCGCGCAACAATTATCTGTATGTGCCAATGAATACTTTGCCGAGCAAAACATTCAGTCGAACAGGCGGTGGAGGAAGTTGGGGTGATGTGGATGATGATGGAATTATTGATCTTATTTTGCCAGTTGTTTCAGATAGTACTGGTGTAAATGAATTACCACCTCAAGTTTTTAAGGGCATTGGTAATGGTCAATTTTCTAAACTTATTATTCCAGAACTACAAAATGAAGTTGCAGGATCGAGGAATATAAACATTATTGACGTAAACAATGATGGACGTAATGATATCTATGTTTCAAGGTCAAACACCTATGATGTTTTATTAATTAAGAATCCAGATGGGAGTTATTACAAGACTCAAATTACAGACATTTCTGTTGTGGCTAAAGGCATCGCAGGGTCTTCATGGGTTGATTATGATGGAGACAACGATCTTGATCTACTGATAACGAGCAGAGCATCAACTCTCACGCCTGAAGTTTTCTTGTACAACAATGATGGTACTGGTGTTCTTACTCGTGTAACCACTGGAGAGTTGGTTACTGATATCAGTTATACAGGTGATGCTGAATGGGCAGATTACGACAATGACGGTGATCAAGATGTTCTTGTGATTAATCAGTCGGGTGTACCTTGCAGATTATACAAAAATAATGGTGATGGTACTTTTACCAGGGTACTAAGTTCAGCGTTTGAGCTATCAGGAATTCAAGGAAGATCTGCATCATGGGGAGATTATGATAATGATGGGGATCTCGATGTTTTCTTAACCGATTTTGGAGCTCCGTATGGAAAACTTTTCAAAAACCAAGGGGATGGCACTTTTGTAGATTCGGGAAAGGTCTTTACAGAAGATGCAGGATCAGAGGGGTTTACTGCGGGCTCGGCTTGGGCCGACCTTGATAACGACCAGGATCTCGATTTAATCATTAGCGGATCCACAGCAGCGATTTTTTACAATGACGGGGTAGGAAACTTTACAAAATACGCTGCTCCTGAACTGTTCAATGCAATTAATCTCAACAAATTTTATGGCGTGGCAATGCACGATGCGGATGGTGATGGCTTCCTTGACTTCCATACTGGAGGATTTAGCAATCCGGATATTCCAAATATTATTTTTAGGAATTCAACCATCCCAAGTGCTAATCAAAAATGGATTAAGATAAAACTTGTAGGAACAGTGTCTAACCGTTCGGCAATAGGCGCAAGAGTTTATGTAAACACGGGTGCCATAACACAAATGCGCGAGTTGCAATCTCACACAGGCCATACTACACAAAGCAGTCCTACCCAGCATTTTGGTGTTGGCAGTAATTCAATAATTAATTCAATAACCATTGATTGGCCATCAGGACTAAGTCAGACTTATAACAACATTGCATCTAATCAAACACTTACTATTATTGAAGATGGAACTGGACCAGCAGTAACTTTATTATTACCAGCAGATAACGCACTTGATGCCAGCGTCAATACAAAAATTGAAATTACGTTCGATGAACTTCCAATTGCTGTTGCAAATAAAAAAATTGAAGTATTTGTTTCCGGAACCTCATTAGCTGTATTTTCGGTTAATACGACAACGGGTACAGTTACTGGTAATAAAGTATCTTTTACACTAGCTACAAATTTAATCGCTGCAAATTCTTATACGGTTCAAGTAGAGCCAGGAGCGTTTAAGGATCAATTTAATAATCTGACAGAAGCTATTACCTGGTCTTTTGAAACAAAAGATCAAACGCCTCCTGTCATAACTTTTACCCCAATACCAACAATCGAAAAAGGGTTCAACTCAACCAAGTTTAGCGTGACAATTGTGGATAACAGTGGCATGGTTACTTCTGCACAGCTTTTTCATAGAAAAATTTCCGGTAGCACATTCTCTACCATTGATGGCGTATTTAATCCAACAGATGTTAAGTGGGAATTTACTGTACCCGAAACATTTTTCGATGAATCAGGAATGGAATATAACTTCATTGCAAAGGATCCTAGCAATAACGAAGGACGATTACCTACTGGGACTGTCAACTTTTATACACATCTAATTTATAAAGCTTCTGGCAATGTAATGCCACAAAATAGATTGGGTTTTGGAGGAACAACTGCTGCGTGGAAAATATTCTCAATTCCATTTGAATTAGGTTCAAGTAATGCTGTCAGCACTGTTTTTGACGAGCTTAATGATTTGGACCTTAAAAAGGATTGGCGCATGGTTACTCTAAAGGATAACACGACTTGGGATGAATACCCCACTTCCTTTTCTACGCTTACAAGAGGCAAGGGTTATTTCATCAATATCAAAAACCCTGTCACGATAGGATTACCTGAACTGTCGGCTCCAACAAATCATAGGGGTAATTTATTTCAGATTAGTCTTAAAGCTGGTTGGAACCAGATTGGTAATCCTTACTTGAGTTCGATTAATTGGAGTGATGTGGTCGCTCTCAATAATTTAACAGGAACTGCGCAGCAATTAAAAACCTATACCAGTGGTAATTATAATAATGGAACATCATTGCAACCTTTTGAAGGTGGGTTTGTTCTGGCTGAAAGCGCAGCAACTATTTCGATCCCATTTGCAGGTCAAACTTCTACGGGAGGCCGTACAGGCGAAATCCCTTTTGAGGAAGATGAGTGGGTTTTGCCTATTACCTTGAGCCAAGGTGAGTTGACAAATGAGTTTGGAGGTATTGGTATGCATAGACAAGCTGTTGACTCATACGATCAGTTTGATGACATTAATGCGCCACGGTTTTTAGATTTTATCGAAATGAATTTTGATCATCCTGAATATTTTGTGAAAAAATTTGCTCGTGATGTAGTACCACTTCAGCAAGAGTACAGATGGTCATTTGTATTGAATGGAAATGTAGATTCTGAGGCGACATTAAATTGGGATAATTCCGTAATCAAAAATATTTCCCAGGATTTATATCTGGTTGATGAGAGCAAGCAAGTGATTGTTGATATGCGAGAGAAAAAATTCTACTCGATTAACCCTCAAAAATCAACAACCTTTAAAATTTATTTTGGAAACAATCTCAAGAACAAGATAAAACCTGAAGGAACGCTTTTGGGAGATGCATTCCCAAATCCTTCAAATGGAGACGTTACAATCCCTTTTACAGTTTCAGGTACTAAAACGACTTATCAGGTTAATCTTGACGTCTATGATATGACGGGCAAAAAAATATCAACACTGGTTAATGACGTTTTAGCCCCCGGATTTTATTCCGTGCTTTGGAAGAGTAGTGAAACCACCAATAGCAATGGAATGTATACATATCGATTAAGAGTTTTGTCTGAGAATCAAAATGAGGTTCAGTCAGGCAAAGTCATTTTAAATAAATAGTCATGAAAAAAATAATCTGTTTATGTCTGTTTTCATTTTTAACTTTTGTGTCATTCGTGGCACAATCTCAAAATGTAAGCACCCGTACCAATGAGTTTGAGGTGGACTTTAGCGATCCTAAATTATTGGTAAAAAGTACTATTCCAGTTATCAATTGGGTTACTCCAATTCCTGAAACCAGCTATGTGCAGGACAATAAATTTAAGATAAGGGTTGAGTTTGCATCGGTTACCCCTCTTAAAAACATTACCATTTCAATTAAGGAAACCATTGAGACGGCAAGCCAAGGAACTCTTGCCATTCATCCTGAGGGGCAAGAGCAATATAATTCTGTGGTTGAAAAATCACTTACTCTTATGGACGGTGAAAATTTATTGGAGATCATTGCTGAAAATGTAGATGGAGTTAAAACCATAAGCATGCGAAAAGTTCATGTGGGTAGTGCCTCATTGGCAAATGCTACCAAGCTTAATCGAACCGACTACGCTCTAATATTTGCAACTGATAATTATGATAACTGGTCGGATCTTGTTAATCCGGTATTTGACTCCCGCACCATCGCAGAAGAATTAAGAAAGACATACGGCTTTAAGGTTGAGATGATTGAGAATGCAACTCAATCTGAGATTTTAAGAAAGATTCGTGAATACGGAGAGAAAAAGTATCAGCCCTTGGATCAACTTTTTATTTTCTTTGCAGGTCACGGCACCTATGATCAAACATTTGGTGAGGGGTTTGTAGTGGCTCGTGAATCACTTTTAAATGATGAAGCAAAGACTACTTACCTTTCTCATAATCGCCTTCGCTCTATTACAAACAACATACCGTGTGAACATATCTTTCTTGGTATGGATGTATGCTTTGGAGGAACCTTTGATCAAGCATTGGCTTCTTCGCGTGGTGCGGAAGAAGAAGTGTATAAGGAACAAAACCAAACAGAATTTATTACCCGTAAGCTTACATACAAAACCCGTAAGTTCTTGACTTCTGGTGGTAAGACCTATGTGAGTGATGGTATTCCAGGAAAGCATTCACCGTTTGCCAAAAACTTTATTGATGCATTAAGATCAAGAGGAGGGAGAGATGGAATTTTAACATTACCTGAAATCGTTTCTTATGTTGAAAAACTGAAAATTCAACCGCGCTTTGGAGAGTTTGGTGACAATGCCCCAGGCAGTGATTTTATTTTTGTAGCACGATAATTTTAAGAAGAAATATTGTTCAGAGAAAGGTGAGTTTGACTCACCTTTTTTATTCCTTCCTTTTCAACTAATTTTAGAAGATTGTTTCTATGAGATTTTCTTTCATCGTATTCAGTCTATGGGCTTTGTCTTTTCAGTTGCGAGCACAAACCGGTGCTTACTACCTTTCACACTATACTCCTCCCGATGATCAGATAGATTTTCGAAGTGTAGATATTGTACAGGATGCTCAGGGTGAAATTTACTTTGCAAATAAAGGTGGTGTCCTTGAATTTGATGGAAGAAATTGGAGATTCGTCTCTGTACCGGGAGCAGTATATGGACTCTCCACCATCGGAACTCAGGTATATCAAGCTGGCCTTTCGGGAATCGGAAAACTGGGACCAAAAAATGAAACCCCAAGACTCTACTCAAAAATTGCTGATGGAAATTTTTTCTCTTCTGTAACAAATGAGCAAAGCGTTTTTTTCTGTGCAAAAGATCTGATTTCTGTTTATGATATTTTAAAAAACGAATTAGTAATTTCAATCAAACCAGACAGCAGTCAGGGTTCATTTCTTGGTATTTACAACGTTAATAATTCTGTTTATGTACGCACAACAAAGCGTGGATTGTTGAAACTAGAAAGTCTAAAATTAATTGCTTCTGATATTACGCCTGGTAATCTGATTTTCTCAACCCCTTCTGCCAACGGAAAACGTTTTTTGGTGGGTATGGATAATCATCAAGTTTATGTTCATGAGAATAATACGTTTAGAGAAGTTATTGTAAAAGATCAGGCACTGCTAACCAAAAATGTGTTGGTAGATGGCGTTTGGGTAAATGATAATCTTATTGCGTTAGGAACACTTCGGGGTGGAGTAATTTTTATCAATCCTAATACTGGAGTAACGGAGCAATTCATCAACTATCAGAATGGACTTCCTGATAATGAAGTGTATTGTTTAATGACGGACAAAAGACAAGGTGTATGGGTGGCGCATGAATATGGATTTACACGGATTGCTCCAAATATTCCCTTTCGTTCCTTTGATCACTACCCCGGCTTGGCCGGAAATTTATTGTGTGCTCAAACATTTGAAGGCAAAGTATATGTAGGAACAACGTTAGGGCTCTATCAATTGATGGAGGATTTGCCAGACCCAATACAGGTAACACGAACAAAACCTGTAGAGAGTAAAAGTGGGAGAAGATTAGCAGTTGCTAAAGTTGTTGAAATAGAAATTGACAGTACAAAATCAGCGATTGATTACAAATTTAAAAAAGTTTCAGGCATTGACGGAAAGATAACTCAACTGACTGATGTGATGGGTAAGTTGTTTGCATCTGGTCTTAGTGGAGTTTACGAAGTGGCAGACCTTGAGTCGAAGCTTATTTTACTAGAGCCTGTACGGTCTTTATTTTTTTCACCTTCCCTTCAACAACTGGTGATAGGGACTTATGCGGGAAAAGTAAAAACGCTCGATTGGGAAATTGATGGCTGGCGCGACACAAATTTAATTGATTCACTCAATGATTTCATTAGTCACTCCTTTGAAGATAGACTTGAAAATATCTGGCTATGTGGACGAAACAGTATTTATAAAGTTGAAACTGTAGATGGGGATATCACTGAATTAATATCATATGCGATTAGCAATCCATCGCGCGATGAAACTGTTGGCTTATCGTATGGCACCGATATATACATTGCAGCCTCAGGACAATTCAGCCGCTTTGATAATAAGAGCGCTACGTTTGTTAAGTATGATTCACTCCCTGGTCTACGAAAGTATTTTGCATCGGCCGGATATTTTTGGTTTCATGATGGGGCAAAGTGGCGAACGGTTGATAGAAAATTGCAGTCATTAAAAATGGATTGGCTTGGACTTTTTCCAAACTTAAGATATTTGGCTCCAAATAATCTAGGTGATGGGTTGTGGGTGATTACCGCAAAAAACGAGCTATATAAATTCACGAATACCTCTAACGAGATCGACCCCACAAACTATCCACTCTTTTTGCGTGCCATTAAAGGACAAGAAATTACGCTGGAAAAAAGAATAGAGATTCTTCAAAACGATGGACTTGTTACGTTTGAATTTGTTCAGCCAGAGTATTTAGGGTTAAATGCAACTCAGTTCAGATATCAGGTAAAAGGTCTAAATACCAATTGGTCAAACTGGGCATCATCAAATAATATAATCTCATTATCATTTCTGCCCCCAGGCAAATATGAGCTATCAGTTCAATCACGCGACCTTTTAGGAAACGAATCCAATGCAGAACAAATTAAGTTTGTTGTGCTACCACCTTATTGGCAGCGTTGGTGGTTTTATGCGCTTGAGTTTTTTGTGTTTAGTTTTTTTGTGACGTTATCGCTTCGGTTGGCCAGAGCGAATTCACGCTATCGTTACATAAGCCAAATACTTTCGCTGATTACCGTGGTTATGCTGATTCAGTTTTTAGAAACCGTAATCAGTTCGTTATTTGGATCGCGAACGTCACCAGTCATTGATTTTGCCATTCAGGTAGTTGTTGCACTAATGGTGTTTCCTGTCGAGCTTTTTGCGCGTGATGCGATATCAAAATATTCGGAAGGGAAATACCGGATTAGAAGAATTTGGGACAAAGAAAAATAGACTCTCTTTTTGATAGTTAGATCAGTTGAGATTAGTACCTTCACTAACCTGAACCCCTATTGTATGAAATACCTTATCTCGGCATTTGCACTATCTCTTTTATTTGGAAGTTGCACTCCAAAAGAATCTGTAAAAACATTGGCTGAACAAAATCCTGCTGCCGATGGATTTAATGTTGCTGATTCTGATCCTGCAGCCATTCAACTGGCAGATAGTATTATGCATGCCATGGGCGGGAGAGAGAATTGGGATAAAACCCGTTTTATTTCCTGGAATTTTTTCGGACGGAGAGATTTGATTTGGGATAAACACACAGGCAGGGTGCGAATTGAAAGCGCGCCTGACAGCACAATTTATTTAGTAAATGAAAAAACAGGAGAGGGAAGGGTAAGAATTAAAGGCACTGAGATTACGGAGCCCGATAGTTTGAAGAAACTTTTAGACAAAGCAAAAGCAATCTGGATTAACGATTCATATTGGCTTGTAATGCCTTATAAAATAAAAGATTCCGGAGTAACCATTAAATACATGGGCGAGGATACCTTGAAAGGTAATCACTACAATTCCCTTGTGCTAACTTTTAAAGAGGTGGGTGTCACCCCTCAAAACATGTATAAACTATATGTGGATAAACACGAAAAGTTAGTGCGCTATTGGGCATACTATCCAAGTGCTGAGGAAGATAAAATGGGCTTTGTGCGACCTTGGGATAATTATCAGAGTTATGGTGGCGTCCTGATGTCAGCCGATCGTTCGGATGGTGGCGGTCCTAAAAATTTGAAGATAGACGAGTCATTACCCGATGCTTTATTTTCTGAATTCTAAAAACTCTTGCTATGCTATTGAATCTTGAAACTGTTCCACATTTCTATAAAAACTATGTAAAGCAAGTTGAAGAAAGTGATTTGTTGCAGGCGCTTCGCATCTCAGGGCACCGCGCGTTAGAATTAGTTCATGCTATACCCCCCAACAAACTTGACTTTAAGTATGCGGCTGATAAATGGACGGTGCGCGAATTGCTTTGCCATGTAATTGATGCCGAACGCATCTTTGCTTATCGTGCGCTTCGCTTTGCACGAAATGATAAAACTCCTTTGGCAGGATTCGAAGAAAATGATTATGCACCACAGGCAAATGCAGCGGGAAGAAGCTTGGAAAAAATAACAGCTGAGATGGCACATCTGCGATCATCCACCATTGATTTATTTGAAGGCTTTACACCTGAAATGCTTACCCGGAAAGGCACATCCAATAAAAACGAATTATCCGTAGTTGCCTTAGGATTTATTATTGCCGGCCACGAAACTCATCATTGCCATATCTTGAAAGAGCGGTATCTTGCCTGATGCATGAGGATTTTTGGTAGTATCATTTTTATTCTATTGGTTAGTTGGGCATGCTCGCCACGCGTTGGCATCCTTAAAGAAATAAACCAAACTCAATTAGATTTAAAAGATCATACCGGGTTTGCTTTGTACGATCCCGAGTCAAAAAAATATTTGATTGAGTATAATGCTGAGAAGTATTTCACTCCAGCGTCAAACACTAAAATATTTACATTCTATGCATCATTGAAATTGTTGGGCGATTCCGCCACAGCTCTTAAGTATATTTATAAAGGTGACTCGCTGATTTTTTGGGGCATGGCCGAACCTTCTTTTTTATATTCACGAACGTTTGATAATGGGCGCATATTTAATTTTTTAGAACAGTCGCCCAAAAAATTATTTTATTCGGCTACTAATTTTAAAACAAGTACACTAGGTCCTGGTTGGGCGTGGGATGATTACCCATACAATTATTCGGCAGAACGATCACCCTTTCCCATATTCGGAAACCTAATTGCCATTGAGAGACCCCTTAATGATTTCTTTATTTCCCCTCGGTTTTTCACGCAGCATTTTACCGTTGCCACTGATCTGCGCAAGCGTGATGAAATCATTCGCGACCTTGATAACAATCAACTTACTTTTTTTCCAGGCCTCATTACAAATAAAAGTTGGGAAGTACCTTATCACTACAGTAGTGATTTGATTGCCGATTTATTAAGTGATACACTAAAACGAGAAGTGGATGAAATTTATATGCCACTGCCGCGGAATGCTCAAACGTTGAAAAGTATTCCGCTTGATAGTTTGTATAGTGTGATGATGCAAGACAGCGATAATTTTATTGCAGAGCAATTGCTCCTTCAATGTGCAGCGGTGCTTAGTGATACGTTAAAACCAGAGATAGCAATTGATTTTGCTAAGAAGAACTTACTTTCTGATTTGCCTGATGAACCGAGTTGGGTGGATGGTTCGGGTCTTTCACGTTATAATTTATTTACTCCCCGCTCGATTGTAAAACTTTGGGAGAAAATTTATGAAGAAGTTCCGCAAGAGCGACTATTTAATTTGTTGGCGGTGGGTGGCAAGCAGGGCACTATAAAAAACTGGTACCATAAAGATCCGCCTTTTATTTTCGGAAAAACAGGTACGCTTAGTAACAATCACACGTTAAGTGGTTATTTGATTACGAGATCGGGCAAGGTTTTGATCTTTAGCATGATGAATAATAACTACCTTGCCAGCACAAATGAAGTGCGAAGAAGAATGGAGAAAATTTTATTGACAATTCATGATAAGTATTAATCTGATAAGAAGAAGAATGAAAAAAAGTGTATTGATTCTGTTGGTTTCTTTTTTAAGTACCCTTGGCTTTAGCCAAACTATGGATATGCTCGATATAAAAATCGGGCAGATGATTTTGATAGGAATGCCAAAGGCAGAGGTGGATGCGAAAGTGTTGGAAGAAGTGCGAAAAGGAAAAGTGGGATCACTCATTTTCTTTGAAAAAAATATTCCAAACAAACCTAATTCATTTGCGAGTGTGAAAAGTATGACATGGACGTATCAGAAGGCTGCTTCTATTCCGTTGTTTATTTGTATTGACCAGGAGGGCGGAAAAGTAAATCGGCTTAAAGAAAAATATGGATTTACTAAATCTATAACTGCCGGAGCTTTGGGTAAATCGAAGTCATTAGATTCAGTACGCTTTTATGCAGAAGCTACTGCAGCAACCCTGGCAGGATTGGGGTTTAACGTAAACTTTGCTCCGGTTGTTGATCTGGCTATCAACAAAGACAACACGGTTATTGCAAAACCCGAACGAGCTTACTCGGCCAATGCCGATACCGTTGCCATGATGGCTAAGGAAGTAGTTAAAATGCATCGTAAGTATGGAGTAATTACTTCACCAAAACATTTCCCCGGTCATGGAAGCTCGAAGGAGGATACGCATTTTGGTGTGGCGGATGTTACCAACACCTGGACGGAACAGGAATTGTTGCCTTATAAATTGTTGATTGATTCGGGATATGTGGATGCTGTTATGACTTCGCACATTGTAAATAAAAAACTAGATGCAAAAGGTTATCCGGGCACGTTATCAAAAGATATTCTGGATGGAATTTTAAGAAAGCGTTTAGGTTTTAATGGAGTTGTGTTTTCGGATGATATGCAAATGCATGCGATTTCGAAAAACTTTGGATTGGAAGAAACAATTAAACTTTCCATCAATGCGGGTGTGGATATCATGTGCTTCTCTAATAATATTCCTGGAAGTGATGAACGCACGGTTGACAAAGTCCATGCAATCATTAAAAAAATGGTGAGCACTGGGGAAATAAAACCTGAGCGGATTGATGAATCGTTCCAACGCATTATTCAATTGAAAAGCCGCATTGGCAATCGTGATGTAGCTGCGTACAAGGCTGAGATTGTAAAGCTCCAGAATCAATTGGCGCAAGCCGAAGCAGCCTTGAAGAAACCTGTGGAAGTTAAAAAAGAAGAACCGGCTGAAGCATTGCCTGAATCCACTAAGAAAAAGAAAAAATCTAAAAAAAATTAGACACCAATTGACATGAACAAAAACGTAATCATTGGTATACTCATCGTGATAAGTATAGGGAGTATCTACTTTGCATTTCAACAGAATTCAAAAATAGATGAGCGTATTGAGGCTTGTGAACGGGAAAAGGAAGAACTTGTTAAGACAGCTCAAGAGCAAGAACAACGAGCTATAGAATTTCAAAAAATGGTAGAACTAGCAAGGAGTGAAGCTATGGTTCAACGAGCGTTAGCGGAAGCGCAAATAGAAGAATTGAAGAAGAGAAAATAATATATGAATGAGGCTACTGTAAAAAAAGCAAGAGTGAGGGCAATTATTATTGGCACATCATTGAGCTTAATGCTGATTTCTTTTGTTTATGCATATGTGCAACAAGGAATTGCGAGGGAACAGACTGAGATTGCAATCCGAAATATGGAGAACCTAGTCTCTTGTGAAGAACAGCAGGTAAAAGCAAATCAAAAATTGGAAGCACAAAATAGACAACTTGAAAGGGTTATTGAAGATCTACGATCGGCAATGATTGAAGCGCAGAAGGAAAGAGATAATTCTAAGTCTAAATAGAATGGTATTCACTCTCACCCAAACGGCAAGCAACGAAGTGCCTATTATCATAAGTGTGCCTCATTGCGGAGTTGCCTTTCCGGAGGAAATAAAAGATCAATACAAATCCAAACTAATTAAAGCGCCAGACGATACAGACTGGTTTGTAAACATGCTGTATGACTTCGCTCCTGCACTGGGCATCACCATGATTGCAGCCAACTACAGTCGCTGGGTAATTGATTTAAATCGCGACCCACATAGCAAACCTTTGTATACGGATGGTAGAATTATAACCGCGCTTTGTCCTACTACCACTTTTTTGGGCGAGAAAATTTATAAAGATGAACGCGAAGAAGTAGAACTGTTTGAAGTTAAACGAAGAGTCGATTTGTACTATCAGCCCTATCATCAACAGATTGAGTCATTGCTTAAGCAGCGAAAGAAAAAATTTGGTAACGTGCTGTTGTGGGATTGCCACTCGATTCGACAAATAGTTTCCACTATTCAAAGAGATAAATTTCCCGATTTGATTTTAGGAGATGTGGATGCTACTTCAGCTTCGCCTGGTTTAATTGAAACGGCTTTGGGTGTATTAGATCATGGCAATTATTCTGTTCAGCATAATCATCCTTTCAAAGGCGGCTACATTACCCGGCATTTTGGAAATCCATCTAAAAACCAGCATGCTTTGCAATTGGAAATGACAAAAGTAAATTACATGGATGATGCCGAATTGAAATACGATAAACCCCGGGCTGATAAAATGAGAACGCTGTTGAAAGGTGTATTTGAGAAGTTGATTGAGCAGTTGAGTTAATCCCTCACCCCCTTCCCCCTCTCCCTGCCTTTGCCGAAACGGCTTCGTGCAGGCAGGCCAAGGGAGAGGGGTGTCCGAAGAACGAGCCTGCCTGTCGGCAGACAGGGACGGGTGAGGGATTAGAAAGTATTCATCATGTCGAAACCAGAAGATCAGACAAACCAAAAAATTGAACTGTGGTCTAAGGATAAAATTCCAAAGGCAATTCTTGGATTTGCACGAGAAATGAGAAAGAATCCAACGGAAGCAGAAGAACTTTTATGGAAATCTCTGAGGGGAGGGAGATTGAACAAATTAAAGTTCAGGAGACAACAACCTCTTAAGGGAAAAATTCTTGATTTCTATTGCGAAGAAGTTAGACTTGGTGTTGAGGTGGATGGAGAAATTCATTTTACAGATGAACAAAAAAACTACGATCGTTTGCGCACTGATTTTCTTGCCGAGTATGGAATTAAGATAATTAGGTTTACAAATGATCAGGTCATTAATAAAATGAAAGAGGTACTGAGCTCAATTAAAGAGGAGGCAGGTAAAAGAAATCCCTCACCACTTCCCCTCTCCCAGGGGAGAGGGGTGTCCGAGGAACGAGGACGGGGTGAGGGATTAAAATACTTTCACTTCAATTCCCTTTTCCAAAAAGAAGGCTGGCTTTCGCCTGCCTATGTTGGTGTAGATGAAAAAGGATGCATTGGTTATTTATCAAGCCAACCACCCAGTGAAGTAATTGCTCTTGAATCTGTTCAGGGATTTGCTCTCCCCGGTTTTCAAAATGCGCATTCCCATGCTTTTCAATATGCCATGGCTGGACTTGCCGAAAATCATGCACCGGGAACGCAAGATGATTTTTGGACCTGGCGTGAAGCCATGTATCAATGCGCATTGTCAGTAGATCCAGATCAGGCAGAAGCAATTGCTGCCATGCTGTATGCAGAAATGGTGCGCGTTGGCTATACGCATGTAGCTGAGTTTCATTACCTGCATCACGACAAGAATGGGAAACCTTATGAGAATTTGGCAGAGATGGGAGCACGCATGGTGGCTGCAGCTCAACGTGCCGGAATAAAAATTACACTGATTCCAGTCTTCTACCAACAAGGAGGGTTTGGATTGCCACCTCAGGAAAGACAAAGGAGGTTTATTTCAAAATCAGTTGAGGAGTATTTTAAACTATTGGATGTATCCAAAAAAATTATTGAAAACAATACCAATGCTTCTTTAGGATTTAGTGTCCACTCACTTCGTGCTGTTGAATTAAAAGACATAATAACCACATACAATAACGCTCCAACCAATTTACCTTTTCATCTTCATGTAGCGGAACAGAAAAAAGAGATCACAGATTGCTTAACGCATTGTGGCAAGCGACCGATGCAATGGCTTTTCGAAAACATGGAAGTTAACGAGCGGTTTAATCTGGTTCACTCCACACATTTGGATGATAACGAACTTACAGCCTTGGCAAAATCCGGAGCCACTGTTGTGTTGTGCCCATCCACAGAAGGGAATTTGGGTGATGGAATTTTTAGAATGAAGGAGTATGTAAAGCAAGGTGGTCGCTGGTGTATTGGTACAGATAGTCATATCGGCCTAAACCCCATGGAAGAATTTAGAATGATTGATTACCGACAGCGATTGGTAACAAACCAACGAAATACGTTTGAAGGTGATGCAGCTTCTTACATGATTCAAGAAGAAGTAACTTCTGGCAGAAGAGCCATGGGATTGAAAACTGAAAATCATTTTGAAATAGGAAAACCATTTGATGCAGTAGTTTATAATTCTGGTTCGCATTTGCTTGCCGAGACTTCAGAAAAAAATCGCCTTGCTACACTACTTTATACTTCAGACTCCAGTCGGATTGCGGGAACGATAATCAATGGCAAGTGGGTGGTAAAAAATCAACATCACGTGCAAGGCCATCCAATCAAGATTGCTTTTTCGAAAGCAATGAGAAAATTAAAGAATCGCTAACCCCACCTCTTTTAAGTATCATTTTGTTTGGATAAGCGTCTGACACCTCAAAGGTGTCTTGACGCCTTAACTTGAACCGGGTGAGCTAGTACAATTTTAAATGTAAAGTGAGCAGTAAAAATAAATCTCAAATACCAATTAAGTAATTTCATTCGCTTCTTAAATAACTTTTGGCTAAATCTGTAGTTGTAACCTAATCCACCTATGAAAAAATTATCCTGCATTTTAATGATGGCATTATTTGCTATCATTCCAGCATTCGCTCAAAAATCGAAATCAAAGACCGAGCCCCAACCAACAAGCTCTTTGGATGAGGCCAACTTTAAGGGATTAAAGTGGCGTAACATTGGGCCGTTCCGTGGCGGTCGTGCTAATGCAATTTCCGGTGTTATTGGCAACGACAATGTGTATTATGTGGGCTACACGGGTGGAGGGATAGCGAAGACCGATGATGCAGGTATTACCTGGAAAAATATTTCGGATGGTTTTTTTAAGGTTGGTTCTATTGGAGAAATTGCGATCTGCGAAAGTGACCCCAATGTAATTTATGTTGGAACAGGTGAACATGCCGTGCGTGGAGTAATGACTTCATATGGTGATGGTGTTTATAAATCTACTGATGGAGGTAAGACCTGGAAAAATATTGGTCTTGAAAAAACACGGCACATTTCTGAGATCGCAGTTCATCCTAACAATCCGGACATTGTGTTGGTAGGCGCACAAGGTGCGGTACATGGTACAAGTTCAGATCGTGGTGTTTATAAATCTGTTGATGGCGGAACCACCTGGAAGAAAACTTTATATGTTGATGAAAACACGGGTGTTTCTTCTTTGAATATGGATATGACTAATCCACGGATTATTTATGCTGCTACCTGGCAACACAGAAGGTATCCATGGAAAGTGGAGAGCGGTGGTGCGGGCTCTGCTATTTGGAAATCAACCGATGGTGGTGATACGTGGACAAAAATTATAGAAGGCCTTCCAAAAGAAATGGGCAAGATAGGTGTTGCGGTTTCGCGAGCTAATCCTAACAAAGTTTTTGCAATTATTGAAGCAGAGAAATCAAAGGCCGGACTGTATCGTTCAGATGATGGAGGTAAAAAATGGAATCACATGACCAGTGATCATACAATTACTGCCCGCAGTTGGTATTACATGGAAGTATTCCCTGATCCGATTAACGAAGATGTTGTGTATGTACTGAATGCACCCATGACGCGCTCGATTGATGGCGGAAAAACTTTTTCGACATTGCGAGTAGGTCACGGGGATACGCATGATTTATGGATCAATCCAAAAACGAATAGCACAATGGCTTTGGCCGATGATGGTGGCGGAGAAATAAGTTTTAATACCGGCAAGTCATGGTCACCATTAAACAATCAGGCAACAGCACAATTTTATCGTGTAAATGTTGACAATCGTTTCCCGTATTGGGTGTATGGTGGGCAGCAAGATAATTCATCCGTTGCTATACCAAGTAGAAACGGAAGTTATGGAATTACAGAAAAAGATTGGTTTGATGGCCCGGGTTGCGAAAGTGCATGGATTGCATTTAATGATCCGACAAATCCTGAATTGCTATATGGAGGTTGTTATCAGGGAATTATTGAAGTGATGGATACCCGCACGTTTGAACGGAAAGATATTCAGGAATATCCAGCTACTAATTTGGGATTCAAACCACGCGAAATGAAATATCGTTTCAATTGGAATGCACCATTAATAAATTCACCACACGATTCGAAAGTACTATACCATGCCGGTAATGTTCTTTTTAAAAGTACGAATGGTGGATTTAGCTGGGAAGTAATTAGTCCGGACTTAACACGTAATGACACGACCAAACAAAATACAAGCGGTGGGCCTATCACCAATGAAGGAGCAGGAGGTGAAAATTATAATACGATTTATTATGTGATTGAATCTCCGCATGAGCAAGGTGTAATTTATACGGGCAGCGATTGTGGCTACGTACAATTAACTAAAGATGGCGGTAAAACCTGGAACAATGTAACACCAATCGGAATGCCCGAAGCAATGATTCATTCGATTGAAGTATCGCCACACGATAAAGGAACGGTGTATATTTCTGCATCACGCTATAAGTTTAATGATTACTCAAACATGACGTATAAATCTACGGATTATGGAAAATCATGGACAAAGATTGGAGTAGGTGTTGGAGCAGATGATTTCATTAAAGTGATTCGTGAGGATAAAAAAGTAAAGGATCTGTTATATGCCGGTTCGGAGCGTGGATTCTATTTGTCAACGAATGGAGGAAGTTCATTTAGTAAATTTCAGTTGAATTTGCCAATCGTTCCGGTAACGGATTTGATCATTAAGGACAATGATTTGATTGCTGCTACAGCCGGTCGTTCTTTTTGGATATTAGATGATTTAGGAGCCATTCAACAATCGAAAGGTTTATTTACATCCACTGTAAAATTGTTTACACCCAAGCCAACTTATAGATTATCTTCTGTAACTATTCCTGAATATTTTGGTGACATTCCCGGCTTAGGTCGCAATCCCGCTAACGGGGTGGCGTTGGATTACTATCTGAAAGAAAAAGCGGATACCAACAAAGTAACATTAGAGATTTTAGGAGCCGATGGAAAGCTAATTCGAAGTTATACTAACAAGAAAGATGAAGCCTTCAAGCCTTGGCCTGGTGGCCCATCCGCCCCGCAAACAATTCCTGCTGAAGCAGGAATAAATCGGTTCGCTTGGGATTTTCGCACAGAAAGCCTTACGGGAGTGCAGGGTGTTTTTGTCTATGGCGATTACAGTGGATATCGTGTTGCTCCAGGTAAATACAAAGCACGCATTACGTATAAAGGACAATCATCAGAAACAGAGTTGGAAATTATCTCAGATCCAAAAGTCACGGCAACCGCTGCGGAGTGGGTAGCGCAACAGGAGTTTCTAAAACAAAGTGGTGATCAGTTTAACGAGCTACACAATTCAGTGAATAACATGCGTCACGTAAAAAAACAAATTGAAACGTTAAACGAATCATTAAAAAGTAATCCGGATGCTAAAGATTTGATTGAAAATGGGAAAGAAATTCTTAAGAAGATTGATGAGTGGGAGAAGAACCTGATCGAACCCCGATCTAAGAATTTTCAAGATGTAATTAATTTTCCAAATAAGTTAAATTCAGAGTTTTTACAATTGCGTGGAGTAGCTGATACGCATGATCCACGGTTAACAAAAGGCGTACAAGACCGAGCGCAGGACGTTAACGCAACCTGGACAAAGTATAAGCAGCAGATGAATATTTTAATTGAGAAAGATATTCAGGGCTACAACCAGAAATTCAAAGAGAAGAATTTACCAGCCGTTAATACTGAAAAGAAAGAAACGATAATAAGCAATTAAGCGGCAAATAGCAGTTACTAAAGGCATGAGTTTCCTTGGTGACTCATGCCTTTATTTTTTTAGACTGTAAATGTTAATAAAGCTAAGTGTTTAATCTTTCCTGCATTGCAATAGAATCGCGTCAGAAAACTTTCTATCATTTTTCAAGATCTCAAAAAATTCACCTATGAATTTATTTATGCCGTTAAAATCCATAGGCGTAAAATAGGATTGGTGGTTGTTAATGATTTTTAGAATGACAGATTCATTTTTAAGATATTCGGAACGAACATACTGAACTAAGGATTCATTGCGACAGTATCCACGATACAACCTTTCTTTAACTGAACTGATAGGGAGGTTGTCATTTACAGTTGCGTAGGGAGCATTCACTATTCCGGTCATATCAAAATCGTACGCAAGCGGAATGTTTCCTGCTCGTGTCTGAATCATCTTCATGTTATGGTGCCCTGAGGACGACCAATCGGTATTGCCAATCAGGTATTGAAACAGATCAAGAACCACCGCAGCAGTGTCATTCAACTGCAAAGGATGAATTTTCTTTTCAACGACTTTGCCATCAAATCGATGAGCGATCAAATCATCGTCTTCAATTAAAAAACCAGTAAAAGAAAAGGATTTGGAATTTTTTCCACTTGTGTCGGTGAGGCTAATATCCGCTAAGCGAGTATGAAAAAAATAAGGAGTAAGTGGCTCCAGTAGTTTGTAGCACAAGTATTCTTTCAAAATCAAATCTCGCCCAGACTTCACTGTTTGACATGGCAAAACCAATTTGAAATTTTTATTTCCTTCAAAGATTGTTTTCTCAGAATCCTTCTTTTTTATTTTGAGTCGTAAAGGAGGAAAAAAACAATTCCTTCTCCTAAAGTTTCCGCGTGCCCGTATTTCCATGGGAATGGAATCCCAGGAATCTTCGACTTTATATTTCATGGAAGAATGAAAATAGACTGAGTCAATTTTACTTTTCTTCACATCTCTTATAGAGAAGGTCAATTGTAAGGCTAAGGGATCTTGCTGTTGAAAAATTTGCGGAACGCTTGCTTTCTGGGAATAGGCAGTTATGCCATATCCACAAAGTAGTGCTATGGCATATAGTTGTTTCAAAATTTAATAGTAATAGATTTTGATCACCACTCTGTTTTTTACAAGATCAATTTCTTCAATCGTGGTCTTGCGAATATCAAGACCGGTCTTTTCTCGCAAGTCGGCCAACAGTATTACATGTTTATCGGGTTTGATGTTTTCCATTACATCGTATTCTACCAATTTCATTTTTTGATTACGCATCAACACATTCCCGTCAACAGCAAATACCCCCGCAGCTATTACCCCATTAATGCTCATGATCTCCAGGTAACTGCCTTTCATAATCGAGTTAATCAAACCGACCGCCATAATAATAAACAGATAAGTCATGTCTTTGATGGTAATGGTTTCGGTACGAAACCGAAGCAGTGAAAAGGCAGCTAGCAAGCCGAATGCACTGCCGATGGAATTGAAGGCTTTTGCTTTTTCCAACATGAACGAAAGCAGAAACACCATAAAGTTAAGCAGGAAGAATGTAAAGAAGGAATCTTTCTTGTGATAGGTTTGATAATAGACGAACCGAATCAAGACAACCATAAAGACTGTATTGATAAGCAACCGATAAAAGAAATACTCTGAAAAAATTGTTTGATCATCCATACAATAAATATAAACAATCTACCGAATTTGTTTGCATGCTTGCAAAGTCAAACGTATTGACGCTTATCCGTTTGAGTAAAAGTGCGTTTGAAGATCAATTAATTTTTGTAATTCTGTTCTGTAAAAAATCTATACTATGCGTCTCCTATTCTTCCTTGTTTTATTAGCAACGGTTTCTGTTGCTCAAAAGAAATCAACGACTTCGCAACCCGTCAGCTCGTTCGACCAATCACTATATTCTGGCATTACCTGGCGTGAGTTGGGTCCATTTCGCGGAGGCCGATCAGGCACTGTAACGGGTGTGCCGAGTAATCCAAACCTCTATTATTTTGGAGCCGTGGGTGGTGGGGTGTGGCGCACAACGGATGCCGGCCAAACCTGGGGCAACATTACAGATTCCTATTTTGGAGGTTCAATAGGTGCGGTAGCTGTAGCCGAAAGTGATCCTAATGTAATTTATGTTGGAGAAGGTGAGCAAACGGTGCGCAATAATGTTTCGAGTGGTTGGGGAGTTTGGAAATCTACGGATGCAGGAACAAGCTGGAAACATATTGGGCTTACTGACTCCCGCCACATTTCAAGAATTCGAATTCATCCAAAAAACCCGGATGTGGTTTATGTGGCCGCTATGGGAAACCTCTGGAAGCCTAATGAAATGCGTGGCGTGTACCGAAGTATAGATGGCGGGCAAACCTGGAAACGTGTATTGTATATTAATGATACTGCAGGGGCAGGAGATTTAATTTTTGATCCGAACAATCCTCGCATCCTATATGCAGCAACCTGGAACATGAAACGAAATGGATACCGAATGGATAGCGGTGGTCCGGATTCAAAATTATGGAAGAGTACAGATGGTGGTGATACGTGGGAAAATCTCTCGGATAAACCCGGTATGCCGAAAGGATTGAATGGGATAATTGGAGTAACGGTATCGCCTGTAAACACCAATCGGGTGTGGGCAATCATTGAAAACTCAGAAGCTCCTGGTGTATATCGATCAGATGATGCCGGAAAAACCTGGACACGCGTAAATCAAGATAGGGCGTTGTTACAACGTGCATGGTACTATTGTCGCATTTATGCGGATTCACAAAATGAAGACAAAGTTTTTGTGATGAATGTAAGTTATGGAGTATCAAAAGATGGTGGAAAAACGTTCGAATTAAAGAATGCACCGCATGGCGATCATCATGATTTATGGATAGATCCAAACAATAATCAACGCATGGCCATTGCTGATGATGGTGGAGGACAAATCTCCAATGATGCCGGAGAAAACTGGACCACGTATCACAATCAACCTACTGCACAATTTTATCGTGTTACAACCGACAATGCTTTCCCTTATAATATTTTAGGCGCTCAGCAAGACAACTCAAGCGTTCGTATTCCGCATCGTACCAATGGCACAAGTATTTCAGAAAATGATTGGGAAAGACTTCCTATTGGCGAGAGTGCACACTTGGCTCCAGATCCAACAAACCCAAACATCATCTACGGAAGTGATTACAAAGGCTACATGAGTATGAACAATTTGGATAACGGGCAAGAGCGCAGTACCAATGTGTGGCCCGATCTTCCCGCTGGCTCCGGTGCAGAAGTAATGAAGTATCGATTCAACTGGAACTATCCACTTGTATTTAGTCATCACGATCCTAAGAAGTTATATGCAGGGTCAAACTATTTGCATGTAACTAGCAATGGAGGTCAAAGCTGGGCGGCAATCAGTCCGGACTTAACACGCAACGAACCCGAGACAATAAAGTCGAGCGGTGGCCCCATTACTCAAGACAATACGGGCGCTGAATACTATGCAAATATTTTTGTGATTGCGGAATCACCATATACTAAAGATGAAATTTGGACTGGCTCTGATGATGGATTGATACAAGTAACAGTAGATGGCGGTAAGAACTGGAAAAATGTTACGCCAACAATTTCACCCAAGTATAATATGTGGAACAGTATTGATATCAATCCATTTGTGAAAGGGGGAGCTTATGCAGTAGCTACCTCTTATAAGTTTGGCGACTATACTCCGTATGTTTATAAAACAACTGACTACGGAAAAACTTGGTCATTGATTACCAATGGAATCCCCAAAGAAGAATTTGTGCGTGTGGTTCGCGCAGATCCTAAACGACAAGGGTTACTATATGCCGGAACTGAAAAAGGAATGTGGATTTCATTTGATGATGGCGCAAGTTGGAGTAAGTTCCAAATGAACTTACCACCTGTACCTATTGCCGATTTGGCAATAAAAAATGACAACCTGATTGCCGCTACGCATGGTAGGAGTTTTTGGATGATTGATGATTTAACACCACTTCACCAACTGAATAAGGATTTAGTCAGCAAAGAAACTTTCTTGTATAAACCAATGGCGAGTTATCGGATGCCTGGAGGTGCAGGTTGGCGTGGGGCAAACAGAAAGTTAGAAGGGGAGAATCATCCCGGTGGTGTGTTGGTGCATTACTTTGTTAAGAATGTAGATGAGAAATCAGAAATTAAACTTGAGATTTTGGAATCATCCGGAACCGTTATTAATACGTTTAGCACGAAAGCAAAAGGTCGCGAACAACTCACAGTAAAGAATGGTGGTAATCGATTTGTGTGGGACATGCGCTATCCGGGCTATACTTCCTTTCCGGGAATGGTGTATTACGGTTCACCTAATCTTGGACCCAAAGCTGTGCCTGGAAAATATAAAGCGCGCTTGACGGCAAACGGAAATGCAATGGAACAGGAATTTGAGATTTTGAAGGACCCGCGTGTTCCTTCTTCGCAAGAAGATTTGCAAGCGCAATTTGATTTTTTGGTTAAAGTGCGTGATAAAGTAAGTGAGGCAAATCAGGGTGTGATTGATATTCGAAAGATTAAAGAAGACCTCGGCTTTTTGAAAAGTAAAATTGGTAGCGATCCACAATTCAAATCGTTATCTGATTTGGTAAAACAATTTGAAGAAGAACTAACCGCACACGAAAACAACATCCATCAAACCAAAAATCGCAGTGTACAAGACCCGCTTAACTACGGTATTAAAATGAATAATCGATTAGCGCATTTAATGGTAGAGCAGGCACAAGGCGATTTCCGACCCACTGAACAAGGAGAAGAAGTACGCCAAGTGCTTACTAAGTTAGTGGATGAAGAATTAAGTCGCTTGCGCAGTACGATCGATAAAAATGTTGATCGGGTTAACAACCTCGCAAAGGAAAAAGGAGTTGAGGTGGTGATGATAAAGAAGAACCCAGTGGTGAATTAATTCTTGATTTCACGCAGAGGCCGCAAAGTTAATTACGCAAAACCCGCGAAGTTATTTGAAAGATAAATATTTTATCAACTTGTAGATGACAGAGAATGAGATATCACACAAGATAATTGGATGTGCGATTGAATTGCATAAAGCACTTGGGCCTGGCTTACTTGAATCAGCATACGAGACAGCATTAGCGTATGATTTATCTCATGTAGGCTTACTTGTGAAAACACAAGTGCCTATGCCATTTATATACAAGGAAGTAAAGCAAGATGTTGGTTATCGATTGGATTTGATAGTTGAGGACAAAGTAATAGTTGAGATTAAGTCAATTGAAAATCTTACGCCAGTGCATTTTTCTCAGACTTTAACTTATCTAAAGCTTTCTGACAAAAAATTAGCTTTGCTTATTAATTTTAATGTCAAAATACCTAAAGAGGGTATTCATAGATTAGTTAACAATCTTTATGTTTTTGAATTGATAGTATTGATGGAATGTTCTTGGCGATCTTTGCGAAAATCCTTTGCGTTACTTTGCGTGAACTAAAATTTTTAATGAATGTAAATCATGGCTTACTCCGAAAAACTTGCTAACAGAATTAGGGAACGATTTTCTGAACTTAAAAATGTTGTTGAGAAAGAGATGATGGGCGGGCTCACTTTTATGTACAATGGTAAAATGTGTGTAGGTATTATTAAAGATGAATTGATGTGCCGCATTGATCCTGCTTTGCATGAAGAAGCAGTGGAAAAGACAGGTTGCCGTACTATGGATTTTACCAAGCGCCCGATGATCGGCTATGTGCTGATTGAAGAAAGTGGCATGAAATCAAAGAAAGATTTTGACTACTGGATAAACCTCTCTCTGGACTTTAATAAGAAAGCAAAGTCGAGTAAAAAGAAAAAATAGTTTAAAAATTTATTACACAGATACATAGTAAATTCAGTTTGACACTTCATGAACTTTGTATCTGTGTGATAAAAAGTTATTTCTTCTTGCCGAAATCCGGATGTGGTGGTGGAGCAGGTACCGCTCGCGGATCTTCTTTGATCAAATCCTGCAAGTGTTTAACAGCTGCTTCTAACTGTGCATCTTTCCCCATAAAAGTTGCATGCGGCAAATTATCAACTACCATATCAGGTTCTAAACCATGACCTTCAATGAGCCACTTGCGCTCCGGACCATAAACTCCAGTCATCGGTGTACGGGCAAGTCCACCATCGGTAAGTCGATTTTGATCGCCTAACCAAATCTCACCACCCCAGGTGCGCGTTCCAATTACTTTACCCAGACCTAAGCGTCTAAAGCCATCTGCGAAAGCCTCGCCATCAGAAGCTGTGTTTTCATTTACAAGCACAACCATATGGCCACGAAAAGCATATTGCATATTCCATGTGGGTTCACCACTACGACCTTTAAAATAGAACCATGCTTTGCGCATCAACTTCTCAAGGATAAAACTGTCGATGTTTCCACCACGATTTGAGCGAGCATCAATGATTAATCCTGCACGATTAAACACAGGATAGAACTCCCGATACCATTGTGAAATATCATTGGCAGTCATGGCACGTAAGTGCACATATCCAATTTGTCCTTTGCCTAATTTTTCAGTTTCGAGTCTGCGGGTATACTCCCAATCGGAATAGCGAAGATTATTTTCGCCTCGTGTCGGAGACACGATCACATCACGCTTACCGGTATTGCTTGTTATACTTAACCGAACTTGTTTGTTTGCTTCATTTCGCAGCAGTGCACTTATATCCGTTACTGATAAAGTTGCCACTCCATTTACATGTGTGATAATATCACCGACTGAAACAGATACATCGGGGTGAGCCAAGGGCGAGATTTGATTGGGATAATCAGGATCGGCCTGATAGATATAATCGATTCGATATCCACCTTTATCGTCTTGGCGAATGAGTCGTGCACCAAGTGTTGCAACCTCTATGTTATCAGTTCCTTCTCGTATATCTCCACCACGCACACTTGTGTGAAGAGCTTCTAACTCACCAACAAACCTGCCGATTAAATCGGAGAGTTCGCTGCGTGTTGTGATGCGATCCACTAGTGGCAAATATTGTTTGTGCATCGCGTTCCAATCTACACCGTGCATGTTCGTATCATAAAAATAATCACGCTCCATACGCCACGCATCCGTGAATAGTTGTTTCCAATCTTCTTTTGGATCTAATGAAAAAGTCCAATTTTTCAAATCAATCTTAGCATCATTTAATTTTGAAATCGGTGAAGAAGAGGCTTCGGTAACATAGTATTCACGATTTTTTGTAATCAGTAATTTTTTTCCGTTACCGGATAGTTCATAGTTGCTTACTTCCTCCAACAGGGTAACAGGTTTTGGATCTTCATTTGAAATTTTTAATCCCATTAGATGACGTTTTGCATCTAAACCTGTACTGCTCGACATAAAGAAAAGTGTTTTGTCGTTCGCAGAAAGGTTAAAATAATTTCCTGCCGGGATAGGCACTTCCTGAATGCGTTGTTGAATACCATCGGCATCAATCGAAATTACAACAGCACCTTCTTTCTTAGAACTTTTCTCAGCACTCAATTCATCTGCTGGCTTGAAGGGTGAACGAGTGCCTTTGCGCAATCCGATTTGATAAATTTTTTCTTGTTTATCGAAATAGGGTTCTGGTTGGCGACTTCCCCAAGGACTTCCTACAATGGATTGGAAATTGCGATCTGAAATAAAATAAATCCATTCGCCATCCGTGCTCCAGCATGGGCTCATGCTATTTGCTCTATCAGTTGTTAAGGCTACATAACTTCCTTTCACTACGTCATACAAATGAATTTGCATAAAAGTATTCGCAGCACGTTGTGTAAATGCCAACCACTTGCTGTCTGGCGACCAGGCAACTTCGCCCACACCTTCCTGATTGGTAGAAATTCTTTTCTGGACTTTGGTTTCAGTATTAAATAGCCAGCGCTCATCACTATTATCGGAATAGCTAATCCACTTTCCATCAGGTGATGGAACGGGATCGAAGCGAAGAATTTCTCCATCATTGGTTAAAGGTGTATGCGCACCAATCCCTGATGTTGGAATTTTAACTAATTCAAATTCTCCCGACTCATCAGAAAGGGTAACTAAATCTTTACCACTTATAAAGTTTGCATCGCGGTAACGCACCCCTTCCTTACGGGAAGCTTGTACAAACCGGCTTCCATTAACAGGGGCAACAAAAATTCTTCCACGTGCTGTGAGAATTACTTTTTCTCCGTTAGGATCGATATGAATTGAGGTAGTATATTGTTGGGGATTCTTCACCCACTTCTCACGCAATTGATCAAGATCGGTAGCGAGTGAAATGTTTACCAACTGATCTTTATTACCTGCAATATCATAAAGCCAAACATCAGCCCCTGTGTGATAAACAATTTTTCCATTTGACAGGGAAGCGTAGCGCACGTCAAATGTTTTTTGTTGAGTATGTTGTTTCAAGTCTTTTCCATCTTCCGTCATCGACCAGATATTCATGATCCGGTCACGATCAGTGATAAAATATATCCGGCCATTCCACCACATAGGATGATGGCTTTCACCCGCATAATCGGTTGTGAGTTTTATTGCTTCAGCAGCACCCTCTGTATATTTCCAAACTTGTCGTGCAGTGCCACCCTTGTAACGCTTGGTAACATTTCTGTGATACGCTGGACGAACGAAGTAAACTGTTTTTCCTGATGCATCATACGTTGCTTCACTTGCTTGCTCTAAGGGAACACGTGTTCGTGAATTAGTGGACGTATTAATTTTTACAAGTTGTAGTTGCGGTAAAGTTGAGTAGTGACTTGTAGTGTAAACCAATTCATTATTACTCGTCCATGTGGTAGCAATGGACGATTCGCCTTCATACGTCCAGCGTTTGGGAAGCCCACCTGTCAGTGGCATGGTATAGAGTTCTTCTGAACCTTCGTAAGCAGCGGTGAATGCTACTGTTTTTCCATCAGGCGAAACAATAGGGTATGACTCTTCACCTGGATGAGAGGTAATTCGTTGTGCAAGGCCTCCGGAGATCGGAACAACCCAGAGATCACTTTCAGCGGCAAAGATGATACGATCGCCACTTAACGTTGGAAACTGATAATACCCCTTAACACCTTGAGCCATTGCAAAAGTTGTTGAAAGAGTTAACAAGGCAGTAAAGAATATTTTATTCATAATGGTGTAATTAAGGGCAATCAAAATTGAAAATAAGAGAATTGGTTGGATGTTTTAAAGCTCCTTTTACAGGAAGTCAAAATTTAGGGTGAGAGGTTATTAAAGTTTTCCGTTTCGCTATCGAACCAACGCGTTCATCAAGCGCAAAACTAATAGACCGGAGCTTTTAAAATAATAGTATCCGTAGCTAATGGCGGAACACTATAATTACCAATTTCAAATTGAATGGAAGGCATTTTTTCTTTCAGAAGTTTTATATCATCGGCTGTAACCTGTGTTTGAAACAAGTAGATTGTCTTAAGGTTTTTCAACTTTTGAAGTTGAAGGATTCCTGAGGATGAAATGGTTGTACCGTTCAAATTGAGGAAAGTGAGATTTTGAAATTCAGCTAGATTAATCAGTCCAGCATCCGTAATCGCTGTATGATCCAGCCATAGTTTGCTAATTTGTGTTAAGGATTTCAGATTGACTAATTGAGTATCAGTGATTGGTTGATCACTTAGTTTTAACCAAACAAGTTGCTCGTTTAATTGGTTGATGAAAAGCATCGCTGAATCCAGATTGGTTACGTTCACCAGGTTAGCATTCAAATAATTACTGTTTTCTGCAAGTGGTAAAATAACAACTCCCAATTTTCTTAATTGATTTAGTACTTCTTCACTTGCTGGATTTACAGAAATAGTTGGTACTTCCCTTGAACTTACGTTAGAGGAAGATGATAGAATGTTACTCACTTTAACTAAGGCTCCGCTTTGAACAATAGTCTTATTAAAATCTGCTCCGGTAGCAACCCAGGTATTAATGATTTCAATTTCCTGAGCCGTTAATTGCTTCTTTTCCTTTGGAGGCATGTGATCTTCATGCTCGCGTGGAAGCAAAATGCGATCAATCAGTTCGCTCTCTTCAGCATTTCCAGCAACCAGGATTACTCCATCTTTACCACCTTTTAAAATATCTTCAGGAGAATCCAATCGAAGTTTTCCTTTTTGTTTGGAACTACCATGACAGCTATAACACTTGTCTTCCAAAATTGGCGCCACAAGATCAGGGTAGAATTTCGCACTGTCTAAGTTTATAGATGAAAGATCATAACCGGAGGTTTGTGAAAAACCGGCCGTGAGAAAATCTTCGCCATGGGTGATTGATCCACCCAAATGCCCTGTAACGATAACCATTATCAAAACGATGATTGAAAGCACTCTATGAAATTTCTTGTGCAATTTTTCTGACTTTAGAAACCAATACACAAAAGCCACAATTGTTAATGAGATTCCTGCCCATTGGTGCCAACCCACTAACTGAGTTTCATAGTCTCCACTCTGCGAAAGCAAGTAGCCAGTAAAAGCGGAACCCAGTGCTCCGATCGCTCCTACTAGAAGAGTAAGTGGAATTACCCTTCGGAAGGATTTATATTTTTTCTTTTTTGGAAACCATTCGAATAAGATCGCAATAAGCAAGATGCCTATTGGCAGATGAACTAATACAGGATGGAAACGTCCTAAAAAATCAAGCATAGCGTTTACGAAGCACTTCCATCATATGAACATTAATATCCCATTGATTGGCAACTGCCTGCCGGGTATAAGGAAGTGTTGGCATATAATCCGGTGGACCAAACTCAGTTAAGAAAGTCATTTGTTTACCCGTTTTCTTTTTTGCTGCTACAACTTTATCCCACCAGGCAAAATGAAATTCAACAGCTTGTTTCCATTCAGGCGCACGCGGATCACCTACTTGCGGCCCTTCCGGGTGGCCGATGCGCGCATGAATATGATCGGTGCGATCAAGTGCTAAGGCAATCGTTTCTTCCTGATCGCCTAAATACGATTCGTGTACATTACACCAATGTGAAATATCTAAGGTAAGACGAAGGTTTGGTATTTTCTTCATCAACTCAGCAGTAACAGGTGCCGAATATAATGCGCGACCGCGATGCGTTTCATGATAAACAGGAACTCCAGTCTCTGCAGAAACTCCATTAGCTAATGCAATTAGTTTTTCTTTTTGATCAATTGTAAAGTAATCCTTGCCAGAATGTCCATTCATGTAAACAGGTTTCGTTTTACACGCGTCAACTAAATTCTTTTTGAACTGACTCTCATGTTTCACAAAATCTTTTTCGCCACTGGCAAATAGAAACCCATATTTCAAATCGTATTTGTGAAGCGCATCGAATAAAATAGTTCTATCTTTTTCATCGGTGGGCCACCAAACTTCAATGCCATCATAGCCTGCCTTTTTTACTTTCGCACAAAACTCATCCCACGAACCAGAGAACCCCCAGTTGGTGGCAAAGATTAGTAATGAATAACCAGTTTGAGAATTTTTCATAATTGGATTTGCGTAAGAAGTTAATGAGGACAATAGCAATCCTGTTCCCGCTGCAGCCGAAGTAGAAATAAATTGTCTGCGATTGAATGACATCAGGCTAAGATTTCGTGAATAACTTTTCCGTGCACATCGGTTAATCGAAAAGGGCGACCTTGAAATTCATAAATTAATTTTTCATGATCGAATCCCAATTGATTGAGAATGGTGGCTTGCAAATCGAATGGGTTTGCTTTACCATTAATAGCCGCATAGCCAATCTCATCAGTTTCGCCATGCGTATATCCTTTTTTAATTCCGCCACCAGCCATCCAAATGGTAAATGCTTCGGTGTGATGATCACGACCTTTGAAAGGATTCTTTTTGCCTTCGCGATTTTCGGCCATGGGTGTTCTTCCAAACTCACCGCCCCACACCACTAATGTTTCTTCTAAAAGACCGCGTTGCTTTAAATCAAGAATTAACGCAGTCATGGCTTTATCAACCGTGCGGCATTTATTTACAAAACCCACATCAATCGCACCATTAGAATCCGTTCCATGACTATCCCAACCCCAATCAAAAATCTGAACAAAGCGAACTCCTTTTTCAACTAGCTTTCGCGCGAGTAAAATGTTATTTGCTAAACTCGCTTTGCCCGGTTGTGTGCCATACATTTCATGAATGCTTGCAGGTTCATCATTAATGTTCATGACTTCGGGTACAGAGATCTGCATCTTGAAAGCCATTTCATATTGCGCTATCCGCGAAAGTGTTTCAGGATCGCCTTTCTCTTCGTAATGAAGTTTGTTCATTTCATTAATGGCGTCAATGGATGACTTGCGCAAGTCACGAGTTATTCCTTCTGGATCTTTAATGAACAACACAGGCTCACCTTCTGAGCGACACTGCACACCCTGATACACCGAAGGAAGAAACCCACTACCCCAAACACTTTTACCTGCATCCGGATTTGTACCTCCTGAGGTTAACACTACAAAGCCGGGAAGATTTTCATTCTCACTTCCTAATCCATACGTAACCCAGGCACCCATACTCGGTCTGCCTAAACGTGCTCCTCCTGTGTGCATTAACAATTGTGCAGGACCGTGATTGAATTGATCCGTTTGCATCGCTTTTAAAAAAGTAACTTCATCAACGATCGAAGAAAAATGCGGAAGATTTTCAGACACCCACGCACGGGAGTGACCATACTGCTTAAAGTTGGCTTGTGGTCCTAACATTTTTGGAACTCCACGAATGAAAGCAAACTTCTTTCCTTCCAGTAAAGATGGCGGACAATCTTGACCATCCAGTTTTTGAAGGGCCGGTTTATAATCAAATAACTCTAACTGCGATGGCGCACCGGCCATGTGTAAATAAATAACAGATTTTGCTTTGGGAATAAAATGTGGAACGCGGGGAGCAAGCGGATTAGATGATAAGATTTGTTCAGCTCCCTTTTTATCGAACGGATTACAACTTCCAAAAACCGAAGCAAGAGCCAGAGCACCAACACCACTTGTACAGCCGCGCAAGAAGTGCCGCCTCGTAACGGTTTCGAGTTGACTCCGTTTTAATTCTTCCAGAATACGTTGTTCGTGAAAGTGTTTCATTTCTATATGCTAATTCCTCTGCCATGGTTTGTGTCTTCACAAACCATCATTACTTTTTTAATTCTTCGTAACAAATTCATCAAGGTTCAAAATGGCAGAAGCCACCAAAGCCAACGCTCTTATTTGCGGTGATTCATTTTGTTTTGACTCTTTGTTACTCACTAACTTTATTTTCTTCCCTTCATATTCTTTCAATGCTTCAGAATATAATTTTTGTAACACCGCTAATTTTTCATTCGTAATTTTTTGCCCGGTGGCAGATTCATATCCAAGAGCTAGTTGATCCTTTAATGACTTTTCAATAACCATTCTTTTCGCTAACTGATAAGAGGCTTCCACATATACCGAGTCATTCAAGGTAACTAACGCTTGCAACGGAGTGTTGGTGCGAATACGTCTGGCAGTACAAACTTCACGCGTTGCTCCATCGAACGTCAGCATGGATGGATACGGTGCAGTGCGTTTCCAATACGTATAGATGGCTCTGCGATATTGATCTTCACCTTCACTCTTCTTCCAATCTTGTCCATTCCAGGGCGATTTCCAAATGCCACCCGGTTGATAGGGCATTACACTTGGGCCATACATTTTTTCACTTAACAAACCGCTTACTGCTAACGCTTGATCGCGCAACTGTTCGGCAGAAAGCCGTACACGCGGAGCCCGCGCATAATATAAATTGAGTGGATCTCTCTCCAATAACTCAGGCGTAACCTTTGAATCTTGCTGATAGGTAGCAGATAATACAATCTCTTTAATTAGTTTTTTCAAACTCCAGTTGTATTCATGCATCAGTTGCCATGAGAGATGATCCAACAGTTCTGGATGTGTTGGTGGAATTCCTTGTGTGCCAAGATCTTCAATAGTCTCGGCCAGCCCGATTCCAAAAATTTGTTCCCATACTCTGTTTACAATGGTACGTGAGGTAAGCGGATTAGTAGAATCAGTCATCCACTTAGCTAACCCTAATCGATTGTTAGGAGCATCTTTGGGAAATGCATTAAGTGTATGCGGTACACCGGGTTCAACAACTTCTCCCTTTACTAACCAATTGCCACGCTCAAACACATGAGTCTCTCTTTTTAATGAGGATGTATTCTCAATGAGAATAGGAGTGGTGGGCACACTCTTGGTGATCAATTGCCAAAATGTTTCAGAAATTTTTGCGTCTTGTTGATCCCAATTGGTATCAAAGTAAAACCAATCGAACCTCATGCCGCTGGCTTCAGGTGTTTTAAGATTTTTATTGGTGTAAGTGAAATACAGATCATGTACTCCATTGACTTCTGTGAAATCGAACGAGGTAATTTTCCAGCCCTTTGTTTCATCAACAGAAATAGTTTTAATAACAGATCCGGTTACTGAATCGAGATGGATAGTCCAAATTCCATCAGGCACTGAGCTTGTGTAACGATAGATGAGTTTGTTCTTAGCATTCAGATCAACATTCTTTAATCTACAGATTGCATGGTTACGAAAGATTAGCCACTTGGTGTCACTGAGTTCGCTATTTATAAATTGATCGGCTTGCAGCGAGTTGATGGCAGGCTGACCGGTTTTTACAAACGTGTAAACTTCTTTTGCTTTTTGAGGAGAATAATTCTTCTCAATCCAATTTGTTAATGAAATAAGTTCCGCACTATCCTTCTTTTCGTAATGGCGAAGCAGCGGGTAGTCAGCATACGTATCTTCATCGCGTGTGTTGTTGAAGTAAGCCATAAATTTATAGTACTCTTCATGCCGAAAGGGATCATACGGATGACTATGGCATTGAACGCAAGCAAACGTGGTTCCCATCAATGCTTCCCACGTTGTGTTTACCCGATCAAGCACAGCTGAGGTTCTGAACTCTTCATTGTCGGTACCACCCTCATCGTTGGTCATCGTGTTGCGATGAAATGCGGTAGCAATGTATTGATCATCGGAAGGATTGGGTAGCAAGTCACCTGCTAATTGTTCAATGATAAATTGATCGTAGGGCATGTCTTTATTAAAGGCACGGATCAACCAATCGCGGTAACGCCAGATAACGCGACTATCGTCACGCTCATATCCTTTTGTATCGGCATAACGTGCTAAGTCCATCCACACGGCTGCCCAACGTTCGCCATAATGTGGTGAGGTCAACAAAGAATCAACCAACTCTTCGAAAGAGATGGGATTATTTTCTTGTAGGAATTTATCGGTAAGAGATTTATTGGCAGGCAATCCGGTAAGATCCAAACTAACCCTCCGCAACAAAGTAGCTTTGCTTGCTGCTGGTGAAGGTGAGAGTTTATGTTCTTTTAGTTTACTATAAATGAAGGGATCAACATTTGTTTTAGCCCATTCATTTGTTTCCGGGATTGGCTCTTCCTTCACAGCAACATAAGCCCAATGATCGCCCCACTGCGCGCCTTCTTTAATCCATTGGGTAAGTATATTTATTTCTTCAGCGGTGAGCGGATCTTTTTTATATGGCATTCGTTCCTCCGGATCGGATGAATTAATTCGATTGATTAATTCACTGTGTTGTGCATCACCTGGAATAATTGCTTTCTTACCGGATTCTGCGGCTGCTAACGCCTCCTGCCTGAATAAAAGACTAAATTCCGCTTCGCGTTTTACACCGCCATGGCAGGTAATACATTTTTTATTTAGAATGGGTTTTACCTGCGTGTTATAATCAATTTTTGGGTTAGGTAGATACAGGTAGACAACCACGGGCGCCACAAGTAAAAACAATCCACCAAAAAACAGAATCCTATTTTTCAACTGTTAAATCCTTTAATAACAAACTGAAAAGAAAGTTAGTCTTTTTGCCATTCATTCAATACAGAATTTACAGTAAAGGATTGTGCGATTTAAGAAACATGAATGCTTTTACGACTTGCGCGTTGGCTTTTTGTTTTTATTTAAACGAGCGAGTATCTTCCGTAAAAGTTACTACCATGAATTCCCTTCATCAGAAATTTGATATTACTCAGGAGGCAACGGATGCCTATCAGCAAAATGGATACGCGTTAGTTAAAAATCTGGCTACTGCTGATGAAATTTCGCACTATCGTCCTTTGATTTTGGATGCAGTGAAAAAACTCAATCCGGAAGTACGTAAGATGGAAGACCGTGATACCTATGGTAAAGCCTTTTTACAAACCATGAACTTGTGGGAGGAAGATGATCAGGTAAAAGAATTTACACTCGCTAAAAAATTTGCCTCAGTTGCTGCCCAGCTTATGGGCGTTGAAAAAGTTCGGTTGTATCATGATCAGGCACTTTTCAAAGAGGCAGGTGGCGGCTTCACGCCCTGGCACCAAGATCAATACTATTGGCCGCTTAATACGATGAACACAATTACCATGTGGATGCCTTTGATTGATATCACTCCCGGTATGGGCATGCTTACATTTGCCGGAGGCTCGCACAAAGATGGATTGGTAAAGAATCTTGAAATCTCCGATGAATCTGAAAAAGCATTGGATGGACATGTTGCTCAAAAGAACTATCCCGTGTTTATGCCTTCGCAGATGAATGCTGGAGATGCAACGTTTCATGCAGGACTTACACTTCACAAGGCACCCGGAAATTCATCTTCTATTATGCGCGAGGTAATGACTATTATTTATTTTGCGGATGGTGCTGAGGTAGCGCCTCCCATTAATGAATGGCAAGAAAAAGATCGGCAGCGTTGGTTGTTGGGTTTAGCCAATGGATCAAAAGCCGCTTCGCGATTAAATCCGGTTTTATAAATTACTAATGAATAAAAACCTCCTCACCCTTTTAGTTTTCGCACTTCTTTTTTCTTGTAAGAACGAACCTCCATCCAGCAGAAGGGATTTGGCAGATGCCATGGAACACTCACTTGTCACGGAAGTGATGGCCAAGTGGTATCCGCAATCAATCGATACAGTAGATGGTGGGTTTATTTCTACTTATACTTTCGATTTTAAACCAACTGGTGAACAAGATAAAATGATTGTTACTCAGGCGCGGCACACGTGGACAAACGCAAAGGCTTCTCTTCGGTATCCTGACATTGATTATTATAAAACCGGAGCGAAACATGGCTTTGAGTTTTTAAAAAATAAAATGTGGGATAAAACCTATGGAGGATTTTATACACTGGTTGATAAACAGGGGAACGTAAAAGGCGATTCCACCAAAACGGCCTACGGAAATGCTTTCGGGATTTATGCTCTTGCGGCTTACTATGCAGCATCACATGACACCAGCGCATTGACATTGGCAAAAGAAACCTTTATGTGGCTGGAGAGGGGAAGTCATGATCCGGTTTATAAAGGCTACTTCCAACACTTGCAACGTAAGGGCACACCGATCGAACGTCAGCCCGATACACAATCTACGGCCGATACAGGGTATAAAGATCAAAACAGTTCAATTCACTTACTTGAAGCCTTCACCGAGTTATATCAGGTTTGGCCAGATCCATTGGTTTATGAAAGATTGAAGGAGATGCTCTTGCTCATTCGCGATACCATTGTAACTCCAAAAGGAAATTTAACACTGTTTCTCTATCCTGATTGGAACCCTATTTCTTTTACAGATTCAAGTGAAGCAGTTATTACTAAGCATCACCAATTAGATCATGTTTCGTTTGGTCATGATGTCGAAACTGCCTACTTGATGTTGGAGGCATCGCACGTGTTAGGAATTCATAATGACACCACCACGTTGCGCATTGCAAAGAAGATGGTGGATCATGCATTAAACAATGGCTGGGATAACTCAGTGGGTGGATTTTATGACGAAGGATATTATTTCAAAGACAAACCGGGCATCACCATCACCCACGATACTAAAAACTGGTGGGCGCAAGCGGAAGGATTAAATGCCTTGTTGTTAATGGCAGATTTATTTCCGGAGGATGAACTTCAGTATTATAAGAAGTTTGAAACCTTGTGGGGGTACACTGATAAATATTTAATCGATCACGAAAATGGAGATTGGTATGCGGGTGGTATTGATAAACAACCTGAGATGAAGACCGCTTTAAAAGGACAAATCTGGAAAAGCATTTATCATCATTATCGTTCGTTGGATAATTGCATTCAACGATTAAGGGAAGAATAGTTTTTTAAACCATTTAAGCCACTGATTCACAGATTATCGTAAATAGAGAATAATCAGTGAATCTGTAGTTATAGTTTTTTAATCCAGTAATGCCTGGTAAATAAGTGTCCTTAGCATCACCTGATCATTGGCAATGGAGGAAGGTCTGACTTGCGTAAAATAAACTACTACCAATTCTTCTTTCGGATCAACCCAATACGTTGAGCCATATGCGCCACCCCAACCATATTCACCTACCGAACCAGGAAGTCCGCGCTGACCTTTATCCATCACTACGCTAAAGCCAAGTCCAAAACCCTGACCCGGTCTGAATTTAATTTCATCACTCAAATGATTGATGGTCATCAAATCGACTGTGTTTGGCGAGAGTATGCGTTTGCCATTCAACTCGCCTTTATTCGCCATCATCTGTAAAAAAAGATAATAGTCGGTGGCTGTAGAGAGCAAGCCAGCACCCCCTGAAAAACTTTTTCGTGGCCCATTTACATAAGCACCCTGACTATCCATGGTTCCGGCAGTAGGAGCGGCTTCCAATGGCTTACCTTCTTTTGGAGAATAAACAGTAGCGAGTCGATCTACTTTATTTTTTGGTAAATAGAAATGCGTGTCATTCATACCAAGTGGATCAAAAATCCGTGACTTTAGAAATTGATCTAATGGCACGCCTGATGCTTTTTCAATGACAGCTCCTAAAATGTCAGTTGAATATCCATAGACCCATTCTGTGCCGGGTTGAGCATCGATCGGTAAAGTTGCCATACGTTTTAACGTTTCGACAATTGGTTCATCACGATCAGCAAAGTACCAACCTTGAATACCCGCTTTGTTCCACTCCTGACTGGCCAATCCATAGCCGTAGCTAATACCTGAAGTATGCGTCAGTAAATCACGCACCGTGATTTGTCGTTTTGCTTTCACAACTTCGTAGCCACCACCTTCCTTTGGTTGCGCTACTTTTGTTTCTTTAAATTCAGGAAGGTATTTACTTAGAGGTTCTTGAATTAATAATTTTCCTTCTTCCTGAAGAATCATAACCCCAACACTGATGATCGCTTTGGATTGCGAGGCAATTCTAAAAATAGCATCATTCTTCATGGGCGCTTTGGTATCAACATCGCGAAAGCCAAATGATTTGAAGTAACCTACTTTTCCTTTGCGAGCAATCAGGATTGTACTACCTGCCAATTTATTATCTTTTACAAAGCCACTGAAAATTTCATCGATGTGTTCCAATCGCTTACTCGAAAATCCGATGTCTTCTGGTTTTGCAGTGGGGAGATTTTGGCCAAGCAGTGCAACAGTGAATAGAAGTGTTAATGCGGAAGATAGAAAAGCAGTCTTTCGGAAGGTAGTCATGACAGAAGGGTTTAAGAAATTGAAAATACAGGATGTTATTCTTACTTCCTACCTGATCTTCTTATAAGGAATCAATTTTAGTTTGAATGGTTACTGAATATGCCAATAACAAATGAGGTGGCAGGAATTGGACAGAGCATTACTAAAAACTACTTATTTATCGACCACAATTACTTTTTCAGTAGAATTGTCTCCGAACAAAAGACCATTTTTTATTGGGATATCGAGAGAGATTGATTCATTAACATCGCTTTCAAATTTGATATTTAACCCAAGAAAGTCAACGCCATCCAAACTTTTAGTATTGTTAAAAGACCATAGACGCAATTCTTGATGATCTTCATAATCGATCAATTCATCTTTAGAAATGTTTTTAACAAGAGTAATTGATGGCGTAAAGGGACCCAAATTATTAAATACCTGCAAGGTGTTTGCTTTGAAGATTAGCTTATTAACAATTTTGAAATTTGATGAATACGAGTTTTTCACTTGTTGAAGATATGGAAGAGCATGAGCTAAGTACAATTCTCCAAGTATTAATTTCTCCTCATCTCTGGAGTCGCTAACATAACCTATGTAAAGACTTATGTGTGAATTTGGTATTTCAATGTGGTAGTATTTCGAATTAAATTTTAGAAAAGTTTCATTTGTCCATATTGATGATAATTCATTATAATCTTCCGATCCACAACAACCATATTTCGTTGATATTAAGTACTCACTTGAAACTGATATATCGTCAAAATTTTTAGAAATGGATTTAATCAGTTTTTTGTCTTTTAGAGAGAAAAAAGCAAGAGTAATTTTTGAGTCTTGACCTTCTTGACCTCTAACCGTAATAGTTTCTTCTTTCTTTTTAATGATGTAATATTCAAACTCATTATCTCTATTTAAATATTTTTCTGAAAAGGTAACATTTACTATTTGAGTTTTATTAGCATCGACTTTCACGAATGATTGATCTTGATGGACAAAGTTGTTTGAGCCAATTTTCCCTAATTGGAAACTGGCACTTTGGAAATCTCCAACCGACAGATTGGATTGTTTGCTATTTTTATCGCAACCGATCAGTGCAGCAAGTCCTATCAAAAGTCCTAGTCTCATAATTCTATAATGTCAATTATTTCAAATAAACTACTTTCCCTTCCTTCGCAGATTTACGCGCAGCATCTAATATCTCAACAACAATCATATTTATTTTCAAGGAAGAGAGGTCGTCTTCAGATTTGATGTCGCCACGAATTGCTGCTGCTAAATAAGCGAAAGGTTCGTCTTGCGGAAATTGTGTTGGCTCTGCCGTGAATGGAACCTCCTTATCTTTTTCACTTTTGCGAATCCGCATGTTTAGTCCATCTATGGTATTTACATACCCGGTTTGGCCATACACTTCCATATCTTTTCTGCCAACAGGCCAATTCCATGAAGCTTGAATGATTCCCTGAGCGTGTGGGTAGGTAAGAATAATGGTTGCTTCATCATCTACCTTGGTATAAATATCAGGTTTCATTTGTTGCGTGACAGCCGTAACAGAAGTAGGTCGTTCGCCTTTCATTAACCATGTAATGAGATTGGCTCCGTAACATCCGAAATCAATCAGGGCACCGCCTCCATTTTGAACGGGATCAGTAAGCCAGTTTAAGAACTCAGGACCTACACCTATTTCCTTCGGACCACGATGGCCATCATGCACAACAATCTTACGGATCGGACCAACCGCATTTTCAGTATGGACAATCTCATACGCTTTATGATTGCTTCCATACCACGTAGTTTCATAATTGGTGAGCAGTTTTGTGTTGTGCTTTTTTACCAAGGCTTCCATTTCCTTGGCGTGATCAAGTCGGTAAGACAATGGCTTTTCCACCATCACATGGATGCCCCGTGGGGCACAGGCTTTCACAACTTCTAAATGTTGAAAAATGGAATTGAACGCAGTGACTGCCTCAGGCTTAGTTTTGTCCAGCATTTCATCCAAACTCGAGTACACGAGATCCATGCTAAACCCATATTGCTTTGATAATTTTTCTGCTAATGCGCGGTTTGATTCAGCAATGCCCACCACCTCTACAATATCACTTTTCTTATAGCCTAAAATCCAACCCACATGGCCGTGAGTTAAACCTGCCACACCTACATGCAATGTTTTTTGTGTTGATTGTGCTGAAAGTATTTGAAGACTAAGGAGACAAAGTAGAATTGAGAATAGATTTTTCATACTTATAAAAGTATGCTAATTGCAATCTATTTTCAATATGGTAAGTTACCCTACTGCAGAGTTTAGATCAGAGTCGGATTTGTTTATGATCATCCGCTCTTTCCATGAAAATTTTTCACGCTGGGTAATAGAATTTTCGGTACTGCCCGAAACGATTTTACGACAGTTTGGACTGCCACACGTACACACAAAAGATTGTATGTTATCGTCCAGAAGATCGGCATAGTCGAGTGTGAGTTCTTCATCAGCACCAATATCCCGTAAGGCGATAAGATTCAATCCATCATACACAGTATTAGGATCGCAGCAATGATTTTGAGGCGCCCAGTTTTGGGGTTTGTGATCCCACAGGATATAAACCTCATCTGAAATCGGATACGCGTATTGTCTGAATACTTCTAATTGTTCAGCTGTCCAGTTTTTTTCAACGTAGCGTTTGGTTACGATGCGCTGTGCAGTTTCTTCAATTTGAAAAATAACTTCCCCCTTTCTTAATGGCTTTTGAGCAATGATGCCATAGCCATTAATAGAGTTGCCTTTTACCTTATATTTTTTCTGCTTGGCTTCATGCCGGGCAATCCCTTCTGCAATAATATGTTTTAAGAAACCTGCCTTTCCAATAGAGTCATACTGAAGAATGTAATCGGCAGAACCTTCGTAACCATTCTCATAAAAAACTGAGCAGGTGAAATTGATTTCCAGAAAATAAACTTCTAAATCTTTATTCACTCGAAAATCTAATCGCGCATAACCTACACCCGAAAAGCCATTGAAGATTTTTTCGGCAGCTGATTTTAATTTGGCTTCCACTTCTTTGTTTGTGCACGGTTTGTTCACATCGGTATGTAATTCCGAAGTTTTAAGTGCGTACGTTTTAAATTTAAATCCTTTCGGGAATTGATATTCAATAGGACTTAACGCTTTGCACCCAACTGAATCTACATTGGCAGCTACTAAGACAGTGTATTCCTGACCAGCGATGTATTCTTCAACCAGAATATCATCATACCCTTCGGCTATCAAATCTTCAACCTTACTTTGAAGGTGAGGGAAGTCATTAGCCAATGAATGCTCATCTACACCCAAACTATCGCCAGCTTTGGCGGGCTTTACAAAGAGTGGAAAGGTTAGATGGCTTATTTTCTCAGCAAGATTTTTTGTTCCACAGATCTCTGCAAAGTTTGGATTATTAACACCCGCACAATAAGCCACGTATTTCATTAAAGGCTTTGGCGGATCATATAAAATAGCATTAGGGCCAGTGTATGGAAGATTGAGGGCATCTAACGCATTGATTACATCGATAGAAGGTACTGTCCAATCCAAATAGCCTTCGCATAGATTTACATAGATATCGTACTTCTTCTTACGGAGTTCTTTTAGTTGCTTGTAAGTAGTAAGCTTATTCAGTAAAACATGATCTACCTGATCGTTGGGCAGCAGCGCGCTAAGATTGCGGGCCGGATCGTAATGCTGATAATCTACATCAGATGTACTATAATCAGGTTGTAGAACGCAAACTTTCATGCTGTTAATGCTTTTGTTATTGTTATCCGCGCAGGCGGGAAAATGCCGGGGCTGATTTTTTTGTATTTGTTTTGCGGACTGGCATTTCAGTTAATACCGGAGTTTTACGAAGTAGGGCATCATCCAGCACTTCTACAATCAAATCGGTAAATGTTTTATTGCTCATGCGCAAAATCGCTCCAATTGAAGTGTAGTCTTCATCATCGCTCAATCCGCACTGGGCATTGATCTCTAATACAAAAAGTTTATTGGTTCCTTTTTCCATCCGGAAATCAAGGCGAGCATAGCCCATTCCTTTCACAGCCTTAAAGGCTTCAATGCTTAAATCTTTTAATTGACCCGCCAACTCGGGTGCGCGTACTGCTCTATATTCGTAGAAAAACTCATCATTAGGCATGGGGCTTTCCTGATCATACGCTTCCCATAGTCTTTCAAAGGATAAAAACTGTTCTTTCTCTGGTAAGGAATGGTGAAAGACACGCTCAATAGGGCAATAGAATTTTATCTGATCGGGTTGATCATGTGAGCCTACTAAAAAGGTAGTGTACTCTTTTCCTATTATGAATTGTTCGGCCAGCAATCCGGCTCCATGTAAGTTCCAACCTTTAAATCCTTGTTTGATGGAGGTCATTACCTCTTTTAACTCATCAAAATCACTAACCACGTTCTTTACACTAATGCCCATGCTGCCGGCTGAGATAGCAGGCTTAACAATAGCAGGCATTCCGGTTTTATGAAACATCTGTTTATCGATGTGCCCATTTAATTTAACCCACTTCGGTATGGCTATACCATGTTGGTCGAAGGCTTCCTTCATGGTAATTTTTGATGTAGTAACCTTATAAAAATGTGAGTCAGAGCCTGTGTATGTTATGCCACTGGCATCTAATGCATGGATTACTGAAATACCTGGGACATCATTAATTTCATCTCCATCGCAAAGGTTGAGCACTATATTCTCTTTATTTCTGTGCTTAATAACCTTTGTTATCGCTTCAGGTAAGTTGGCAAGTGTGATATTTATCCACTCCCATTCACAATCCACTTCGCTAAATACTTTGGTGTATTCGGCAATACTTTGTGTGTAGTCGTAGTAGAATTTTAAGGTCGGGTCATCCGTCTCCAGATAAGGAGCAAAGATCCATACTTTATAAGCCGCAGGGTTGTTGAGGAACGTCATTCAATAACAACCACAATGGGTGCAGAGTAAATCCTATTTGCCATAGTGTTACAAATGTCTATAAATATTATTATTAAAATAATATTATGCTAATAATTTATAAGGTAAAGACTGAGATTGATGATTGAGTTAAAGGATTGGTTTAGATGATTAAGGAAATATTTTATGTTGATTTGAATTCCGATGTGTAACGTAAGGTAAGATTGGAACAAGATACACCACTTAACTTCTCTAGAAAGCACCTTTAATAAGGACGTATTTAATGCTTAGGGAATCAATAGCTGGGTTTAGAAGAAATCATTAATGTGAGGGGAGAAGCAATAAAAAAGCAATCCCTTTTAAGGATTGCTTTTAACTATGCTATGAGCGTTAAGTTATTTCAAATTTGTCTCAAACAATTTCAAAATCCGTTTATACTCGTCTGTCCAGCTGCTAGGCTCTACAAAACCATGGTCTTCCATGGGATAAGCAGCAAGCTCCCAATTGTCTTTGCCCAACTCAATTAATCGTTGCGAGAGTTTTACAGCATCCTGAAAGTGTACGTTTACATCTACCATTCCATGACAAATCAACAAATGACCTTTCAATCCTTCGGCATGATAAAGTGGAGAACTCTTTACATACGCGATACTATCCTGATAGGGAACATTTAAAATGTTGGCTGTATACCCATGATTGTATTGAGCCCAATCGGTTACTGGTCGCAAGGCAGCGCCAGCCGCAAATACATCGGGGGTGGTAAACATACCCATTAACGTAATGAAGCCACCGTAGGAGCCACCGTACACACCAATCCGTTTTGGATCAATGCCGTGTTTTTCAGTCAACCATTTTGCGCCATCTACATTGTCGGTTAAATCTTTGCCCCCCATAAAGCGATAGATGCCTGTGCGCCAATCGCGACCGTAACCAGCACTGGCGCGATAATCCAAATCAAGGACGGTATAACCTTTATCTACTAATAAGTTGTGAAACATGTACTCGCGGAAATAGCTGCTCCACCACTTATGGGCATTTTGTAAATACCCGGCACCATGCACAAACACAACTGCCGCACCGTTTGGCTTTTCAGGCTTGTAAAGGCGTGTATAGACATCTGCACCATCGCGCGCTTTGAAGGTTGTTACTTCAGGTTCGCGCCAGTTATACGATTTGAATTCAGCTGTTAGTGAGTTTGTGATTTGCTGTGGCTTAGCACCCGGTTTGTTTTCTTGTAAGTAAAGCTCCCAGGGTTTGTTGCTATACGAATAACGGATGGCCAACCATTTTTCATCTGGTGAAAGATTGACTTCGTTGGCACCTGTGCCTGTAGTAAGTTTTTCTCGCTTACCACCACTTACTGACATTTTGTAGAAATGCTTTTCGCCAGGATGCTCTTCGTTCGTGATCAGATAAAAGAATTTTTTA